>NZ_SOAL01000004.1 GCF_004364775.1 Comamonas sp. JUb58
TTGCGGTCGAGCACTTGTTCCTCCTGATTGCCGTTGAATCAGGCCTTAGGGTACTCAAGCGTTCGCCAGTCATCCACGGAATTCAGCGATGAACCTTTTTTTGTGACTGCTCGCCGCCCAGCTCTGGGCTAAGATGCATCGATCCAACAACCAGGAGACATAGCGATGCAAATCGCCAACAAGGTATTTATCGTCACAGGCGGCGCTTCGGGCCTGGGAGAAGGCTCGGCACGCATGCTGACCCGCGAGGGCGCGACCGTCGTCATCGCCGATATGCAGGCAGAAAAAGGCAAGGCACTGGCCCAGGAACTGGGCGGCGCCTTTGTGCAATGCGATGTGTCCAATGCAGAACAGGCCCAGGCCGTGGTCGCCAAGGCGGTATCGCTGGGCAAGCTGTTTGGCCTGGTCAACTGCGCCGGCATCGCACCGGCTGAAAAGACCGTGGGCAAAAAAGGCGCCCACTCGCTGGAGGTGTTCAGCAAGACCATCACGGTCAACCTGATCGGCAGCTTCAACATGATCCGCCTCTGCGCCGAAGCCATGGGCCAGAACGAGCCCGAAGCCACTGGCGAGCGCGGCGTGCTGATCTCGACGGCCAGCGTTGCCGCCTACGACGGCCAGATCGGCCAGGCCGCCTATGCAGCCTCCAAGGGCGGCGTGGTCGGCATGACCTTGCCCATCGCCCGCGATCTGGCGCGCAGCGGCATCCGCAACATGACGATTGCTCCCGGCATTTTCGGCACCCCCATGCTGTTTGGCATGCCCCAGGAGGTGCAGGATGCCCTCGCCGCCGGCGTGCCCTTCCCCAGCCGCCTGGGCACCCCTGAGGACTATGCCAAGCTGGTCAAACACATTGTCGAGAACGACATGCTCAATGGCGAAGTGATTCGCCTCGACGGCGCCATCCGACTGGCACCGAAGTAAGACTGCAGGCCTGCGGGCCTTGCCAAGCAAAAAAGCCGATCTGCAGGGGCCACCCGGCGATCGGCTTTTTCTTGGGCGCTGCACGCCGGCAGCGGCCATGAAAAAAGCCTTCTTGCCGCATGACAAGAAGGCTTTTGGAATCTGGCGGAGTGGACGGGACTCGAACCCGCGACCCCCGGCGTGACAGGCCGGTATTCTAACCAACTGAACTACCACTCCTGGCAGAAAGCTTTGCTAGCCGTGACGGCTACAAGTGCTTCAAACTTGGCGACCCTACGGGGATTCGAACCCCGGTACTCACCGTGAAAGGGTGATGTCCTAGGCCTCTAGACGATAGGGTCAATCCTAGAACTTTGTCTGCGCTGCATTGCTGGTGCAATGCCTCAGACAAGTTTTAATTGGTGGAGGTAAACGGGATCGAACCGATGACCTCTTGCATGCCATGCAAGCGCTCTCCCAGCTGAGCTATACCCCCCAATTTGCTGATATCAAGCCATGACTTTGTCGGTCTCACTCGCTGTACCTTAGTACAGCTTCGCGAGCCCTTCGCGTCCTGACATGATCTCAACAAATTTCTAAACTGTGGCGGAGTGGACGGGACTCGAACCCGCGACCCCCGGCGTGACAGGCCGGTATTCTAACCAACTGAACTACCACTCCTGGCAGAAAGCTTTGCTAGCTATTATATAGCATCAAGTGCTTCAAACTTGGCGACCCTACGGGGATTCGAACCCCGGTACTCACCGTGAAAGGGTGATGTCCTAGGCCTCTAGACGATAGGGTCAATCCTAGAACTTTGTCTGCGCTGCATTGCTGGTGCAATGCCTCAGACAAGTTTAATTGGTGGAGGTAAACGGGATCGAACCGATGACCTCTTGCATGCCATGCAAGCGCTCTCCCAGCTGAGCTATACCCCCCAATATTTTTATATCAACCCAATACTTTGTCGGAGTCACTCGCTGTACCTGAGTACAGCTTCGCGGCTCCTTCGCGCCTTGGCTCGATCTAAAAACATTTAACAACTGTGGCGGAGTGGACGGGACTCGAACCCGCGACCCCCGGCGTGACAGGCCGGTATTCTAACCAACTGAACTACCACTCCTGGCAGGAAGCTTTGCTAGCTATTATATAGCATCAAGTGCTTCAAACTTGGCGACCCTACGGGGATTCGAACCCCGGTACTCACCGTGAAAGGGTGATGTCCTAGGCCTCTAGACGATAGGGTCAAAACCTGGACTTGCCTTGCGGCTGTCGATTAAAAAAGCGCCCTCTTACTCAAAGGCGCTTCTCATCGAGCGACTAACCAAACTGGCGGAGTGGACGGGACTCGAACCCGCGACCCCCGGCGTGACAGGCCGGTATTCTAACCAACTGAACTACCACTCCTGGCAGGAAGCTTTGCTAGCTATTATATAGCATCAAGCGCTTCAAACTTGGCGACCCTACGGGGATTCGAACCCCGGTACTCACCGTGAAAGGGTGATGTCCTAGGCCTCTAGACGATAGGGTCAAAACCTAAGAACCGATTTCTCGTTTCCGATAATCTTTGGTGGAGGTAAACGGGATCGAACCGATGACCTCTTGCATGCCATGCAAGCGCTCTCCCAGCTGAGCTATACCCCCGTATCGGCAAGTTTTACAATTTACTTGTTGCTGCTCACCGAAGACTCGAATTATAGGGTGTATTTCAGCGCTTTTGCAGTCTTTCGATAATTTTTTCACGACCGAGTAATGCAAGCACTGCGTCTACCGAAGGCGTATGGGCTGTACCCACGGCCAAAACACGCACCGGCATCGCCAGTTGCGGCATCTTCATGCCGTGTGCCTTGAGCACTTGCTTGAAGCCAGCGCTGATCGCTTCCTTGCTCCAATCACCCTCTTGCAGCACCTGCAGCAGCTCGTCGATCACCGGAATGATCTCGGGCGTTACATGGGTGCTCAGGTCTTCTGCGCTGGGCTGCACGTCCTTGTAGAACACCTGGGCCCATTGCGCCAGATCCACCAGGGTATCGCAGCGGTCTTTGAACAGCGCACAGATGCGTGGCAGGCGGCCATCGCCCACGGTGATGCTGTCCAGGCCCAGGTTCTTCAGGAACGGGGTCAGCATGGCGGCCAGTTCGTCATCGGGCGTCAGCTTCATGTGCTGGGCATTGACCCAGCGCAGCTTGGCCTCGTCGAACTGGCCCGCGCTGCGGCCCAGGTGGTCCAGGTTGAACCACTCCAGGAACTGCTGGCGCGAGAAGATTTCGTCATCGCCGTGGCTCCAGCCCAGGCGTGCCAGGTAGTTCACCATGGCATCGGCCAGGTAGCCTTCGTCGCGGTATTGGGTCACGGCCTTGGCGCCATTGCGCTTGCTCATCTTCTCGCCCTGCTCGTTGAGCACGGTGGGCAGGTGGGCAAACACGGGCACATCGGCACCCAGCGCTTCAAAAATGTGGATCTGGCGCGGCGTGTTGTTCACATGGTCGTCACCACGGATCACGTGGGTGATGGCCATGTCCATGTCATCGACGCAGACGCAGAAGTTGTAGGTCGGCGTGCCATCAGGGCGGGCAATGACCAGGTCATCCAGTTCCGAATTCTGGAACTCGATGCGGCCCTTGCACTTGTCTTCCCAGGCCACCACGCCGGTCAGCGGCGTCTTGAAACGCAGCACGGGCTTGACGCCTTCGGGCACAGGCGGCAGCACCTTGCCTTCTTCGGGGCGCCAAGTGCCGTCATAGCGTGGCTTTTCCTTGTTGGCCATCTGCTTTTCACGCAGCGCGTCCAGCTCTTCCATGCTCATGTAGCAGGGGTAGACAGCACCCTTTTCTTGCAGCGTGGCCAGCACTTCCTTGTATCGGTCCATGCGCTGCATCTGGTAGAACGGGCCCTCATTGGGGTCCAGTTGCAGCCAGGCCATGCCTTCCAGAATCACATCGACGGAGGCCTGGTTGGAGCGCTCCAGATCGGTGTCTTCGATGCGCAGGATGAAATCGCCCTGGTTGGCGCGTGCAAAGGCCCAGGGGTAGAGGGCCGAGCGGATGTTGCCCAGGTGGATAAAGCCGGTAGGCGATGGGGCAAAACGGGTACGTACTTTGGTGCTCATGTCAGGGTATCCAGGCCGCGCAACAGGTCGGCTTTCAAATCATCCAGGTGTTCCAGGCCGACGGAAATGCGGATCAGGCCCTGGCCCACGCCAGCGGACTGGCGCTGCTCTTCGGTCAGGCGGCCATGCGAGGTACTGGCCGGGTGGGTGATCGTGGTCTTCACATCACCCAGGTTGGCCGTGATCGAGCACAGCAAGGTGCTGTCGACCACATGGAAGGCATTGGCGCGCAGCTGTTCCGCGCCCTCACCCACCACATCAAAGGCCAGCACGGCGCCGCCCATGCCATTTTGCTGGCGCATCGCCAGCGCATGCTGCGGGTGGCTTTCCAGACCAGGGTAGTACACCCGTGCCACCTTGGGATGCGCCTCCAGCCAGCGTGCCAGCTCCAGCGCCGCAGCGCTTTCGGCCTTCACACGCAGGGACAGGGTCTCCATACCCTTCATCACCACCCAGGCGTTAAAAGGCGAGAGGTTCAGACCCCCACTGCGCAGGAAGGTACCCATGACCTTGTCGACCAGCGCGACGGTGCCGCAGACGGCGCCGGCCATCACACGGCCCTGGCCATCGAGGAACTTGGTGCCCGAATGCACCACCAGATCAGCGCCCAGCTTGGCCGGTTGCTGCAGCACGGGGGTGGCAAAGCTGTTGTCCACCGCCAGCAGGGCGCCATGCGCATGGGCGATGTCGGCCAGCGCGGCAATGTCGCACAGATCGGTCAGCGGGTTGGTCGGCGTCTCGGCAAACAGCATGCGCGTGTTGGGCCGGATGGCGGCCTTCCAGGCTTCCACATCGGTTTGCGACACAAAGCTGGTTTCCACGCCAAAGCGGGCCATCTCGGTGCCCAGCAGCTTGATCGTCGAGCCGAACATGGACTGCGAGCAGATCACATGGTCACCGGTCTTCAGCACGGTCAGGGCCACCAGCAAGATGGCGGACATGCCGGTCGAGGTGGCGATGGCGCACTCGGTGCCTTCCATCGCGGCCAGGCGGCGCTCAAAGCTGGTCACCGTGGGGTTGCCAGTGCGGGTGTAGGTGTAGCCCTCTTCCAGCGCGGCAAAGCGGCGCGCGGCCGTCTCGGCATTGGGTTGCACAAAGCTGCTGGCCAGGTACAGGGCTTCGCTGTGCTCGCCCCATTGGCTGCGCTCCACCGCCTCACGGACCGCCAAGGTATCGGGATGCAGGCCCGGCGGCAATTTCTTATCAGTCATTCTTCTTCCCAAACAGTACGCAGACCGCTATCAAGCCGCATCCGTCACATCTGCATTGCGCAGCGACAGACGCGAGGTATCGAGATCATCCTCTTCGATGGACACGCGGCCTTCGTTGACCTGCGAGATGCCCTCGGGCGTGATGCCGGTGACATAGACGCCGTCAAAGCAAGAAGCCTCGAAACCATGCACGCCCGTGTTGAGCTTGCCCACGGCATTCTTCATGCCATCGACATCCTGGTAGATCAGCGCATCGCAGCCGATGTACTGGCGAATCTCTTCCAGGCTGCGGCCATGGGCCACCAGTTCCTTGGCGGTGGGCATGTCGATACCGTAGACATTGGGGAAACGCACCGGTGGCGCAGCGCTGGCCAGGTAAACCTTGTTGGCGCCGGCGTCGCGGGCCATCTGCACGATTTCCTTGGAGGTGGTGCCGCGCACGATGGAGTCATCGACCAGCAGCACATTGCGGCCCTGGAACTCGCTGCCAATGGCGTTGAGCTTCTGGCGCACCGACTTCTTGCGCGCGCCTTGGCCCGGCATGATGAAGGTACGGCCCACATAGCGGTTCTTGACGAAGCCTTCGCGGTAGGGCTTGCCCAGCAGTTGGGCCAGTTGCATCGCGCTGGGGCGGCTCGATTCGGGGATCGGGATCACCGCATCGATCTCGTTGGGCGGCACCATCGAGATCACGCGCTTGGCCAGGGTCTCGCCCAGGTTCAGACGTGCCTGGTAGACCGACATGCCATCGAGCACAGAATCCGGACGTGCCAGGTAGACAAACTCGAAAATGCAGGGGTGCAGGCTGGGGTTCTCCGCGCATTGCTCGAAGGTCAGCGAGCCATCGTCGCCGATGAACACGGCTTCGCCCGGGGCAATATCGCGCTCCAGCTGCTGCATCGTGCCTTCCAGCGCCACCGATTCGCTGGCCACCATCACGGTGCCATCGGCGCCACGGCCAATGCACAGCGGGCGGATGCCGTTGGGATCGCGGAAAGCGACCACACCGTGGCCGGCGATCAGCGCGATCACCGCGTAGGAGCCCTGCACGCGCTTGTGCACCGCGCGGATGGCGTTGAACACATCCTGCTTTTGCAGCGGGATGCCATGGGTGGCGCGCTCCAGCTCATGGGCGAACACGTTGAGCAGCACTTCCGAATCGCTCTCGGTGTTGGTGTGGCGGTGGTCGGTGGAGAACAGCTCCTTGCGCAGCTCAACCGCATTGGTCAGGTTGCCGTTGTGCACCAGCACAATGCCGAAGGGCGCATTCACGTAGAAAGGCTGGGCTTCCTCTTCGCTGTAGGCATTGCCTGCCGTGGGGTAGCGCACCTGGCCCAGGCCCACATTGCCGGGCAAGGCCCGCATATTGCGGGTACGGAAGACATCCTTGACCATGCCCTTGGCCTTGTGCATGAAGAATTTGCGACCCTGCTGGGTTGCAATGCCTGCCGCATCCTGTCCACGGTGTTGCAGCAGCAACAGCGCGTCATAGATCAATTGATTGACCGGCGTGCTACTGACGACTCCGACGATTCCACACATATTGAGCGTTCCAAAAACGTTAACGCGGCTCTGCCGCGATGCGTGAACCAGCTTCGGTGAGCTGATCCACCAGCGAAGACCAATGTCTTCCCAATTCTTGCGGCATCCATGGCCGCAACACTGACACTGCCGACACCAGATGCGGTGCGAAGACTGAAGTGTTCCAGATTTGCGATTCCCGCATCGATGTCAGCATAAAAACCAGAGCGATCAACACAAGTAGTAACACCCCACGCAGGGCGCCAAACAGCGCGCCCAGCGTGCGGTCAAAGGGCCGCAAACCCACGATCTGAACCAGCTTGCCGATGATGCGAATCACCAGGCCCAAAGCAAAGATGGCGACAACAAAGACGATCACAAGGCCTGCGGCGATCCGCACGCCCTCGTCCATCTCCTGCATCGGCAACCACAGGCCGACCTGTGCGCCCCACAGGCGAGCGGCAAAAAAGGCCAGCACCCAGCTGATCAGCGACAGCACCTCGAACACCAGACCGCGCAGGGCGCCGATTAGCACCGATCCCAGCAGGATCAAGATAAATACCCAGTCCAGTGCCGACATGTCAATGCTCCGTCCACAAGGACCAGGGAGCGCCTGCCAGGGCCCGCACCCGGCATGGGGTGCATGGCAATGACGAGGCGCGGTAGAAAGGTGTCACAACAACAGGTGGTGGGGTCGGCAGTGGGCAGCGGCGCCAGTCTTACATCGGCAGCAGCGCAGCGGGCAGGCCCTGGGCGCGCACCTTGGCTGCGGCGCTGTCAGCCTCTTCCTTGCTGTTGAACGGCCCGACCCGCACACGGATGCGGTTGCCCGATGCCGTCTTGACCGACTGCGTATACGCAGGCACACCGGCCATCTGCAGCTTGGCGCGCACTTCGGCGGCCTTGCTCTCTTCGGCAAAGGCACCCACCTGGATCGCATAGCGGCTGGCTGCCGCCGCCGGCTTGGCAGCGGGCGCAGCAGCTGGTGCTGCCGCAGGCGCGCTGGCCGTGCGGCCTTCCATCATCGCGCGGACCCGGTCGGCTTCGTCATCGCGCTTGGGCTTGGCGGGTTCTGCCGGCTTGGGCTTGGGCTCTTCCTTGGGCTTGGCCTCAGGTTTGGGCTCGGGCTTGGGTTCGGGTTTAGGTGCCGGCTTGGGCTCAGGTTTGGGTTCTGGCTTGGCAGCAGGCTCTGGTTTGGCCGCTGGCTCGGGCTTGCTGGTCGTGGTGGCCGGCTTGTCGGCGGGTTTGCTGGTGGCAGCCGTTGCTGCGGCGGCGGTCGCGGCGGCTGCGGCAGTGGCGCCAGCCGCTGCAGAGGCCGCGGGGGCCGTAGCAGCAGGGCTGGCCGCATTGTTTCTCGCGCCGACGATCTCTTCGCCCGCATCCAGGCCATTGTCATTGCCCGAATGGCTGCCGTGCGGCGCTGCGGCATTGGACGATGGCGGCACGGCCAGGGCGGCCACGCGCTCGCGGTCCGGGATCTCGATCGAGGCATTGACCGGCACGGGGCGTGGCTGGGTGTCGAACAGCATCGGAAAGCCGATGATAGCCGCCAGCACCAGCACCGTGGCACCGATCAGGCGGTGGCGCGCACGGCGGCGCATGGCATCCACACTTTCGGCGGGATTGCTGCGCGGCGCGCGAATCACGCGCGGGCTCTCCGCTTCCTGTTGCTTTTTACCGGGCCATCGAAGATTGAAAATTGCCATGGACGATTGGAGGTGGAGCTTGAAAACAGGTCGCTGGACAAGCCCTATGGAGGGCTGCTTTTAGTTCAGATGCTTGGCATCGAGCCGTGGCACGCCATGCTTCAACACCCCGCCCACCGTAAAGAACGAGCCGAAAACGACGATTCTATCAGCGGGCCCCGCCGCTTCGACGGCCGCCTGGAATGCGGCCATCGGGTCTGGGTAACAAGCTGTAGCCACATCACGGCGCTGGTCGGACAGCAGGTGCACCGCATTCCATTTGGACTGCAGGTCCGCCGCCTTCTCGGCGCGCTCGGTCGGCAGGTCGCAGAAATACCAGCGATCCACCAGGGGGCCGACCTTGCGCAGCATCGGCGTCAGGTCCTTGTCATGCATGGCGCCAAAGATCGCGTGGGTGACGGGGAAGTAGCCCATCGCATCCAGGTTGGCCGTCAAGGCCGCAATGGCGTGCGGGTTGTGCGCCACATCCAGCACCAGGGCCGGCTGGCCGGGCACGATCTGGAAGCGGCCTGGCAGCTCGACCATGGCCAGGCCATTGCGCACAGCCTGGGCCGTGACGGGCAGCACCTGGCGCAGCGCCTCGTAAGCGGCCAGCACGCCGGAGGCATTGACCAGCTGGTTGGCACCGCGCAGCGCCGGGTAGGCCATGCCGGCATAGCGGCGGCCGCGCCCTGCCCAGCTCCACTGCTGCTTGTCGCCCTCATAGTTGAAATCGCGGCCGAAGCGCCACAGGTCGGCGCCAATGCTTTGCGCGTAGTCAATCACGCTTTGCGGCGGCACCGGGTCGCTGACGATGGCCGGTTTGCCCGGGCGCATGATGCCGGCCTTCTCGCGGCCGATCGATTCGCGGTCGGGGCCCAGCAGGTCCATATGGTCCAGATCGATGCTGGTGATGATGGCGCAGTCCGTGTCGATCATATTGGTGGCATCGAGCCGGCCGCCCAGGCCCACTTCCAGAATCGCCACATCCAGCTTGGCCTGGCTCAGCAGGCGCAGGATCGCCAGGGTGGTGAACTCGAAATAGCTCAGCGATATCTCGGGCGCCTGCAGGCGAGCCGCTTCCACCGCTTCGAAATGCGGCAGCAGATCGGCGGCCGAGACGATCTCGCCGTGCACGCGGCAGCGCTCTTCAAAATGCACCAGGTGGGGCGAGGTGAACACCCCGGGGCGGTAGCCGGCTTCCAGCGCCACGGCCTCCAGCATGGCGCAGGTCGAACCCTTGCCATTGGTGCCCGCCACCGTGATCACCGGGCAGGGAAAGCGCAGCGCCAGGCGCTCGGCCACGGCCTTGACGCGGGTCAGCCCCATGTCAATGGTTTTGGGATGAATCTGCTCGCAGTGGCTCAGCCACTGGTCCAAGGTATCGAAACGGGTTTGCATGGGGCCAGATTGTCGCGTAATTGCGGCTGTGTCATCATTGTTCCCCATGAGTAACCACACCATCGCCGTCTACGGCATCCCCAACTGCAGCACCGTCAAAAAAGCCCGTACCTGGCTCGATGCGCAGGGCGTTCAGCACCAGTTCCACGATTTCAAGAAAGCCGGCGTGCCCGCCAGCCATCTGCCCGACTGGATCGCCAAGGCGAGCTGGGAAAAACTGGTCAACCGCCAAGGCACTACCTGGCGCAAGCTGGATCCCGCCGTGCAGCAGGCCGTGGCCGATGCAGAAAGCGCCAGCGCGCTGATGATTGCCAACCCCAGCGTCATCAAGCGTCCGGTGGTGGAATGGGCCGATGGCTCCGTCACCGTGGGCTTTGATGAGGCGCTCTGGAGCAGCAAGATCGCCTGAGCCGATACGGCTGGTCCGTGTTGACCGGCGCTTTACGCGGCGACATGGCACAGATACATGCCAGGAGCAGCATGTGTGCATGCTGAACTTAATGCCTGCAGCCCAGTCTTAGATATTTGTGCAGGCGGTGTAAAGCGTGTCGCCCAGACTGGGTACTGGCGCGTTGAGCACCCAGCAACTTATCGCTTTTTTGGAGGCATTCATGCCACATCTGCTCTCAGCCCGCCTGATCGTGTTGGCTGCGCTGTCCACCTTGGCGGCAGCCAGCCCCTCGGTCTGGGCCCAAAATTACTCGCCCTCGTCTGATCCCTTCTTGCCACAGCAGGCGCCTGGCGCGCAGCCACCGCTACCAGCGGGCGAGCAGCCTTATGGCCGCGTGCTGTCGGTCACGCCAGCCTACCGCCAGGTCAACACCCCGCAAACCGTCTGCAATGACCAGCAGGTCTATACCGGCCAGCGCACCTCCGGCGTGGGCGCCATTACCGGCGCCGTGGTTGGCGGCCTGCTGGGCAATGGCATTGGCCATGGTTTTGGCCGGGCTGCGGCCACCGGCGCGGGCGTGATCGCCGGCTCGGCGATTGGCAACCAGCTTGAAGGCGGTACGCCCAGCTACCAAACGGTACGGCAATGTGCCAACCAGTACACCACGCAAAACCAGCCCGATGGCTACAACGTGGAGTATGAATACGCAGGCCGCCGCTACAGCACGCGCACGGCCACCGCCCCCGGCGAATGGCTGCCGCTGAGCGTGCAGCCTGCCGCAGCGGCCTACGACAACCCGCCGCCCCAGGACTATGCCAACACGGCACCCGAGCCCGGCGTTGTCGTCAGCAGCCAGCCGGTCTACCAGCAGCCGGTGTACATGGCACCGCCCCCCGTCTATGTCGCGCCGGCGCCTGTGTACTATGCGCCGCCGCCCGTCATGCTGCAGCCCTCGGTGCAGATTGGAGTGGGCGGTTACTGGGGCGGCCATCGCGGCCACTGGCGTTAAATCGGAGCGCCAGCACCTCCCCATGCCACGCATCCTGGCATGACAACCCGCAGCAGTGCAGACGCACTGCTGCTTTTTTATGCCTGCCATGCCGCTCAACTGCCCCACCATGTTCCAGAGACGGGCAAAGGCCTCGCCTACAATGGCGGTTTTCCTCCATTTACCTGTTGTCTTCCATGATCACTGAGAGCATCGACGGCGTACGCCTCACCACCAAGGCCAATGTTTATTTTGATGGCAAGTGCGTCAGCCACAGCTACCAGCTGGCGGACGGCACCAAGCAATCGGTTGGTGTGGTGCTTGCAGCCACCTTGACCTTTGGCACGGCCGCCGCCGAGATCATGGAGTGCGTTGCCGGCGCTTGCGAGTACAAGCTCGACGGCAGCGACGAATGGAAAAAGTCCGGCCCTGGCGACAAGTTCAGCGTACCGGCCAACAGCAAGTTCGATATCCGCGTGGCTGAGGCCTACCACTACATCTGCCACTACGCCTGATTTTTGGGGTCTGCGCCGGGCTAGCTGGCGCATACCTCCCGCTGCACAACGCTGCTCGGGCCCATCGCTGAACCAGCCCGCACCCGACAGCACCGCAGCAGCGCCTGTTTTTTGAGAAAAGCCACACCATGGAAACCATCCTGCAACATGTTCCCGTCGGCCAGAAGGTCGGCATCGCCTTCTCCGGCGGCCTCGACACCAGCGCAGCCCTGCGTTGGATGAAGAACAAGGGCGCCCTGCCCTACGCCTACACGGCCAACCTGGGCCAGCCCGATGAGTCCGACTACGACGAGATCCCGCGCAAGGCCATGGAATACGGTGCCGAGAAGGCCCGCCTGATCGACTGCCGCAGCCAGCTGGCCAACGAAGGTATCGCTGCCATCCAGGCCGGCGCCTTCCACATCTCCACCGGTGGCATCACCTACTTCAACACCACGCCGCTGGGCCGCGCCGTGACCGGCACCATGCTGGTGGCCGCGATGAAGGAAGACGACGTCAACATCTGGGGCGATGGCTCGACCTTCAAGGGCAATGACATCGAGCGCTTCTACCGCTACGGCCTGCTCACCAACCCTGCGCTGAAGATCTACAAGCCCTGGCTGGACCAGACCTTTATCGACGAGCTGGGCGGTCGCGCCGAGATGTCGGCCTTCATGACCAAGGAAGGTTTTGGCTACAAGATGAGCGCGGAGAAGGCCTACTCGACCGACTCCAACATGCTGGGCGCCACCCACGAAGCCAAGGACCTGGAGTTCTTGAACAGCGGCATCCGCATCGTCAACCCCATCATGGGCGTGGCGTTCTGGAAGCCCGAGGTCGAAGTCAAGGCCGAGGAAGTCTCCGTCACCTTCGAAGAAGGCCGCCCTGTGGCCCTGAACGGCCAGCGCATCGAAGACCCTGTGGCCTTCTTCCTGGAAGCCAACCGCATCGGTGGCCGCCACGGCCTGGGCATGAGCGACCAGATCGAGAACCGCATCATCGAAGCCAAGAGCCGCGGCATTTATGAAGCCCCCGGCATGGCCCTGCTGCACATCGCCTACGAGCGCCTGGTGACCGGCATCCACAACGAAGACACCATCGAGCAGTACCGCATCAACGGCCTGCGCCTGGGCCGTCTGCTGTACCAAGGCCGCTGGTTCGACCCACAGGCCATCATGCTGCGCGAAACCGCCCAGCGCTGGGTGGCCCGCGCCATCACCGGCACCGTGACCCTGGAGCTGCGCCGTGGCAATGACTACTCGCTGCTGAACACCGAATCATCCAACCTGACCTACAAGCCCGAGCGCCTGTCGATGGAAAAGGTGGAAGACGCGCCATTCAGCCCTGCCGACCGCATTGGCCAGCTGACCATGCGCAATCTGGACCTGATGGACACCCGCGACAAGCTGGCCATCTACACCCAGACCGGTCTGTTGACCGCCAGCGGCAGCCACGCGCTGCCCCAGTTGGGCAACGACAAGAAGTAATTCCGCCAGCGGAATCCCTTTACTCAGCAAAACCGCTGTGTGCCTGCCAAGGCCACGGCGGTTTTTTTATCGTCTGGATGCGCTGGGGAAGAACGGTGCTCAGGCCTCAGCTACCAGGTAGACCTTCTTCACAAAGCTGTCCACTTCCCAGTGGCCGGTCCAGCCCTCGGGCATGATGAAATGGTCGCCCACGCCAAAGCGGTGCACAGTGCCATCAGGGTCGACCAGGCGGCAGTCGCCTTCGACAATCACGCAAAACTCGATATAGCCCTGCACATTGGAGCTGAAGTGGCCGGCGCTGGACTGCCAGGTGCCCGAGCTCACCTTGCCGCCCAGGCCCTCGAACACATTCATGGTCTGGTACTCGGTATCGCCGCTGATCGGGCGGCTGGGCTTGCCGATGACAGGATTGACCAGGGTCTTGGCGGGCCAATGGATGATGGAGATCTTGGAATCGGCGGAGCTGGGATGGGACATGGCGGGGATCAAGGAGCTTGTGCAAATGCGCAAGCAGGCATTATCTGACAGCGCTGCTGCGCGGCGCCTGGCCCCTTTGCGAAAAGCCCAAGAAAAGGCGGCTCCGATGGAGCCGCCTGTTTGCATCTGCCACGCCTGCTGGCGTAGCAGCTTGAAGATCAGTGGAACTGCTCTTCTTCGGTCGAGCCGGTCAGCGCCTTGACGCTGGACGAGCCGCCCTGGATCACCGTGGTCACATCGTCGAAGTAGCCTGCGCCCACTTCCTGCTGGTGCGACACAAAGGTGTAGCCTTGCTCACGGGCAGCGAATTCGGGCTCCTGGATCATTTCCACATAGTGCTTCATGCCTTCGCCACGGGCATAGGCGTGGGCAAACTTGAAGGTGTTGTACCAGTTGCTGTGGATGCCAGCCAAGGTGATGAACTGGTACTTGTAGCCCAGCGCAGCCAGCTCGTCCTGGAATTTGGCAATCGTGGCATCGTCGAGGTTCTTCTTCCAGTTGAAGGACGGCGAGCAGTTGTAGCTCAGCAGCTTGCCAGGGCTGGTGGCATGCACCGCCTGGGCGAACTCACGGGCAAAGCCCAGGTCCGGCGTGCCGGTCTCGCACCACACCAGATCGGCATAGGGTGCGTAGGCCACGCCACGGCTGATCGCCTGCTCCAGACCGTTCTTGACACGGTAGAAGCCTTCTTGCGTACGCTCGCCCACCAGGAAGGGCTTGTCATTGGCATCATGGTCGCTGGTGATCAGGTTGGCCGCTTCGGCATCGGTGCGGGCCAGCACGATGGTGGGCACGCCCATCACATCGGCGGCAAAGCGCGCAGCGATCAGCTTCTCGCAGGCTTCATGCGTGGGCACCAGCACCTTGCCACCCATGTGGCCGCACTTCTTGACGGCCGCCAGCTGGTCTTCAAAGTGCACGCCGGCAGCGCCCGAGGCAATCATGTTCTTCATCAGCTCGAAGGCATTGAGCACGCCGCCAAATCCCGCTTCTGCATCGGCCACGATGGGCAGGAAGTAGTCGATGAACTCCTTGTCGCCCGGGTTCACGCCCTTGGCCCATTGGATCTCGTCAGCGCGCTTGAAGGTGTTGTTGATGCGGCGCACCATGGTGGGCACCGAGTCATAGGCGTAGAGCGACTGGTCGGGGTACATGGTCTCCGAGGTGTTGCCGTCCGCCGCCACCTGCCAGCCCGACAGGTAAACCGCTTCCAGACCCGCCTTGGCCTGCTGCATGGCCTGGCCGGCAGTGATCGCACCGAAGGCATTCACATAGCCTTTCTTGGCGCCGCCATTGATCTTGTCCCACAGCACCTGGGCACCGCGCTGGGCCAGGGTGTACTCAGGCTGCACGCTGCCACGCAGACGCACCACATCGGCGGCCGAGTAACCGCGCTTGACGCCCTTCCAACGGGGGTTTTGTGCCCAATCCAATTCAAGGGCGGCAATTTGCTGTTCGCGGCTGAGTTGCTGGTTCAGTTTCTGAGACATGGGGGACTCCTGTGGTCAAGTTGGATGAACTAACGGATCGAAAACCGGTGGACAGATACCGTCTGTCCATGGCTTTAACTGTACGCCTGCCCCACCGAATATTTTTGTCTTATGTCTTATATAAGACTAATTTTTAATCATTCAAAATCAACAAACTACTAACTATATTTCGCATTAAGAAATGCCATTTCTCGTATTGAGAAATATTGACGCACTGCAATATCGGCATATTTCACAATATGAGAATCCGTTTTCAGAACCGCTGCTGTCCAGGCTGCAGTAGCGCTGCCTGCCCGAGGCTGGCCAATTGCGGCATGATGCGGATGGCCCATTGTGCAAAGCGGATGTGACAGGTTTCTTGCGCTGGCGCCCTCTGCCCTGATCGCCTTGCACTCCCTTACCGTCTTTGCACCCATGCGCATCCATAGCAAGCCCCTGGCTTATTTCTACCTGGCACTCAGCATGTCGCTGGTGGGCGCCTATGTGGCGCTCTCCAAGCCGCTGGCCGCCACCTTTCCAGTCCTGTTACTGGCTTGGCTGCGTTTTGGCATTGGCGGGGTCGCCATGCTGGGTTGGCTCAAACGCCCGGTCACCGAGGCGCCCTTGCCCGCCAAGGCCAAGGGGCTGCTGTTCCTGGAATCCTTTTTCGGCAACTTTCTCTTCACGCTGTGCATGATCACCGGCGTGTCGATGACCAGCGCCGTCACCGCCAGTGTCACGATGGCGACCATCCCGGCCGCCATTGCGCTGCTCAGCTGGTTGGTGCTCAAGGAGCGCATCAGCCTGCGCGTGATGATTGCCATCAGCCTGGCCGTGCTGGGCATCGTGCTGCTGGCCTTTGCCAAGCCCAGCGCCAGTGCCCATGCGGGCGCGGTGGTGGAGACGGACACCAGCAAGCACTGGCTGGGCCAGCTGCTCTTGGTGGGCGCGGTGTTCTGCGAGGCCTGCTACGCCGTCATCGGCAAAAAGCTCACCAGCAGCCTGAGCCCCAAGCGCATTGCGGCGCTGATCAACCTCTGGGGCTTTGTGCTGACCCTGCCCTTTGGCCTGTACCTGGCCTGGCAGTTTGACTTTGGCCAGGTGGGCATGGCCACCTGGTTGCTGCTGCTGGGCTATGCCTTGGCGGCCTGCATGGTCACGGTATGGCTCTGGATGACCGGGCTGCAGGTGGTGCCCGCCTCGCAAAGCGCGGTGTTCACGGTGATGCTGCCACTGTCCACCGCGCTGGTCGGCGTGGTGTTTCTGGGCGAAACACTTAATGGCCTGCAGATGTTGGCCTTTGCGATTGCCGTCTCCAGCCTGGCACTGACCACCTTGCCAATGCCCCTACGTGGCAGAGGGCAGACAGATTTGCAACGTGAGCCGGATTGACACCGCCTTGGGAGCCAGTACCATGCTTCGAGGGGAACAGGCCCCAATCTGACCAGAATCAACGCCCTAAGCTGCTTGTTGATAGCTTTGATCCATCAACAAAGGTTAGCAAAGCTAAAACAAGCAACATTTCGAGGCAAAAAAATGCGGCGCTCCCTTGGAAAGCGGTTTTTTTGCCGTTAGCATGGCCGTAACCAGCGGAGGGAAACTCTGGCTGGCGATAGAGATATTGACACAAGGAAACCAAAACATGGCAACCGCATCCAAGACCGCAGCGCCTGCAAAGAAGCGCACCCCCAACGCAGCTTTCATGAAGCCGCTGACCCCTAGCGCCGAACTTGGCGCCGTTGTGGGCACCGCTCCGCTGCCACGCACGGAAATCATCAGCAAGCTGTGGGTCTACATCAAGGCCCACAACCTGCAAGACGCCGCCAACAAGCGCATGATCAACGCCGATGACAAGCTCAAGAAGGTGTTTGGCAAGCCCCAGGTGTCGATGTTCGAGATGGCTGGCCTGATCGGCAAGCACGTCAAGTAAGTCATAGCGACGCAGCGCAGCGCAAGCTTTGGCACTGCCTCCCAGAAACCAGCATCCACCATGCTGGTTTTTTTACGTCTGTACGCTCCAGGCAGACGCGTTGCCCAGCGCAGCGCCATAAGGGCTGCACTGTTGGTTGCGCGATGGCACGAGGCGCCCGTTTCAGCAGCCGCTCCATCCTCATTTCAGCGCTTTCTGCCCTCTTTCATTCAGCAATCAGCCACTCATTCCCGGCTTCCGAGGGCTAGCAGACCCCTCTGAAACCACCAAGTCAGCAGATTTTTTCTGAAACCAGGCTTCAAGCAAGGCATTTGACACACTATTGATTCATAACAATAAATATGATCAATCCTGTCTGAATACAGAGGCTATCGCGTACATATCCACCACAGCAGCCCTATTGCGGTCAGGAGATTATTGCGAATGCGACAAATTCTTATTTATAATTCGCTTCAGTTATTCACTAGCCAGCCACCACGCTGTTCATCTGACCATGATCGTTTGTGTATGCCGCAGAGTCTCGGACAAAGAGATCGCTCGCCACGCGCATGCGGGGATGTCGTTCGATGAGATCCAGTTCGAACTGGGTGTTGGACTGCAATGCGGCTGCTGCGAAGGTTGCGCCCGCGATGTGGTCGAACAGTGCAGCGCGTCGCGTCCGGTTGCCGCCTTGCGCAATGAGGCAGCAGTGCACCCGGTCCAGCTTGCCACCACCATCATGGAAAGCAAAGCATGGAACTCTTCGCCGCTGTCCTCGGTAGCCTGATTCTGGTCGCTGCCTCTCTCTGGTGGGTCTTTCAGAAGTAAGCCACCAACGCATTGATATGCCGTGCTGCGGCTTGAGGCTGCAGCATTTTTTATTGCCCTTATGCTTTCACCAGACCCTTACAGCCCCTCCAAAAAAATGGGGCGCAATATCGTGGTTACGGGTTCGGTGCTGGCAGCGCACGTTGCAGGTCTTTGGGCCTTGCAGGCGGGCCTGCTCAAAAGTGCAGCTGTCGAGATGCCCAAGCCAGAACCGGTCATGGTGCAGCTGATTGCGCCCGAGCCTATGCCCGTGGTTGCGCCGCCCCCTCCCCCGACTCCCAAGCCACCACCGCCCGCACCAACGCCGCCTCCCAAGCCGACGCCCAAGCCAGTCCCCAAACCTGCGCCCAAGCCCCAGGCTATCAAGGATCCGACGCCTGCGCCTAACGCAGTGACCGGCACCACCGAGGCCCAGCCACCGGCACCGCCCATCGAGGCACCGCCGCCCGCCCCGCCATCGCCACCACCGGCTCCGCCCGCACCGCCAGCACCTCCACCGCCACCGGTGATCCAGCTACCGTCGAGCAATGCCGCCTACCTGAACAATCCTGCTCCGCAGTACCCGGCCATCAGCCGCCGTATGGGCGAGACCGGGACCACGATCGTGCGTGCCTTCATCGACGAAGAAGGCAAGCCTCAGGAGTTGCAGCTCAAAAAGTCCAGCGGCTATGACCGCCTGGACCAGGCCGCCATGGATACGGTGCGCAAATGGCGCTTCAAGGCAGGCACCTCCAACGGAACTCCCCGGCCCATGTGGGTCAACGTGCCCATCAAGTGGGAACTCAATTAAATCGAACGGAAATAGGATCAGTTATGGACTCGCAATTCGGCATCGCCCACGTCTGGGCTCAGGGAGATTTCGTGACCAAGACGGTCGCAGTCATTCTGGTGGCCATGTCTCTCGCTTCCTGGATCGTGATCGTCATCAAGGCGCTCGACATCATGCGTTTCAAGAAGTACGCCCGCAGTGCCCAGGACTTCTGGCACAGCGCTGACTTCGCAGCCGGCCTGAGCAAGCTGGGCGAGCAAGGCGACAACCCCTTCCGCCAACTGGCCATCGAAGGCCGCGAAGCTACCGCCCACCACCGCAAGACCGCCGAGCACCTGCATGACTCGCTGGACGTCAGCGACTGGATCACGCGTTGCCTGCGCAATGGCATCGACGAATTCACCGCCCGTGCCCAATCCGGCCTGGCCGTGCTCGCATCGGTGGGCTCCACCGCTCCCTTCATCGGTCTGTTCGGTACCGTCTGGGGCATCTACCACGCACTGGTGGCCATCGGCATGTCGGGCCAGTCGTCCATCGACAAGGTCGCCGGCCCCATCGGTGAAGCGCTGATCATGACCGCCCTGGGTCTGGCCGTTGCGATTCCCGCCGTGCTGGGTTACAACGCCCTGGTGCGTGGCAACAAGTCGGTGCTCAACCGCCTCAACAGCTTTGCCCATGACCTGCACGCCTTCTTCGTGACCGGCACCCGTCTGAACGTGGATTCCAGCAAGCCAGGCGCCGTGGTCACGCCGCTCAAGAAAGGTGCCTGATCATGGCTTTTGGAACGCAAGACGATGCCGATGAGGTCATGAACGAGATCAACATGACGCCGCTGGTGGACGTCATGTTGGTGCTGCTCATCATCTTCATCATCACCGTGCCGGTGATGAAGCACTCGGTCAACATCGACCTGCCACGCGCCGTCAACACGCCGGAAGATGCCAAGCCGGATACCATCCAGCTGGCCATCCTGCCCGACGGCAGCTACAACTGGAATGGCAAGGCCGTGACCGACGCCGAACTGGAATCCAATATGCAGGCCGAAGCCAGCAAGGAACCCCAGCCCGAGCTGCACATCCGCGGTGCCCGCGATGTGAAGTACGAAAAAGTGGCCCAGGCCATGGCCGCTGCCCAGCGCAGCAACCTCAAGAAGATCGGTTTCATCACCGACCAGGTGGGCGAGTAAAGCGCTCCCCTCCCAGCAAGGGCTCCAGCAGGAGCCCTTTTTTCTTGCCGGCTGCAGACCAGATCAGGTTTACCCGCAGTGACGCCCAAGCGACGCCGACAGCCCGCCTGCCCTGCCTAAACTGGGCCGCAGGACAAGCGCCATGGCGACCTGTACTGGCCGAAGCAGCGGCGGGCAAACCGACCATCACCAGCGCCTCCCCCAACTATCACTAGATTGAGGAGACACCGATTGATGAAGACGTCCCGCACCCAGCCATCCCCCACCCCCTTGCGCAGGCGCCAGATGCTGCGCTTGGCTGTGGCCAGTGCCGCTGCCGCCAGTGGCCTGCCGCTGGCCACCGTCGCGCGTGCAGCCAGCGACAAGGCCAGCTTCCCCACCAAGCCTTTGCGCGTGATCGTGCCCTTCGCCCCCGGGGGCGCTACTGATGTGCTGGCGCGCGGCGTCAGTGACCGGCTAGGCCAGCAGCTGAGCCAGCCGGCCATCGTCGACAACCGCCCCGGCGCAGCGGGCCTGCTGGCCTGCGATGCAGTGGCCAAGGCCGCTGCCGATGGCCATACGCTGACTTTGGGGACGACCAGTACCATGCTGTCCAACCAGTTCATGTTCAAGAAAATGGCCTATGACCCGCAAAAGGACATTGTGCCCGTGGTGCGTATCTGCTGGTCGCCCATCGTGCTGGTCACCAACAGCCAGGTACCGGCACGCAATCTGCAGGAGCTGATTGCCTATATCGTCGCCAACAAGGGCAAGCTCTCCTACGGCAGCTACGGCATTGGCTCGCAAGGCCATCTGGTGCTGGCCAGCCTGAGCAACCTGACGAATGCCGACATGAGCCATATCGCCTACAAGGGCGAGGCACCGATGGTGCAGGATCTGGTCGGTGGCCAACTGATGATGGGCATCGGCAGCATCCTCTCGCTCAAGCAGCATATCGACACCGGCAAGCTGCGTGCCATCAGCTTCACCGGCCCCAGCCGCGTGCCCGCGCTGCCCGATGTGCCCACCTTTTCCGAGCAGGGCCACAAGGAAGATGCCTTCACCATCTCCGGCTGGCTGGGCATCGCCGCCACCGGGGGCACGCCCGCGCCCGTGGTGGAACAGCTGGGTGCCGAAGTGCGCAAGGCCCTGCAGACGCGCGAGGTGAATGCCCGGGTGCTGATGGCTGGCTTTGTGCCCTTTACCGATGACAGCCCGGCACGCTTTCAGGACGACTGGAAGCGCGATCTGCCGATCTGGAAAAAGCTGCTGGTCGATGCCGGCGTGCAGCCCACCTGAGCCCTCGCATCCCGTTTAGCGCCTCTGCCAGCGCCCCAAAAGGCAGCCAGCCACGGTCGGCCATGCCTGCACCGTGGCTTTTTGACTTTTACCAAGGCAAATTTCAAATAAACACTGGACTTCACGAATACGAATCGTTATCATTTGCTTCAGTTTTATCCCTGTGAGTACTGCCATGCAAACCATCGCCCTACCCGCCACCCCGCTTGCCGCTGCCAGCAAGAGTGCCAGCGTGTCCCAAGGCCATGCCACGCAATCGGCCGCCCTGGAAAGCAGCGAGCTGCTCCAAGGCGCCAAAGCGGTATCCATCGTGCACAACGGTGCCATCTACCGTTTGCAAACCACCAAGCTCGGCAAGCTGATCCTGACCAAGTAAGCCTGCATCGCCCGCCAATGGCTGCCGCCCTCCCCATCAGGGACTCGGCGGCAACAAACGCAGCCAGCAAAAAGCCAACTCCTTGCAGTTGGCTTTTTTATGCGCGCCTGACATGCCAGGGGCAAGGCCGGCTACACACCCAACTACACACCCAATGGCAAATCTGCATGCTTGAGGGTGCGCAGCACAAAGCTCGACTGGCTGTGCCGTATGCCCTTGATCTTGTAGAGCTTCTCGCGCAGCAGGCGCTCGTAGTCGCGGGTGTCTTTGACGACCACGCGCAGCAGGTAGTCGTATTCACCCGAGACCAGGTGCGCCTCCACCACCTCAGGGATCGTGGCCAGCAGCTCGCCAAACTTTTCCAGGGTGTTGTCGCTGTGGCTGTCGAGGGTGACCATCACCAGGACCGTATCGCCCAAGCCCAGCGCCTGCGGCGACAGCCGCACCGAATAGCCCTGGATGACACCGGCCTCTTCCATCTTCTTGATGCGGCCCCAGCAGGGCGAGGCGCTCAAGCCCACCGCCTGGCCAATCTCCTGCAGGCTGGCCCGGCTGTTGTGCTGCAGCTGGCGGAGTATTTTGCGGTCCAACGTGTCGAGAAGCATGATTTTCTGCACCAGCCTTAAATTTAGAATATTTTTCTATATTAATGCGATGCATCCAGAAAAACAAAATATTTTTTGCCAACCAAGCCGGCATACTTTCTGCATCGAAACACTTTTACCGAAGCCTCTTTCTGGCAGAGCCTGCTTACCGGCAGCCCCTCTCTCCACCAGCCCCCAGGCGGTTTCCGCTGCCATGGGGGCTGTTGCATTGCGGCGCAGCGTCTGCGCTGGTTATGTAACAAAACTATTGCATTTGCGCATCCGTTTCCCTGTGCGGCCTGCGCCTGCTCCGTGGCATAGTGGCGCCCTGGAACAACGACAACAGACCGCCCTCTATGCGTTGAAGGGTTTGGAGATCAGCGCATACGACCGGTCAATAAACAGCTATGTTTAAGCGACTCAACGAACTGTCTGAAAGCCATGGCGCCTTGCGCGCGGGCCAGGGCATGGTGGCCGGCGTCATCGCGCTGATCCTGGCGGCCCTGTGCTTCCTGGGCGTGCTGGCCTTTCACTTCCCGCAGTACCTCACCACGCCGGAGCTGCGCCGCAGCTACAACGTCGATGTGATGCGCCAGCTGCTGTTCTGGAGCATGGTGATCGCCGGAGGTCTGTCGGTAGCGCTGATCGTGCTGGGCCGCGTCCGCTGGCTGGCCGCCTCGGCCTTTGGCCTGGTGGTGCTGTCGGCGCTGCTGGGCGGCCACAAAGTGCCGGTGGGCAGCTTTGCCACCAATACGCCCTACATCGGCCTGGACTGGTTCATTCTGGATCTGATGGGCAGCGCACTGATCTTCATCTTCATCGAAAAGCTGTTTGCGCTGCGCAAGGACCAGCCGGTCTTCCGCCCCGAGTGGCAAACCGACTTCCACCACTTCCTCGTCAACCACATGGTGGTGGGCTTTGTGCTGCTGGCCACCAACCTGATGGTGCACCAGTTCTTTGGCTGGGCCGCCAATGACGGCATTCGGGGCTGGGTGGCCAACCTGAACTTCTGGGTCGCGCTGTTCCTGATCATCCTGGTGGCCGATCTGGTCCAGTACTGGACGCACCGCGCCTACCATGAGGTGCCCTTGCTCTGGCGCATCCACGCGGTGCACCACAGCGTCAAAAGCATGGATTGGCTGGCCGGCTCGCGCCAGCACATTCTGGAGCTGCTGATCACCCGCACCCTGGTGCTCGCCCCCATCTATGTGCTGGGCTTCAGCAAGGAAGTGATCGATGCCTACATCATCATCGTCGGCTTCCAGGCGGTGTTCAACCACGCCAATGTCAGCGTGCGGCTCGGCCCGCTGCGCTATATCATCGTCACGCCCAACTTCCACCACTGGCACCACAGCCAGGATGCCGAGGCGCTGGACAAGAACTACGCCGCCCATTTCGCCTTTTTGGATTACCTGTTCGGCACCGCCGTCAAGAGCGATAAAGTCTGGCCTACCGATTACGGTGTGCTCGGCGACTATGTGCCCAACGGCTTTTTCAAGCAGCTGAAGTTTCCCTTCACCTGGAAGGGCTGAGCACACACCCGCTCATCTCCATTGCTTCCACCACCAATGTCATTTCCTCCCGATTTTCGCGCCCAGGCCATGGTGCTGGCCGCCGGCCGGGGCGAGCGCATGCGCCCGCTGACCGACCACACACCCAAGCCCCTGCTCCCCGTGCAGGGCAAGCCGCTGATGCAGTACAGCATGGAGCAGCTCGCCCGCGCCGGCGTGCAGCGCCTGGTCATCAACACCGGCTGGCTGGGCCAGCAGGTGGCCGATGCCTGGCCGGCAGCGCCCGCCCTGGCCCAGTTGGGCAGCGAGCAGCTGCAGATTGCCTATTCCCGCGAGGACCTGGATTTTGGCGGTGGTATCGAGACCAGCGGCGGCATCAGCCGCGCGCTGCCGGCGCTGGACGATGCCTTCTGGCTGGTCTCGGGCGATGTCTTCATCCCCGGCTTTCCGTTTGATGAGGCCCTGCGCCAGCGCTTTGCGCAGAGCGATGACCTGGCCCATCTCTGGCTGGTGCCCAATGCCCCCCACCACCCCAAGGGCGACTTTGTGCTGACCGCCGAAGGCCGGGCCGAGAACCCCGCTGCCGACGACCCGCGCCCGCGCCTGACCTACTGCTCCGTCGCCCTGCTGAAAAAAGACTTGTTCAGCGCGCCCTACTGCGATATTTCTGCGGGCAACCCGCAAGGTACCAAGATGCCGCTGGTGCAGCAGTTGCGCGCCGCGATGCAGGCGGGCCGCTGCAGCGCCAGCCGCTATGACGGCCCCTGGGTGGATGTGGGCACTGTCGAGCGCCTGCAGGCCATTGGCGGCTGAGAGCCTGCACTAAAAACCCTGCAAACCACTGCCGCAATTGGGTAATTTGCGACGGCAGCAGCTTTGTTGCCATCGCAGCTATATGTAATTTTTATTTATATATCAGTCATTTAAATAAATAACCCAGTATCGGTGCAGAAAATCGGCAGAACGACAGCATAAAAACCCCAATACCGGATGGTTTGACCTTGCCCACAATGCAAAACGCAGGCGGGCTTCCGCAGGCGCCTATAAAACCATTCGGCACAGCCGGGGAGACACGTCATGCAGATGAAGACATTGGCCTGGGGGATTGGACTTGCAATGGGCCTGATGGCCGCAGGACCCGCATTGGCGCAGACCACGATGCGCATCAGCATCTCCGTCGCCCAGAATTCGCACCAGGGCATTGCCATTGACACCTTTGCCAAGGAAGTGGAACAACGCACCGGCGGCCGCTACAAGGTGCAGACCTTCTACAACGGCTCCCTGGGGGGCGAGCGCGAGTCGATCGAGGCCGTGCAGCTGGGCACCCAGGAGCTGGCCTTCAGCTCCAGCGGCCCGGTGCCCAATTTCGTGCCCGAGACCAAGATCCTCGATGTGCCCTTCCTGTTCCGCGACAAGGCCCATGCCCGTGCTGTGCTGGACGGCCCCATCGGCAACGAGCTGCTGGCCAAGTTCGACAGCAAGGGCTTCAAGGCCCTGGCCTGGGCGGAGAACGGCTTTCGCCACATGACCAATTCCAAGCGCGCCATCAACAGCCCGGACGACACCAAGGGCCTGAAGATCCGCACCATGGAGAACCCGGTCCACATCCAGGCCTACAAGGCCCTGGGCATCATCACCACGCCGATGGCCTTCCCCGAGGTGTTCACCGCGCTGCAGCAGGGCACGGTCGATGGCCAGGAGAACCCGCTGCCCGTCATCACCTCGGCCAAGTTTGACCAGGTGCAAAAGCACCTGAGCCTCACAGGCCATGTCTACTCGCCCTGCATTCTGGTGATGAACAAGGCCGCCTACGACAAGCTCAGCGCCGACGACAAGACCGCCTTTGTCCAAGCCGCCCAGGCCGCCACCAAGGCCAACCGCGCCCGTGTGGACCTGGACGACGCCAACGGCGTGGCCGAGCTGCGCGCCAAGGGCATGCAGGTGGTCGAGAACGTCGACAAGGCCAAGTTTGTTGCCACCTTGACGAAGACCAATGCCGACTTCGAGAAGCAGTTCGGCAAGGCCAACCTCGACCGCATCCGCAACTTCCAATAAGCCCTGCGCTGGGACAGGTGGCTGCACCTCTCCATCGCAGCGCCTCCCTTGATTCCCCCCACCGCTGCTGACGCCTGCCCGGCGCCAGCAGTTGCCGTGTCAACTCTCGCAAGGAGGATGGCGCCAGGCGGCTTTGCATGCGCCTGGCCACCCCGGTCACCATGAAAAAAGCTTTTCTCAACTTTGAGCGCTGGACATCGGGCATCGCCATGGCCGGCGCCTGCCTGATGCTGGCCATCGCATCCGTGCTGGGCATGTTCCAGATCCTCACCCGCTTTGTGCTGGAGCAGCCCGCCGAATGGACGGAGGTCCTGATCCGCTTCAGCATCATCTGGATGGTCTTCCTTGCCATTCCGATGGCCTTCCGCCAGGGAGCCATGGTCAGCGTCGATGTGCTGAAGCGCTGGGCACCACCGGCGATGCGCCGGCTGCTCAGCGGCCTGGTCTGCATCGCCACCCTGGTGCTGCTGGCCGTGCTCATCTGGTGGGGCTGGGACTATGCCCGCCGTGGCGGCGTGCAGACCATGGCCGGGCTGGAATCGCTGTCCATGTTCTGGGCCTACCTGGCCGTGCCGGTCGGCGCGCTGTTCGCTGTATTTGGCGTCATTGGCAACCTGCTCGAACCCCAAAACACCGAACTGGAGAACGCGCAATGACCGCCGTGATGCTCACCACCATGGTGCTGTGCTTTGCGCTCACCGTCTCCGTGGCCGTGTCCATCGGCCTGGCCGCTGTCCTGGGCATCCAGGTCAGCAATGCCAACATGCTCATCTCCGTCAAGGAGATGTTTGGCGCGATCAACAAATTCCCGCTCGCCGCCATCCCGTTCTTCATTCTGGCCGGCAACCTGATGGAGACCGGCGGCATCTCGCGCCGGCTGGTGGAGTTTGCCAAGAGCATTGTGGGCGGCATCCAGGGCGGCCTGCCGATGACCTGCGTGCTCACCTGCATGATCTTTGCTGCGGTCTCGGGCTCCTCGGTCGCCACCACCTTTGCGATCGGCGCCATCCTGATCCCCGCGCTGATCAAGCACGGCTACCCCAAGACCTATGCGGCCGCGCTGCAGGCCACCAGTGCCGAGCTGGGGGTGATCATCCCGCCATCGATTCCGATGATTCTCTATGGCGTCAGCGCCGAGGTGTCGATTGGCGAGCTATTCATCGCCGGCGTTGGCCCGGGCTTGTTCATCAGTGCGGTGCTGATGTTTTTCGTCTGGGCCTACTGCAAATACAAGGGCTGGGGCAAGAACGATGGCGAGGGCCGGCTGGGCTTTGGCAAGGCCGCGCTGCAGGCGGGTTGGGCGCTGTTGATGCCGGTGATCATCCTGGGCGGTATCTATGGCGGGGTCTTCACCCCCACCGAGGCCTCGGCCGTGGCCGTGTTCTATGCGCTGGTCGTCGGCATGCTGATCTACCGGGAGATCAAGATCCGCGACCTGTATGCGATCTTCCGCAAATCGGCGATCTCCTCGTCGATCATCATGTTCATCATCGCCAATGCCGGGCTGTTCGCGTTCCTGATCACCCGCGCCGGTGTGCCCGATGCGATTGGCCGCTGGCTTGAAGAGGTGCTGCAAAGCCCGGCCATGTTCCTGCTTGGCGTGAACGCAGCGCTGTTCATCATCGGCATGTTCATCGAGACCAGTGCCGCCATCATCGTGCTGGCCCCGATCCTGGCACCGGTGGCCATGCACTTTGGCATCGACCCGGTGCATTTCGGCCTGATCATGGTGGTGAACCTGGCGCTGGGCATGATCACGCCGCCGTTTGGCGTCAACCTGTTTGCCGCCTGTACGGTGGCCCGAATATCACTGGACCAGATCATGAAACACCTGCTGCCCTTTGTCGGGGTGATCTTGCTGTGCCTGATGGTGATCACCTATGTGCCGGGCATCTCGCTGGCCTTGCGCGACTTGGTCTACCGCTGATCTGGCCCACCTGCATCGCTGAGCCACCGCCCGCCGGTGGCTTTTTTGTATGTTGACCGACCCTTTTGCAGGCGCAAGCGACCAGTTGCCGCTAAAATCGCCGCAGTCAGGAGAGAGTCGCCCCCGTTGGACCCCAACGCGCAGCGCGGCCGCCGAAGGCGCAGGCTACTGCATATGCAGCTGCTGAACGCTCAGGCAAAAGGACTGGCCCCGCCGCGCAGCTTATGCCTGCCGGCGTTCCCAGCTGGAGAGAGGTGGCGCCTGGACGCCATCCACCGAAGGAGCAAGCCCCCAGGCCTCAAAGCGGCGGGTGAATCTCTCAGGTAAAGCGGACAGCAGGGCAAACAGCGTGCAACCGGCAACGGCTGCATGCCTTGATATTTGCCCTGGAGAGTCCATGTCCGCCAACGCATCCGCCCTGCTGTCCACCCCTTTGAACGCCCTGCACATCGAGCTGGGCGCCCGCATGGTGCCCTTTGCCGGCTATTCCATGCCCGTGCAGTACCCGCAAGGCCTGATCGCCGAACACAAGCACACCCGCACGGCAGCAGGCCTGTTTGATGTTTCCCACATGGGCCAGCTGCGCCTGATCGGCCCCGACGCCGCCGCTGCCTTTGAAACCCTGGTGCCCGTCGATATGGTCGACCTGGCCATTGGCAAGCAGCGCTACGGCCTGCTGCTCAATGACGAGGGCGGCATCGTCGATGACCTGATGTTCTTCCGCGTCTCGGAGCAAGAGCTGTTCGTCATCGTCAACGGCGCCTGCAAGGTGGCCGACATTGCGCTGATCCGCGAACGCATCGGCCAGCGCTGCCAGGTGCTGCCCCTGCCCGACCAGGGCCTGCTGGCCTTGCAAGGCCCCCAGGCTGCGACCGCGCTGGCGCGCCTGGCACCCGGCGTTGACCAGCTGGTGTTCATGACTGGTGGCGATTTTGATGTCGACGGCATCGCCTGCTTCATCACCCGCAGCGGCTACACCGGCGAAGACGGATTCGAGATTTCGGTGGCCGGCCATGAGGCTGAGGCACTGGCCCGCAAGCTGCTGGCCCAGCCCGAGGTGCAACCCATTGGCCTGGGCGCACGTAACTCGCTGCGCCTGGAAGCGGGTCTCTGCCTCTACGGCAGCGACCTTGATGCCACCACCACCCCACCCGAAGCCGGCCTGAACTGGGCCATCCAGAAGGTGCGCCGCACCGGCGGTGCGCGCGCAGGCGGCTTCCCCGGTGCCGACAAGGTGCTCGCGCAGATCGACACCCCCGCCAGCCTGACCCGCAAGCGCGTCGGCCTGGTGGCGCAAGAGCGCATTCCGGTGCGCGAGCAGGTCGAGATCCGCAACCTCGATGGCCAGGTCGTCGGCGTGACCACCAGCGGCCTGCTGGCCCCAACCATCGACAAGCCGATTGCCATGGCCTATGTGGAGCCCGCTTTGGCGGCCATCGGAACGCAGCTGCATGCGATGGTGCGCGGCAAAGCGGTGCCCGTCGAGGTGGTAGCCATGCCTTTTGTCCCTCCCCGCTATTTCCGCGGCTAAAGTAGCTGCTGGGTGCGGCTGTCCGCACCCGCCTGAGCACAATTCAAGCCTACAAAACTGGAGTATTCCTATGACGATCAAGTTCTCCCGCGACCACGAATGGATCAACAGCGCCGACACCAATGCCGCCATCGTCGGCATCACCGTCCATGCGCAAGACGCGCTGGGCGATGTGGTGTTTGTCGATCTGCCTGAAGTCGGCGCCTCCTTCAACCAGGGCGATGTCGCCGGCGTGGTGGAGTCCGTCAAGGCTGCCGCTGACGTCTTCATGCCCGTGACCGGCGAGATCGTCGAAGTCAACGAAGCGCTGCGCAACGACCCGTCGCTGGCCAACTCCGACCCACTGAACACCGGCTGGTTCTTCAAGGTCAAGCTGAGCGATGTGGCCCAGCTCGACGCGCTGCTGGACGAAACCGCCTACAACGACTTCGCCGCCAACGCCTGATGGCCCAGCCCTGCTGCTGGCCTGCCACTGCTGATTGAGCAGGCCGCCAGCAGGATTGACAGGCCCAGGAGGCCCCAGGCCTCCTCCCCTTTTTTCCTTTTCCTCGCTGCCAGCGCTCTTTGATACCGCGCCAGCCCAAACCATCCATTTATACCGATTCGGACCATGCTGATGCCCTCCAAAGAGCCCCTTGCCGCGCTGGAAAATGCCAGTGAATTCATCGCCCGCCACATTGGCCCGGACAACGCTGACGAAGCCAGCATGCTGGCCGCGCTGGGCCTGCCCTCGCTCGACGCGCTGATCGACAAGGTACTGCCCGCCTCCATCGTGCGCAGCAAGCCGATGGACCTGCCCGAGCCCGTGACCGAAGCGGCCGCACTGGCCGAGCTTAAGGCCCTGGCCAGCAAGAACCAGGTGCTCAAGAGCTTTATCGGCCAGGGCTACTACGGCACCCTGACGCCCGGCGTGATCCTGCGCAATATCCTGGAGAACCCCGCCTGGTACACCGCCTACACGCCCTACCAGGCCGAAATCTCGCAAGGCCGTATGGAGGCGCTGGTCAACTTCCAGACCATGGTCTGCGACCTGACCGGCATGCCCATCGCCAACGCCTCGATGCTGGACGAAGCCACCGCCGCTGCCGAGGCCATGACCCTGGCCAAGCGCTCGGTCAAGTCCAAGAGCAACCGCATTGTGCTGGCAGGCGATCTGCACCCCCAGACCATCGAAGTCATCCAGACCCGTGCCGCGCCGCTGGGCCTGGAAGTGCTGGTGGCCAACAGCAAGGATGAATGGGAGTCGGCACTGGCCGGCGAGCTGTTTGCCGCCGTCATCCAGTACCCCGCCTCCAGCGGCTGGATTGTGGACTGGAAGGCCGACGTCGACGCCATCCATGCCAAGCAGGCCGCCGCGATTGTGGCCACCGATCTGCTGGCCCTGACCCTGCTCACGCCCCCCGGCGAATGGGGTGCCGACATCGTCGTGGGCAACAGCCAGCGCTTTGGCATGCCCATGGGCGCCGGCGGCCCGCATGCCGCCTTCATGGCCTGCCGCGATGACTACAAGCGCTCCTTGCCAGGCCGTCTGGTCGGCGTCAGCGTTGATGTGCATGGCAACCCCGCCTACCGCCTGGCGCTGCAAACGCGCGAGCAACACATCCGCCGCGAAAAAGCCACCTCCAATATCTGTACCGCCCAGGTGCTGCCGGCCGTGATCGCCAGCATGTACGCGGTCTACCATGGCCCGGCCGGCCTCAAGCGCATTGCTCAGCGCGTGGCACGCCTCACTGCCATCCTGAGCCGTGGCCTGGCGGAACTGGGCTTTAGCGCCCGCCACCATGACAGTGCCTTCGACACCCTGTCGCTGCACACCAAGGACGCCACCGATGCGATCCTGGCCCGTGCGCTGGCCCAGGGCGTCAACCTGCGCAAAGCCTGGAACGAGTACCTCTGCATCAGCCTGGACGAAACCTCCAGCCGCGCCGATGTGGAACTGCTGTGGAGCATCTTCGCCCAGCCCGGCCAGTCGCTGCCCAATATCGAGGCGATGGACGAAGGCAGCACCTCGCTGATCCCCGAAGGCCTGCAGCGCAGCAGCGCCTACCTGACCCACCCGGTGTTCAACACCCACCATTCCGAAACCGCGATGCTGCGCTACATCCGCAGCCTGTCGGACAAGGACCTGGCATTGGACCGCAGCATGATCCCGCTGGGCAGCTGCACGATGAAGCTCAACGCGACCAGCGAGATGATCCCCATCACCTGGCCCGAGTTTGCCAACATGCACCCCTTTGCCCCGGCCGACCAGCTGCAGGGCTATGCGCTGCTTGATGCGCAGCTGCGCGAATGGCTGTGCCAGGCCACCGGCTACGCCGGCATCAGCCTGCAGCCCAATGCCGGCTCGCAAGGCGAATACGCCGGCCTGCTGGCCATCAAGGCCTACCACGCCTCCAAGGGCGAGTCGCACCGCAATATCTGCCTGATCCCCAGCAGCGCCCACGGCACCAACCCGGCCAGCGCGCAGATGGTGGGCCTGCAGGTGGTCGTCACCAAGTGCGATGAGAACGGCAATGTGGACATGGCCGACCTGAAGCTGGCCTGCGAAAAGCACAGCGCCAACCTGGCCTGCATCATGATCACCTACCCCAGCACGCATGGCGTGTTCGAGACCCAGGTGAAGGAGCTGTGCCAGCTGGTGCACAGCCATGGCGGCCGCGTCTATGTGGACGGCGCCAACATGAACGCCCAGGTCGGCCTGGCCGCACCGGGCGAGTTCGGCGGCGATGTCAGCCACCTGAACCTGCACAAGACCTTCTGCATCCCCCACGGCGGTGGCGGCCCGGGCGTGGGTCCCGTCTGCGTGGTCGAAGACCTGGTGCCCTTCCTGCCCGGCCATGCCACGGCAGGGGTCCCTGGCAAGGTGGGCGCCGTCAGCGCCGCGCCGCTGGGCAATGCCGCCGTGCTGCCGATCAGCTGGATGTACATCCGCATGATGGGCGAGCCCGGCCTCAAGCGCGCCACCGAGACCGCGATCCTGAACGCCAACTACATCAGCAAGCGCCTGGAAGCCCACTTCCCGACCCTGTACGCCGGTGAGCACGGCCATGTGGCCCACGAGTGCATTCTGGATCTGCGCCACTTCAAGGACAGCTGCGGCGTGATGGCCGAGGACGTGGCCAAGCGCCTGATCGACTACGGCTTCCATGCGCCAACCTTGTCGTTCCCGGTGCCCAATACCTTGATGGTGGAGCCCACCGAGAGCGAGAGCCTGTATGAGCTGGACCGCTTCATCGATGCGATGATCGCCATCCGTGGCGAGATCGCCGAGATCGAAGCAGGCCGTGCCGCGCAGGACGACAACCTGCTCAAGAACGCACCCCACACTGCCGAGACCCTGCTGGCCAGCGAGTGGAACCATGGCTACAGCCGTGAAGCCGCCGCCTACCCCGTGCCTGCGCTGCGCCGCGCCAAGTACTGGAGCCCCGTGGGCCGTGTCGACAACGTCTATGGCGACCGCAACCTGTTTTGCAGCTGCGTGCCGCTGGACAGCTACGGCACCTCGGCTTAAGTCTTAAGATAGCCTTCGGGCTTCTTCCGAAGCGACCCCAGCGGGTCGCTTTTTTACGGCCCTGCCCCATCAGCAAAAATCAGCCCGGGACTGCACCCGAGCCCGGAGACTTCTCGGCATGGACACCCTTCTCATCATCGTCATTGGCGCGGCCCTGGCCGGCTTTGTGCAGGGCCTCTCGGGCTTTGGCTACAGCATGACCGCCATGGCCCTCTGGGCCTGGACCCTGGAGCCCTCGCTGGCAGCGGTGCTGGCGGTGTTTGGTGGTTTGTGCGGGCAGATCATCCAGGCACTCAAGGTGCGGCGCGGCTTTGACTGGCGCATGCTCTGGCCCTTCTTGCTGGGCGGCCTCTGTGGCCTGCCGCTGGGCCTGCGGCTGCTGCCCATGCTCGATGCCCAGTTGTTCAAGACCGTGCTGGGCGCGCTGCTGGTCATCTTCTGCCCGCTGATGGCCTTCTCCCACCGGCTGGGTGGCATCGCATCGGGCCCGCTCGGCCAGGGCCCTGGGCGCTCGCTGGCCAATGGCCTGGCCGGGCTGGCCGGGGGCGCCATGGCGGCGCTGGGTGGCTTCTCGGGCGTCGTGCCAACCTTGTGGTGCCAGATCACCGGCATGGCGCGCGATACCCAGCGCCAGGTGATCCAGAACTTCAACCTCACGATGCTGGCCGTCACCTTTGCCAGCTATGTGGGCACGGGCCTGGTCAGCCAGCGCATGCTGCCGCAGCTGGCGGTGGCGCTGCCGGCCATGGTGCTGCCCTCGCTGTGGGGCGCGCGGCTCTATGAGCGCATCAGCGATGTGGCCTTCAAGCGCGTGGTGCTGGGCCTGCTGACCTTGGCCGGCCTGGCCATGCTGGCCTCCAACTGGGCTTAAGCTGTTGCGCATAACCGACAAGCGCCCAACAGGCGCTCCCCCTGCTGCAGCTGCGATGCTGGCCCAATCGTATAACAATTGTCAGAGCGGCTGCCTGCCGCAGAAATAGCGCCGCCTGCGCTGGATAATCCTATCGGCCTTCTTCAGCCCAGGCTGCCCGTGTCCCCGCGCATCTCGCTCTGCGCCAGCGGACCGGCCCCGCCCCAGCCAATGCCCTCACGACGCCCCCTGACCCTTTTGACCGCAGCCACCATGCCGTCCAATGGCCATGCCATGGACGGCGCAGCTGCGGGCGGGCGCAGCCTGAGCACCTACCTGGTGCTGCTGATGCTGGCGGCTGCGCTGCCCATTCTGGCCGCCGGCATCTACACGGTGCAGCATGTGGCGCAGTCCTACCGCGACAGCAGCCTCAACCGCATGCTCGACATCACCAGCAACCTGGGCCATGCGGCCGAGGCGGACCTGCTCAGCCGCGCCAGCATGCTGCAGTCCTTTGCGGCGGATGGCAACTTTTCATCGCCCCGCGCCTTGGACCGCTGGCTGCGCTTGACCGGCCTGCATGCGCCCAGCAGCTTGGTGCTGATGCGGCCCGGCCAGCCGCAGGCTGACATGGCGTCGTCCACCGCGCCCAGCCTGCTGCCCATTCAGCGCGCGCTGGCAGATCAGGCGCTGCGCAGCAATGCGCCGGCTTTCTCGCAGCTTTTCTTCCAGGATGGCCAGGCGGCGGTGGCCATGGCCGTGCGCGTGGCCCCAACATCGCCGCAGGTGCTAGTGCTGACCACGCCGCCGGCCGAGGCGCTGAGCATTGCGCCTAACCAGACCAGTGACGGCGTGCTGATTGCCATCACCGATGGCGAGGGCCGGATTCTGGCGCGCTCGGCCCAGGCAGAGCGCTTTATCGGCAGCACCGTGCCTGACTGGGCCCGGCTGCAGGCCGTGGGCGACAGCCGGGGCAGCTTTGAGGCCCTGCGTGCCGATGGCGGCCAGGTGATCTTCAGCTTCTACCAACTGCCCAAGACGCCTGGCTGGGTGGTGGTGGCCGGCGAGCCGCTGGAGGCCTTCAATGCCCGCTGGCAAACGCCCGTCACCCGCATCGTTCTCGCCAGCCTGTTGGCGCTGGCGATTGCAGGCCTGCTGTGCGCCTGGGTCTCGCGCCAGCTGCTGCGGCCGATTCGGCAGTTGACGGTCAGCGCGCGCACCGGTGCGTCCTACGTCAGCAACAGCGACGACGGCCCGGTCGTCAGGGTGCGGGAGTTCGACATGCTGCGCCAGAGCCTGGCGCAGTCACGCGCGCAACTCGAATCGACCCTGGCAGCACTGGCCGCCAGCGAGCAGCGCGCCCGCACCCTGGCGCATGCCGGCGCCTCGGTGCAATGGAGCCTGGATGCCCGGGGCCGCGCGCTGGCCATTGTGGGCTGGCAGGCACTGGGCGGCACCCCCGATGCGCAAGCGCTGCAGCTGGGCTGGCTGCGCCATGTGCACCCCGAGGATGCCGCGCAGTTGCAAACCCAGGCCCAGCAGCTTTTGGCCGAGCAGAACCACACCTTGGATGTGGAGCTGCGCCTGCGCACCCAGGACGGCAGCTGGCGCTGGATGCGCGCCCGGGGCGCTGCCATCCTGGATGCGCAGCAACGCATTGCCGAATGGCTGGGCGTGCTCGAAGACGTGGACGACCGCAAGCGCGCCCAGGCCGAGGTAGCCTACCTGGCGCTGCACGATCCCCTGACCGGCCTGCCCAACCGCAGCCTGCTGCAAAAGCCGATCTGCACCCCGGGCGGCACCGCTGGCGCCTTGCTCTACCTGGATCTGGACCGTTTCAAGCAGGTCAACGACACCCTGGGCCATGCCACCGGGGACGCCCTGCTCTGCGCAGTGGCCGAGCGCCTGCGGGAGCTGCTGCGCGACACCGACCTGGTGGTGCGCATGGGCGGCGATGAGTTCTGCATTGTGCAAAACGCCTCATCGGCGCAAGCGGCCGCCGGCCTGGCCCAGCGGGTGATCGACCGGCTCAGCGCCGACTATGAGATCGAGGGCCAGCGGGTCAGCATTGGCGTGTCGGTGGGCATTGCGCTGCTGACCCAGCCCTCCGACACGCAAGACCCGGACAGCCTGCTGCGCAAGGCCGATATGGCGCTCTACCAGGCCAAGCAGCAAGGCCGGGGGCGCTATGCCTTCTATACCGAGGCACTGGCCAACGCCAGCCCATAACGCTCCTGCCTGCTGCGCGCGCAGAAACAAAAAAAGCCAGCGCTGCGGCTGGCTTCCTTCTGCTATTCCCTCGGACTACTTGCCACGGATATAGGTGTTCACCGCGCGGTTGTGCTCGTCCAGGCTCTGGCTGAAATGGCTGCTGCCATCGCCCTTGGCCACAAAGTACAGCGCCTTGGTGTTTTCCGGCTGGATGGCGGCCATCAGCGAAGCCTTGCCCGGCATCGCAATCGGTGTGGGCGGCAGGCCGGCGCGGGTATAGGTGTTCCAGGGCGTATCGGTCTGCAGATCGCGCTTGCGCAGATTGCCGTCAAATTTCTCGCCCAGGCCGTAGATCACAGTTGGGTCGGTCTGCAGCAGCATGCCAATGCGCAGGCGGTTGATGAACACGCCCGCCACCATCGCGCGGTCCTCGGCCTTGCCGGTTTCCTTCTCGACAATGCTGGCCAGGGTCAGCAGGTCCTGGGGGGTCTTGAGCGGGCTGTCTGAGGGGTTCAGCGACCAGACCGCTTCGAGCCGCTTGTCCATTGCCAGCATCGCGCGGCGCATCAAGGCCAGATCGCTGCTGCCCTTGGAGAAGGCATAGGTGTCGGGGAAAAAGCGTCCTTCCGCCGGCACATCAGGGCGGCCCAGCGCCGCCATGATTTCTTCCGGTGTCATCGCGGCGCTGTCGTGGCGCAGATGCTCTTCCTTGGCCATGGCCGCACGCATCTGGCGCAGGTTCCAGCCCTCGACAATGGTCAGCACGCGCTGGCTGTCTTCACCGCGCACCAGGCGCGCCAGCAGACTGCGCGGCGAGGTGCCTGCGGGTATCTCGTAGTTGCCGGCGCGGATCTTGCGGTCCTGCCCTGACAAGCGGAACCACCAGTACAGCAGATCCGGGTTCACCTCGATGCCCACGGCCTGCACAGCCTGTGCCACCGCACGGGGCGAGGTGCCGGGCTCGATCTCCAGCTCCACCGTCGTGCCGCCCTTGCCCAGCACCAGCGGCTGGTTCAACCAGAAATAGCCAGCACCGGCTGCAGCCAGCATCACCACCACGATCAATTTCAATAAACGCTTCACAACCCTACCGCCTCAGTGCAATGGAGCGAGCATCATAATTCACCCCATGACTCAAGCATTCCAGGGACACCTTTCGCTCCAGCATTTGGGCGTTATCCGCGCCGAGGGCGCCGATGCGGCCAGCTTTTTGCAGGGCCAGCTCAGCCATGATGTGCAGTTGCTGCCCGTCGGCCAGGCCAGGCTGGCCGCCTTTTTGTCGGCCAAGGGCCGCATGCAGGCCAGCTTTATCGTCATCAAGCGCAGCGCAGAGGAGTTCTGGCTGCTCACCAGCCGCGATGTGCTGCCCGCCACGCTCAAGCGCCTGTCGATGTTTGTGCTGCGCGCCAAGTGCAAGCTGAGCGATGCCACCGAGGCCGTGCAACTGCTGGGCCTAGCCGGTGATGCCGTGCCCGCCGAAGCGCGCAACCTGGCGCCCTGGCAAGTAGTTGCACTGGAGGATGCCTCCGTCGTGCGCCTCTATGCCGTCGAGGGCGAAAGCCGTGCCCTGCTCGCCGCCCCTGCCGGCAGCGCGCTGCCCGCGCAGATCACGGGCAGCCCCGCGATCAGCGCTGAGGCCTGGCAGCTGTCCATGGTGCAAGCCGGTGTGCCGCTGATCACCACACCGGTGGTCGATGCCTTTGTGCCGCAGATGCTGAACTTTGAATCGGTTGATGGCGTGAGCTTCAAAAAAGGCTGCTACCCCGGCCAGGAAGTGGTGGCTCGCAGCCAGTTCCGAGGCACGCTCAAGCGCCGCATGTACCGTCTGGCCTCGGCCACCCAGCCCCAGCCCGGCCAGGAAGTCTTTGCCGCCAGCGACGACAGCCAGCCCGTGGGCACCGTGGTGCAGTCGGCCGCCAGCGCATCGGGCTTTGAAGCGCTGGTTTCGATGCAGATTGCAGCGGCCAGCGAGCCTTTGCACCTGGGAAGCAGCACTGGCGCGGCTTTGCAGCTGCTCAGCCTGCCTTATGCACTGAAGGAAGACATCTGATTTGTGATCGGCTATGACAGCAGTAACTGTCTGCTTCATCACAAATACGACAATTTCTCAGGTAAAAAGACTACCTCTGCGGCCGTTACAGAATTTTTATGGCATTTGCGCTGCAATTTGCTAAAATTGCGGGACTTTGCAAGCAGGAGCCGCCCAGGCAGCCCCTGCGGGCACGACGGAACAACTACTCAAGCGCATCTTGACCATCACACTTGCCGGGTCTGGGAAACCAGACCCGGCTTTTTATTGGCCAAGTTATCGGGCCGCTGCATAGCGCCATTGATGGCTGCTTGCGGCCCCCGTTGATCAGCGCAGGGTTTTCTGCATCGAGATGTGGGCGATGCCCGCTTCCTCATAGGGCTCGCCCACCACCGTGAAGCCGGCGCGGCGGTAGAAGTTCTCTGCCGTGCGCTGCGCATGCAGCTCCACCTGCCGCTTGCCCTGGCGTGCAGCGGCATCGACCAAGGCATCGAGCACCTGGCGGCCAAGGTTGCCGCCGCGCAGCGGCTTGGCCACGGCCATGCGGCCAATGCGCATCACATCGGCGCGGTGCTCTTCCTGCGCGCTGGGCAGCATGCGGCCGGTGGCCACGCACATGCCCAGGCCATTGAGCGCCACCGCATGCAGCGAGCTCACATCAAAGGCATCGGCCTCGATCTCGGCAGGAATGCCCTGCTCGCGCACAAAGACCTGCATGCGCAGGCGCATCGCCTCCTGGCCCAGCACATTCCAGCTGCCGGTCTTCAACGCCACCATCTCTTCGCCCGCTTCAAAGCGCTGCACCATGCTGCGGTAGGCCTCGGGCAATGGCTGGGGCTGCTGCGCGCTGTCGGCAAACACATAGACCATGGTGGCCGTGGCCAGCAAGGTGCCCGCACAGTAGATGGCCGCCTCGTACTGCACCGAGGTGTTGCCCAGCTTGGCCACGCGCAGGCCGATATCAATCACATCGTCAAGGCGCGCCGAGGCATGGAACTCCAGCTGCGAGGCGCGCAGAAACAGCTCGCCGCCCAGGCGCTGCATGCCCTCTTCATAAGGCACGGCCAGTTGGCGCCAGTACTCGGACATCGCAATATCCACATAGCTCAGGTAGTGGGCGTTGAAGACCACCTTCTGCAGATCGACCTCGGACCAGCGCACACGCTGGCGGCTGCGGCAGCGGAAATCAGCCAGGCTTTGGGCGGGGGTGGCAAACAGGGTCTGGGAGGTGCTCATGGTGTTGTCGCTGTTCTAAAAATTGGCAATCAAGAAAGGGGCTGGCTGCAGGGCCGCACTCAGTCAAACGCGGCGCGCAGCGCCTGGGCCATCTGCGCATGGCAGGCCCGCGCTTCCTTGAGCGCACGGCCCATTTTCACAAACTCATGGGCCACGCCGGCATAGGTGTGCAGCTCTACATCGATGCCGGCAGCGCGCAAGCGTTCGGCATACATGACGCCCTCGTCCACCAGCGAATCGCATTGCGCCAGGTGGATGCTGGCAGGGGCCAGGCCGCGCAGATCCCGCGCCAGCAAGGGCGCAAAACGCCAGTCTTCGCGGTCGGCCAGCGAGCGCAGGTAGTTGCTGAACATCCAGCTGATCATCGGCTTGGTGAGGATCGGGCCCTCGCTGTAGCGGGCATGCGAAGGCGTGTCCTGGTGGGCCGCGCAACCGGGGTAGATCAGCAGCTGCAGGGCCAGGTCGATACCGGCATCGCGCGCCAGGATGGCGTTGACCGCCGCCAAGGTGCCGCCGGCGCTGTCGCCACCTACAGCCACACGGCCGGTATCGGCACCGAGTGACATGCCTTCGGCCACCAGCCACTGCAAGGCATCCCAGGCATCGTTGCTGGCGGTGGGAAAGCGGTGCTCGGGCGCCAGCCGGTAGTCCACCGAGACAACCATGCATCCCGCTTGGTGGGCCAGCTCGCGGCACAGCGTGTCATGCGTGTCCACACTGCCGATCGTGAAGCCGCCGCCATGGGTGAACAGCAAGACCGGTTGCAGCGGATCCCAGCTGGCCGCATAGAGGCGTGCTGATATCTGAAAACCATCGCGCGCAGGGATGTGCAAATCCTCAACGCGCGCCAGCTCGGGCTTGGCAATCTCCAGCACCCCGGCGCCGATGCCATAGGCCTGGCGCGCCTGCTCCACCGTCATCTCCCACATGGGGGTGTGCTGGGCGCGAGCCATGCGCTCGACCACGCTGCGCATCGTGGGGGTCAGCTCGGCGATCACATCGGCAGGCATGGGCAGTTCGGCGGGGAGATGGGCTTTGGAGCGGGCTGGGACGTCAGACATAGATCGTGGCCCCGCAGGCATGCAGGGGCGCAGTTCAGGGAAAGGGCCGGCTGATTATCAGCCATTGGCCAATCACAATGGGGCGCGTCGGTCACCTAGGGATCCTCTGCAAAACTCCCTGCCGTAGTCTGAACGCAGTCTCGGGCGATCCGCTGCGTTGTCTTCCTTGTCAATAGCTCGCTATTGACTGCAAAAGACGCCTTGCGACTCATCCCGATCTGCGTCCATCCCGCTGGGCGAGGGTTTTGCAGAGCATCCCTTGTAAAAAAGGCCCTGCCGATTGGCAGAGCCCCTCATCAAAGCCTGCTGCAGGCTAGTTATTCGAAGCGCAGCTCCACCGGCTGCGCACCATCCAGTCCCTTGTAGTCCACCCGGATCTGCTGGCCTGGCTGGGGCGGCATCAGCGCCGAGTACGAGCCCAGGCTGATCCAGTCGCCCACCTTGAGCCGCTGCCCTTCGGCCTTGAGGGCCTGGGCCAGCCAGACCACGGCATTGAGCGGCTGGCCCATCAGATCACCGCCGCGCCCACCGCCCAGCCGCGCGCCGCTCTGGTCGGTGACATCGACCTGCATGCTCTGCAGCGCATTCAGGAGCGCATAGCGCTCGGCCCGGAACTGCGGCACGGCCATCGCATTGCCCATCACGCCCATGCGGGCGCCGACATTCATCGCTTCCACGGCCGCGCCATCAAGCTGCGCCGGGTTCGCCACCACCAGGTCGGGCAGCTCGACAAAGGGAACGATGCGGTCGATGTTGTTGAGCACCTGCAGCGGCGTGGTGGCGCGGTTGATCGCACTGCTGGAGACGCGCACCAGCATGTCCGCCTCAAACATGGGCCGCGCGCCAAAGGCGGCAGGCACCGTGCTGCGGTTGGGCAGCAAGGCACCTTCGTACAGCACGCCCCATACCGGCTTGTCAGTCTGAAAGCGCTTTTGCATGGCCGCGCTGGTCAGCCCGGCCTTGTAGCCAATGGGCTTCTTGCCCTGGGCCAGCCAGGCGGCATTGAGCTTGTTGCGGCTGCACTTGCCATCGGCCTCGGTCATCGCAGCGGCTGCGGGCACGGGCTGCTTGGCCTCATAGGCCTGCAGCCACTGCGCGACCTGGGCATCATCCAGGCAAGCGGCCTGGGCCAAGCCACTGCCGGCAGCCAGACCAGCGGCCAGCCAGAGCGGGGAGAGACGAAAACGCAAAGCGGGGTGCATCATCCAAAGTCTCCTGTTCCAAGAACCTGTTCTGAATGCGGTTGTGTAGACCGCCCCGGGCACCAACATACCACCCGCGCTGCAGGGCCTGACTAGGGAAAGCGCGCAGCTTGCGCGGAGCATCGACCACGGACCCCGTTTTGCTTGATGCAGGTCATGCCGCCATAGCCACAAAGCAACAGACGCTATAGTATTTGCATGATCCACCTGCAATAGGAGACCCAACATGCGCACTGTTTATGAGCCGGCCAGCGCCGTGCAAGCCCATGTTCTGCAGGACGTGCTGCGCCAGCACGGCATCAGCAGCTTTGTCAGCGGCGAGCACCTGCAAGGGGCCATTGGCGAACTGCCCGCTGGCAGCCTGGTGCGGCTGCTGGTCGACGACGCCGATTGGGCGCCGGCCCGCCGCGCGCTGGAAGAATGGGAGCGCGCGCCGCTGATCGACGATGCCGAACTGGCCCTGGCCGACCCCAGCCTGGCCGAGCAGGCGCCGGCTGAGCCCCGCCATGACCCGCGCTTTGACCTGGCCTGCGACCCGCGCGAGCGCGCCAGCGCTGATCGAGACGGCGAACAGGAAGCCTACAGCGATGCCCGGCGCTGGTACCCCTGCTGGTGGGCTGGGGCTGCGGCATTGCTGGCCTTGTGCCTGCACTATCTGCTGGGTGGCGTGCCGCAGCCGGATGCCGCTGCGAGCGCGGGTGCAGCCGAGCAGGCACAGCAGGCCTCGGATGCCGCATCAGACAACGGTGAACGCCAGCGCGCGGAACCATCCGGCAGCCGCTGAAAGACCGCCTCGTCCGGCATCAGGCCTCCAGATAAAGTATCAAATATTGATACCTACCCGGTATAAAAATCACACAAGCATTCAAATTTCAGCACCTGCCACAGCGTGCTGCAGACAATCGCCTCGTTGCAAATCGCAGCAACCCCGCACGCAGTCTGGCCCCTAAATGGCCGCCACCGCGCCGCGCCAATGCGATGATGACACCCGAGGAGAATCTGAGAGATATGAACGCCCAACTTCCAGCGCCCCTGGCCCCTGCGCTCAGCGCCCTGACCACCCTGCCGGCACTGTTTGCCTACCGTTGCACCCACACGCCAGAGCGCGAAGCCTACCGCTGGTTTGATACAGCGACGAATGCCTGGCAATCGTTCAGCTGGGCAGAGATGCAGACCCAGGTCAACCGCTGGGGCCGGGCGCTGCAGGGCCTGCAGTTGGCGCGCGGCGCACGCATTGCCACCTTGCTGACCCACAGCGTGCATGCCATCTGCATCGACCAGGCGGGCATGGCCCAGGCCTGCGCCACCGTGCCGCTGCATGCCAATGACAACCCCGGCAATATCGCCTTTATCCTGGCCGATGCGGGGGCATCGCTGCTGCTCATCAACCGCCTGGAAACCTGGGAGCAGATTGTGGCCACCGGCACAGCACTGCCCGCGCTGCGCTGTGTGGTGATCGATGACCCGCAGCAGGCGCCCATCCCGCTACTGGCCGGCAGCGAAGGCCTGCCGCGCCTGGTCCGTTTGCAGGATTGGCTGGCCGAGGCCGATGGAAGCACCCCAGCGCAAGCACACCAAGCGCCAGAAGCGCAGGACATGGCCGCCATCGTCTACACCAGCGGCACCACCGGCAAGCCCAAGGGTGTGATGCTCAGCCACCAGAATGTGCTGAGCGATGTCAAAGCCGTGCTGGGCCGGGTCGTGCCGACGCAGGACGATGTCTTTCTGTCCTTTCTGCCGGTGTCGCACACCTTTGAGCGCAGCTGCGGCTACTACCTGCCGATGGCAGTCGCCAGCACCGTGGTCTATGCCCGCTCGGTCGCCCTGCTGGCCGAGGACATGCTCAGCATCCGCCCGACCATCCTGGTGTCCGTGCCCCGCATCTACGAACGTATCTACGCCAAGATCCAGGAAAAGCTGGCCAAGTCGGCCTTCAAGCGCGCGCTGTTTGCGGCCGCCGTCTCCAAAGGCTGGGCCCGCCACTGCCAGGCCCATGGCCTGGCCAATACCGATGCACCGCAAGGCGGCTGGGCGCGCTGGCTGCCCTGGTCGCTGCTGCAAAAGAAGGTGGCCCAGCCGATTCTGGATTTGTTTGGCGGCCGGCTGCGCATTGCCGTGACAGGCGGCGCGGCCATTCCCTCGGTGGTATCGCACAGCTTCTTGGGCCTGGGCCTGAATGTGCTGCAGGGCTTTGGCATGACCGAGACCTCGCCGGTGCTGACCGCCAACTCGCTGCAGCACAACGACCCCTCCACCGTGGGCAAGCCGCTCGATGGCATGGAAGTGCGCATTGGCGAGAACAAGGAGCTGCAGGCGCGCGGCCCCAACATCATGATGGGCTACTGGGGCCGTCCGGAAGACACGCGCCTGGCCTTTACCGATGACGGCTGGCTGCGCACCGGTGACCAGGCCGAGCTGGTCGATGGCGAGGTGCGCATTGTGGGCCGCATCAAGGAGATCATCGTCACCGCCACCGGCGAGAAGGTACCGCCCTCGGACATCGAGCAGGCGCTCTGCGCCGATCCGCTGTTCGAGCAAAGCTTTGTCGTTGGCGAGCACCAGCCCTTTATCGCCTGTATGGCCGTGGTCAACCGCGAAGAATGGAAGCAACTGGCCAGCAGCCTGGGCCTGGACCCGGACAACAGCGTCAGCCTGCAGGCCAGCGCCGTGCGCAAGATCACGCTGGAGCGCATTGCCGCGCAATGCCAGGGCTTGGCCAAGTATGCGGTGCCGCGCGCGGTCTATCTGGTCAGCGAGCCCTGGACCATTGACAACGGCCTGATGACCCCGACCCTGAAACTGCGCCGCCCGCAGCTGATGCAGAAGTTCGCCAGCGAAATCGCGAACATCTACGCCAAGTAATCGCCGCACCAGCATGCAAAAACCGCCGATGCCCTCTGCAGGCATCGGCGGTTTTTTGGGGTCTCTGCTGCACAGCGGCCTGGGGTACAGGCCCGCTGGCAAGTTCCGGGGGCTTACTTCTTGGGGAAGTAGTAGTTCAGCAAGGCGGCTGCACCGTCCACACCGGCCTTGGACGACCATTCACGGGCAAACTTCTCGCCCATCAGGTCCAGCGCGCGGCGCAGTTCGTAGGACGGCTGGCTGATCTTGGTGCCATGCTCGACCAGCACCTTCTGTGCCGCATCGTCGGCATCCTTGGCCAGTTGCCAGCCGCGTGCCTCGGCCTGTTTGGCGGCGGTGTCCAGCGCGGTCTTGGCGCTGTCGGACAGGCCCGACCAGCTCTTCTCGCTCATCAGGATCAGGTTCTTCGGAATCCAGGCGCGCATGTCGATGAAGATGCCCATGGCATTCCAGGACTGGCTGTCCACACCGGTGGTACTCGATGTCAGCATGACATCGACCTTGCCTGCCTGGATGGCCTTGGCCAGGTCGTTGGCAGGCGTGTCGACCGGGGTCGCACCAGCCACTTCGGCGATGTACTTGGAGGCGATGTTGTTGACGCGGAATTTCTGGCCCTTGACGTCTTCAAGCTTGTTCACCGGCGTGCGCGAGAACAGGCCCTGGCCTGGCCATGGCGCGGTGTAGAGCAGGCGAATGCCCTGCTTCTTCAGCAGTGCTTCAATGGGCTCGCGCGTGGCGACCCAGAGGCGCTTGGCGTCGTCAAAACTGCGCACGATAAAGGGCAGCGAGTCGATGGCGAACGCGGGGTACTGGTCGCTGAAGTTCGACATGAAAATCTCGCCGATCGCCAGATCGCCCTTGCTGAGCGCAGGCATCACCTGGTTCATCGGCATCAGCTTGGCATTGGTGACCACCTCGATTTGCATGCTGCCCTGGCTCAGGCCATTGGCCTCGCGGGCAAATTGCGTCAGGTTGCGGGTGTGGAACAGCGCGTCGGTATAGGCGCCAGCGCATTTGAGCGGGGTGGCAGCCGCTCTGGCGATGTTCGGCAGCGACCAGACCAGACCCGAGCCAGCGGCCAGGCCCATGCTGGCCAGTGCCTTGCGCCGGGACGGACTGGCAAGCGTTTTGTTGGTGTTGTGATCTGCCATATGACGATTCCTTGGTATCTGAGCCAGGCATTCCCATTCCCAAGGATGCTGCAGGCCGCATGTGTACTGAAAAGCCCCACAAAGAGCAAAACGCTGCCCGCAGCGCAGGGCGAGCCATGCGATGCATTCAGCAACCGTGCCATTCGATTTATTTGGTCACTAACGTCACCACTTGTGTGAGGCGCCGACGCAATCTATCTTGGCTTGCGCAACAATGCAATCGCTATCGATCACCGCTGAGACATTGCTTGATACAAGTCAGCTGTTGCGGGCCTCAGAAGTTGGTGATGACTAGCATTTAGTCACAGCACATACTTTCTGAAACTACAAAAATAATAGCTGCTTTCCTCCCCTGTCCGGGACGAAAGCAGCCATTTTTTAGCGGATAGATGTATGCGCCCCACAGCCTTGCCAGCCGCTGGGGATCACCACATCCCGCCCCCTGGGAGCGGAGTTGGCGCCCGCTCGCTGGGCAGGCTGCGAGCGGCGCGGCTCTGCCCTCAGGCGGCCAGCGATGCGTTCAGATCCTGCGCGCGGTAGTACTGGCCAAAGCGGTTGGCCATGAAGTCGCCCAGCTGGATCGACTCTTGCGCAATAAAGCCCTTTTGCGGCAGCACGCCGCTGGCCACCAGGTCCAGCGCGCAGCAGATGCCGGCAGCGGTGGTCAGCTGGATGGCGGTGAGGGCATGGCCGGCCACTGTGGTGCCCACGATACGGGCCGAGTAGGACTCCTGCATCAGACGCTCCCCCTTGTAGCCGGTGGCGCTGGCAAAGATCACGATCACATCCTGGCGCGTGGCGGCAATGGCGTTGTCGAAAATCTCGTTGAGCAGCTCGCGCTTGTCGCGCAGCTTGAGCTCGTTGAGCAGGATCTTCAGGATCGCGCAGTGGCCGGGATAGCGGATGGACTTGTAGTCCACATTGCGCGCCTTGCCGGCCCAGGTTTCTGTCAGGGTGCCCAGGCCACCGCTGGTGTTGAAGGCTTCGTACTCGATGCCATCGAGCGCAAAGGTCTCCAGGCCTTCAAGGGCATGCACGGTCAGCGGCTGGCCATCGACCAAGGCCTCGCAGGGGTTGATGTACTCGTTGATCAGGCCCTCGGTGCTCCAGGTCAGGTTGTAGCGCAGGCTGCCTTGCGGGTAACGGGGCAGCGCACCGACGCGCATCTTCAGGTCGTGCAGGCTGTCGAAATGCTTGGCCACGTCATTGCCGACAATGCCGATAAAGCCTGGCGCCAGGCCGCACTGGGGCATCAGCACGCTGCCGGCCTTGGCGGCGATCTTGCGGATCGCATGGGTGGACTGCACGTCTTCGGTCAGGTCAAAGTAGTGCACGCCATGCGCAGCGGCAACACCAGCCACCTCGATCGCCATATGGAAGGGCAGCGCATTGAGCACCGCGAACTGGCCTTGCACCGCCGGCAGCAGATCACCGCCCTTGCCGATGTGCACTGTCTCCAGGCCCAGCGCCGCAGCCGCCTTGAGCTGTGCCTTGGACTGGTCGGCAATGCGCAGCTGGTAGCCGCCCGCAGCCTGCAGCAGCACCGCCATCGCAAAGCCGATTTTGCCGGCGCCCAGGATGGTCACTTTCTTGTCTGCGGCGATGGCCTTGGCGGAAGTGGCTGGGGCAGCTTGTGCCGACTTTTTGCTGGTTTTGTCGTTCATGGTTGGCTCTCTGATCAGGGTGAATGATGGAGAAATGTTACAGCCAGCACATGTCAAAATGAACATATTAAACCGTCATATTATTTATTTTATCTAGCCATTACGGCAATATTTAACGACATATCAACCAAAATCATGGTTAACCCGTAGATTAATGTGTCAAAAATCAGGGGCTTAGCGCTCGCGGGCACAATGGGCGGCTCGCACTTCCTCCATCCCCTTTTTCCGTTATCCGTATCCAAGCCATGGCCGACTCCGCATCCAACAAAGTTCTTCGTTTTCTGCTGGCACGCGACATCCTCAAAGGCAAGTCGCGCGAAGAGTTGTTGGCCAAGCTGGAGGCCTCGGGGTTCAGCGGCGAGCATGCCGAGCTGTTCATCGCCCAGGCGGAAAAGCGCGTGCTGGCACGCAACCGGCGTTGCGCCGTCATTTCGGCGGTGGTCGTAGCCGTGTTGCTGGGCCGCGTGATCTGGGGGCCCTATGCCAACAACCCCGACATGCAGCTGCTGCTGGGCGTGATGGCCGCCATCTTTGCCGCGGCCGGTTTTTACTTCTGGTTTGTTGCGCGCTGGCAGGCGCCGCTGCCCAAGGCCAGCGCCTCCTGATCACTGAGTCCAGGTTCCGTCGTTTACGGCATCTGCTTAACCGGCTTGCCGTCCACGACTGATCGTCCGCGACTGCCCTGCCCCGCAGCGATGACAAGCGCCTGCAGCAGCGCATCGGGTGCTGCGCGGCGGTGTTGGCGTGTGCTCGCTTGCCGCCAAAAATTGCACCCACCGTCTTCCCCGGCATTGTTCCGCGCCGATAATGCGCTGTCGCGGACATGACATAGATCAAGCCGCGCCTCTCTCCAGCCCATGCGATGGGTCTGCCGGGCTTTGCGGCCCCAGGCCCGCCATCCGCCCGCCCACGGCGATGCAGCGATTCGCATAACTTAATAGTGACAATGGATAAACATAACACGCGACCCGGCTTGGCTTCCAAGGCCTGGCTGCTTCTTCTGGGCCTGTGCCTGCTGGCCTCGGGCCTGTTCTTTGCTGTCTATGGCTACCAGCTGGTGGCGCTGCAGGGCAGTTGGTACTTTCTGATCAGCGGTATTGCGCTGGTCCTCTCCGGCCTGCTGATTGCCGCCGCGCGCCCCGGTGGCGCCTGGCTGTATGCCCTGACCTTGCTGGCAACGGCAGTCTGGGCCCTGGCCGATGTGGGCCTGGATTTCTGGCCCCTGGTCTCGCGCCTGCTGCTGCTGGCCGGCATCGGCATTCTGGTGGCGCTGTCCTTCCCGCTGCTGCGCCGTGCACGCGGCCAGGCCGCTGGCAAAAGCGGCTCCATCGCCATCGCCGGCTTGCTGCTGCTGGGTTGCCTGGCAACCGTGGGCGGCATGTTCCTGCCCCATGCCTCGGTGTCGGCCAAGTCGGATGCGACCGTGCTGCAACCGGTGGCCAAGGGCCAGGCGCCTGCTGACTGGGCGCACTATGGCAGCACGCCAGGCGGCACCCGCTTTGCGGCGCTGGACCAGATCACGCGCAGCAATGTCAAGGATCTGCAGGTGGCCTGGAGCTACCAGACCGGTGATGTGCCAGTGAGCCCTGGCGGCGGCGGTGCCGAAGACCAGCTGACCCCGCTGCAGATTGGCAACCAGGTCTTTGTCTGCACCCCCCACAACAATGTGATCGCGTTGGACGCGACCACCGGCAAGGAACTCTGGAAGACCGAGATCAATGCCAAGCAGAAAAAATGGATGCGCTGCCGTGGCCTGGCCTATTTTGATGCCGCCCAGCCGCTGAGCCAGCCCACGGTGGCCGGCGCAACGCCGGTGCAGGCCGTGAGCGTAGCGCCTGGCGCTGCCTGCCAACGCCGCATTCTGATGAACAGCGTGGCACCTGAGCTGATCGCCCTGGACGCCGACACCGGCGCCTTCTGCGAAGACTTTGGCACCCACGGCCGCGTGGACCTGCGCAACGGCATGGGCAAGGGCGCCGACAAGGGCGAGTACTACCCCACCTCCGCCCCCACCCTGGCCGGCACCACCATCGTGATTGGTGGCCGCGTGGCCGACAACGTCAGCACCGACATGCCTGGTGGCGTGGTGCGTGGCTTTGATGTGGTGAGCGGCGCGCTGCGCTGGGCCTTTGACCCGGGCAACCCCGAGGACCAGGCCGCCCCCGCTGACGGCAAGACCTATGTGCGCTCGACCCCCAACGTCTGGGCACCGATGTCCTACGACCCGCAGTCCAACACCGTGTTCATGCCTGTCGGCAGCGCGGCGGTGGATCTTTGGGGTGTGAAGCACACTGCGCTGGACCGCAAGTACGGTGCCTCGATGCTGGCCGTGGATGCCAGCACCGGTAAGGAAAAATGGGTCTACCAGACCGTGCACGATGACCTCTGGGACTTCGATGTGCCGATGCAGCCTTCGTTTGTGGACTTCCCCGGCGCTGGTGGCAAGACCACGCCTGCGCTGGTGTTCGGCACCAAGGCCGGCCAGATCTTTGTGCTGGACCGCGCGACCGGCCAGCCCCTGACCCAGGTGGAAGAGCGCCGCGTGCCTGCCGGCAAGATCGAGGGCGAGACCTACTCGCCCACCCAGCCCTTCTCGGTCGGCATGCCCAATATCGGCGCTGACGACATGCGCGAATCCGACATGTGGGGTGCAACGCCGTTTGACCAGCTGCTCTGCCGCCTGAAGTTCAAGTCCAAGCGCTACACCGGCCTGTTCACGCCGCCGGGCACCGATGCATCCTTGAACCTGCCCGGCTCGCTGGGTGGCATGAACTGGGGTGGCATCTCGGTCGACCCGACCAACAACTACCTGTTCATCAACGACATGCGCGTGGGCCTGGAAGTGCAGCTGATCAAGGCCGACCCGGCCGATGCCGGCGCCAAGTCCGATGGCAACGAAGCCGCTGCGATCACCAAGCCCGTGCCGCTGGATGGCACGCCTTATGCGATCAACGCCAAGGTGCGTTTCATGTCGCCGCTGGAGATCCCTTGCCAGAAGCCGCCTTTTGGCACACTGACCGCCGTGGACCTGAAGACCCAGCAGATCGCCTGGCAAGTGCCGGTCGGCACCGTCAAGGACACGGGCCCCTTCGGCATCAAGATGGGCCTGCCCATCCCCATTGGCATGCCCACCATTGGTGGCACGATGGCCACGCAAGGCGGCCTGGTCTTTATCGCCGCCACGCAGGATTACTACCTGCGCGCCTATGAAACCGGCACCGGCCAGGAAGTGTGGAAAGCACGTCTGCCCGTGGGCAGCCAGGGCACGCCCATCAGCTACCAGTCGCCGGTGACGGGCCAGCAGTTTGTGCTGGTCTCGGCAGGCGGTGCACGCAACTCGCCTGACCGTGGCGACTATGTGATCGCCTACGCGCTGCCACGCCGCTGATCCGCTTCGGCCTCAGCCGCCCGGTGCAAGACTTCCCGCCAGGGAAGGCCTTCACCGGGCTTTTTCATGCCTGCGCGGGATGCAGGGCATGCGGCCCGAGCGCCGACCAACCCCAAAACTGCCACAGATTTTGATTTGCTATACATTGCATAGCAACAATGCATCGCAAAATTGCATAGTAAATCAGCCAACCGCAGCAGAATCCGGTGTTATCAGCCTTCCACCATGCCACGCATCCAGTCGGGCAGATCCACCGCCTTCTGGCGCGCAAAATCCACCCACAGCACGGTAGCGCCACCGCTGGCGTAGACCTCGCCGGGCGCACCCTGCTTTTCGATGTGGTACCAGGTCTCGAAGGCCGTGCGTGCCGCATCGCTGACATACATCTTGACGACCAGCTGGGCCGGGTACTCGATCTGCCGCAGGTAGTTGCAAAAGCAGTTCACCACCACCGGGCCTTGGCCCGCGCCATGGGGCGTGTCGCGCGTCGAGCGCAACCACTCCACCCGCGCGCTTTCCATGTAGCGAAAATAGACGGTGTTGTTGACATGGCCCAGACTGTCCATATCCCCCCAGCGAACATCCATCAGCGAGTCATGAACCCAGCGTTTGTGGTCAGGCAGCAAGATTTTCATAGACTCGCATCTTACGGTGCGCCCATGAACGCCGGCGACAGCCCCTTGTCGCCGACTTTCACAGGCACAAAGCCCCTGTCTCAGAAATCAGAGCGGAGAAGCACCTAAATCTAGGGCTAACCCTAGGATCAGGGCGGTTACCGCACTGCAACATCCTCATAAAATCCATGGCACTGCATGCAACCCAGACACAGATCTGCCACATGCCTGCCAATCGCTTGAAAAGAATTTGTACGGAGCCCCGATGACCAACGAAGAAATACTGGCCCAATATGGCCCCCGCGAGTCGATGGAGTACGACGTTGTCATCGTCGGCGGCGGCCCAGGCGGGCTGGCCACGGCCATCCGTTTGAAGCAGCTGGCTGCGGAAAAAGGCAGCGATGTCTCCGTCGTCGTGCTGGAAAAAGGCTCTGAGCCCGGTGCGCACACCTTGTCCGGCGCCATCATGGATCCCCGCGCGCTGACCGAGCTGATCCCTGACTGGAAAGCCAAGGGTGCACCGCTGACCCAGCCGGTGACCGAAGACGCGATGGTCTTCCTGAGCGAAAAATCCGGTCTGCGCACCCCCAACTGGCTGCTGCCGCCCTGCTTTCACAACGAAGGCAACTACATCGTGCAGCTGGGCTTTGTCGTCAAATGGCTGGCCGAGCAGGCCGAGGCCCTGGGCGTCGAGATTTTCCCCGGCTTTGCCGCCGCTGAAGTGGTCTACAACGAAGACGGCTCCGTCAAGGGCGTGGCCACCGGCAACATGGGCGTCGGCAAGAACGGCGAGCCCACCGGCGAGTTCCAGCTGGGCATGGAACTGCATGGCAAATACACCATCTTTGCCGAAGGCTCGCGTGGCAACCTGGGCAAGCAGCTGATCGCCAAGTTCAAGCTCGACGAAGGCAAGGACCCGCAGACCTATGGCCTGGGTGTGAAGGAGTTGTGGGAGATCGATCCCCAGCGCCACCAGCCCGGCTTTGTGATGCACACCGCCGGCTGGCCGATGAACAACGACACCTACGGTGGCGCCTTCCTCTACCACCTGGACGACAACAAGGTCACCCTGGGCTTCATCACCGGTCTGGATTATTCCAACCCCTACCTGTCTCCGTTTGAGGAGATGCAGCGCTGGAAGACCCACCCCAACATCCGCTACTACCTGGAAGGCGACGAGTCCAAGGGCATCAAGCCGGCCAAGCGCATTGGCTATGGCGCCCGCGCCATTACCGCCGGCGGCCTGATGAGCCTGCCCAAGACCGTGTTCCCTGGTGGCGCGCTGGTCGGTTGCGATGCCGGTTTCCTGAACGTCAGCCGCATCAAGGGCAGCCACGCCGCCATCAAGACCGGCATGCTGGCCGCAGAAGCCGCCTTTGAAGCCATTGCCGCTGGCCGCCAGGGCGATGAGCTGAGCGCCTACCCGGCTGCGTTTGAGAAGAGCTGGCTCTACGAAGAGCTCAACAAGAGCCGCAACTTCAAGAGCTGGTTCAAGAAGGGCCTGGTCACCGCCTCCATCATGAACGGCCTGGAGCAGTTTGTGCTGCGCGGCAACATGCCCTGGACCCTGCACCGCGACAAGCCCGACCACGCCTACCTCAAGCCCGCGTCGCAATGCAAACCCATCCAGTACCCCAAGCCCGATGGCAAGCTGACCTTTGACCGCCTCTCCAGCGTCTTCATCAGCGGCACCAACCATGCCGAAGACCAGCCCGCCCACCTGACCTTGAAAGATGCCAGCGTGCCGGTGCAGATCAACCTGGCCAAGTACGCAGGCCCCGAGCAGCGCTACTGCCCGGCGGGGGTCTATGAGTTCGTGGCGGACGAAAGCCAGGGCGGCGATGCCCAGCGCCTGCAGATCAATGCGCAAAACTGCGTGCACTGCAAGACCTGCGACATCAAGGACCCGACCCAGAACATCGTCTGGGTAACGCCCGAAGGCGGTGGCGGCCCGAACTACACGGGCATGTAAGCACGGTTCCTAGAACCAACTCCTCGGGTTTCCATGGCAGGGCAAACACGGGCCGGCCCGCCATGGATTGCCGAACTTGGCCGACAAGCACGCCACAGCTGGCGTGCCGACAATGGCCCCATGTTTGTCTGGTTACGCTCCCCACGCTGTTCAGCCCGACACAGGCCCTGCCAGGCCCAGGGCCCGGTGGGGACTGTTCGGTCCCGCCCGTTACTTACAGTGGCCTCTGCACTGTTGGCCAGTCTGCTCTGGGCCCAGGCCAGCATCGCAGCCCCAGCCGCTGCCAGCACAACGCCTGCTGCGCCCAGCAAACGCGCCAAGCGTCCCCCTCCGCCTGTACCACCCAAGGCTGCAGCGCCATCCCCGCCCGCAGCAGCGCCTGCCCCTGCGCCTTTGGTATCGGCCACCGAACTGGATCTGGAGCGTTTTATGGGCCTTTGGTACAAGGCCGCCAAGGTCGAGGAGCCGCAGGATGCCCTGCGCACCCGCGAACGCTATGAGTTTTTGCAGCGCTATGACGGCGGCGTGCGGGTGATCGCCACCTCCTACGATCCGCTCTCCAACCGCTGGGACCGCCGCCAGGACTATATGGCGCCGGTCGATGCCAAGGGCGCGGCACTGAGCAGCCACTACCAGATGCCCATGCCAGTGCATTTCAGCATCAGCCGCTTCGGGCCCTTTGGCGTCAGCTACTACGTGGTGGCGCTGGATCCCAACTACCAATGGGCGATGGTGTCGGGGCCGGGGCCCAAGTCCTTTTCCATCCTGAGCCGCCGCAGCGAGCTGGAACCCGAGCTGCGCGCACCGCTGGAGCAGCTGGCCACGCGCCAGAACCTGCTGAAGGCGCCGCTGCAATGGGCCGTTCCGGACCAGGAAACCGCGCCTCGGTGAATACCCTGGGTGCGCGACAGCGGCGCCTCCAGGGCTTGCGGCAGGCAAAATTCCACGCACAGTTTTATTGCCAGAGCGCTGCATATTTCTCCACCAAACACAGTTTTATTGATCCAGGAAACTATTCCAGGAAATATTTATGCAAGCATACGCCAACTTGCGCAAGCCAGCACAGCTTTTCAGGCAGGGCTGCAACTAGGGCAATCCCATAGATCACAAATGTGTCATCCCATGGGTGGCGGGGTGTAGACTGCTGCTACCTGTTTGCCACCTGTTGTAACAGGGGGCGGATCAAGCAGCAGTGCTGCGGATGCAATTCAACAAATTTGGCGGAGATATACGCATGAAGAAATTGGCTTGGGCCCCTCTGGGCGCCGTGGCACTGGCAATCGCGGCCATCGCGCCCGCACAGGCAGCAGACCAGAAATCGGTGGCCGTGACGGCCATCGTGGAACACCCTGCGCTGGACGCAGTGCGCGACGGCGTCAAGGCGGCACTCAAGGCCGAAGGCTTTGAAGAAGGCAAGAACCTCAAGTGGCAGTACCAAAGCGCCCAGGGCAACCCTGGCACCGCTGCCCAGATCGCCCGCAAGTTTGTCGGTGACAAGCCCGATGCCATCGTCGCGATCGCCACACCATCGGCCCAAGCCGTGGTCGCCGCCACCAAGACCGTGCCCGTGGTCTTCTCCGCAGTGACCGATCCCGTGGCCGCCAAGCTGGTGCCCAGCTGGGAGCCATCGAAGAACAACGTGACCGGCGTGTCCGACCTGCTGGCCCTGGACAAGCAGATGGAACTGCTGAAGAAGGTCGTGCCCAACGCCAAGCGCGTCGGCATGGTCTACAACCCCGGCGAGGCCAACTCTGCCGTGGTGGTCAAAGAGCTGAAGGAACTGCTGCCCAAGCTGGGCATGACCCTGGTGGAAGCAGCGGCTCCCCGCTCGGTGGACGTCTCGAGCGCAGCGCGCTCGCTGGTCGGCAAGGCCGATGTGATCTACACCAACACCGACAACAATGTGGTGTCCTCCTATGAAGCCCTGGTCAAGGTTGGCCAGGATTCCAAGCTGCCGCTGGTGGCATCGGACACCGACTCGGTGGCCCGTGGCGCCGTGGCTGCCCTGGGTATCAACTACCGCGATCTGGGCGATCAGACCGGCCGCATGGTGGCACGTATCCTCAAGGGTGAAAAGCCCGGCGACATCAAGACCGAAGTCTCGACCAAGATGGAGCTGTACGTGAACCCCGGTGCCGCTGAAAAGCAAGGCATCAAGCTGTCCGACGAGCTGGTCAAGTCGGCTGCCAAAGTAATTCAGTGATGGATGCCGCCTCGCCTGTGGCTGTGCAACCCGCGCAGCCCAGGGGGTGACAAGACGCAGCCCCGCCAGAAGCGGGGCTTGTTCGTTATCCAGACCCCATCAGATAAGAAAACTCCATGACCTTATTTTCATTTTTGGGAGCCATCGAGATCGGCCTGATCTTCGCGCTGGTCGCGCTCGGTGTGTTCATCTCCTTCCGCCTGCTGCGCTTTCCTGACCTGACGGTCGATGGCAGCTTCCCCTTGGGCGCTGCTGTCTGCGCCGTGATGATCACCGGTGGCTACAGCCCGTTTCTGGCCACCATCGGTGCCACGCTGGCCGGCGCGATTGCCGGCCTGATCACCGGCTGGCTGAACGTCAAGCTCAAGATCATGGACCTGCTCGCGTCGATCCTGATGATGATCGCGCTGTACTCCATCAACCTGCGCATCATGGGTGGCCCCAATGTGCCGCTGATCAACGACCCGACCTTGTTCAACCAGCTGCAACCCGCCGGCATCGAAGACTATGTGTTCCGCCCGCTGCTGATGTGCGTGATCGTGGTTCTGGCCAAGCTGGCGATGGACTGGTTCTTCCTGACCGAGCGAGGCCTGGCCATTCGCGCCACCGGCACCAATGCCCGCATGGCGCGCGCACAGGGCGTCAACACCGGCGGCATGATCCTGCTGGGCATGGCCGTCTCCAACGGCCTGGTGGGCCTGGCGGGCGCACTGTTTGCCCAGACCCAGGGCGGCGCCGACAGCTCCATGGGCATCGGCACCATCGTGATCGGTCTGGCGGCGGTGATCGTTGGTGAGTCCATCCTGCCTTCGCGCAAGCTGATTCTGGCCACCCTGGCCGTGGTGATTGGCGCCATCGTCTACCGCTTCTTCATTGCGCTGGCGCTGAACAGCGACTTCATCGGCCTCAAGGCCCAGGATCTGAACCTGGTGACGGCCTTGCTGGTCACGATCGCGCTGGTCATCCCCCAGCTCAAACGTCGTTTTGCGAAAAAGCACTGACAAGGAGAGAGACATGCTGAGCGCAAAAGACCTCAAGATCACCTTCAACCCCGGCACCCCGATCGAAACCCGCGCGCTGCGCGGCATGGCGCTGGACATTCCAGCCGGCCAGTTCGTCACCGTCATCGGCTCCAATGGCGCGGGTAAATCGACCTTTTTGAACGCCATCTCCGGCGACCTGATGGTCGACTCGGGCAGCATCGTCATCGACGGTGAAGACATGACCCGCAAGCCCGTCTGGGACCGCGCCCACAGGGTGGCCCGCGTGTTCCAGGACCCGATGGCCGGCACCTGCGAAGACCTGTCGATCGAAGAGAACATGGCCCTGGCGCATGAGCGCGGCAACTTTCGCGGCCTGTCCAAGGCCGTCAAGCAAGCCAACCGTGCGCTCTACCGCGAAAAGCTCGCCACCCTGGGCCTGGGCCTGGAAAACCGTCTGACCGACCGCATCGGCCTGCTCTCGGGCGGCCAGCGCCAGGCCGTCAGCCTGCTGATGGCCGCACTGCAGCCTTCGCGCATTCTGCTGCTGGACGAGCACACCGCTGCGCTCGATCCGCGCACGGCCGACTTTGTGCTCAAGCTCACCGCCCGCATCGTCGATGAAGGCAAGCTGACCACGATGATGGTGACCCACAGCATGCGCCAGGCACTCGATGTGGGCGACCGCACCGTGATGCTGCACCAGGGCCAGGTGGTGCTCGATGTCAGCGGCGAAGAGCGCGCCAAGATGGACGTGCCCGATCTGCTGCAGATGTTCGAGAAGGTGCGTGGTGAAAAGCTCGCCGATGATGCCTTGTTGTTGAGCTGAGCAACACCCGCCTCCTCCCCCAAAACAGCGGAGCCACCCAGGTGGCATCCGCTGTTTTTTTATGCCTGCTGCCAGGCGACTAGCCGCGCAAAAAGCGCCGCAGCGACCAGGCTGCCAGCGCAGGGAACAGCGCAAACACCGCAAACAGCCAGAGCGCCGAGCGGCCCAGCGCTGCCGGGTCGGCCAGCGCAGTCAGCCCCAGCGCATTGGCCACCAGGCCCACCAGCGCAGCACCGACGGCCATGCCATAGAGCTGCACCGTGGTGATACCCGAGGCAGCGCTGTCGGCCTCCTGCGCACTGGCGCTGTGCATGATGGCATTGAGCACATGCGGCCAGGCCATGCCTACGCCCAGACCCAGCAGCGCCAGCGCAATGCCGCAGACCACCAAGGCCGCCATCCCCTGCCAGGGCATGGCCAGCGCCAGCGCCACCAGGCCCAAGGTGCACAGCAGCGGGCCGATCAGCATCAGCGCCCTGCCCGCCCGGCCGCTTTTGCCCGAGAACAGCACCGAGGCCACCGACCAGCCGCCGGCGAGCAAGGCCGTCACATAGCCGGCCGTCAAGGGCTGCAGGCCATGCAGATGCTGCAGCAGATAGGGTACAAACACCTCGGTCATCGTCCCCATCAGCAGCAAGGCGACGGCGGCATAGAGCATGCCCAGCGGCTGGCCCAAGGCCGTGCCACCCTGGGGCAGCAAGCGGCGGCTGGCGCGGCGCTCATGCCAGATCGCAGCAGCACCAGCCAGCAAACCGGCCGCCGCCAGCAGCCATTGCCAAAGCGGCGCCGTGACCACGCTGGCCGCCGCCACCAAGAGCACGGACAGCGCCAGCAGCGCGATCTGCAGGCCGGCAATGCCGCCATCCTGCGCGGGTGTGCTGCGCAGCAGGCGCTGCGGTGCCAGCTGGCGCTGCACCAGCAACATTTGCAGCAGCAGCAAAGGCAGCAAGGCGCCAAAGGCCAGCCGCCAATGGCCGGCCTGGGCAAACAGGCCGCCTACCGCTGGGCCGCTGAGCGTGGCCACACCCCACATGGCTGAGATCAGCCCAATCGCACGTGGCCACAGCGCGGGTGGAAACACCAGCCGGATCAAGGTATAGCTCAGCGCCCCCACCGCGCCACCGCCCAGGCCCTGCACCGCGCGGCCCAGCAGCAGCATGGGCATGGACGGCGCCGTCGCGCACAGCAGGCTGCCCAGGCTGAACACCAGCAAGCCCGCCAGCATGGCACCCCGTGCGCCCCAGCCGGCCAGCATGCGCACCGCCAGTGCGGCGCCGATGATGGAGGCCACGACAAACAAGGTGGTGCTCCAGGCATACCAGGCCAGGCCGCCAATCTCCTGCACCACCGAGGGCAGGATGGTGGTGACGATATGCACATTGATCGCATGCATGGCGACCGCGCCGGTCAGCGCCAGCGCCTTGAGGCCATGGGGCCGGCCCAGCAGCTGGGCCCAGCCAGCCGGCGCTTCGGGCACCGGCACAGCGGCCGGGTTGAGTGACGATGAAGGGGACGATGCCATGCCATTCCTTGTTGTGAAATAATGCAAGCATTGTCTTTGATAATTCCCCAGCCCCAGAAATAAAACAAGCTATTGCTTGTATTAATAAATGCCATCGCTCCCCATCGATCCCTCAGCCACCATGCGCATGCTGGAGGCGCTCAAGCGCCAGGCCCCCGCCAGCACGGCAGACTTGGCGCGCGCACTGCAGATGACGGCCGAGGCCGCCCGCCAGCAGATCAACAAGCTGGCCGACCAGGGCTTGGTGCAGGCCGATCTGCAAAAGCCAGCCGGCGCAGGCCGGCCGCGCCAGTTGTGGACCTTGACCGCTGCGGGCCAGCGTTATTTCCCCGACGCCCATGCCCAGCTCACGGTGCAGCTGATTGGCGCGATCGAAAAGCTGTTTGGCCAGCAAGGCATGGACGGCCTGATCAGCGAGCGCGAAGCGCAATCACGCAGCCGCTACCGCCAGGCCTGCACCGCCCCCGGCCTGCCCGAGCGCCTGGCCCAGCTGGCCGAGGTCCGTACCCAGGAGGGCTATATGGCCCATGTCGAGCCCCACCCGCAAGGCTGGCTGCTGGTGGAGCACCACTGCCCTATCTGTGCAGCTGCGCAAAGCTGCCGGGGCTTTTGCCGTTCGGAGCAGGCGCTGTTCCAGGAAGTGGTCGAAGGCCTGGCTACGCTGGAGCGCAGCGAATACCTGCTCGAAGGCGGCCAGCGCTGCGTTTACCTGGTGCAGCCGCTGTAGCCGCTCAGGCGCAAGCGCTACTGCTGTCGCCCACCGCCTGGGCATCGGTGAGTGGCAGCGCCTGCGGCTTGGCCATGCGCAGGCAGACCAGCCAGGCCAGCAAGGCCAGGCCCGCTGCGCCCCATTGCGCATGCTGCAAGCCCTGGGCATTGGCCTGGCGCAGGGTCTCGGCGCTGGCCCCCTCCAGGCCAGCCAACGGCGCGGCTGCCAGCATCACCAGCAAGGCCAGGCCCAGCGCCGCACCCACCTGCTGCGCAGTAGCCGCCACCCCCGATGCCACGCCTTGGCGCGCCGGCGCAATACCCTGGCCTACCATGACCCACATGCCGGTCCAACTCGCGCCCTGCCCCAGGCTCATCACCACAAAGCCCGGCACCAGCCAGGCATAGTTGCCGGCCAGCGGCAGCACGGCTGCAATCCAGACCATGCCCAGCACACCGGCCGCCCAGCCCCGCAGCAGCACGCTGCGTGTACCCTGCTGCGCCAGGCCGCGCTCGGCCAGGCGTATGCCCCAGGTGCAGACCGCCGTTGGCAGCACAAAGGCCAGGCCGGCCTGCAGCGGGCTCCAGCCCAGCACCTGCTGGAAATACAGACCCAGAAAGTAGTACTGCACGCCATAGCTGCTCATAAACAACATGGCCAGCAGCATGCTGGTCTGCAGGCTGCCCACCCGCAGCATGGCCAGCGGCATCAGGGGGGCGGCCACGCGCGCCTCGGTGCGCCAGAACAGGCCCAGCACGGCCAGCGCCAGCACCAGCAGGCTGGCCGTGCGCAGATCGCCCCAACCCCATTGCGGGCCCTGCACCAGCACGGCCACCAAGGCACTGGCACCCACGGTCACGCTGATGCAGCCCAGCAGGTCAAAACGGCGCTGCGCAGCGGGCACGGCAGGCATCGCCGGCAGGTAGCGGCCTGCGGCCATCGCGCAAGGCCAGGCAATCGGCACCAGCACCCAGAGCACCCAGTTCCAGCCCAAGGTCTGGGTCAGCAAGCCCCCCAGCAAGGCCCCGGCCGCCAGCCCGCCGGCACTGGCCATGCTCCACACCGCCAGCGCGCGGTTGCGCTCAGCGCCAGCGGCATACAAGGTATTGATCATCGACAGGGTGGCCGGGAACAGCAGCGCCGCTGCCACACCCTGCCCGGCACGCGCTGCCACCAGTTGCCAGGGCAGATGCGCAAAGCCGCCAGCGAAGGAGGCCAGGCCAAACAGCGCCATGGCCGCCACATACATGCGGCGCTGGCCCAGCAGGTCCGCACAGCGCCCGGCCAGCAGCAGGCAGCCGCCAAAGGCCACGCTGTAGCCGCTGATGACCCATTGCAGGTGGCGGGCATCGAGCTGCAGCTGCTGGCCCATGGCATCCAGCGCGACAAAGACAATCGTGGCATCAAGCGCAATCAGCAGCTGCGCAAACGACAGCAGGGCCAGCGCGGCGCGCGGATGGCGCAGCACCCCAGCGGGGTGCACAGGTTTTTCAAGGGTCACTTCATCACTCCAAAACATACGAACCTGCAGTGCTGGGGCAGCGCCTGCAGGCGGGTGATGACCGGTCATGGCGACATGGTATTTAAATCAATAACGAAGATAAACAGCAATCTCATCTTTTACTTATGCAAAAATGAATCAATAGTTTGGCAGGAGCAGCCCCATGGATTTGAACGCGGTACAGATGCTGATCAAGGTGGCCGAGCACAAGAGCTTTACCCAGGCCGCCCACTGCCTGGGCACCACGCAGTCACGCATCTCCCGCGCCATTGCCCAGCTGGAGGCCGACCTGGGCACGCGCTTGCTGCACCGCAATACCCGCAATGTGTCCTTGACCCCCGATGGCTGCCTGCTGGTGGACCGCAGTGCCGAGCTGATCGCCGGGCTGGACGATGCCAGGCAGCAGCTGCTGGACCGGCGCTGCGAGCCCACTGGCGTGCTGCGCATGACGGCGCCCTCGGTGCTGGGCCGGGTGGTGCTGACACCCCTGCTCGGCCAGCTGCTGCAGCAGTACCCGGGCCTGCAGATCGAGGCCAGCTTTACCGACCGCCTGGTGGACATGGTGGACGAGGGCTATGACGCCGCGGTGCGCATTGGCCCCCTGCTGGACAGCCGCATGATCGGCCGGCCGCTGCCGCCGCTGCACTGGGTGACGGTGGCATCGCCCGCCTACACGGCCCGCCATGGCCGGCCGCAGAATCTGGACGAGCTGGCCACGCACCGCTGCCTGTCGGTCTACAACCACTACCGGGGTTTTGCCGTGCCCTGGCAGTTTCGCCTGCCCGATGGCAGCACCATCGACTGGCCCGCGCCCCATGCCATCCGCTTTGACAGTGGCGACCCCTTGATCGAAGGCGCGATTGCCGGTCTGGGCGTGGCCCAGGTGATGGGCTTTGCGGTGCGCGATGCGCTGGCCGATGGTCGGCTGGAACGGCTGCTGCCCGCGCTGGAAGGCCGCAGCCGCGAGCTCTCCCTGGTCTACCCGCGCACACGCCATGCCTCGCCTAAGGTGCAGGCGCTGTGCAAGCTGCTGCTGGGGCGCAGCGCCTGGTGATGGCCGCTGGCCGGCGGTCGGCTGGCAGCGATTGTTCAAATCCATGCAACGCTGCGTTCAAACCAGCGGCACCCCAAACCGGCAGCCAAGCCCTACAGTGGATACAGGCGCCAACAACCAATGGCAAGCAGGCGCTCTTCACCGCGGTTGCGGTCCGTATTCAACGATTGAGGAAATATTCACCATGGCTAAAGTTCTGGTTCTCTACCATTCCATGTACGGTCACATCGAGACCATGGCCGGCAAGATCGCCGAAGGCGCAGGCAGCGTGGCAGGCACCGAGGTCGTCATCAAGCGCGTGCCCGAGACCATGCCCCAGGAAGCCTTCCAGGCCGCCGGCGGCAAGGTCGACCAGGCCGCTGCGGTGGCCACGCCCGCCGAGCTGGCCGAGTACGACGCCATCATCTTTGGCACCCCCACCCGTTTTGGCAATATGAGCGGCCAGATGCGCAGCTTCCTCGACCAGACCGGCGGCCTCTGGGCCAAGGGCGCGCTGTCGGGCAAGGTGGGCAGCGTGTTCACCTCCACCGGCACCCTGGGCGGCCAGGAAACCACGGTCACCTCGTTCTGGAACACCCTGGCCCACCACGGCATGGTGATCGTGCCCGCCGGCTTTGGCCTGCCTTCGCAGTTTGACCTGTCGCAGGCCAAGGGCGGCTCGCCCTACGGCGCCGCCACGCTGGCCGGTGCCGATGGCTCGCGCCAGCCTTCCGCCCCCGAGCTGGAACTGGCCTTTGCCCAGGGCGCCAAGGTCGCCGCACTGGCCGCCAAGCTGAGCGCCTGAGCCTCTAGCCGGCCCGGCCGGCTGCAGCCGTCTTGGAACGTAAAAAAGCCAGTCAGAGGTTCTGACTGGCTTTTTGGTTTTGGCGCCTTGTGAGGCGCCTGCCACCGCGCTGGTGGCAGAGCAGTACCGCTTACTTGGCGGCCAGGCGCTGCCAGGTGTCGATCACGCTGTCGGGGTTCAGCGAGATCGAGGCAATACCCTTGTCCGCCAGCCACTGCGCAAAGTCAGGGTGGTCCGAAGGTCCCTGGCCGCAGATACCGACGTACTTGTTCTGTGCCAGGCAGGCGCTGATGGCGCGCTCGAGCATCTTTTTGACGGCAGGGTCGCGCTCGTCAAAGTCGGCGGCCAGCAGTTCCAGACCGGAGTCGCGGTCCAGGCCCAGGGTCAGCTGGGTCAGGTCGTTCGAACCGATCGAGAAACCGTCGAAGTACTCCAGGAACTCATCGGCCAGGATGGCGTTCGAGGGCACTTCGCACATCATGATGACTTCCAGGCCGTTCTCGCCGCGCTTGAGGCCATTGGCCGCCAGCAGCTCGGTCACGCGCTTGGCCTGGTCCAGGGTACGCACGAAGGGGATCATGATCTTGACATTGGTCAGGCCCATCTCGTTGCGCACGCGCTTGAGCGCCTCGCATTCCATCTTGAAGGCTTCGCCGAAGTCCTTGGAGATGTAGCGCGCTGCACCACGGAAGCCCAGCATCGGGTTTTCTTCATCGGGCTCGTAACGGCTGCCACCGATCAGCTTGCGGTATTCGTTGGACTTGAAGTCCGACATGCGCACGATGACGGGCTTGGGGTAGAACGCCGCAGCGATCGTTGCCACACCTTCGGTGATCTTGTCCACGTAGAAAGCGCGCGGCGAGGCATGGCCACGGGCCACGGATTCGACGGCCTTCTTCAGGTCGGCATCCACAGCCGGGTAGTCCAGGATGGCCTTGGGGTGCACACCGATGTTGTTGTTGATGATGAATTCCAGACGTGCCAGACCCACGCCGTCGTTGGGCAGCTGGGCAAAGTCAAAGGCCAGTTGGGGGTTGCCCACGTTCATCATGATCTTGGTCTTGATCGGAGGCATCTCGCCACGCTTGACCTCGGTCACTTCGGTTTCGAGCAGGCCGTCATAGATGCGGCCGGTGTCGCCTTCTGCGCAGCTGACCGTCACCAGGGTGCCGTTCTTCAGCAGCTCGGTGGCATTGCCGCAGCCCACGACGGCGGGGATGCCCAGCTCGCGCGCAATGATCGCGGCGTGGCAGGTACGGCCACCGCGGTTGGTGACGATGGCCGCCGCCTTCTTCATCACCGGCTCCCAGTTCGGGTCGGTCATGTCGGTCACCAGCACATCGCCGGCTTCGACCTGGTCCATTTGCGAGATGTCGGAGACCAGGCGCACACGGCCGGTGCCGATCTTCTGGCCAATCGCGCGGCCTTCGGCCAGCACGGTGCCGCTGCCCTTGAGCTTGTAGCGCTGCTCGGCCTGGCCCTTGGACTGGCTCTTCACCGTCTCAGGGCGTGCCTGCAGGATGTAGAGCTTGCCGTCGGTGCCGTCCTTGCCCCATTCGATGTCCATCGGGCGGGCATAGTGCTTCTCGATCACCAGCGCGTACTGCGCCAGCTCATGCACTTCGGCATCGGTCAGCGAATAGCGGTTGCGCAGTTCGGGGCTCACATCGGTGGTGCTCACCAGCTTGCCGGAGGCGGCCTTTTCTTCAGGCGTTGCAAACACCATCTGCAGCAGCTTGGAGCCCAGGTTGCGGCGGATCAGCGCCTGCTTGCCGGCTTCCAGCATGGGCTTGTGCACATAGAACTCGTCCGGGTTCACGGCGCCCTGCACCACGGTCTCACCCAGGCCATAGCTGGAGGTGATGAAGACCACCTGGTCAAAGCCCGACTCGGTATCAATCGTGAACATCACGCCGGCGGCACCCTTGTCCGAGCGCACCATGCGCTGCACACCGGCCGACAGGGCCACCACATCGTGCTCAAAGCCCTTGTGCACGCGGTAGGAGATGGCGCGGTCGTTGTAGAGCGAGGCAAACACTTCCTTCATCTTGTGCAGCACATCGTCGATGCCCACCACGTTCAGGAAGGTTTCTTGCTGGCCGGCGAACGAAGCGTCAGGCAGGTCTTCTGCGGTGGCCGAGGAGCGCACGGCAAAGGAGGCCTCGGTATTGCCCGCTTGCAAGGTCACAAAAGCCTCGGCAATGGCTTTTTGCAGATCGAGCGGGAAAGGCTGGGCCTCGACCATGGCACGGATCTCGGCGCCGACCTGCGCCAGCGCGCGCACATCGTCCACATCCAGCGCCGCGAGCTTGGCGCTGATCTTGCCAGCCAGGCCTTCGTGGGCCAGGAACTCACGGAATGCGTGGGCCGTCGTGGCAAAGCCAGTGGGCACGCGCACGCCTTGCGGCAGTTGCGAGATCATTTCGCCGAGCGAGGCGTTCTTGCCGCCTACGACCTCGACGTCGGTCATTCTCAGGTTCTCAAACGGTACGACCAGGGCGGTCGCGCTGTAGAGGTTGGACATGGTGAAGCTCCGGAAGTTAAAAACTGGCTCGGGCGCCCATGGCCGCAGTGGGGGCAATGGCACGCACGCATAGACTCCTGTCCGGCCGCTGCGGGCTCGGACATCTGGCTTTGTATTTGTACTGGTAGGCCGGAGTACATGCGGGAAATGTGAATAATGGGCGTCATTGTAGGCGTGCCGCCGCCGTTTTGCTTGCGACTTGCTGAACACCGTGGTCAACAATGACAAACCCCGCAGGCAGCTGTGCGCCGCCTGCGACAGAATTCGCCCGTTACCGCCGATGTAGCATTAGGCCCAACATGCACCAACGCACCATTTTCTTTATCTCTGATGGCACCGGCGTGACAGCCGAGACCTTTGGCCGCGCCATCATGAAGCAGTTCGACATCACCACCCGTGCGGTGCGCCTGCCCTTTGTGGACACGGTCGACAAGGCCCACCAGGCCGTGCACCAGATCAACCACACGGCCGACAAGGAAGGCAAAAAGCCCATTGTTTTCACGACCTTGGTGGAGCCAGAGACGGTCAAGGTGGTGCATGAGCACTGCAAGGGCCTGGTGATGGACATGTTTGCCACCTTTGTCCAGCCGCTGGAAGACGAGCTGGGCGCCAAGTCGCACCACCGCATCGGCCGCTTTACCGATATCAGCGAGAGCAAGGAATACTTTGACCGCATGGAGGCGATCAACTTCAGCCTGGCGCACGATGACGGCCAGACCAACCACGACCTGGCCGGTGCCGATGTGATCCTGGTGGGGGTGAGCCGCAGCGGCAAGACACCTACCAGCCTCTACCTGGCGATGCAGTTTGGCCTGAAGGTGGCCAATTACCCGCTGATCCCCGAGGATTTTGACCGCCAGCAGCTGCCCCCGGCCCTGCTTCCTTATAAGAAGAAGATCTTTGGCCTGACCATTGCGCCCGAGCGCCTGTCCCAGATCCGCAATGAGCGCCGCCCCGACTCACGCTACGCCAGCCTGCAGAACTGCCGCATGGAAGTGGCCGAAGCCGAATCGATGATGCGCCGCGCCGGCATCCAGTGGCTGTCGACCACGCACAAGTCCATCGAAGAGATTGCCGCCGTGGTGCTGCAGGACCTCAAGCAGGACGAGTGAGCGGCCCGCTGCCAATCGTTGCTAGTTGCTGCTGATGGCTGCACATCGCGGCCACTGGCTATTCCGTAACGCTGCGCGGTATTGATGCGCAGCGTTACCCTTGCTTCGCACAGCTTTACAGCAGGCCGCATGCCCGCCTGCTATAACCAAGCGATCACGGCCCCGTGTGGATGGGCCGCCGCTCAGGAGTTCAAGCATGAACACAATATTTACCTGGATCGCCAGCGCCGGCCTCTGTGCCGCGCTGCTGACCGCCCTGCCCGCCCAAGCTGCCCAGCCGGGCGCTTTTTCCGTAACCGAGACCAAATCGGCCATCGGCAACAAACCCGCCAAGGCCCCGCGCACCAAGGACCGCTGCATCGGCCCCGAACTGGTGGACAAGGACGGCTTTCTCTACCCGGATCTGATCCTGTCCAAGCACTTCAGCCAGTGCCGTATCAAGGACAGCCAGCTGCTGGACAAGAACAACAAGAGCTGGACGATGACCTGCGGCAAGATGCTGACCGCCCAGGCCAAGCAGACCAATACCGGTGACAACTTTCATCTGCACATCGACGCAGCCCTGCTGGGCGGCGCGATGAAGCAGACGCTGGACTATGAAGCCCAGAGCTTGAAGCGCCAGTGCAAGCCTGAAGACGAGCCGCTGGAATAAGCAAGCACGTCACCAAGCAACGCAGCGGGCTTCAGGCCCGCTTAGTTTTGCGCGAAAAGATACTGGGCCGTGCCGTCCGGCGCCTGGGTGGCAAAGCAGCCCACGCCCCAGACCTGGGCAATGGTCTCGGGTGTCAGCACCTCGTGTGCGGGGCCATGCAGGCAGCCGCCGCCATGCACCAGCAGCACATCGTCGGCATAGCGCAATGCCAGGTTCATGTCGTGCACCACGGCAATCACCCCCACTCCGGCAGACGGCCCCGCATGCGCCCAGTCGCGCAGCAAGGCCATGGTCTGGTGCTGCCAGGCCAGGTCCATCGCAGCGGTGGGCTCATCGAGCAGCAGCCAGCGCGCGCCGCCGCAGGCAGCCGGCTCCCACAACTGGGCCAGCACCCGAGCCAGGTGGGTGCGCGCCCGCTCCCCGCCTGACAGGGTGCGCACGCTGCGCTGGGCAAAGGCACTGACCTGGGTCAGCGCCATCGCACGGGCCACAATGCCGGCCTCGTCGGTACTGGGGTGGAGACGGTGCGTATAGCGCCCCAGCTCCACCACCTCTTGCACCGTGAAGTCAAAGGCCACGCCGCCGTCCTGCATCATCATGGCGCGGCGCAGCGCCAGCTGCTCGGACGACCAGCGGGACAGCGGCTGCCCATCAAAAAACAGCTGGCCGCCATGGGGCTGCCACTGGCCCGTCAAGGTGCTCAGCAGGCTGGATTTGCCAGCGCCATTGGGCCCGACGATGGCGGTCACCCGGCCCGCCTCGATGCGGGTGTGCAGGCTCACCAGGGTATCGCCGCCGGGCACACCGACAGCCAGGTGCTCCAGGTGCCAGCTGCTGGCAGGCCCGCCCAAGGCGCTTGGCTGTGCGGGCCGGGTGGCAGCGCCCCAGGTCTTGAAGGGATTGAACATCTGCAGCCTCGCTCAGAGCTGGCGCCGGAACTGGCGCAGCATGGCCAAAAACAGCGGCACGCCGACCAAGGCGGTCAGCACACCCAGCGGCAGCTCGGCCGGCGCAACCACCGTGCGCGCAAAGGCATCGGCAAACACCACCATTGCAGCGCCCAGCAGAGCCGATGCCGGCAGCACCACGCGGTGGTCCGGCCCGGCCAGCATGCGCACCCAGTGCGGGGCCACCAGACCGATAAAACCAATCATGCCGCAGCCTGCGGTGATACAACCCACCACCAGGGCGGCCAGCACCACGGCTAGGCGTTTGGTGCGCTCCACCCCCACGCCCATCAGGCTGGCCTGGGCCTCGCCCAGGGCAATGGCATTGAGGGGCTGGGCCAGGCGCTGGGCGATCAGCATGGCCACGGCCACCACGGCGCATGTCGTCAAGGCCACTGGCCAGCGCGTGCTGCCCAGGCTGCCCATCAGCCACAGCTGCAGGTTGCGCAGCTGCTCATCGGTTGACAGAAAACTCAGCAGGCCCAGGCCGGCCATCGCCAGCGCATTGATAGCCACGCCTGCCAGCAGCATCACACCAATGCGCGTGCCGCCACCGGTTTGGGACAGGCCATAGATCAGAAAGGTGGTGAACAGGCCGCCGCCAAACGCGGTCAGCATCAGCGGCCAGCTGCCCAGGCTGCGCGGCAGCGCCGGAAACCACAGCGCGCCCATCACAATCAGCGCTGCAGCCGCCAAGGCCGCGCCGCTGCTGACCCCAATCAGGCCCGGGTCGGCCAGGGGATTGCGAAACAACCCCTGCATCAGCGCCCCGGCCATGCCCAGGCCCGCACCCGCCGCCAGGCCCAGAATGAGGCGCGGCAGGCGAATGGTGGCAAATACCAGCTGCTCGGTGCTGGCCCCCGGGCTGGCAGCGCCTGCGCCCTGCCACCAGTGCAGCCAGGCGTTCCAGGTGATACCCGGCAGGCGCGCCGCATCGATCGCAAAAGCGCCCTGACCGGCCGCAAACACAAAGGCCGCCAGCACCAGCAAGGCCATCAGGCCCAGGGTGCTGGATTTGCCCAGGCGCCGGTGTGCCCGGCCCTGGCTGGGCCGCCGCAGCACCGGCGTTGCCGCTGCAGCAGCAGCGGGGGTTGGCGCCACCGCATGCAAACCTGCTGTTGGTGCCGGCGTGCTGTGCGGGGCGTCCGCGCGGATGCGCACACGCGCCGCTTCGCTCATGGCTGGATGGCCAGCAAGCCCTGGTGCAGTGCCTGTACGGCCTGCGGCAAGCGCGGGCCATAGCCCAGCAGCTGGCTTGCCTCCAGCGCAACCATGGTCTTGTTCTTGAACGCAGGGGTCAGCGCCAGCTCGGGCCGTGCCCAGAACTTCTCCGCCCCGCCCACCGCCTCCAGGCCCTGGGTGGTGGTCACGATCACCTGCGGCGCCGCCTGCGCCATGGCTTCGGCCGTCAACGGCCGGTAGCCTTGGAAGCCCTGCATCACATTGCTGGCACCGCCCAGGCGCAGCAGCGCATCGGCCGCCGTGGCCTGGCCTGCCACCTGGGGCGATCCAGTGTGCGACAGCACAAACAGCGCACGCGGCGCGCGCCCGGCTGCCACACTGGCACGCACCTGGGCCTGGGTCTGGTCCCAGTCGGCCTGCAAGCGCTGCGCCAGCTGCTCGGCCTGGGCCTGCTTGCCGGTGGCCTGGCCCACCAGGCGGATCTTGCGCAGCACCTCGTCCCAGCTGTGGTCGGACTGCACCAGGGCCACGGTCACGCCGGCCTGCGCAATCTGCTGCAGCACCACGGGCGGGCCGGCCTCGGTCGTGCCGATCACCGTATCGGGCTTGAGCGAGAGCACACCCTCGGCGGCCAGCTGGCGCACATAGCCCACCTTGGGCGTTTTGTCGGCCGCCTCCGGGTAGTTGCTGGTGGTGTCGCTGCCCACCAGCAGTTGCTCGGCGCCCAGCAGGTAGATGATTTCGGTCAGCGCGCCACTCAAACTGATCAGGCGCTTGGCCGCCACCTGGGGCTGCACGCCGACAAAGGGCTGCAGCACCGATTTGGCACCTGCATCGGCCACCGGCCGGGCGGGCTGTGCCCAGAGCGGGCCCGCCATGGCTGCAGCGGCAGCACCAGCAGCCCAGGCGAGGCAATCACGGCGATTCAATAAAGCCATCTTGCACTCCTCAAGCACTTACCGGCTCGGCGTTCAGGCGCGGCAGGCCGGTCGCCAGCGCGCGCCAGCCCGCCAGCTCCGGCTTGCCGGGCTTGCGCGCACCAAAGAACATGGCCATCAGGTCGCCATAGGCGTCGAACAGCTCGACCGAGGTGACGGTGCCATCGCTGGTCGGCTTCTCCACCAGCCAGGCATGGGCAATCAGATCGGTGCGCAGATGCAGGTTGAAGCCCTGGTCCAGCACATTGATCCATTCGGCATTCGGGCTGCTCATCGGCTCGATTCGCTGCACCGGGCCGCTGTGGATCTGGATGCAGCCGCCGCTGCTGACAAACACCATGATGGGTGTGGCCGAGAAGCTGGCCTCGTTGAGCAAGGCGGTCACGCTGTCTTTGGCCAGGGGCCAGGCAAACTGGCCCTGCACCAGGCGGAAGGACTGCTGGCGCTCGGCCCCGGCCTTCTTGATAATGCTGAAGAACTCATGCGTGTCCTTCATGCCGGCCCAGGCTGCCTGCAGGGCGGGCACATCGACGCTGCTGTCGGCCGGCACGCTGACGGGCTTGCGTGCCTCTGGCGCATCAAAGCCGGGTACGCTGCCGCCAGCAGCCACCGCAAAGCGCTCCACCAGCGCCTGCCAGGCCTGCAGATCGCTGGCATCGCGGGCATACACCTTGTGCACCGCCCGGCCTGCCCGGTTGTAGAACTGCAGGCTGCGCAGCACCGTGCTGCCGCCATGGGCGGAGGTCTCGGTCACCGCAAAGCCGGCATGCCAGCTGGCAAAAAACAGGCGCAGGTCAATGTCTTCGTTCAGCGCAATACCCACCTGGGAACCCAACTCGCCGCCGGCGCTGAGGTTGGCGTAGACGCCGGTCTTCTCATGCACAGTGCTGGCATTGCGGGTCAAGGCCATCACCGGGCCGCAGGCTTCCAGTGCCTTGAGCACCTCCACCCAAGCACCCTCGGGTGCCGCCAGCACCTGCACCTGCAGGCTGCTGCCCTCGGGCTGCCACTGCTGGGCATGGGCGGCAATCGCCTCGCCTTCGCTGGTGCCGGCGGCTTCGGCCGCTTCCTTGGCGCGCAGGCCCTTGGCACGTTCTGCGGCAAAGGCGCGGCGGATGTCGGCGGCACGGGCCGCGCTCAAGGCGGCTGGCGCAGCGGCGGGAGAAAGAGACGGATTCATGGGGGACTCCTTAGGGAAAAGCCGGCAGCGTGCAGAGCGCGCACGCTGCCCACAGAGGCAGATTCAGAACTCGGCGACCAGGCTGACCTTGAGCGATCGGCCGGGCTGGGTGTAGCCGTCGATAAAGGTGGCATTCGATGCCACGCCGCGCACATCGGACCAGCGCCAGTACTTCTTGTCGGTCAGGTTGTAGAGACCGACATTCAAGCGCAGATCCTTGCGGATGCGCCACTGCGTGGTCAGGTCCACCACCGTGGCCGAGGGGCTGAGGAACTGCGGGCCCGTGCTGGGGTTGGTCGTGTCCTTGGCCTTCTTGCCCTGGGTGTAGTTCAGGCCCAACTGCGCTGTCCAGACGGCGGCCTCGGCACGCAGGCCCACGGTAAAGCGCTGCGGATCGATGGACGACAGCGGCTCGGCGCTGGTGCGGTCACGGCCCTGGGTACGGCCCCAGGAAAACGGCGTGCTCCAGCCGATGCCGGCGTAGCGGCCCCAGTCGGCATGGCCCTTGACCTCAAAACCGCTGATGTTGACCCGGCCCCGGTTGACCGACTGGAACACCAGCGGATCGCTGGGCGAGCCCACACCGCCCACCTGCACCAGGTCGTCGATAAAGTCCTTGTAGCGGCCGGTGAATGCCGCCACATCCAGCGCCACATTGCCCAGGCGCCCACGCACACCCAGCTCCAGGTTCTGGCTGGTTTCCGGCTTCAGGTCAGGATTGGGAATGGTCTTGTAGTTGCCCACCGGGTTTTCAAAAAAGGCATTGACCTGGCCGGCGTTGGGCGCGCGGAAGCCCTTGGCGTAGTTACCGAACACACTCCACGCCGGATTGACCCGGTACATCACACCCAGCTTGGGCGAGGTGGCATTGCCCGACAGCGACACCGCATTGGCGCCAAAGCCGGCCTGGTCGGCCTTGATGCTGAAGTGGTCGTAACGCAGGCCAGGCGTGAAGGTCCAGTTGCCCAGCACCAGCTCATCTTGCGCATACAGTGCCCAGCTCGATTCGGTGGTATCGGGGAAGCGTTTGAGCGGAAAGGTTTCGCCCACCGGCGGCGTGATACCCGTCTGCAGGTTCTCGACATCGCTGCGCACATAGTCGATGCCGTAGGTGATCTTCTGCGCCAGGCCCGCATCGCCACGCAGTACCTTGCTGGCCTGCACGTTCGCCTGCCAGGTCTTTTCCTGGTAGGTCACATCGCGGGTGCGGTCGGCAGCGGTCAGGCGGTCTTCGTAGATGAACTCGCGCGAATCTGCATTCTGGTAGCTCAGGCTGGCCTTGATGTCATCCCACGCGGGCGTGCTCAGGTTGCGCCACTCGCCCGCCCAGCTGCCGCGCGTGCGCTTCATGTCCGTGGTCGCCCCCGAATCGATGACGGCCGTAGCGGCGCTGACCGGCGGCGCCGTGCGTGCGGTGTAGAGCTGGTAGTCGGCCTTCTTGTCGACATGCTCCACGGTGAAGGTGTGCTTCTGGTCTGCATTGGGTCGCACCACCACCTTGCCCAGCACCGAGGTATCCTTGTCGTGCTGCGGGTTGGGGACGGTGCGGCGCGTATCGAGCGTGTCGATATCGCCCATGTTCTTGAGCTCGCGGCTGCGGCCCAGGTTCACGCCCAGCAGCCATTCGACCGTCTCATTGGGCTTGCCAGCCAGGGTCAGGCCCAGGTTCTTGCCGGTGTTCTCACTGTCATAGCCCACGCTGGCACGGCCGCCAAAGGTCTGGCCGTCTTTGAGCAGATTGCTGGGCTCGTTGGTGATGAAGTTGACCAGGCCCGCCATGCCGTCGGAACCATAGAGCGCCGAGGTGGCTCCCCGCACCACTTCCACCCGCTGGATCATGCCGACATCGAGGTAGTCACGGCCAAAGGCATTGGCGCTGAACACATAGCTGCGTGGCAGGCGGATGCCATCGACCAGCATCAGCACGCGGTTGCCGTCCAGCCCGCGGATATTGAAGCCGGCATTCTGGTCACGGCCGGTCGGGCTGGACGCCAGGGTAAAACGTGCCGGTGCGCGCTTGACCGAGACATTGGGCATGTCGCGGGCGATATCGCGGATATCGCGGATCTGCTGCTCTTCCATCTGCCGGGCATTGATGACATCAATGCTCATCGGCAGCTCGTCGGGGTCTTGCTCGTAGCGCGAGCCGCTGACCACCATTTCCTTCAGCAAGGGCGCATCGGCCGCAGCCACCTGCACGGCGCCAGTCGCCTGAGCGCTGCTGGCCGCTGCAGGGCTTTGGGCCTGTGCTGCCTGGGCCATGCAGAGCAAGGCCGCCAGCGCCAGCGGTTGCAAGGCCAGCGGCTGGCGTGCGCCAGTGGCTACACGCGAAACGGATGGGGTGGAAGACACGCGATGCGCGTCGCAAAGGGGATGAGCAGCCACGGGCCGAGCTTTCAGACAACAGGGTTGAACAAAGAAGCTGGCAATGACGGCCCGGTGCTAGGCAGGGGCGGCCGCACGGCTGGCGTGCGGGTCACAGGCTGGCGAAGCAACAAGTATATGAGAATAGTTCTTATTTATTGATGCAATAGCCCTGCAAAGGCTGGTGCTGCAGCGAAATCGCGACAGTTGCAGCGGAATGGGCCAGATCCGCTGCTATTGGCCCTTTGTATCGCTCATCTGATCGAGGGTTTGCAGCGGGTTCGCGCCAACAAAAAGCCGCCTGGTCCGCAAGGCCTGCGTGGTTGGAGCTCCCGATGGGCGCCCTCCTTCGCAATGGCATGCAGACCAGGCGGCTTGCGCGCTGGCCTTGTTGGCGGCTCAGCCGATCACTTCAGCCACTTCTGCGCCTCTTGCTGCAGCACGCCGCGCAGCGCCAGCACATCCCAGGTGAACTGCATCACGCGCTGGTAGTCGGCATCGTCCACCGGCAGCATGAAGCCCAGCTGGTTGACGGGAGTCAACGGCTTGTCCAGGTAGGCGGCGTAGAGGCGCGGGTCGGCCTTGCTGTAGTGCAGTGCCTCATAGGTCTCGGTGATCATCGCATCGCCCTTGCCTTCGGCGATCAGGCCCGGAATCTCGGCGTTCTTGTCATGCGTGCTGACCTGGGCGTTCTTCAGGTTCTGCAGCACATAGGCCTCGTTGGTGCCGCCGGGGTTCTTGATCACGCGCACGCTGGCCTGGTTCAGGCTTTCGGGTGTGGTGAACTTGTCCTTGTCGGCCGCACGCACCAGAGCCACCTTGCCGAACGGTGCATAGCCCGGCAGCATCTGCACCTTGCTCAGACGCGCCACATTGCGGGTGATGCCGCCCACAGCCACATCGAACTTGTTGTCCTGCAGGTCCTGCATCAGCTTGGGCCAGGTGGTGTCCACATACTCGACCTTGACACCCAGCTCCTTGGCCATGGCTTCGACCACCTCGATGTCATGGCCGGCGTACTTGCCATCGGCCTTCATCGCAAAGGGGCGGTAGTCGCCCGGCGTGCCCACGCGCAGCACCTTGGCCTGCATGATGGCGTCAAGCCGGGGGCCCGCCTGGGCAGGCAGCGACAGCGCTGCAAGCGCCGTCGCGCTGACGGCCATGGCGGCGAGGGTCTTGGTTTTCTTCAGGAACATGTTGGCACCTTGGTGTTTCGACAATCGGGAGGGACATCACGCAAAAAAAGCGTGCACACCGTTGCGGTGTACACGCTTTTTGAGACACGCGGCGCCATTGTGTCCCAGCGCCAGCCGCCTGCCCATCGGGGTTCACCCAAGCGCGGCAGGCGCTGCGACGATCTCAATAACGCGAGATCTGGCCCTGGTTGATCTGCACGCGGTCGCCCGGGCGCAGATCGCCGGGGTTGGGCACATCAAAAATGCGCTGGCCGCCGTTTTGCAGGTTGATATGGATGCGGTAGCCGCTGACGGTGCTGCGGCCGCTGTTGGACGACTGCTCCAGCGCATTGCCAGCCGCTGCGCCGCCGGCCACACCGGCAGCGGTGGCGGCCATGCGGCCAAAGCCGCCGCCGACCTGGTTGCCCAGCACGCCGCCGACCACGGCACCCAAAATGGCGCCTACGCCGGAGGTGCTGCGCGACTGCGAGCGCAGCTCTTCAATATTGCCCACGGTGCCGTATTCCATACCGTAAGGCGCCTGCTGCTGCGGGTAGCTGCCCTGCTGCTGGGGCGCCGGGCCTTGCGGGTAGCGGTTGTCATAACGGGGAGGTGCCTGCACACAGGCTGCCAGTACCGAGGTGGCCGCCAGGGCCAGACCCAGCTTGCCTGCACGTTGCAGCAGGCTGCGCGAGCTTGGATTCGTTTGAGACATTGCGCTCTCCTTTCAGATCACAAAAATGACTAGGGGGTCAGGGCCATCTGGGGCCCGCCAGTTTCAATAGCTTGGGGCACTGCCTTACTTGGTGCCGGTGGAGCCATAGCCCCCGGCGCCGCGTTCAGACACATCGCCAAAATCTTCCACCACCTGAAAACTCGCCTGCACCACCGGCACGATCACCATCTGTGCCAGGCGCTCCATCGGCTGCAGCACAAAGGGTTGCGTGCTGCGGTTCCAGGCGCTGACCATCAGCTGGCCTTGGTAGTCGCTGTCGATCAGGCCGACCAGGTTGCCCAGCACGATGCCATGCTTGTGGCCCAGGCCCGAGCGCGGCAGGATCATCGCGGCATAGCCGGGGTCGCGCAGGTGGATGGCCAGACCGGTGGGCACCAGCTGCCAGGCATTGGGCTCCAAGGTCAGGGGGGCATCCAGGCAGGCGCGCAAATCCAGGCCGGCGCTACCGGGCGTGGCGTACTGGGGCAGCTGCTCTTGCATGCGGGGGTCGAGAATCTTCAGGTCAACGATCATGGTGGTGGTTCAAAAACAATGCAGCGAAGGCTAGCATATACACAACGCCTGCCAGCGCAGTTGGTGCACCGGCCTACAGGCATTTACCGTATGCATACAAATGCAAGCATCTGCAGCGGCAGCGCCCCACCCCCGGCAGCCCCGGCTGCGACTGCCTTTTGACCCACCTGATAGCTCGCAACTAGTCCTTCTGGGACCAGCCTTTTTTGAAGGCCGCGATCAGCATCACAATGCCCAGCGGCGGGAACATGATGCCCAGGATCGCGGCAATCAGTATCCCGATGAGCTTGAAGCCGCTGAAGGATTTTTTGGTGTCGGTGCTGTTGCCGGCGGAGGTAAAGATCGATGTGGTGGCTGCGCCTGAACCGCTGCGCGTGGTGGTGGTCAGCGTCTGCGCCGCGCCTTGGCGCTTGTCCTTGCGCGTCTGGTCCATCTGGCGGATGCGGTCGAGCAGCTCCTGGGCCTGGTCGGCAATCGGGTTGCTGCCGGCACCATGGCCGGAGGCGCCCGGCGTTGCCTGCGCCTGACCATTGCGCGGCCGCGCCGGCCGCGCCGGCCGCTGCGTGCTGCCCACGGTATGGGCGGCGCCAGGGTTCTGCCGGGCGATGAGCTGCTCTACATAGCGCACAAAGTCGCCATGTGGCGGGGTGTCATAGACAGAAGCCGTGTCCCTGTTCAGCAGTGCCAATTGCATCTCCTCCTGGCGCCGTCGCCTGCAAGTGGCGGCAGCGATTGATAGTTTCAAACTCCGGCATAGCAAGCCTGCATGCCCGGACCCTCTTATCCCTCTGAGAGCGCATTGTGCTTGACATCCAGCGCCCCTACAACGCGTCAGATGCGGCGCCCGCTGCCTGCACCCGGCCTTGCTTTCTGTCACAATGGCCTCAACTTTTGTCCATGGCGCAACCCCTGGCGCCAAAAACCCAAAATTTAACGAGGAACCTGCCATGTCGGAATCCCTGATCAAGCACACCAACGAAGCCAGCTTTGACGGCGATGTTCTGCAACCCAACACCAATGTTCTGGTGGACTTCTGGGCCGAATGGTGCGGCCCTTGCAAGCAGATCGCCCCCGTGCTGGAAGAAGTTTCGGTCAGCTACAAGGACAAGCTGCAGATCGCCAAGGTCAATGTCGATGAGAACCGCGCTATCTCGGCCAAGTTCGGCATCCGTGGCATCCCCACGCTGATGCTGTTCAAGAACGGCCAGCTGGCCGCTACCAAGGTTGGCGCCCTGAACAAGGCCCAACTGACGGCCTTCCTGGACGAGCAACTGGCTTAAATCCAGCCCCGGTGCATGCGCGGTCACCGCGTCTGCACCCAAGCATGGCCGCCCAACTTGGCGGCCATCGCCAACAAAGCACGGTTTTCGCCGTGCTTTTTGCATTTTTCAAGCATTTGATTTTTCTATATTTTTATAAAAAAATCAAAACCCCTAGCGGCTTGCTGTCCCGCTTGATACATATAGTTGATAATTCAGGCGGGATGTTCTTGCAGCAACCTGTCTATAATCCGCATTCAGATCACCGATCGTATTCCGACCAAGAATAGATCAAGCATGGTCTCCGGCTTCGCGGTCTCCCGCTAATTGCACCGGCTCTGCATTCCCCCTACCTCTAACAGTTACTCCGTTCTGGAGTCTATCCATGCACTTAAATGAGCTCAAGGCACTGCATGTGTCTGAAGTCCTCAAGCTGGCAGAAGAGCTTGAAATTGAAAATACCGGCCGCATGCGCAAACAGGAGTTGATGTTTGCGATCATCAAGAAGCGCGCCAAAGCGGGTGAACAGGTTTTCGCCGATGGCGTCCTGGAAATCCTGCCCGACGGATTCGGCTTTCTGCGCAGCCTCGACACGAGCTTCACGGCCAGCACCGACGATATCTACATCTCCCCCAGCCAGGTGCGCCGCTTCAATCTGCACACCGGCGACATGATTGAAGGCGAAGTGCGCACACCCAAGGATGGCGAGCGCTACTTTGCCTTGACCAAGCTCGACCAGGTCAACGGTCTGCCGCCCGAGCAAAACAAGCACAAGATGATGTTCGAGAATCTGACGCCGCTGTTCCCCAAGGAACAGATGCGTCTGGAGCGCGACATCAAGGCAGAAGAGAACATCACCGGCCGCCTGATCGACATCATTGCCCCCATTGGCCGTGGCCAGCGCGCACTGATCGTTGCCCCCCCCAAGAGTGGCAAGACGATGATGATGCAGAGCATTGCACACGCCATCACCGCCAACTACCCTGATGTGCACATGATGGTGTTGCTCATCGACGAGCGCCCAGAAGAAGTGACGGAGATGCAGCGCTCGGTCAAGGGTGAGATCATTGCATCGACCTTTGACGAACCCGCTGCCCGCCACGTGCACGTGGCCGAAATGGTCATCGAGCGCGCCAAGCGCCTGGTGGAAATGGGTCAGGATGTCGTCATCATGCTCGACTCCATCACCCGTCTGGCCCGCGCCTACAACAACGTAGTGCCCTCGTCGGGCAAGGTGCTCTCCGGTGGTGTGGATGCCAACGCGCTGCAGCGCCCCAAGCGCTTCTTTGGCGCGGCCCGCAACGTCGAAGAAGGTGGCTCGCTCACCATCATCGCCACCGCACTGGTCGACACCGGCAGCCGCATGGACGAAGTGATCTTTGAAGAATTCAAGGGCACCGGCAACAGCGAACTGCACCTGAGCCGCCGTCTGTACGAAAAGCGCGTCTTCCCCGCCATCGAGCTCAACAAGAGCGGTACGCGCCGCGAAGAAATGCTGCTGGCTCCCGAGATCCTGCAAAAGACCCGCATCCTGCGCCAGTTCATGTACAACATGGACGAGATCGAGTCCATGGAGCTGATGATCAAGAACATGAAGCAGACCAAGAGCAATGTCGAGTTCTTCGACATGATGCGCCGCGGCGGCTAAACCCCGCTCAGCACCCACCGGCCTGCCAACCCTCCGCTCAACACGGAGGGTTTTTTCATGTCCCCTTGCGCCAGCGCTCCCCCGCCACCGTTTTTGGCGTCCGGCCAAAGTGGCGTTCAAAGGCGGTGCTGAAGCTGGAGACATGCTGGTAGCCCACCTGGTAGGCCACCGTCGATACCCGCTGGCCGCTGTCCAGCAGCTCCCAGGCCCGCTCCATGCGGATGCGGGTCAGCAGGCGGTGCGGGCTGGTGCCCAATAGCAGGCGAAAGCCGGTTTTCAATGCGAAGGCATTGGTCCCCACCGCTGCACACAGGTAGGCCACCGTCAAGGGTTGGGCATAGTCGCGCAGCAGGATGTCGCGCGCCTGGAGGATCTTGTCCTGCTCTGCTGGGCGCAAGGGGCCCGCTGTATTGGGCGGTGGGCGCAGCTGGCGGGTCTGTTCGGACAGCAGGCTGAGTGCGGCGATTTGAATGCCCAGCAGAGCACCTCGCTCATCCTGCCCTTCTTGCACATGCCTGGGCAGCAAGGCAGCAGCCCATTGCGCGGTGCTCGCACCATAGGCGCCAAAATGCAGCGCGCGCGCAGATTGGTCAAAGCGCACGCCGTCCAGCAGATCTGCCAAGCCATAGCGCTGCAGCAGCGCCTCATCGGCCACCAGCCGCAGTTGGCGCACGGCCTGACCCGCTGGAAAGCAGCGCTCGCCCCGTACCGAGGCAAAGGCCGCCAAGGTGCTGTGGCCGGCGACAAAGTCAAAGCGCTGGCCGTCCACACCGGTGGTGCTGGACTGCCCTTGCAGCGCCACCGTCAGGGTCAGGCAGCGGTTCTCGCGCTCCAGCAGGCTGGTTTGTTGCAGGGGCTGCCGGGCCTGGTAGTCCATATAGACAAGGGCCAGGCCGGGCTCGATCTGCAGCCGGTCGGTCACGCAATGGCCCAGCTGCGCGGGCAGGCTGGAGCGCCACCAGGCCGAGGAGCCCAGGCGCTGGGCTGCGCTGGCGTCTGCGCTGCTGATTCGGTAGACCAAGTTTGCCTTTCTTGCCGTAGCACGCGGCAGCATCGCGAATGACTCCGCCGTGCCAAAGCAATGCTCCGTTTTGCCTAAATTTCAAATGATACCTATTTGCATTTGAGTTTTACAGTGAACGCTCTGTATCCACTTCCGAGCACAGCAACATGGCACACCTTCCCCCATCCATCGATATCGCCCTGGCCCACCCATCCAACGCGGAGGCCTGAGCATGCGCATGGATTTCCAGACCGAACACCCGCTGCAAGCGCTCTGGCGCCTGACCGCCATCCCGCTGCAAAGCCAGGCACTGGCGCAAGCGCTGGCGCACCAGCTCTTTGCGCATTTGGCCCAGCCCGCCAGCGCCAGCACCGTCGCAGAACGCCTGGGCCTGCACCCAGGCGCCTGCGCCATCTGGCTGGAGCTGCTGTGGAGCATGGACCTGCTCAGCCGCCAGCAAGCTTCTGATGCGGCTGACGGCAGCGCAGGCGAGGCACTGTTCTGCAGCTCCGCGCTGGCCCAGCGCTATTTTCTGGAAGCCGCACCCGACTATTGCGGTCAGGCCTGGCAGTACCGCCAGCAGGCCTTGTCCGGCCTGGCTGCGCAGTGGCCGCAGTGGCTGGCCCAGGGCCAGGTGGCAATGACGGCGCCACCCGGCAGCTGGGCCCAGGCGGCCAGGGTGCAGATTGCGCAAGAGCAGCGCGCGATAACGGTGCCGGCCATCCAGCATCTGCTGGCACAGCTCGGCCCATTGCCGGCCACCGGGCGCTTGCTGGATCTGGGCGGCGGCCCTGGCCACATAGGCATCGCGCTGGCCCAACAACTGCCGCAATGGCAGGGCATGGTCTGCGATGAGCCCGCCACGGCAGCCGTAGCGGCCGAGAACATTGCCCAGGCTGGCTTGGCGGCGCGCATGGGCGCACAGGGCTGCGATGTGCAGCAGCAGGACTACGGCCAGGGCTATGACCTGATCTGGTGCTCTTCGGTGCTGCACTTTCTGCCGGACCCGGCCCAGGCTGTGCGCGGCATGTGGGAGGCCTTGAACGCCGGCGGCCTGCTGCTGCTGGCCCATGCCGAGCGGCCCGATGACCCGGCGATGGCCGCCTGCGTCTTGCCCTTTTATGCCGGCCTGGTGCTGCGCGGCCATTACCTGCCCCGCCCGGGCGACATGGCCCGGCATATGGCGGCCGGCGGTTTTGGGCAGATCCGCGCGCTGGGGCGGCTGGATTTCCCGATGGCACCGGTCTGGCTGCATGCGGGGCGCAAGTCGGCGTAAGGCTCGCTAAATCAAAGCCTTGCAATGTTTCAGGCTCAGGCCGCCAAGGCCATCAGCCGACTGAAACCAGAGGTTTTGCAGAAAAGAAAGCCATCCTATGCAATAATGGAGGGCTTTTATTGCGGAAAGTACGCCCAGTTTACTGGGATGCAGAGGTTGCATCCGGCTTGGCACGGCTCCCGCACTTGACCTAAGGAAGAATCATGAAAGAAGGCATTCACCCAGACTACCGCGAAGTGTTGTTCGTGGACCTGTCCAACGGCTTCAAGTTTGTGACCCGCTCCTGCGTGAACACCAAGGAAACCGAAACCTTCGAAGGCAAGGAATACCCGCTGTTCAAGCTGGATACCTCGTCTGAGTCGCACCCTTTCTACACCGGCACCCAAAAGTCGGTGGACAACATGGGCGGCCGTGTGGAGCGTTTCCGCAACCGTTTCGGCAAGAAGTAATTTGCTTTTGGCAAAAGGGCTTCGGGCTGCAAGGCCTGTTGCCCTTTTTGTCTTGGCAATCCAAAGGCAGTGCGACACCGTACTGCCTTTTTTTATTGACCCGCTTGTTGGACCGGCAGAGAATGCGCGGTTCTCCTACATTTCTGGTTCAGGGCCTGCTAAGCTGCTGAGCCTTGCCTCCTCTGGTAACCCCGTGTGAATTTTCCGACCCCAGCCATCGTCTCCCAAGCCGCTGTACGCCCCCTGCCGCGTGCGCTCCTGCTGCTGCTCTGCCTGGCCTATGTGGTGCCCGGCTTTGTGGCCCGCGCGCCCTGGAAGACCTTGGACATCACCAGCTATGGCTACGCCCTGGCGCTGGCAGAAGGCCGGACTCCCTGGTTGGCACCGGAGATTCTGGGCCTGAGCCCGGACACCGAGGGCCTGATTCCCTACTGGCTGGGCGCCTGGGCGATCCAGGCCTTTGGCGACGTCATCTCACCCGAGCTGGCCAGCCGCCTGCCCTTTGCCGCCCTGCTCTGGCTGGCCCTGATGGCCACCTGGTATGCCGTCTACTACCTCGCCCGCAGCCCGGGCGCAGGCCCGGTGGCCTTTGCCTTTGGTGGTGAGGCCAACGAGATTGACTATGCCCGCGCGATGGCCGATGGCGGCCTGCTCGCACTGATTGCCTGCTTGGGCCTGGCCCAGCCCTCGCACGAGGCCAGCAGCTATGTGGTGCAGCTGTCGGGTGTCTGCTTTGTGTTCTATGCAGCCGCCTGCATCCCCATCCGCTTTGGCACACCGCTGTGCGTGGGGGCCATCGGCCTGGTGATGCTGGCACTGAGCGGCGCGCCCACCTATGCGGTCTGCCTGGGCCTGGGCGTGGCCCTGATCTTGGCGCTTACCCCTGTCGATGCCAAGCTGCGCGCACGCAGCCTGCAGGCCGCCGGTGCCTTTGCGATCCTGGGCGTGGCCGCCTTGCTGCTGGCCGTCTACCTGCACCAGTGGCAATGGCGCATCCTGCCGGCCGAGCACTTCCGCCAGCTGCGCCCGCTGTTTGAGCTGGTGGTCTGGTATGTCTGGCCGGCCTGGCCCTTGGCGCTGTGGTCGCTGTGGATCTGGCGCCGCCAGGTCGCCGACTGGCGCTTTGTGCACCGACATCTCTGGCTGCCCATCCTGCTGGGAGCCCTGGCCCTGGTCAACACCATCATCACCACCCCGTCTGATCGCGCACTGCTGCTGGGCCTGCCCGCGTTTGCGGCGCTGGCCGCCTTTGCGCTGCCCACCTTCCGCCGCGCCATGGCGGCGCTGATCGACTGGTTCACCTTGCTGTTTTTCAGCGCGGCGGCTATCACCATCTGGGTGATCTGGCTGGCGGTCTACACCGGCACGCCAGCCAAGCCAGCGGCCAATGTGGCCCGCATTGCCCCCGAGTTTGTCGCGCAGTTCTCGCTGCCGCAGTTTGTTATCGCTGCGCTGGCCACCTTGGCCTGGTGCGCGCTGGCCTTTTGGCGTGCCCGCCGCAACCGACCCGAGATCTGGCGCAGCCTGGTGCTGCCCGCTGGCGGCACCGTGCTCAGTTGGATCTTGCTGATGAGCATCTGGATGCCCATGCTGGACTACGGCCGCAGCTACACCGCCCAGGTGCAGGCGCTGGCCAAGGTGCTGCCGCCACCGGCATCGGCCGGCTGTGTGGCCACCTGGGGCCTGAGCCGCTCGCAGATCGTGGCCATGCAGGCCCAGGGCGGCTGGCAGCTCAAGACCTTGAACGACCCGAGCAGCGACGGCTGCAACTGGCTGGCCATGCCGCTGGAATCGCAGCGCACCCCGAGCAACGAGGTGCTGGGCCCTGAGTGGAAGCGCCTGGCTGCCGTGGCCCGCCCGACCGACAAGAACGCGGAGATCGTCATCTACCGTCGTCAAGCGAATTGACGGTGCCTATGCGGGAGAGCTTGACGCGCCTGCTGGCAGGCCGCGATATGCGGGTGCTGGCCAAACATGCGGGCACCGTGTTTGTCGGCCAGATCGCCGTGATGGGCTTTGGCGTGGTCGACACCATCGTCGCCGGCCGCCATGCCGAGGCCTCGCTGGCGGCGCTGTCGGTGGGCTCGGCCATCTTTGTGACGGTCTATGTCTCGCTGATGGGCCTGCTGCAGGCGCTGATGCCGATCTGGTCGGAGATGCACGGCGCGCGCCGCCATGCCGACATTGGCGCCTCGCTGCGCCAGTCCCTCTACATCTGCCTGGCAGCCACCTTGCTGGGCTGGGCCGTGCTGTTCAACCCCGCGCCCATCCTGCGCTGGACCGAGGTGCCGCAAGAGCTGCAAGCGCTGGTCAAAAGCTACCTGGCCATCATCGGCTGGAGCCTGCCGGCCGCGCTGCTGTTCCGTATTTTCAGCACCCTGAGCCAGTCGCTGGGCAAGCCCAAGATGGTCACCTGGCTGCAGGCCATGTCCTTGCTGGTCAAGCTGCCGCTGTCGGTCTGGTTCACCTTTGGCGGCCTGGGCCTGGCACCGATGGGCGTGCTGGGCTGCGCCTGGGCCACCTTTCTGGTCAATTTCCTGCTCTGCGGCCTGGGCTGGTGGCTGCTGCGCAGCCAGTCCGTCTATGCGCCGGCAGCTATCTGGCGCCGCCTGGAGCGACCGCACTGGCCCACCTTGGCACAGTTTGCGCAGATGGGTGTGCCGGCCAGCCTGTCGATCCTGGTCGAGATCACCTCCTTCACCTTGATGGCGCTCTATGTGGCGCGCATGGGCACAGCCTCGTCGGCGGCGCACCAGATTGCCGCCAATGTCACCGCGCTGATGTACATGGTGCCGCTGTCCTTGGCCATTGCAACCAGCGCCCGCGCCAGCTACTGGCGCGGCGCGGGCGATGAGGCGCGGGCACGCCAGGTGGTGTTTCTGGGCCTGTTCAGCGCCATGGGCTTGGCAGCCAGCTTGGCGCTGCTGGTCTGGCTGAGCAAGGGCTGGATTGTGCCGATCTACACCAGCACGCCGGAGGTGGCAGCCATTGCGCTGGGCCTGCTGGGCTGGGTCAGCCTCTACCACCTGGCCGATGCGAGCCAGACCGTGTCCATCTTTGTGCTGCGCAGCTACCGCATCACCGTCACGCCTTTGCTGGTGTACTGCAGCCTGCTCTGGGGTGTGGGCCTGTGGGGCGGCTTCCAGCTGGCCTACCACGGCCTGGCGGGCCGCCCGGCGATGGCATCGCCGGTCGCCTTCTGGATGTGCGCCGCCTATGCGCTGATGCTGGCGGCCGCCTGCTTCCTGGTCTTGCTGCACCGGGTGACCGCTCGCGCGGTACGCCAGAGCCGTTAAACGAGTTCTTCGGTCAGCTGCTTGCGCACCCGCGACGGCGGGAACACCACGCTGAATTCCGACCCCTTGCCGATCGTGCTGCGGATCTGCAGCTGCGCGCCATGGCGCTGCAGCACATGCTTGACGATGGCCAGGCCCAGGCCGGTGCCGCCGGTATCGCGCGAGCGGCTGCGGTCAAGGCGGTAGAAGCGCTCGGTCAGGCGCGGGATGTGCTCGGGCGCAATGCCCGGGCCGGTGTCGGTGACGCTGACACGCCCCGAGCCATCGGGCTGGCGCATGAACTGCACGCGGATCTCGCCGCCTGCCGGCGTGTAGCGCACGGCATTGTTGACCAGATTGGACAGCGCGCTTTGCAGCTCATTGCCGGCACCGGCCAGCTCGTAGCTGCCTGCATCGGCTTCCGCATCCGGAAAGAACAGCTGCAGGGGCTTGTCGCCCTCCTTGGCGATCATGCGTGCCAGGCCGCGTGCATCCTCTTCGCAGCGCTTGAGCAAGCCTTCCACGCTGACCCATTCATTGAGGCTGGGCGGTGGATTGCCTTCCAGGCGCGACAAGGTCAACAGGTCAACCACCAGGCCTTGCATGCGGTGGGCCTGGTTGGACATCAGGCCCAGGTACTGGGTGCGCTCTTCGGCGCTCAGCGGCAGGGTCTGCAGGGTTTCGATAAAGCCGGCCAGCACCGTCAGCGGCGTGCGGATCTCGTGCGAGACATTGGCCACAAAGTCGCGCCGCATCGCGTCCGCCAACTCCATCGAGGTCACATCGCGCGACAGCAGCAGCTTGCGGTTGCCGCCGTAGGGAAACATCTGTACCGACATGCGCATCGGGCTGGCCGCGCGCATCACCGGGCTGATCATCACCACATCCTTGCTGAAGTTGTTGGCGTTGAAATAGCCGATGAACTCCGGCGCGCGCACCAGGTTGGTGATGACCTGCATGTGGTCGCGCTCGAGATTGAAGCCGAAGTGGTCGCAGGCGGTCTGGTTGCACCACTCGATGTGGCTGTGCTCATCGAGCAGCACCACGCCATTGGGCGAGGCCTGGATGGCCGTCAGCACCTGGTGCAGCCGGTCATCGGACTGCGCCTCGTTCTTTTGCAGCTGGCGCACCAGGCGCCGCGCCCGATCGGCTGCCTCGCCCCACATGCCCATCAGCTGCGGGGCGCTGTCCGCGTCGCCGTACCGCAGCCATGCCACGACCTTGTTACCCCGCCACAAATCCGTGACAAACCAGCACCAGGCACCGATGACAGCCGCTATCAAAGCGCCATGCCACTGCCCCAGCCACCAACCCAGGGCCGCGCCCAGGGCCTGAAAAACCAAAAAACTGACGATGCGAAACAGCATGCAGGCCTAACGCTCAAAAACAAAAAAAGCTGCGACCAGCGCAGCCTACAAAACCGAAGGTGCCCGAATGCGGCAGTATCTCCGCATCCGGGGCACGGTGCAAGGCTAAGCGCGCTGCAAAGCCTGGGGCTGACCGGTGATGCGGTAGCCGGCACCACGCACGGTCTCCACCATCACATTGGCAGCACCCAAGGCCTCGCGCAGACGCTTGACATGGACGTCCACGGTGCGCTCTTCGATGAACACATGGTCACCCCAGACCTTGTCCAGCAGTTGCGAGCGCGAGTGGACACGCTCGGCATGCTTCATCAAAAAGTGCAGCAGCTTGAACTCGGTGGGACCGAGCTTGAGCAACTCACCCTGGAAGGTCACGCGGTGCGTGGCCGCGTCCAGAACCAACTCGCCAATTGTCACACTGTCGTTGACCTGCTCGGGAATGCGCCGACGCAGCACCGCACGGATGCGGGCCAGCAGTTCCTGGGTGGAGAAAGGCTTGGTGATGTAGTCATCGGCACCGGCATCCAAACCGGCGATCTTGTCGGGCTCGTCGCCGCGGGCCGTCAGCATGATGATGGGAATGCCCTTGACGCGGGCATCGGCACGCCATTTGCGCGCCAGCGACAGGCCGCTTTGGCCCGGCAGCATCCAGTCCAGCAAGATCACATCCGGCAGCACGGCGTCCAATTCACGCTGTGCGGCATCACCATCCTCTGCCCAGATCGGCAGGCAGCCGTTGTGTCGCAGGTTCACCGCGATCAGCTCGGCAATCGCGGGCTCGTCTTCGACAATGAGAACGCGTGGCAGTTTTTTCATAACTCAGGCTTTACAAAACACTCGATTCAATTTCTTGCATGGTGGTGTGGCGCACATCGATACCCTTGACCAGGTAAATGATGAGTTCGGCAACGTTCTTGGAGTGGTCACCAATGCGCTCGATGGCCTTGGCCAGGAACAGCAGGTCCAGGCTGGGCGAGATCTTGCGGGGATCTTCCATCATGTAGGTGATCAGCTTGCGCACAAAACCGTCGAACTCGGCATCGATCAGGTCGTCTTCCTTGAGGATCGACACGGCAGCCGTGGTGTCCAGGCGGGCAAAGGCGTCCAGGGTCTTGCGCAGCAGGCCCGAGGCCAGCTCGGCGGCCACACGCAGGTCAGAGGTAGGCAGCGAGCGCGCTGCGCCGCTGTCGATGATGGAGCCGACCATGCGGGCCATCTTGTGGGCCTCGTCACCCATGCGCTCCAGATTGGCCGTGGCCTTGGAGAATGCGATCAACAGGCGCAGATCGCGGGCCGTGGGCTGGCGACGGGCAATGATGGTCGACAGTTCGTAGTCGATGTCCACTTCCAGCTGGTTGACGCGCTTTTCCTGCTCCTCGACACGCTCGACGGCCTCGGTGCTGAACTGCGACAGCGCGTAGATGGCCTGCTGGATCTGGGACTCGACCAGACCGCCCAGTTCCATCACCCGCGAGGAGATGCTGTTGAGCTCGCTGTCGAACTGCGATGAGAGATGTTTTTCTGTCATATCAGGCTCTTTTCGTTGTAGTGATTGGCGTGACCGCGCGGCTTAGCCGAAACGACCGGTGATGTAGTCTTCGGTCTCTTTGCGCTGGGGCTTGAAGAACATCTGCTCGGTGGCACCGAACTCCATCAGGCTGCCCAGGTACATGTAGGCGGTGAAGTCGCTGCAGCGGGCGGCCTGCTGCATGTTGTGGGTCACGATCACCACGGTGTAGTCGTCCTTCAGCTCGGCGATCAGCTCTTCGATCTTGGCCGTGGAGATAGGGTCCAGCGCCGAGCATGGCTCGTCGAGCAGCAGCACTTCGGGCTTGATCGCGATACCGCGGGCAATGCACAGACGTTGCTGCTGACCGCCGGAGAGGCCCGAGCCGCTCTGGCCCAGCTTGTCCTTGACTTCGGTCCACAGCGCAGCCTTGCGCAGCGCCCATTCCACGCGCTCTTCCATGTCGCTCTTGCTCAGGTCTTCGAACAGCTTCACGCCAAAGGCGATGTTGTCGTAGATGGACATCGGGAACGGCGTGGGCTTTTGGAAGACCATGCCGACCTTGGCACGGATCAGCGCCACGTCTTGCTTGCTGGTCAGCAGGTTTTCACCGTCCAGACCGATATGGCCTTCAGCGCGCTGCTCGGGATAGAGCTCGTACATGCGGTTGAAGGTGCGCAGCAGGGTCGACTTGCCGCAGCCCGAGGGGCCGATGAAGGCGGTGACCTTGTTTTCCGGGATTTCCAGGTTGATGTTCTTGAGCGCGTGGAACTTGCCGTAGTAGAAGTTCAGGTCACGCACCGAGATCTTGGAGTTCAGTGCACTGGCGTTAGCCGCATTGGTTTTTGTCAACATAGGGTTCACCTGTGAATACTTATTTTTGGCGCGCCATGCTGCGCGCAAGAATGTTCAGACCCAGCACGGCCAGCGTGATCAGGAAGACACCTGCCCAGGCCAGTTGCTGCCAGTTTTCATAAGGGCTCATCGCAAACTTGAAGATGGTGACCGGCAGGCTCGCCATCGGCTTGGACAAGTCGGTGTTCCAGAACTGGTTGTTCAGTGCGGTGAACAGCAGAGGAGCGGTTTCGCCAGCGATACGGGCCACAGCCAGCAGCACACCGGTCACCACACCCGCACGGGCGGCACGCAGGGTCACCATGCTGATGACCTTCCACTTGGGCGTACCCAGCGCGTAGGCAGCTTCACGCAGGCTCGATGGCACCAGGATCAGCATGTTCTCGGTGGTACGGATGACCACGGGAATCACGATCAGCGCCAGCGCAATCACACCGGCATAGCCCGAGAAGCTCTTGAAGCGGATCACGATCATCGAGTAGACGAACAGACCGATCACGATCGACGGGGCCGACAGCAGAATGTCGTTGACGAAGCGGGTCACCGAAGCGAGCCAGCCGGTCTTGTTGTACTCAGCCAGGTAGATACCGGCCATCACACCAATGGGCGTGCCCACGAAGGTGGCCAGGGTCACCATCACCAGCGAGCCCCAGATGGCGTTGGCGATACCGCCGATTTCATTGGGTGCCGGGGTCATCTGGGTGACCAGGGCCACGCTCAGACCGCCCACGCCCAGGCGCAGGGTTTCCCACAGAATCCAGATCAGCCAGAACACGCCGAAGGCCATGGCTCCGAGGGACAGGGCAATCGCGACCTGGTTGACGCGGTTGCGTGCACGGTACTTGGCAGCACGCTGGCTGGCCAGATTGGATGCTTGGATCAAGCTTTCTCCCGTGGTCATGAACGGGCTCCTTCATTCTTTTGCAGGCGGCTCAGCATAAATTTGGAGCAGGCCAGGACGATGAACGTGATGAAAAACAGCGCCAGACCCAGGTAGATCAGCGATGCCTGGTGCAGGCCTTCGCCGGCTTCGGCGAACTCATTGGCCAGCGCCGAGGTAATGCTGTTGGCGGCTTCAAAGATGGACAGCGAGTTGAGCTGGTTCATGTTACCGATCACGAAGGTGACGGCCATGGTCTCGCCCAGTGCGCGGCCCAGGCCCAGCATCACGCCACCGAAGACACCAGTCTTGGTGTAAGGCAGCACCACTTTCCACATCACTTCCCAGGTGGTGGAACCCAGGCCATAGGCCGATTCCTTGAGCAGCGCGGGGGTGACTTCAAACACATCACGCATCACCGATGCGATGAAGGGGATCACCATGATGGCCAGGATCACGCCGGCCGAGAAAATACCGATACCGACGGGAGGGCCGGAGAAGAAGGCTTCCATGTAAGGAACGCCTTGAAACAGGTTCTGCAGCGGTTGCTGCACATAGGTGGCCAGCAAGGGGCCAAAGACCATCAAACCCCACATACCGTAAACGATGGACGGCACGGCAGCGAGCAGTTCCACGGCGGTACCCAGCGGGCGCTTGAGCCAGACGGGCGAGAGTTCGGTCAGGAACAGCGCGATGCCAAAGCTGACAGGCACTGCAATCAACATGGCGATGAACGAGGTGGCCAAGGTGCCATAAATCATCACCAGACCGCCGTAACGGTTCTGGACGGGATCCCATTCGCTGTTGAAGAAAAATCCGATGCCGTATTCACGGATGGCGGGCCAGGCGCCGACGATCAGCGAGCCCATGATGGCCAACAGCAGGGCCAGCGTCAGCACCGCAGCACCGCGGGCCAGGAACGCAAAAAAGCCGTCAGCGACGGAGTTGGAGAGCCAAGGCTTGCGCGTTGGCGGTTGGCTGGATTGCATCTGCGCTTTGCCGGCGGCAACCGTTTTGTTTTGAACAGGAAAGGATGTCGACACGTTTGATTCCATTCAGTGTGGAAAAGGGCCGCTACCCGAGCGGCCCATCATTTTTCGACTTACTTGGCGAACACAGCCTTGCCGCTGCCGTCCTTGATCTCGCCCCAGGACTTGTAGATGATGTCCTTGACGCTGGCAGGCATTGGCACGTAGTCCAGGCCGTCAGCAGTGCCGTCACCGGAGGTGTAAGCCCACTCGAAGAACTTCAGCGAGGTGGTGCCTTGGGCTGGCTTTTCCTGCAGCTTGCGCATCAGGATGAAGGTAGCCGAGGTGATTGGCCATGCATCCTTGCCAGGCTGGTTGTTCAGGATCTGGTAGAAGCTCTTGTTCCAGTCGGCACCGGCAGCAGCAGCCTTGAAGTTGGCGCTTTCTGGGCTGACAAAGTTGCCATCGGCGTTTTGCAGCTGGGCGAACACCATCTTGTTTTGCTTGACGTAGGCGTATTCCACGTAGCCGATGGAGTTAGGCAGGCGACCCACATAAGCGGCCACGCCTTCGTTGCCCTTGCCACCTGCACCGGTAGGCCAGTTCACAGCAGCGCCTTCACCCACTTTGTCCTTCCACTCGGTGTTGACCTTGGACAGGTAGTTGGTGAAGCCGAAGGTCGTGCCCGAGCCGTCAGCGCGGCGCACGGGAGCGATGGTGGCGTCTGGCAGAGCCACGCCTGGGTTCAGCTTGGTGATGGCTGGGTCATTCCACTTGGTGATCTTGCCCAGGTAGATGTCGCCCAGCACTTGGCCGTTGAGCTTGAGTTGACCGGGGGTGATGCCCTTGATGTTGACCACGGGCACAATGCCGCCGATCACGGTGGGGAACTGCACCAGACCCTTTTGTGCCAGCTCTTCGTCCTTCAAAGGCATGTCGGAGGCACCGAAGTCCACGGTCTTGGCATCGATTTGCTTGATACCGGCGCTGGAACCCACGGATTGGTAGTTGATCTTGACGCCAGTCGCCTTGTTGTAGTCAGCAGCCCACTTGGAATACAGTGGAGCTGGGAAGCTTGCACCGGCACCGGTAGCCTCTTCGGCGTGAACCTGGGCAAACGCACCGGCGGCAACCAGACCAGCAACCAGCACTCGAATCGCGGACACTTTCATGAAAACTCCTGTTGGTGATGAAACGCAATGGAGTGAACTGTAAAAAATGTATATGACATTGATATGACATTTTTCATCATATTTGCCTCGTACGGGGGTCGATGTCACACAACAACACCGCACAATATTGTCATATTAGATTCATGCGAAAGACTTACTTTTAAAGTTTTGTCAGCATGCCGCTGTATAGCGGGATCACCTGGAGAGTCAGGTGCTATGCTGCCTGCCTAGACTGCAGAACCGATAGATGACGACACTTATGCTTGATGGCACCTTGCTTGCCGCGGTGGATCTGGGATCCAATAGTTTCCGCCTGGAAGTTGGCCGCTATGCCGCTGGCCATATTGAACGCGTGCAATATTTCAAGGAGATGGTGCGCCAGGGCGCCGGCCTCGATGAGCAAGGCCTGCTGACCACCGAGGCCATGCAGCGCGGCTGGGACTGCCTGGCACGCTTTGCTGAGCGCCTGAAGGGCTTTCCTGCCGCCCATGTGCGTGCTGTTGCCACCCAAACCCTGCGCGAGGCGCGCAACAGCGATGTCTTCATCCAGCGCGCCAACCAGATTTTGGGCTACCCGATCAGCATCATCTCCGGCCCCGAAGAAGCGCGCCTGATCTACCAGGGCGCCGCCCACTCGCTGCCCCCATCGGACGAACGCCGTCTGGTGGTCGATATCGGCGGCCGCTCCACCGAACTGATCCTGGGCCAGCGCTACACCTCGCAGCGCGTGGCCTCCTTCCCGGTCGGCAGCGTGGCATGGTCCTTGCGCTATTTTCCCCAGGGTGAATTCAGCAAATCCGCGCTGAAAACGGCCCAGATCGCCGCCCAGGCGGTGATCGAAGAAGCGGCCCACCATTTTGTGCCCGGCAGCTGGGATTATGCCTATGGCACCTCGGGCACGGCCAACGCGATTGCCGATGTGCTGGCCTTGCATGGCGGCCAGCCCGATGTGGTGACCCGCGAACAGCTCTACTGGCTCTGCGACCAATTGCTGGCCGCTGGCAACGCCAGCCAGCTGCGGCTTGAAGGCCTGAAGGAAGAGCGCCGCGCGGTGATTGGTGGCGGCGTGACCGTGCTCTGCGCGGTGTTTGACCTGCTGCAGATCAAGGAGCTGCGCATTGCCAGCGGTGCGCTACGCCAAGGCCTGCTGCGCGACATGGTGCAGCACGAGGAATTCAGCGATATCCGCCACCGCACGATTGCCGCCCTCAAGGAACGCTACCAGGTAGACCGCACGCAGGCAGGCCGCGTGCAGCGCACGGCGGCCACCCTGTACGAGCAGGCACGCCGCTATGCGGGTGTCACCGAGCCTGCCGCGCTGCAGTCCTCGATGCTGGACTGGGCCAGCCAGCTCCATGAGATTGGCTGCCTCATCTCCCACACCGACCACCACCACCACGGTGCCTATGTGCTGGGCCACAGCGATGTGCCAGGCTTTACCCAAACGGAGCTGTCCCACCTGGCGGCCCTGGTGCTGGCGCAGCGCGGCAAGCTGCGCAAGGTGGAAGACTTCTTGCAGGACCGTGACTTTGCGCTGGAGCTGCTCTGCCTGCGCCTGGCCAACCTGCTCTGCCATGCGCGTCGCGATCCTGCACTGGACCAGATCTGCCTGCGCGACAAGACCGAGAAATGGTCGCTCAAGGTCGCACCGGGCTGGGCCGAGCAGTTTCCGCAATCGGCCTACCTGCTGGAAGAGGAAATGCTGGCCTGGCAGAAGACGCCCTGGCCCTTCCAGTTCAAGCAGGCGCTGAGCATCGCCGCCAAATAAAGGCACTACACACCCAGACCGCTGACGGCCTGGGTGTTTCTTTCTGCGCCTTTAAGCGCCCAGATCCACCGGCGCCACGGCACCCTTGCCGGAGAACACGCCCGTCAGGTTGCCAATGAACTGCGCCAGGCTCGCCTCGGTCGCTTCTGGCGACCAGCCAGCCACATGGGGCGTGATGAGAATGTTGGGCAGGTCGATCAGCGGTTCAGGGCGATGCGGCTCGCTCTCATACACATCGATGCCGGCGCCAGCGATGCTGCCGTCCTTCAAGGCAGCAGCCAGCGCCAGCGTATCCACCACCGAGCCACGTGCGATATTGATCAGGTAGCCCTGGGGGCCCAGCGCCTGCAGAATCTCGGCATTGACCAGGTGCTTGGTGCCCGGACCGCCTGGCGTCGCGCAGACGAGGATATCCGCCCAGCTGGCCAGCGCATGCAGCGAATCGAAGTAGCGGTGGGCCACACCCGCCTTGGGCTGGCGGTTGTGGTAGCCCACGGACATGTCAAAACCTTCGGCACGCTTGGCGATCTTCAGGCCGATATGGCCCATGCCCAGAATCCCGAGCTTCTTGCCCGACACGCTAGGCGGATGGGCCAGGCTGTAGCGGTCCACACCGGCACGGGCCTGCTGGTCCAGGGTGCGGAAGTTGCGCATGGACGCCAGGATCAGGCCAAAGCTGTGGTCGGCCACGCTGGTGTCATTGGTGCCCGCGCCGGTCGCCAGCACAATGCCACGCGCGCGCAGGGCATCCAGCGCCAGCCCTTCGTAGCCGGCACCCAAGGTGCAAGCCAGGCGCAGCTGTGGCATCTGGGCGATTTCCTCGGCCGTGAGGCCGATCGAGCCAATGGTCAACACGGCCTGCGCCTGGGCGCCGTGCGAGGCCACGGCAGCGGCACGCAGCTCGGGCGTTGGCGCATACACCAGCTGCGCATGCGCACGAATCTGGTCGAGCAGCGGCTCGGCCATCGGGTTGAACACCAGCAGGGTAATCGGCGGTTGTGGGGATTGCGAGAGAGAGCTCACCATAAGTCCTTTGGATAGCAAAAAACACTGCCTGTAGCACAAGCAGTGTTTTGATTATGAGGACTTTCCACTAGGCCTATATGAATCGATTCTGTATGCCTACGTTGCCGCCTTGGAATGGGCCCGAGAGGTGAACCGTCACTTGCGCCGAGCGTCCTTTGGTGGGGACGCTGGGCGCCCGCAAGCGGCTTGCGCCATCAACCCAGAAAATGCTTGCGGTAGCGTGGCGGCAGGCGGTCCAGCTGCATCAGCATCGGCAGATCGGCGGTGTTGAAGTCCGGATCCCAGGCCGGTGCACCGATCACTTCGGTGCCGACGCGCAGATAGCCCTTGATCAGCGCCGGTGGCTCCACATCCACCTGGTCATTCAGCTGCTCCAGCGGCAGCGGCAGGTGCGGCACCACGCTGTACTCCTTGGAGATCTGGCCCTTGGCCAGCAGCTGGCGCCAGATGCTGGCAGCGGCATCGCCACTGACAATGCCGTTGTGCCACATGGGGATGCTGGCGCAGCCCATCATCACATCGAGCTTGTTGCGCAGCATGAAGCTGGCCAGCGCGCCCCACAGCGCCATGATCACGCCGCCCTGGCGGTAGTCCGGATGCACGCAGCTGCGGCCCAGCTCAACCATGCGCGGGCGCAATGCATCAATGGCGCTCAGGTCAAACTCTCCGTCAGAATAGGTGCGGCCGGCGCGCAGCGCCTGGGCGGGGGTCAGCAGGCGGTAGGTACCGATCACCTGCTTGCTCTGGCCCTGGCGCACCAGCAGGTGCTCGCAGTAGTCATCAAAGCCGTCGACATCATGGCCTTCCAGGCTGGTTTGCAGCTGGGCGCCCATTTCACCGGCAAAAATCTGGTGGCGCAGGCGCTGGGCTTCGCGCACCTCGTCGAGGTGGCAGGCCCAGGAGACCTCGATGTCCAGCGGGTTGACCGCTGCGGCGGGTGCAGGCAGGCTGGCCTGCGGTTTCGGCGCCGAGGGCGTGACAATGGCGGTCTCGGATGCGCTGAAAAAGCTGTGTTTGTTGTGCATGGCAGAGCTCCTGTAGCGCCCTGCCGCCCTTGTGTGGAGCCAGACCGCCGTGCGGCCCCGGCTGCTCGACGGGCTGATACAGAGCGCTTTCAGTGTCCTGTCCGCAGATGACAGTGCCATGTGCAAAACATGACAGTTACATGAAGGTGCACTCCTACAACAACAGCGACTAAGCTCCTGCTTACACTCGGCTACACACTAGGACTGGCGAGCCACCTCGGCCAATTGCTCGGCACAGCGGCTGGCCTGGGCAGCATCAAAGGCCTCGACCATCACCCGCAGCAGCGGCTCGGTGCCACTGGCGCGGATCAGCACCCGGCCCTGGCCGGCAAAGTCTTCGGTGATGCTGCGCTCCAGCTCGAACAGCTGGCTGTTGTTGCGCCAGTCCTGGCCGGGCTGCAGCCGCACATTGAGCAGCACCTGCGGGCAGAGCTCCACACCATCGAGCTGCTCGGCCACACTCTGGTTGCGGCTCACGCAGGCCTGCAGCACCTGCAGGGCGCTCACCAGCCCATCGCCCGTCGTGTGCTTGTCCAGCGCCAGCAGGTGGCCTGAGCTTTCTCCACCCAGCACCCAGTTGCGGCGCTGCAGCTCTTCGAGCACATAGCGGTCACCCACCTTGGCACGCACCAGCTCCACGCCCTGCTTTTGCAGGGCGGTTTCCACCGCCAGGTTGGTCATCAAGGTGCCCACGACACCCGGCACTTTCTTGCCCCGGCGCAGGCGGTCCATGGCCATCAGGTAGAGCAGCTCATCACCGTTGTAGAGCCGGCCCTTGGCATCGACCAGCTGCAGCCGATCGGCATCGCCATCAAGCGCCACACCCAGATCGGCGCCATTGGAGCGTACCGAGCGCACCAGCGCATCGGGGTGGGTGGCACCCACATCCTGGTTGATGTTGAGGCCATCGGGGTTGCAGCCAATGGTGATGACCTCGGCGCCCAGCTCATGGAACACCTTGGGCGCAATATGGTAGGCCGCGCCATGCGCCGCATCGACGACGATCTTGAGGCCGCGCAGGGTCAGCCGATGGTCAAAGGTGCTCTTGCAGAACTCGATATAGCGGCCAGGCGCATCATCCAAGCGGCGGGCCTTGCCCAGGGCATCGGATGGCACCCAGTCAAAGCCCTCCATCAGCGCCGCTTCCACCGACTCTTCCCAACTGTCGGGCAGCTTGGCGCCCTCGGCGCTGAAGAACTTGATGCCGTTGTCGTCAAAGGGGTTGTGGCTGGCACTGATGACCACACCCAGGCTGGCACGCTGGGCGCGCGTCAGGTAGGCCACGCCCGGGGTCGGCAAGGGGCCCAGCAGCACCACATCGACGCCGGCAGAGTTGAGGCCCGACTCCAGCGCGCTTTCAAGCATATAGCCCGAGATGCGCGTGTCCTTGCCGATCAGCACCGTCGGGCTTTCCTGCTCGCGGCGCAGCACCCGGCCCACGGCATGGCCCAGGCGCAGCACAAAGTCAGGGGTGATCGGTGGCTTGCCTACCGTGCCACGGATGCCATCGGTTCCAAAATACTGTCGTGCCATAGTGTTCTTTGTTGTTAGGGGCCAGGGAGAGAGCCAAAACGCGCCATCGGCGGTGCCTGGCGCCATAGCAGTGTAGCGCCAGACCCACTATGCCAGCCGCAAACCGCGTCAGCCCTGCGTATCCAAAGTTTGCGGTGCGCGCATGGCCTGCAGCACGGCCAGTGCATCGCAGGTTTCGCGCACATCATGCACGCGCACAATGGCCGCACCATGCTCGACCGACAGCAGCGCCGCTGCAATGCTGGCGGGCATGCGCTCGCCCACCACGCGCCCCGTCACCTTGCCCAGCGATCCCTTGCGCGACCAGCCCGCCAGCAGCGGGTAGCCGGCCGCTGCCAGGCGCGGTTGCTGCTGCAGTAGCGCAAAGTTCTGGCACAGGCTTTTGCCAAAGCCGGTGCCGGCATCCCAGACGATGCGCTCGGTCTGCACGCCCAGCGTCTCCAGGCTTCGCGTCTGGGTCTGCAAAAAGTCCAGCACCTCGGCCGCCACATCGCCCTCTGCCACCATGTGCTGCTGGTGCATGGTCTGGGGGTTGGCATGCATGTGCATCAGGCAGACGCCGCATTGCGGGTGGCCGGCCACCACGGCCTGCGCGCCGGGCTGGCGCAGCGCCCAGATGTCGTTTATGATGTCGGCGCCCAAATCCAGCACGGCCTGCATCACCTCGGGCTTGTAGGTATCGACGGAGATGGGCACCTGCAGGGCCACGGCCGCCTTGACCACCGGCAGCACGCGGCGCAGTTCCTCATCCAAGGGCACGGCCGGGCTGCCCGGGCGGGTGGATTCGCCACCAATATCCAGGATATGCGCGCCATCGCTCAGCAGCTTTTCCGCATGGATCATCGCGGCCGAGACGCCCTCATGGCTGCCGCCGTCCGAGAACGAATCCGGCGTGACATTGACGATGCCCATCACCTGCGGCTGGGTCAGGTCAATACGAAAGCGGGTGGTTTGCCAGGGGCGCATCAGAGGGGTCCTTGTCCAAATAAAAAAAGCGCTCGGCAAGAGCGCTTTTCGGTGCTGTCTATCGCGATCAGACGGCGTTGTGTGCAGGCTCCGTCACCACGGTGGGGCTGCCGCCTGCGCCGCCGTCATTGCTGCTCGACGGTGGGTTGCGTGGCGTCCAGTCCTTCGGAGGACGGGGTGCCTTGCCAGCCATGATGTCGTCCAGCTGCTCGGCATCGATGGTTTCCCATTCCAGCATGGCCTTGGCCATCGCATGCATCTTGTCGCTGTGCTCTTCGATCAGGCGACGCGCCAGGCTGTACTGCTCGTCGATGATGCGGCGCACTTCGGCGTCGACCTTCTGCATGGTCTCTTCGCTGATATTGCTGGGCTTGCTCATCGAGCGGCCCAGGAAGGGCTCGCCCTCTTGCTCAGCGTAGACCATTGGGCCCAGCGCATCGGTCATGCCGTAGCGGGTCACCATGTCACGCGCCAGCTGGGTCGCCTTGTTGAAGTCGTCCGATGCGCCGGTGGTCATCTGGTTCATGAAGACCTCTTCGGCAATCCGGCCACCAAACAGCATGGCGATACGGCTCAGCGCCCATTCCTTGTCGTAACCATAGCGGTCCTTCTCAGGCAGGGTGAAAGTCACACCCAGCGCACGGCCACGCGGCACGATGGTGACCTTGTGCACCGGATCGCACTTGGGCAGCAGCTTGCCGATCAGCGCATGGCCGGCTTCGTGGTAGGCGGTGTTCTTCAGCTCTTCGGGGTCCATCACCGCAGACTTGCGCTCTGGGCCCATGAAGATCTTGTCCTTGGCCTTTTCAAAGTCCTGCATCTCCACGGTGCGTGCGTTGCGGCGGGCAGCCATCAGCGCAGCCTCGTTGCAGAGGTTGGCCAGATCGGCACCGGACATGCCGGGCGTGCCACGGGCGATGATGTTGGGGTTCACATCCTGGCCCACGGGGATCTTGCGCATGTGCACGTTCAGGATCTGTTCGCGGCCACGCACATCAGGCAGGGTCACATACACCTGGCGGTCAAAACGGCCGGGACGCAGCAAGGCGGCATCGAGAATGTCGGGACGGTTGGTGGCAGCCACCACGATCACGCCCATATTGGTCTCAAAACCATCCATCTCGACCAGCATCTGGTTCAGGGTCTGCTCGCGCTCATCGTTGCCACCGCCCATGCCGGCGCCACGCTGGCGGCCGACGGCGTCGATTTCGTCGATGAAGATGATGCAAGGCGCATTCTTCTTGGCGTTCTCGAACATGTCGCGCACACGGGCAGCGCCCACGCCAACGAACATTTCGACGAAGTCGGAGCCGGAGATCGAGAAGAAAGGCACCTTGGCTTCGCCCGCAATGGACTTGGCCAGCAGGGTCTTACCAGTGCCAGGAGGGCCGACCAGCAGCAGACCACGGGGGATACGGCCGCCCAGCTTTTGGAACTTGTTGGGGTCCTTCAGGAAGTCGACGACTTCCTTGACTTCTTCCTTGGCCTCGTCGCAACCGGCCACATCGGCAAAGGTGACGCTGTTGTTGTTTTCGTCGAGCATGCGCGCCTTGGACTTGCCAAAGCTGAACGCACCGCCCTTGCCACCGCCTTGCATCTGGCGCATGAAGTAGACCCAGACGCCGATCAGCAGCAGCATCGGGCCCCAGCTGATCAGCAGGCTCATCAGCAGGGAGCCTTCTTCGCGCTCCTTCACGTCAAACTTGACGTTGTTGTTGATCAGGTCGCCAATCAGGCCACGGTCCATGTAGGTCGCCGTGGTCTGGAGCTTGCGATCATCGCCCGTGGTCGCCGTGATCACCGTGCCGGCAGGGCTTTCCTGCAGGGTCGCGGTCTTGATGCGGCCATTGCGGACGTCTTGCAAAAACTCGGAATACGGGATCTTGTTCGCGCTGGCGCCTGAACGGTTGTCCAATTGCTTGAACACGGTGAACAGCACCATGGCAATGACAAGCCATACGGCGATCTTAGAAAACCACTGATTGTTCAAGGGGGCTCCAGTAGTAGGAAATCAGGAAAGACACAGAATCTGCTATGTCAGATATGCACTATTTTAGGACTTTCAAGGGTAATGGCTTGCGCTTTCCCCTTGGTGGCACGCAGGATTGCTCAGTAAGCCTATTGTCTCAGTGTTTAAGCGGCTTCAAAACATCCCTGCTCCCGGTCAGGGCGTTTTTGCTCAGCGCTGCGCCTCTGGTTTGAGGCGGATGCCGATCAAATAGGTTTCCGAGGATTTGTCGCGCGAGGCCTTGGGCTTGTAAGGCTTGACCACCTGGAAGGTCTGCTTGAACAAATCCACCAGCTGCGAGTAACCACTGCCATGGAACAGCTTGACCACCAAGGTGCCCTCGGGCTTCATGTGCTGGCAGGTAAATTCCACCGCCAGCTCGATCAGGTGGGCGATGCGGGCAGCATCCACATTCTCCACGCCTGACAGATTGGGGGCCATGTCCGAGATCACCACATCGACGCGGCGCTTGGCCAAGGTGCTCTCCAGCTGGTCCAGCACTTCCTGCTCGCGAAAATCGCCCAGGATGAAGTCCACGCCCTCGATCGGCTCCATCGGCAGCATGTCCAGCCCGATGATGGCCCCGTTGAGTTCGCCCACCGCAGCGCCATCGGGCGAGAGGCGGCGGCGCACATACTGGCTCCAGGCACCCGGCGTGGAGCCCAGATCGACCACCACATCTCCCGGCCGGATCAGCTTGAAGTGCTCATCGATTTCCTTGAGCTTGTAGACCGCACGGGCGCGGTAACCGTCTTTTTGCGCTGCCCGCACATAGGGGTCATTGATGTGCTGATTGAGCCAAGTCTTGTTGACCTTCTTGGTTTTAGTACTTACTTTCATGTTTTCTCCCGGGAGCCCCGATAATACGGGCTATGCCCCAAATACAACTTACTCCCGCCCAACGTCGCGAGCACCGCGCCGAAGCCCACCACCTTGACCCCGTGGTTCTGATTGGCGGTGACGGCTTGACCGAAGCCGTCGAAAAAGAGGTCGACCTGGCCCTGAATGCCCATGGCCTGATCAAAATCCGTGTTTTCTCCGATGACCGCGCCAACCGCGAAGCCATCTTCCTGAAGCTGACCGACTCGCTCAATGCCGCGCCTATCCAGCACATCGGCAAGCTGCTGGTCCTGTGGCGCCCGATGCCCGAGAAGGAAAAGCAGCTCGACGAAGACCGCAAGGCCGGTCCGCGCGAAGTCAAGGTGCTCAAGTTCAGCAAGAACGTCTGGCAAAAGCCCGAGGTCAAGCAGATCCGCATCCTGGGCAACCAGCGCCTGACGGCCGGCGGCCAGGTCAAGCGCGCCAAGCCCAAGCAAAAGTCGATCAAAAAGCAGCAGGGCAGCTAGTGTGACCGATCGCCACATCCTTTGCATGAAATGGGGTACCAAATATGGCCCCGACTATGTCAATCGGCTGTACGCCATGGTTCGCCGCCATCTGAGTGGCGATTTTCGCTTTGTCTGCCTGACCGATGACACGCAAGGGATTCGCAGCGAAGTGGAATGCCACCCGATTCCGGACCTGAACATCCAGCTGGCCCCCGGCCAGCGCGATGGCGCCTGGAAAAAGCTCACCACCTTCGAGCAGGATCTGTATGGCCTCCAAGGCCAGGCGCTGTTCCTGGACCTGGATGTGGTGATCGTCGGCAGCCTGGATGAGTTCTTCACCCTGCCGGGTGAATTTCGCATCATCCATGACTACCCGCGCTTTTGGCGCTTTGGCAAACGCATTGTCGGCAACTCCTCGGTCTACCGCTTTACCTTGGGTGCCCATGCCGATGTGCTGGTCAACTTCCGAGCCAACACCGAGCAACTGCGCGCCCAGTACCGCAATGAGCAGGAATACCTGTCGCACTTCCTGCACCAGCAGGGCAAGCTCGATTACTGGCCTGCCGCCTGGTGCCCAAGCTTCAAGTACTACTGCATCCCTGCCTGGCCGAGCAACTACTGGAAAGAGCCGCTGCCGCCCGCGGATGCGCGCATCGTCATCTTCCACGGCGAGGTCAACCCGCCCGATGCCTTGCAAGGTTTGCGCAATAAGCGCTTCCACCATATCCAGCCCGCCCGCTGGATCGAAAAGGCCTGGGGCTGAACCAGGCTACGCATAAAAACCAAAGGCGTTGATCTCTCAGATCAACGCCTTTTTTGTGGCCTGCCGTAGGCTTTGGTTCAGCAGGCTTAGCGCTGGTCCGCCGCCACCAGCGCATGGCCTTGCATGCGCGTCAAGATCGCCAGCGGGCTCGCTTCCGGGTTGTACTCCTTGCCCGGCGGCAAGAAGAACGTCTGCTCCAGCATGTACTGGCCCGACATGACGGCATGCACCGCCTGGTCCGAAAAGCAGACCCAGCTGGAGCCGGCGGCAAAGGGCACGGTCTCCTGCGGCGCATTGCGCTGGTAGTCCATGTCGCCCTTCATGCCATCGTGCAGCTGCAGCATCAGGTGGTCGTATTCGCTGCGAAGTGATTTGGTCACATGCAGCATGGCCAGCGCCTTGGCCTGCCAAGCCACATAGGGCTTGGCGCGTGGCAAGAACTTGCGCGCCACATCCTCGAAAGGCTCACCCACGCGCCAGACCCGGGGCTGGCCATCGGGGTTCACATTGCTGAACACACGCAGAATGCGCTCGCCGTAATTGGGCCGCGATGGAAAGGCGTCCACATGCATGCGCTTGTCATCGGCACGCCAGGATTGGGCGCGGGTCTCCACCTGCGACGGCCGGTAGCTCGTGGGCGCCATGCGCACCAGCGGCATGTAGTCGGGGAACAGGCCGGCGATCAGCGCCGTAGCCTGCTCCCGAAAACGCGTGACCATGGCTGCAACGGCCGCCTGCGTGGCAGCATCGCCGGCCACGCCCTTCATGCTGCCGTCCACATTCAGGCTGATGTTGCGCGACTTGGGATCGCGCACATCGGGGCGCAGCAGCGTCTTCTCCTGGTCGGAGAGCGCAAACGCAAGTTGGGGGAAATACAGCACCTTGCCGGATTCAACGGCGGCCGTCCATTCCGGACGGCCCGGTGTGTTGCGCCAGTCAGTGGCGTCGATGGGAACGATGGGAGATTGCATGGCCCGCCCAGTGTAGCGCGGCGGCGGGCAATCGCCTTGGGCCAGATCAAGCCCGCGATGCGGGTGCGGATGTCCGCCACAGCACAAGAGCAGCGCACAGCCATTGCAGTGCATACAGCAAGGTGCCCAGGCCATGCCAGAACTTGAGGTTCTCGCGCTGCACAATCTTGGGCGATACGCCGTATTGCACCACCAGTGCCATCAGCATGCCGGCCAGCACAAAGCCCAGCGCCGCGCGGGCCCAGGGCTGAATGGTGTTGCTGGCCTTGTCCTTGGCCAGCACCAGCAGCAGCAGGCCGCAGGCCAGCGAGACCCAGGTCTGCGCCGCAAACAGCTTGGCAGCCATGAAGCCGGCCATCGATGCCTGCGGCAGGTTGGCAAACAGCATGGGCACGGCCATGAAGCCAATGGCCGACAGACTGCCCCACCACAGGGCAGCGGCGAAAACGGGCAGGCGGTTTTTCATGGCGGGCTCGGTGCGCGACAGCGGTAGGTTTTTAGAGGTAGCGTACGGCTACGACTTCGTAGCGGCGCTCGCCACCGGGGGCCTGGACGACGGCGGTATCGCCCTCTTCCTTGCCGATCAGTGCGCGGGCAATCGGGCTGGAGACATTGATCAAGCCTTGCTTGAGGTCGGCCTCGTCTTCGCCCACGATCTGGTAGGTCACCGGATCGCCACTGTCCTCATCGGCCAGGTCCACCGTTGCACCAAACACCACCTTGCCACCCGCGTCGAGCTGCGAGGGGTCAATGATCTGGGCGGCCGACAGCTTGGCCTCCACTTCCTGAATACGGCCTTCAATAAAGCCTTGGCGGTCTTTGGCCGCATCGTATTCGGCGTTTTCGCTCAAATCGCCATGCGAGCGGGCTTCCGCAATGGCCGCAATAACGCCTGGGCGATCCACGGTCTTGAGGCGTTGCAGCTCTTCTTTGAGCTTTTCTGCACCGCGCTTGGTAATTGGGATAGTGGCCATCTCGGTCTCCACAAACAGTCGCGATGCCAGCACTGTGGCTGGCACCTGGTAGGCATCCGCCTGCTAAGCGGCGGGGGTTCAAAAGCAAACCGCCGCGCTGGGGAGCGCGGCGGTTGCGAGGCAGTCTCTATTATGCCGATTTTTGAGCCTTGCAACAAAAATCGGCAAACGGCGATGCGATCAGTGCTGCAGGCTGGCGTGCAGCTCCTGCACCGAGTGCACATCCAGATCATCCATGTTGCGCAGGCCTTCTACCGCAGCCTCGGCACCAAAGATGGTTGTGAACGTGGTCACGCGGGCCAGCAGCGCGCTGGTACGGATGGCACGCGAGTCGGCAATGGCGTTGCGGCGCTCTTCCACGGTGTTGATGACCATCGCAATTTCATTGTTCTTGATCATGTCCACGATGTGGGGGCGGCCCTCGGTCACCTTGTTGACCGTCTGCACTTCAATGCCGGCATCGGCAATCGCAGCAGCGGTACCTCGGGTGGCGCAGAGCTGGAAGCCCATGCTGGCCAGCTCCTTGGCCACTTGCACAGCGCGTGGCTTGTCGGCGTTCTTCACGGTCAGGAACACCTTGCCCGAGCGTGGCAGCTTGGTGCCTGCGCCCAATTGGCTCTTCACATAGGCTTCGCCAAAGGTCTTGCCCACGCCCATCACTTCACCGGTGGACTTCATCTCGGGGCCGAGGATGGTGTCCACACCGGGGAACTTGACGAAGGGGAACACGGCTTCCTTGACGCTGAAGTACGGTGGCGTCACTTCCTTGGTGATGCCCTGCTCTTCGAGCGTATCGCCCACCATGCAGCGTGCTGCCACCTTAGCCAGCTGGATGCCAGTGGCCTTGGAGACAAACGGCACGGTACGCGAAGCGCGAGGATTCACTTCCAGCACATAGATGATGTCCTTGCCGTCGCGCTCCTGGATCGCGAACTGCACGTTCATCAGGCCCACCACGTTCAGGCCTTCGGCCATGGCTGCGGTCTGGCGCTTGATCTCGTCCACCGTCGCCTTGCTCAGGTAGTAAGGAGGCAGCGAGCAGGCCGAGTCACCGGAGTGCACGCCCGCTTGCTCGATATGCTCCATCACGCCGCCGATGAAGACCTTGCCGGTGCGGTCACGCACGCAGTCCACATCGCATTCGATGGCGTTGGACAGGAAATGGTCCAGCAGCACGGGCGAGTCGTTGGAGACCTTGACCGCTTCACGCATGTAGCGCTCCAGGTCGCGCTCTTCGTGCACGATTTCCATCGCGCGGCCACCCAGCACATAGCTGGGGCGCACCACCAGTGGGTAGCCCAGCTCGCGGGCATGTTCCATCGCCTGCGTTTCGGTACGTGCGGTGGCGTTGGGCGGTTGGCGCAGGTTCAGGGTCTGCAGCATCTGCTGGAAACGCTCACGGTCTTCAGCCGCATCGATCATGTCCGGCGTAGTGCCGACGATAGGCACACCGGCTTCTTCCAGCGCCAGGGCCAGCTTCAGCGGGGTCTGGCCACCGTACTGCACGATCACGCCCACGGGCTTTTCAACGGCCACGATTTCCAGCACGTCTTCCAGAGTCACGGGCTCGAAGTACAGGCGGTCCGAGGTGTCGTAGTCGGTCGACACGGTTTCAGGGTTGCAGTTGACCATGATGGTTTCATAACCATCTTCGCGCATCGCGAGCGCTGCGTGCACGCAGCAGTAGTCGAACTCGATGCCCTGGCCGATGCGGTTGGGGCCGCCACCAAGCACCATGATCTTCTTCTTGTCGCTGGGCTGGGCTTCGCACTCTTCGTCGTAGGTCGAGTACATGTAGGCCGTGTTGGTCGAAAACTCGGCCGCGCAGGTGTCGACGCGCTTGAACACGGGGCGCACATTCAGCGCATGGCGTGCTTCGCGCACGGCCTTGTCGCTGGTGTGCAGCAGCTTGGCCAGGCGGCGGTCCGAGAAGCCCTTTTGCTTGAGGCTGCGCAGATCGTCGGCCGACAGTGCGGCCAGCGCCTTGTCATCGCCCTGGGCTTCGGTGTGCTTGTCCAGTGCCAGTTCCAGCTTGATGATCTCTTCGATCTGCACCAGGAACCACTTGTCGATCTTGGTGATATTGTGCACTTCGTCCAGCGACCAGCCGGCGGCAAAGGCATCGCCCACATACCAGATACGGTCGGGACCGGGCTCGCCCAGTTCCTTTTCCAGAATCTCGCGGTCCTGGGTTTTTTCGTTCATGCCGTCCACGCCCACTTCCAGTCCGCGCAGGGCTTTCTGGAAGGATTCCTGGAAGGTACGGCCCATGGCCATCACTTCGCCCACGGACTTCATCTGCGTGGTCAGGCGGTTGTCGGCCGTCGGGAATTTCTCGAAGGCGAAACGCGGGATCTTGGTGACCACGTAGTCGATGGTCGGCTCGAACGACGCGGGGGTCTTGCCACCGGTGATGTCGTTCTTCAGTTCGTCGAGGGTGAAGCCCACGGCCAGCTTGGCGGCGATCTTGGCAATCGGGAAACCCGTGGCCTTGGAGGCCAGTGCCGACGAACGCGAAACGCGCGGGTTCATCTCAATGACGACCATGCGGCCATCCTTGGGGTTGATCGAGAACTGCACGTTGGAGCCGCCGGTGTCCACACCGATCTCGCGCAGCACAGCCAGCGAGGCATTGCGCAGGATCTGGTATTCCTTGTCAGTCAGGGTCTGCGCAGGGGCCACGGTGATCGAGTCACCGGTGTGCACGCCCATGGGATCCAGGTTTTCGATCGAGCAGACGATGATGCAGTTGTCGGCGGTGTCGCGCACCACTTCCATCTCGTACTCTTTCCAGCCCAGCAGCGATTCTTCGATCAGCAGCTCGTTGGTAGGCGACGCCTCCAGACCGCGCTTGCAGATGACTTCGAATTCTTCAGGGTTGTAGGCAATACCGCCGCCGGTGCCGCCCAGGGTGAAGCTGGGGCGGATCACGGTGGGGAAGCCCACCTGGCGTTGCACATCCCAGGCCTCGTCCATGCTGTGCGCGATACCCGAGCGGGCCGAGCCCAGCCCGATCTTGGTCATCGCGTCCTTGAACTTGAGGCGGTCTTCGGCCTTGTCGATGGCTTCGGGCTTGGCGCCGATCAGCTCGACCTTGTACTTGTCGAGCACGCCGTTCTTCCACAAGTCCAGCGCGCAGTTCAGCGCGGTCTGGCCACCCATGGTGGGCAGGATCGCATCGGGGCGCTCCTTGGCGATGATCTTCTCGACCGTCTGCCAGGTGATGGGCTCGATATAGGTGACATCGGCTGTGGCCGGGTCGGTCATGATCGTCGCAGGGTTGCTGTTGATCAGGATGACCTTGTAGCCCTCCTCGCGCAGCGCCTTGCAGGCTTGCACGCCGGAGTAGTCGAATTCGCAGGCCTGGCCGATGATGATCGGGCCAGCGCCAATGATGAGAATGCTTTTGAGATCGGTGCGTTTAGACATGAGGCTCGCCTTGCAGTCGCGCGCGCTGGCTGGCTGTCTGTTGGGCAGCCGCCGAGCGCTGGGTTTATACGCGGTCGGTATCTAATTTGTTCAAAATGGCCAGGACACGGGCCTCGGGCAGGTTCTTCTGCATCAGCTGCAGCAGACCATCCCCTTGCACCATGGGGCGCAGTACCTGCGCCTCAGCTTCGTAGAACTTGGCGTCCCACTCGGCCATCACCTGGTCGAAGTCCTCGTCCGACATGGACTTGCACTTGGACACGATGGTCACCAGGGGCAAGGCCTTGTTGTCGAGGAAAGATTTTTTATAGGGCTTTTGCTGCCAGCGCGCCATGAACCACTCCTTGTGCTCAGGCGACAAGGTCATGATGCGCTTGCTGATCGCTTTCTCGAGGGTGGCGACAGGAAAAGAAAACAGTTTCACGGCAGCATATTCCTTGGGTTCATCGTGCGCGGGCTTGCGCGGTGGCGAAAGGCGCCTGGCATCAGGCCTTCTTGTGCTCGCGCATCAGCTTCACAAAACGGTCGAACAGGTACGACACATCATGCGGGCCTGGCGAGGCTTCAGGGTGACCCTGGAAGCAGAAGGCCGGACGGTCGGTGCGCTCCATGCCCTGCAAGGTGCCATCGAACAGGCTCACATGCGTGGCGCGGGTGTTGGCCGGCAGGGTGTCCAGGTCCACGGCAAAGCCATGGTTCTGGCTGGTGATGCAGACACGGCCCGAGTCCAGATCCTTGACCGGATGGTTGGCACCGTGGTGGCTGTTTTGCATCTTGAAGGTCTTGGCACCGCAGGCCAGCGCCATGATCTGGTGGCCCAGGCAGATGCCGAAGGTCGGCACGCCGCTGTCCATGATCGTGCGCGCAGCGTCGATCGCGTAGTCGCAAGGCTCTGGATCGCCAGGGCCATTGGACAGGAAGACGCCATCGGGCTGGTACTTCAGCACTTCGGCCGCAGGCGTCTGGGCGGGCACCACGGTCACGCGGCAGCCGCGCTCGGCCAACATGCGCAGGATGTTCTTCTTGACGCCGTAGTCATAGGCGACCACATGGAAGGCATGGTCCTGCAGCTTGCCGTAGCCGGGCGTGCCATCGGCGCGCGCCAGTTGCCACTCGGTCTGCACCCATTCATAGGACTGCGACACGCTGACCACCTTGGCCAGGTCCAGACCCTTCATGCTGGGCGCGGCCTGGGCGGCGGCGATGGCCTCATCGATGCGCGCTTGCGAGACTTGCTCGCCAGCAGCCAGACCGACAATGGCGCCGTTTAGCGCACCCTTGTCGCGCAGCAGGCGGGTGAGCTTGCGGGTATCGATGTTAGCGATGGAGACCGTCTTGCTACGGACCAGGTATTCCGACAAGGTTTCCGTGCTTCGGAAATTGCTGGCCAGCAGTGGCAGATTCTTGATGATCAGGCCAGCAGCAAAGACTTTGTCGGACTCAATATCTTCCGCATTGATCCCGTAGTTGCCGATGTGCGGATACGTGAGTGTCACGATCTGCTGGCAGTAGCTGGGGTCCGTGAGGATTTCCTGGTAACCGGTCATCGCGGTGTTGAACACCACTTCGCCGGTCGTGGTGCCTTGCGCACCGATTGAGTTGCCAATAAAGACCGTGCCGTCTGCGAGCGCCAGGATGGCGGGAGGAAACGCGCTCTGTTGAGACAAAAACACTGGGTTCTCCGGATGGTTACGGGTCGCCCGGAGTCTGTGGTGTCCCTGAGGATCACCGCGAAGACTGTGCTTATGAGAGATTGCTTTGAGTGCAGCCGGGCGACGTGATTACTTGAAAGCCACCCATTGTAGCGTGCAAGCTGCAATCTGAGTGGACGCAGGGGATGATTTGAGGGTCAAATCGCTAAAAATTACACACTCTGCGCAGCAGCACACCAACACAGAGCGTAGTAGCAACGGAGAAAATACGCAAAGCGCATACTCGTTATCACTGAATTACCTGCGCCTCAGCAGCAGCCTATCGCCGCATCAATCCGCACGCGCCGCCGCACTGGCATGCAGGCAAATGGCCGCGGCCGCACCCACGTTGAGCGACTCCTCGCCCCCAGGCTGGGTGATGCGGATGTGCTGGTGGGCTGCAGCCTGCAGGGGCTCAGACACGCCCTGCCCCTCATGCCCCATGACCCAGGTGCAGGGCCAGGGCAAGGCGGCGCGGTGCAACCAATCGCCCTGGTGTGAGCTGGTGACCAGCAGCGGCTGCTGCAGGGCCAGCACGTCTTCCTGCGAGGCATTCTCGACCAGGTGCAGCGCAAAATGCGCGCCCATGCCGGCACGCAGCACCTTGCCGCTCCACAGCGCCGCCGATCCCTTGAGCGCAATCACCTGGCCAAAACCAAAGGCCGAGGCACTGCGCAAGATGGAACCCACATTGCCAGCATCCTGTACGCGATCCAGCACCACCGCGGCCACACCGGGCTGGATACCCGTTTGCTGCGTGGGCAGGTCCATCAAAAAGCCGAAGGGTGCCGGCGACGGCAGCGGGCTGAGGCTGACGAACAAGGCAGTGTCGATGACGATGTTGCGGGCGGCCGCACGGGCATAGACGTTCTCGGGCGACTGCCAGAATTTCTCGGAGAACACGGCCACCGCTGGCTTGACGCCACGCGTCAGCGCTGCACGGCAGAGGTGGTCGCCTTCGATCCAGTAACGCCCCTGCTTGCGGTAGGCCGCGCCCTCTTCCATCAAACGGCGCAGGTCCTTGACCAAGGCATTGTCACGCGACTGGATAAAAACGGGTGGGTGCTCAGCAGGGGACACAGATGATTCCTTTGCACAGGCATCGCGCCTGCAACAGCGTTGACGGAGGTTCAGGCGCCGGTCTTGACGACGGCCATCACCTGGGCCACCGGCGAGAAGGAGCGCCGGTGCTCCGGACAGGCACCAAAGCTCTGCAGCGCCGCCAAGTGCACAGCGGTGCCGTAGCCCTTGTGTGCGGCAAAGCCGTACTGCGGGTAGAGCCGGTCGATATCCTGGCACCAGCGATCGCGGTGCACCTTGGCCAGGATCGATGCGGCCGAGATGGCTTGCACCAGCGCATCACCCTTGACGATGGCCTCGGCCGGCATATCCAGGCGCGGAATGCGGTTGCCGTCGACCAGCACCCGCACCGGCTTGAGGCGCAGACCGTTGACTGCGCGCTGCATGGCCAGCATCGTCGCTTGCAGGATATTGAGGCCATCGACCTCTTCGACCGTGGCCTGCGCAATCGAGCAGCACAGCGCCTTGCCACAGATCTCGTCGTAGAGACGCTCGCGGGCACGCGCCGTGAGCTTCTTCGAATCAGCCAGTCCGGCAATGGGGGAGCGCTCATCCAGAATGACGGCCGCAGCCACCACCGGGCCCGCCAACGGCCCCCGCCCTGCCTCGTCCACACCCGCAACCAAGCCCGGCGGATGCCAGGGCAAGGAGGCCTGGTCAGGCAGAGAGAATTTTTTGGATGGCATCGGCAGCAAGCTTTGGGGTATCCCTGCGCAGTTCCAGGTGCAGGTCATGAAAACGCTGCTCCAACTGGGCCAGGCGTGCTGGATCAAGGCGTGGCGCGTCCAACCATTGCGCCACCGCATCGGCCAAGGCTTCGGGCGTCGCCGCCTCTTGCAGCAGCTCGGGCACGACAAAGTCTTGGCACAGGATATTGGGCAAGCCCACCCAGGGCTGCAGCTGCTTGCGGCGCATCAAACGCCAGCTGATGGCATGCATGTGGTAGCTGATGACCATGGGCCGCTTGAACAGCGCCGCCTCCAAGGTGGCGGTACCGCTGGCGATCAAGGTGCAGTCACAGGCCTCCAGCGCCAGATGCGACTGGCCATCGAGCACGCGGATGCGATCCAATATCCCGCATTCAGCAGCCAGCGCATCAATGCGTGCGCGCAAAGCCGGAACGGCAGGGACGACGATTGTAAGCGAAGGTCGCGCCTGCAAAAGGCGCGCAGCGGCCAGAAAGAATGGCTTGGCGATGTAGCTGACCTCCGAGGCGCGGCTGCCGGGCAGCACGGCCAGCACTTCGCCCTGCAACGGCAAGCCGAGCTGCTGGCGTGCCGCGGCGCGATTGGGCTGCAGCGGAATCACATTGGCCAGCGGATGACCGACATAGGTGCCGGCAATACCGTGCTGGGCCAGCAAGGCCGGCTCAAACGGAAAAATGCAGAGCACGTGATCAGCCGAGCGGCGGATCTTCTCGACCCGCTCAGGGCGCCAGGCCCAGATCGAGGGGCAGACAAAGTGCACCGTCTTGATGCCCTGGGCGCGCAAGCGCTCTTCGACACCCAGGTTGAAATCGGGCGCATCGACGCCGACAAACAGCCGGGGCGGTTCCGCCGTCAGACGCTGCACCAACTGCTTGCGGATGCGCAAAATACCCCAGATGCGGCGCAGCAGCTCGGCACTGTAGCCATGCACGGCCAGGCGCTCGCTGGGCCACCAGGCATCAAAGCCGGCCTGGGCCATGCGCGGGCCGCCAATACCGGCCGAGCGCATGCCGGGAAAATCCGCAGCCAGGCCCTGCAGCACCAAGCCGGCGAGCAGGTCGCCGGAGGTCTCGCCGGCCACCATGGCCAAAAACAGGTCGTGGTGCGGGTTCATATCGGCAGGCGCGGGCATCAGCGCACGATGCCGCGTTTGGATTGCTGCAGGAAGTCGAGCATCAGCTGGACATCGGCCTGGGCTTCAGCCTCGCAGCTGCCCTGCAGGTTGTCCAGCGCTTCAACCGCCGCCTGCAAGGTCAGGCCGCTGCGGTACAGCAACCGGTAGGCCTGCTTGATGACCGCCAGCCGCTCGGCGCTGAAGCCGCGCCGGCGCAGGCCTTCCAGGTTCAGGCCGCGCACGGCCAGCGGGTGGCCGTCGACCATGCAGAACGGGGGCACATCCTGGCTGATATGGCTGGCAAAACCGGCCATCACATGGGCACCGACCTTGGTGAACTGGTGCACGCCCGACAGGCCGCCAATGATGGCCCAGTCGGCCACATGCACGTGACCGGCCAGGGTGGCATTGTTGGCAAGAATAGTCTGGTTGCCGACCTGGCAGTCATGCGCAATATGCACATAGGCCATGATCCAGTTGTCGTCGCCGACACGGGTCACGCCGCCATCCTGGGCGGTACCGGTGTTGAAGGTGCAGAACTCGCGGATGGTGTTGCGGTCGCCGATCTCCAAGCGGGTCGGCTCGCCAGCGTACTTCTTGTCCTGCGGCATGCCGCCGAGCGCGGCATGCGAATGGATCACATTGGATTCACCGATCGTGGTGATGCCCTCGATCACAGTGTGCGCACCCACCTTGGTGTGGGCGCCAATGCAAACCTGGGGGCCAATAACTGCGTACGGCCCAACTGACACCGTAGGGTGCAACTGGGCCGCAGGGTCAACGATCGCCGTGGGGTGGATAGGACTGACCGCCGTCATCTACCGTTATTCCACGTGGCGCATGGTGCACATCAGCTGTGCTTCTGCGGCGACTTCGCCTTCCACGCTGGCCACGGCATTGAACTTCCAGATACCGCCGCGCACGCGGTCAATGGTGATCTCCAGCACCAGCTGGTCTCCTGGCACCACCGGGCGCTTGAAGCGCGCCGAGTCGATACCGACGAAGTAGTAGATATTGTTCTCATCGGGCACCTGGCCCATGGCATCAAAGGCCAGCAGGCCGGCCGCCTGGGCCAGCGCTTCCAGGATCAGCACGCCCGGCATGACAGGGCGGCCCGGGAAGTGACCGGTGAAGAACGGCTCGTTGAACGTGACGTTCTTGATCGCCTTGATGCGAGTGTTGCGCTCAAGCTCTTGCACGCGATCCACCAGCAAGAAGGGGTAGCGGTGAGGCAGCTGCTTGAGAATTGCTTGAATATCCATCATTGTGAACTCGGCTTAGCCGTTTTTCTGAGTTTGCTCCAAGGCCTTGATTCGGTCCCTCAACGCATGGAGATGTTTTAGGGTAGCGGCGTTCTTTTCCCAGCTGCCATTGTCGTCGATGGGGAAGAAGCCGGTGTACTGACCCGGCTGCCTGATCGAACGACTGACCACGGTGGCCGCCGAGATATGTACATTGTCGGCGATTTCCAGGTGGCCCAGAATCATTCCTGCGCCTCCAATCGTGCATTGGCGCCCGATTTTGGCGCTTCCGGCGATGCCGACGCAGCCGGCCATGGCCGAATGCTCGCCAATCTCGACGTTATGGCCGATTTGCACCTGGTTATCGATCTTCACGCCATTGGCAATGATGGTGTCCCGCAGTGCTCCGCGATCGATGCAGGTGTTGGAGCCGATTTCGACATCGTCACCGATCTGCACACCGCCGAGTTGCTCAATCTTGATCCAGCGCCCACGCTCGTTGGCAAAGCCAAAGCCGTCACCACCAATGACCGCGCCTGGCTGCACCAGCACACGTTCACCCAGCACACAGTCCGCCCCTACGGTCACGCGCGAGGTCAGTACCGAATCGGCACCGATGACGGCTCCGCTGGCCACGTGGCACAGCGGCCCAATGGACGCAGAAGGGTGCACGACGGCACCCTCTTCCACCACCGCAGACGGGTGGATACCGGCTGGCACCGGGCGTATCGCATGGTGCTTGCGCCATAGCTGCGTCAGCCGCGCAAAGTAGAGGTAGGGGTTATCCACCACCAGGAAGGCGGCGCCACGCTGGCGCGCCTGCTCCTCCATTTGCGCACTGACAGCAATGCAGCCGGCCTTGGAGGCCAGCATCTGGGCTTGCAGCTTGGGATTGCTGAGAAAACTGAAGTCCTGGGGACCGGCATCTTCGAGCGAGGCAATGGCCTGGATCTCCATCGCTGGATCTCCTTGCTGAAGCGCCCCTCCCAGGACCTCAATGATCTGTACTAGCTGCAGGCTCACGCGTACCTCTGTCTTACTTGGCAGGGGCAGAAGCGTTCAGGGCCTTCAGAACCTTTTCGGTGATGTCGAACTTGGGGTTGATGTAGACGGCTTCTTGCAGCACCACATCGTACTTTTCCTGCTCGGCCACTTGCTTGACGACCTTGTTGGCGCGCTCCAGCACCTGGGACAGCTCTTCGCTCTTGCGGGCGCTGAGGTCTTCCTGGAATTCGCGGCGCTTGCGCTGGAATTCACGGTCCTGGTCCACCAGCTGACGCTGGCGCGTCACGCGCTGGCTTTCGGACAGCGTAGGCGCGTCGCGCTCGAACTTCTCGCCAGCGGTCTTCAGGGCATTGCCTTGGTCCAGCAGGTCTTTTTCACGCTTGGAGAACTCGGCCTCCAGCTTGGTTTGCGCAGCCTTGGCGGCATTGGCTTCGCGGAAGATGCGATCTGTATTGACAAAACCTGCCTTGAACTCTTGGGCCTGCGCCGCAGCGCCAAAAGACAGCGCTGCTGCCAACACCAGCAATGGGAAAGAACGAGATACGGTTTTCATTAGAAAGATGTTCCGATTTGGAATTGCAATTTCTGGATTTTATCGCCTGGGAATTTGCGAAATGGCTGAGCATACGCCAAACGCAGCGGTCCCAGTGGGGAAATCCAGCTCAACCCGATACCTGCAGACGCACGCATTTCATTAAGTTTCAAATCCTGCTCGTCACCCCAGACATTGCCCGCGTCCACAAAGGCAAACCAGCGGAAGGTGCGGTCATTGCCGGTACCCGGCATCGGGCCGATGAACTCGGCGTTCAAGGTGACCTTCTTGGAGCCGCCCAGAGTGGCGCCGGTCACGTCACGGGGACCCAGGGTGTTCTGCTCAAAGCCGCGCACCGAGCCCAGACCACCGGAGAAGTAGTTCTTGAACACGGGGAAGACCTTACCGCCCATGCCCTTGCCCCAGCCGGCTTCACCGTTCAGCGCAATGGTGTAGCGCTTGTTCAGTGGCAGGTACTGCTGGATCTGGTAGTTGCCCTTGAGGTAGCGGGCATCGCCAAACAGCGACCATTCGGAGTTCAGCTTCTGGAAGCGGCCCGAGTTAGGTGCCAGCGCGCTATCGCGGCTGTCACGCGACCAACCCAGGGTCAGCGGGAAGTTCAGGCTCGTGTCACCGTAGCGGGTGGCGTAGTCCAGGTAGGCTGCGGGCATGTTGGTGCCCAGCTTGATGCGGGTGTTTTCCAGACCGCCGCCCACATAGATGGTGTCCAGTTCGCTGAACGGAATACCAAAGCGCACGCTGGCACCGGTGGTGATGATCTGGTAGTTGCCGCCCTGCTCGTCATAAGGACGGTCGGTACGGTAGTACATGTCGTAGGTGCGCGAGATACCGTCCGGCGTGAAGTACGGGTCGGTCGTGCTCACCACCAGGGTGCGGTGGTACTTGCTGGTGTTGACGTCGATACCCAGGTAGTTGCCCGAGCCAAAGACGTTTTCCTGCTTGATACCGAAGGTCAGCGAGACCTTTTCAGCGCTGGAGTAACCCGCACCCAGCTGCAAGGAGCCGGTAGGCTTTTCCTGCACGGTCACGTTGACGTCGACCTGGTCAGGTGCGCCGGGCACTTCTTGCGTGTCGATCGCGACATCGTTGAAGAAGCCCAGACGGTCGACGCGGTCGCGCGAGAGCTTGATCTTGTCCGAGTCGTACCAGGAGGCTTCGTACTGGCGCACTTCGCGGCGCACCACTTCATCACGGGTGCGGTTGTTACCAGCCACGTTCACGCGGCGCACATAGGCACGGCGCGATGGTTCGGCCTTCAGCACCAGATCGACGCGGTTGTTTTCGCGGTCGATCTCTGGCACGGCTTCGACGCGCGAGAACGCATAGCCAAAGCTGCCGAAGTGGTCGGTAAAGCGCTTGGTGGTTTCGGTCACGCGGTCGGCGTTGTAGGGCTCACCGGGCTTGATCGAGATCAGCGACTTGAACTCGTCCTCGCGCTCCAGGTAGTTGCCTTCGAGCTTGATGCCCGAGACCACGTACTTGGGGCCTTCGTGGATCTGCAGATTGATGGAGATGCGTTCCTTGTCCGGCGAGATCGACACTTCGGTCGAATCAATGCGGAACTCCAGGTAGCCACGCGAGAGGTAGTAGGACTTGAGCGTTTCCAGGTCGGCATTGAACTTGGAGCTGGAGTAGCGGTCGCTCTTGGTGTACCAGCTGAGCCAGCCCCCGGTGTCCTGGTCGAACAGGTCGGTCAAGGTCGATTCCTTGAAGTCCTTGTTCCCGCTGATGTGGATTTCCTTGATCTTGGCCGCATCACCTTCGGTGACGGTGAAGGTCAGGTTCACGCGGTTGCGCTCGATAGGCGTTACCGTGGTCACCACTTCGGCGGCATACAGGCTCTTGTTGATGTACTGGCGCTTGAGCTCTTGCTCGGCGCGGTCGGTCAGGGCCTTGTCGTAAGGACGGCCTTCGGTCAGGCCCACATCACGCATGGCCTTCTTCATCGCGTCCTTGTCGAACTCCTTGGTACCCAGGAAGTCGACATTGGCGATGGTCGGACGCTCTTCAACGACGACCACCAGCACGCTGCCATTGGCTTCCAGGCGCACGTCCTTGAACAGGCCCAGCGCGAACAAAGAGCGAATGGCTGCCGATCCCTTTTCGTCGTTGTAGTCGTCGCCCACATGCAGTGGCATGGAGGCAAAGATGGTGCCGGGCTCTACGCGCTGCAGGCCTTCAACACGGATGTCCTGGATGGTGAATGGGTCCAAAGCCCACGACAGCTTGGCAAGCAGCATCAACGCAGCTGCAGCCGTGGTCTTGCGAAGAAGCGAAGAAGGGATGGAATATGTCATTTGTGATAGCAACCAGAGCCGCTCATTATGCAGCAGGGGCAAGAAAGTCAGCCCAAGAGCCGAGACAAATCGTTAAAGAACGCAATGCACATCATGAGCAGCAAAACGGCTATACCGCCTTTTTGCAAGCGCTCCATCCATTGCAGGGTGGGTGGCTTGCCAGTGACAGCCTCCCAAAGATAATACATCAGGTGACCACCATCGAGCACCGGCAGCGGCAGCAGATTGAGCACGCCCAGACTGACGCTGATCAGGGCCAAAAAGGCCAGGTATTGGGTGATGCCGACCTCGGCCGACTTGCCTGCGTATTCGGCGATCGTCAGCGGTCCGCTGATGTTCTGAAGCGAGGCCTGGCCGATGACCATCTTGGCCATCATCTTGACCGTCAGCGCCGAGACCTCCCAGGTCTTTTGCGCACCCCGGGCAAAGCCTTCCCAGAGGCCGTAGCGCACATCCACCATCGCAGGCGGCGCGCCAATAAAGGCACCCAGGCGGCCGATCTTGCTGCCCTTGTCCTCGCTTTGCGTCAGTTGCACCGGCACATGCAGTTGCGCGCCATTGCGCGATACCAGCCAGTCCTGCAAGGCGGGTACGCCCTGCTCGCCCGATGCGCGAATCATGCGGCGCAGCTCGCCGCCATCACCGACACGCACACCATTGATGGACAGCACCTTGTCACCGCTACGCAGCGCCGATTGTGCGGCTGCACTGCCGGCCTCAAAGTCGCCAAGCACGGCATCCGACCAAGGGTGGGTCAGACCAATCTTTTCGACCAGCTTGGCATCGGCCTCACGGGCATCGATGCTGGACAGCGGCAAGCGGTAGCTGCGCTCTGCGGCGCTGGCACCTGGGCGGGCGCTGAGCACCACATCCTTGCCGCCCAGCGCAGCCTGCGCCACAAACCAGCGCAGATCATCCAGCGAGCGCACAGCCTCAGGTTCCGCATCCGGGAAACCCATGGACACAATCTCTTCACCGCCTTGCATGCCCGCCTGGGCCAGCAGGCTGGTAGCGGGTGGTGTACCGACGATGGCAGCGGGCTCGCGCACGCCCACCCAGTTCACGCAGGCGTAGAGCAGCACGGCCAGCAGCAGGTTGGCGATCGGGCCTGCGGCCACGATGGCGGCACGCGAACGCAGCGGCTGCACGTTGAAGGCCAGATGGCGCTCATGCGCGGCAACCGGCGCCTCGCGCTCATCGAGCATGCGCACATAGCCGCCCAGCGGAATGGCACTGATGACAAATTCGGTGTCTGCGCCCTTCTTCTTCCAGCGCAGCAAGGGGCGGCCAAACCCCAGGGAGAAACGCAGCACTTTCACGCCGCAAGCCACCGCCACACGGTAGTGGCCATATTCGTGCACGGCGATCAAAACGGCCAGCGCAACGACGAATGCAACAACGGTCAACATTGCTCAAGCCCTTGCTATGAAAAACGCGATTCTACTGAGCCGGACAATAGCCCTGTCAAACGGCCAACTCCGAAATAAGGCCTTCGGTATAGGCGCGCACCTCGGCATCGAGCGCCAGCAGCGCATCGATACTGTCCGGCGCCCGCGGCTGCACGCCTTCCAGCGCCTGCGCATTGACCTGGTAGATCTGGTCAAAGCGCATGCGGCCATCCAGAAAAGCGGCCACGGCCACCTCGTTGGCGGCATTGAGCACGGTGGTGGTGCCATGGGGCGCACGCAGTGCCTGCCAGGACAGATGCAGGCCCGGAAAGCGCTGCGCGTCTGCCTCTTCAAAAGTCAGGGCCGAGAGCTTGACGAAATCCAGCGGCGCGGCACCGCTGGCCACACGCTCGGGCCAGGCCAGGCCACAGGCAATCGGCACGCGCATATCGGGCGTACCCAGCTGGGCCAGCACCGAGGCATCGCGGAACTGCACCATCGAATGCACGATCTGCTGCGGATGGATCACCACCTTGATCTGATCGGGCTGCAGGTTGAACAGCCAGCGCGCCTCGATCACCTCCAGCGCCTTGTTCATCATCGTGGCCGAATCGATCGAGATCTTGCGGCCCATCGCAAAATTGGGGTGGTTGCAGGCCTGCTGTGGGGTCACATCGCGCAGGCTCGATGGCTCACGGGTGCGGAACGGGCCGCCCGAGGCCGTCAGGATGATGTGGTCCACCCGCTGGGGCCAGACCGCCGGGTCTTCCGGCAGGCACTGGAAGATGGCCGAGTGCTCGCTGTCGATGGGCAGCAAGGTCGCGCCACCATCGGCCACCGCATCCATGAAGAGCTGGCCGCCGACGACCAGGGCTTCCTTGTTGGCCAGCATCAAGCGCTTGCCGGCCTTGGCCGCTGCCATCGCAGGGCGCAGGCCTGCCGCGCCCACAATGGCCGCCATCACTGCATGCACATCGTTGTGGGAGGCCACCATCTCCAGCGCGGCTTCGCCTTCTAGCACTTCCACACGGCTGCCTGCGGCCCGCAAGCCTTCGCGCAATGCGGTGGCGGCGGTGGCGCTGGTCATCACCGCATAGCGCGGCTGGAACTGCAGGCACTGCGCGAGCATAAGATCGACGCGCGAATGCGCGCTCAGCGCAAAAACGCGGTACACATCGGGGTGGCGTGCCACCACATCCAGGGTGTTGGTTCCAATCGAGCCCGTCGATCCGAGCACGGTAACTTGCATGGTCATCGCGAGGTTCACTTATCCAAAAATTGCAGCAGCATCAGTGCCAGCGGCACGGTCGGCAAGATGGCATCGATGCGGTCGAGCACGCCACCATGGCCTGGCAGCAGGTTGCTGCTGTCCTTCATGCCAGCACTGCGCTTGACCAAAGATTCCACCAGGTCGCCGGCGACGCTCATGCCAGCCAGAAACACACAGGACAGCACCATCAGCCAGGGCGAAAAATCCCAGAGCCGGCTGTAGAAGCTGGGCACCTGAGCGCCGAAGTGGCGGTCCGCCCAGCTCCAGACCAGGGCCATCAGCAGCACACCCAGCGCACCGCCCCAAACGCCTTCCCAGCTTTTGCCGGGGCTGATGGCGGGAGCGAGCTTGTTCTTGGTAAAACGCAGACCGAACTGGCGGCCCGCAAAATAGGCGCCGATGTCGGCCATCCACACCAGCGCAAAAAGGGACAGCAGAAAGTTCACGCCCATCCACTTGGCCTGTGCAATGGCCAGCCAGGCCACCCACAGTGCCAGCACGCCCACCACCAGGCGCAGCGCGCGGGGAATGGGCGCCCAGCCCGGCACACCGCCCTTGAGCAGAAAGGCCGCCAGCAGCACCCAGGCGCCACCGGCCACTAGCCACACGGCCGGCAGGGCGGCCTGGGTCCAGCCCAGCGCCCAGGCAGTGCCGCACAGCAGCAGTGCCACAGCACCCAGGCCATAGGCGGCCATGCCTTGCAGGCCGTTCAAACGCCCCCACTCCCAGGCAGCTGCGACCACAGCCAACAGCATCAGCGCAGCAAAGGGAACGGGATTGCCCGCGACAATGGCGGGCACGAGGATCAGCAGGAGAACAATGGCCGTGATGATGCGTTGTTTGAGCAAATTGATCTCCTGAAAAAAGAAAACTGATGCCTGGGGTGCCAGGCATCAGCAGGTAGGCGCACTACGAGGGGGATTGAACCAGCTGCTCGGAGGTCTTGCCAAAGCGGCGCTCACGCCGCTGGAATTCGCCAATCGCCTCGTCCAGGGCCTGCTCGTCAAAATCAGGCCACCACTTGTCACTGAAATACAGCTCCGAATAGGCCGATTGCCACAGCAGAAAATTGCTGATGCGCATCTCACCACCAGTTCGGATCAGCAGATCGGGATCTGGCACATGGGCCAGCGCCATCGCATCGTTGAGCGCCACTTCGGTGATGGCCTGGCCCGCTGCGGCCAGCTTGGCTGCCGCCTGGGCAATATCCCAGCGGCCGCCGTAGTTGAAGCAGACGTTGAGCACCATGCGGTCATTGTGGGCGGTGGCCTGCTCGGCTTGCGCCAGGCCTGCCTGCACCTTGGCAGACAAGGAGCCGCGGTCACCCACAAAGAACAGACGGATGCCGTCACGGGCCAGCGATGGCACTTCCTTGGCCAGCGCGCCGGCCAGCAGGTTCATCAGGCCATCGACCTCGTCGGTCGGCCGGTTCCAGTTCTCGGAAGAAAAGGCAAACACGGTCAGCACCTTGACGCCACGCTCGGCACAGGCCTTGGCACAGCGGCGCAGCGAGTCCACCCCTTGCTTGTGGCCTGCCAGGCGTGGCAGAAAACGGCGTTTGGCCCACCGGCCATTGCCATCCATCACGATGGCAATGTGGTGCGGTAATACAGCAGCAGTCATGCGCGGAAAAACAGATCCAGACTGGATCAGACCGCCATGATGTCTTTTTCTTTTTCGACCACCAGCTGATCGATCAGCTGGATGTGCTTGTCGGTGACCTTCTGCACATCGGCTTCCGAGCGCTTTTGGTCGTCTTCCGATGCTTCCTTGTCCTTGACCAGCTTCTTGACGCCTTCGTTGGCATCGCGGCGCAGGTTGCGGATGGCGATCTTGGCGTTCTCGCCTTCGGCCTTGACCAGCTTGGTCATTTCCTTGCGGCGCTCTTCGCTCATCGGAGGCATGGGCACGCGGATCAGGTCGCCCATGGATGCAGGGTTCAGGCCCAGGTCGCTTTCGCGGATGGCCTTTTCCACCTTGGCAGCCATGGCCTTTTCCCAAGGCGTCACGCTGATGGTACGGCTGTCGATCAAGGCCACATTGGCCACTTGCGACAGAGGCATCATCGAGCCGTAGTAATCAACCTGGATGGTGTCCAGCAGCGCGGGATTGGCGCGGCCGGTGCGGATCTTGGTCAGGTTGTTCTTGAACGCGGCAATCGATTGGTCCATCTTGCCTTCGAGATTCTTCTTGATTTCTGCGACTGTCATTGTCAACTCCTAACTACCACATTCTGCACTTGCACACGCCAGCCGCCGATCAGGCGTAGACCAGCGTGCCCTCTTCTTCGCCCATCACCACGCGCTTGAGCGCGCCGCTCTTGATGATCGAGAATACACGGATAGGCAGTTTCTGATCGCGGCACAGGGCGAAGGCCGTGGCATCCATGATGCCCAGGTTGCGGTTCATGGCCTCGTCAAAACTCAGCTTGGTGTAGAGCGTGGCGGTGGGATCCTTCATCGGATCGGCCGTGTAGACACCGTCGACCTTGGTGGCCTTGAGCACCAATTCTGCGCCAATTTCAGCGCCGCGCAGCGCCGCTGCGGTATCGGTGGTGAAGAAGGGGTTGCCCGTGCCTGCGGCAAACACCACGACCTTGCCCTCTTCGAGGTACTGCAGCGCCTTGGGGCGCACATAGGGCTCCACCACCTGCTCAATCGCAATCGCCGACATCACGCGCGCGGTCAGGCCTTGCTTGTCCATCGCATCGGCCAGGGCCAATGCATTCATCACCGTGGCCAACATGCCCATGTAATCGGCCGTTGCACGGTCCATACCGACCGAGCCGCCGGCCACGCCGCGGAAAATATTGCCGCCACCGATCACGACAGCGACCTGCACGCCCAGCCGAGTCACCTCGGCAATCTCCTCGACCATCCGCACAATGGTTGCGCGGTTGATGCCGAAAGCATCATCCCCCATCAGAGCTTCACCGGAGAGTTTGAGAAGAATGCGCTTGTGGGCAGGGCTTTGGGACATGGTGGGGAGCTCCAGGTGTGGGGGATGGGTGAAAAACGATAGGTGAAACAAAGGGGCCGTAGCCCCTTTGTCAGGATGATTACTGGCCCTTGGCGGCCGCAACCTGCGCGGCGACCTCGGCAGCGAAGTCATCCACCTTCTTCTCAATGCCCTCACCCACCACGTAGAGCGTGAAGCTCTTGATCGAGGTGTTGGCGGCCTTGAGCATTTGCTCAACGGTTTGCTTGCCGTCAGCGGCCTTCACGAAGACCTGGTTGAACAGCGAGACTTCCTTGAGGTACTTCTGCACAGCGCCGTCCACCATCTTGGCAGCGATGTCAGCAGGCTTGCCCGACTCTTCAGCCTTGGCTGCAGCGACGGTGCGTTCCTTTTCGATCAGCTCGGCAGGCACGTCAGCGCTGGTCAGCGCCACGGGCTTCATCGCAGCCACGTGCATCGCCACGTCCTTGGCAGCTTGCGCGTCGCCTTCGAACTCCACCACCACGCCGATGCGGGTGCCGTGCAGGTACAGCGCCAGGTTGGTGCCTTCGAAGCGCTTGAAGCGGCGGAACGACATGTTCTCACCGATCTTGCCAACCAGGCCCTTGCGCACGTCTTCCAGGGTGGGGCCAAAGCCGTCTTGCTCGTAAGCCAGAGCGCTCAGGGCTGCCACGTCGGCAGGGTTCTTTTCGGACACCAGCTTGGCCGCTGCATTGGCCAGAGCGATGAAGCTGTCGTTCTTGGAGACGAAGTCGGTTTCGCTGTTGACTTCGATGATCGCGCCGTTGTTGCCTTCAACAACAGCGGCGATCACGCCTTCAGCGGCAATACGCGATGCTGCCTTGCCGGCCTTGGTGCCCAGCTTGACGCGCAGCAGCTCTTCAGCCTTGGCCATGTCGCCATCAGCCTCGGTCAGAGCCTTCTTGCATTCCATCATGGGCGCGTCGGTCTTAGCGCGCAGTTCTGCCACCATGCTTGCGGTAATTGCCATTTTTCTCTCTCCGTATTCAGTTCAGTTGGGGTGATTGTGGAAACGTAGGTAAAAAAAACGGGGCTAATCTGGAGCCCCGCTTTTCATTCGCGGCCCAATGGGCAGCCCTGTGGATTAAGCAGCGGTGTTTTCCACTTCCACAAACTCGTCGCCTTCTTCGCCGGAAGCAGCCTTGACCACTTCGTTCACGGCGTTGGCACGGCCTTCCAGGATGGCGTCGGCGATACCGCGAGCATACAGCTCAACAGCCTTGGCCGAGTCATCGTTACCAGGGATCACGTAGTCGATACCTTCTGGGTTGTGGTTGGTGTCAACCACGCCGATCAGAGGAATGCCCAGCTTCTTGGCTTCAGCGATAGCAATCTTGTGGTAGCCCACGTCGATCACGAAAATGGCGTCAGGCAGAGCGTTCATGTCTTGAATGCCGCCGATGTCCTTTTCCAGCTTTTCCAGCTCACGAGCAAACATCAGTTGCTCTTTCTTGCTCATCGATTCCAGACCCGCTTCTTGCTGAGCCTTCATGTCCTTCAGACGCTTGATCGAGGTCTTGACGGTCTTGAAGTTGGTCAGCATGCCGCCCAACCAGCGTTGGTCGACGTAAGGCACGCCAGCACGTTGTGCTTCGGTGGCCAGGATTTCGCGAGCTTGGCGCTTGGTGCCCACCATCAGGATGGTGCCACGGTTGGCCGACAGCTGCTTGATGAACTTTTGTGCGTCCTGGAACAGAGGCAGGGTCTTTTCCAGGTTGATGATGTGAATCTTGTTGCGGCTACCGAAAATGTACTGGCCCATCTTGGGGTTCCAGAAACGGGTTTGGTGGCCAAAGTGGACGCCGGCTTCCAGCATCTCGCGCATCGTAACGGACATATATCTTCTCCGAAGGTTAGGTCTAAAATTCTGCCCAACTATCACGGCCGCCGTGCTTGTGCACCGCATGCCGCAACACCTTAGGTAGGCAGGTTTGCGATTTCGTTTTGAACCGATGTGGCAGACCACACTCGGCAAAACCCTAGGATTCTAACATAGTCTGGAGCGGGGCGCGACGAAGTCACCCAGCCCCTGGGCACAAGCTGCCAATCTCCATACCAGCGCAAGCTGAACCCAAGCCCACCGGTTCCAAGCTTGACGATTGCTTGCGTTTTTTGAGCCACTGTGGCGCCCCTTACCAGGACTGCCACAAAAAACTAGGCACAATCTGGTACTCGAACGCACGGTTTTTGCAAATGCTTGCATGCGCCGTGCCCCACTCTATGAACGGCCCCCTGTTTTTGTTGTTATGAAGATTGCGATCGTTGGAGCAGGCATTGCAGGTATAGCAACCGCCTTCGAGCTGATGGAGGCCGGCAACGAGGTCAGTGTTTTCGAACAGCACCGGGCCGCTGGCGAGGAAGCCAGCTTTGCCCCCTCCGGGCTGATGTGGCCCTGCGCCATCAACCCCTGGGGCGCCACCGCCTTCCAGCAGGCCCTGCAACTGGGCATGACGCGCCCGGCTTTCTCCGAGCTGCAGATCCAGGGCGGCGTGCTTTCATCCCCGCGCCGCTGGGCGCGCCGCCAGCAAGCGGTGGCCAAGAAGCTGCGCGACAGCGAAACCCTGCCCGCGCTGCAATCGCTGGAGCTGCTGGCCATGCAGCGCATGCAGCATGTGCAGGAGATGCTGGACATCAACGGCCAGTTCAGCCAGGGCCTGTTGTTGCCGCTGCGCAAGGAGCCCAGCGCCGCCGCACTGTATGAACTGACCCGGCGCCTGTCGGCCGCACATATTGATTACCAGCGCTGCAACGAAGCAGAAACCCGCGCCATCGAGCCCGGCCTGGCCACCGAGATACAGATTGCCGGCGCGCTGCACCTGCCCGAAGCCTGGTCGGGCAATGGACGGCTGTTCTCGCAAGGGCTGCTGCAGGCGCTGCAAACGCATGGGCTGAAGCTCCATACCCAGCAGGCCGTCAGCGGCATCCAGAGCGCCGGCCATGGTGTGCGCCTGCAACTGGCCGGCGGCACACAGGATTTCGATGCCGTCATGCTCTGCGCTGGCACCCACACGAACCAGCTGCTGCGCCCGCACCATGTACAGCTGCCCAGCGCCCCTATCTATAGCTACAGCGCCAGCATCCAGATCAGCGAAGAGTCCCTGGCCCCGCGCCGCGCGGTCATCGATCTGGAAAACAACATGATCCTGACCCGCCAGGGCTCGCGCCTGCGCATCAGCGGTGGCGCCGAGCTGGGCTACCCCGACAACCCCGAGCGCAGCGAAGACGCCCGCCACGCCCTTATTAGCGTGCTGCTGGAATGGTTCCCGGGCTGCATCCAGCCCAGCCAATCGATCCTGCAGATGTGGCGCGGCGCTCGGCTAACCGTTCCCGATGGACTGCCGGTGGTCGGCGCCTCCGGCATCCCGGGCGTCTGGCTCAATACCGCGCACGGCGGCTTTGGCTGGGGCTTGTCGATGGGCTGCGCCCACCATGTGCGCCAGCTGGTCATGGGCCAGAGCACCAGCACCGCTCCGGAAGCCCTGGACCTGCAGCGCCTGCGCTAACTACTTCGGCCAGCGGTCCGCAGCCAAGGGGCTGCGCTAGGATAGCGCCATGCCTGCTACCGCCGCACCACCCTACCCCGCCTTACTCTCCAGCGACCAGGTTCGCGCGCGCGAGCAATCGCTGGCCAGCAGCCTCCCCCACTACAGCCTGATGGCCCGCGCTGGCGAGGCCACCGCCCGCCTGGCCTTGGCGGTGGCGCCGCATGCCCGGCATATCTGGGTGGCCTGCGGCGCCGGCAACAACGGCGGCGATGGCCTGGAGGCTGCCATCCATCTGCAGGCCGCCGGCAAGACCGTACACATCAGCCTGCAGCCCAGCGCCGGCAAAGCCCTGCCTACTGACGCCACCCATGCACTGCAACGCGCCCAGGCAGCAGGCCTGTCGATCAGCGAGCAGCCACCCGCGCATTTCGACCTGGCCATCGATGCGATCTGGGGCATTGGCCTGCGCGCCGACCGCAGCAGCCCTGCTGAAGACCCTGCGCTGACCTGGCTGCAGCGCCTGCTGGAAACCGATAGCGATGTGCTCTGCATCGACACCCCCTCAGGCCTGCTGGCCGATACCGGCGCCTGGTTACCCTGGCTGGCGCCCCTGGTGCCGCAAGCTGCCCGAGGACGCCGCTTCACGCTCAGCATGCTGGCCCTCAAGCCGGGGCTGTTCACCTTGCAGGGGCGCGACTGGGCGGGCGAGGTCTGGCTGGCACCACTGTCGGCGCAGAACCCGGTTTGGCGCTGCGACCAGATACCTGCCGCCGACATCGACACCTCCGCAGGCACCGGTCAGTTGGTCATCCAGGCCCAAAACCCTCTGCCCAGCCACAACAGCCACAAGGGCCTGTTTGGCGATGTCGGCGTCATCGGCGGCCAAAGCGCCTGCCACGATGGCCAGGGCATGGAAGGCGCCGCTATGCTGGCCGCCAGCGCGGCGCTGCATGCAGGGGCTGGCAGGGTCATGCTGCATTTGCTGGGCAGCAACCCTGCATCTGCCAGGCCCGCCGGTATTGCGGCGGACATCATGCTCCGGTCGCTGGAAGCCATGCGCGCCTCGCGCGGCAGCCTGGTCTGCGGCTGCGGTGGTGGCAGCCTGGTGGCCGAGGTCATTCCCCAGGCCTTGCAGCATGTGGGCAGCCTGGTGCTGGATGCCGATGCGCTCAACGCCTTTGCCGCCCAACCGGCACTGCAACAAACACTGCTGCAAAGGGCCGCCCAAGGCCATGCAACCGGGCCCACGGTACTCACACCCCATCCGCTGGAGCTGGCCCGCCTGCTGGGCAGCAGCACCGAGCAGGTTCAGCGCGACCGCATTGCGGCCGCACGCCAGGCGGCACAGCAATGGCAGTGCCTGGTGGTGCTCAAGGGCAGCGGCTCGGTAGTGGCTGCGCCGGATGGGCACTATGCCATCAACCACAGCGGCAATGCCCGCCTGTCGATTGGCGGCACCGGCGATGTGCTGGCCGGCTGCATCGGCGCACACCTGGCAGTGCTACCACCGGGCAGCAGCTGGGCGGAGGCCTGGCAGCCGCTGCTCAATGCTGTATGGCTGCATGGCCATGCAGCCGATACCTGGCCGCCGGCGCGGATGCTGACGGCATCGCGCCTGGCCAGCAGCCTGCAACGGCCCGGTTAAAGATCAGCCAAGGGGCTTAGCCACGGCCCACAAACGGCATCTTGGTGGCCATCACCGTGTGGAACAGCACATTGCATTCCAGCGGCAGATTGGCCATGTAGAGCACCGACTGGCCCACAACATCGACATCCATCAGCGGTTCGGGCGCAATCTCACCATGCGCCTGCATGACGCCCTGGGTCATGCGCATCGCCAGCTCGGTGCCGGCGTTGCCCACATCGATCTGGCCCACGGCGATATTCCACTTGCGGCCATCGAGCGCAGCGGTCTTGGTCAGGCCCATCACTGCATGCTTGGTGGCAGTGTAGGCAATCGACATGGGCCGAGGCGCATGGGCCGAGATGGAGCCATTGTTGATGATGCGGCCACCCATCGGCGATTGCTGGCGCATCACACGGAAGGCCTGCTGCAAGCAATAGAACATGCCGTTGAGGTTGACATTGACGACATCCTGCCAGGTCTCGACCGGCAGTTCATCAATCGGCACCGCAGGCGCGCCGCGCCCGGCGTTATTGAACAGCATGTCCACGCGGCCAAACTGGGCGACAGCCGCATCAAACAAGGCCTTGACCGCCACCGGGTCCGCCACATCGGTGGGCACCACCAGGGCCTGGCCTGCATCTGCTGCATGGCTGGCCACTTCCTGCAAAGGCTGCTCGCGGCGGCCCGCCAATACCACGGACCAGCCATCCTTCATCAATGCCAGCGCCGCTGCGCGGCCAATCCCGGTGCCCGCACCGGTCACCACTGCAATCTTGCGCGTCTTCTCGGTCATCCGTACTCCTTGGTTCTGTCAACAAAAAAGCCAGGCCATCGCTGGGATGGCCTGGCTTGGATCATAGTGAATTCACAGCAGATCAGCGGCGTTTGCGCGGGGTCTTCTGTCCCGGTTGTTTGCTGGCACCTGCGCCGCGGTCATTGCCACGCGGCTTGCCGGCACCATGCGTGGCACCCTTGGCCTTGCGCTTGAGGCTGGCGCGCTGCGCATCATAGGCCTCATCGCGGCCCTCACGCTGGCGGCTGGAGGGCGACGAGGCCACCTTGTTGGCCGCACGGGCGCTAGAGGCCGGGGCACGGGCCGCATCCTCGCCCTCGCGCACCAGGCGGAAGTCGATCTTGCGCGCATCCAGATCCACACGGCTGACCTGGATCTGCAGGCGGGTACCGATGGTGTAGCGGATGCCGGTGCGCTCGCCGCGCAGTTCCTGGCGCATCTCGTCAAAGCGGAAATAATCGCCACCCAGCTCGGTGATGTGGATCAGGCCTTCGACATAGAGCTGGTCCAAGGTGACGAACAGGCCGAACGAGGTGACCGCAGACACCATGCCGCTGTATTCCTCGCCCAGGTGTTCGCGCATGTACTTGCACTTGAGCCAGGCTTCCACATCGCGGCTGGCCTCATCGGCACGGCGCTCGTTGGCACTGCAATGCAGGCCGGCTGCTTCCCAGGCTTGCACTTCGCGCGATACGCGTTGCACGCGTTCGGCCTGCAGCTTTTGCTTGGGCGCTGCCACGCGACTGGCCAGGCGCTTGGCCAGCTTGGCCTCGGCCTCACCCGGGGTGGGCAGCAGCGGCAGCTGGTAGCGCTTGCCCAGCAAGGCAGCCTTGATGACGCGGTGCACCAACAAATCCGGGTAACGGCGGATCGGGCTGGTGAAGTGGGTGTAGGCCTCATAGCCCAAACCAAAGTGACCGCTGTTGATCGGTGTGTAGATCGCCTGCTGCATCGAGCGCAGCAGCATGGTGTGGATCTGCTGGGCGTCTGGCCGATCCTTGGTGGCCTGGGCAATGGCCTGGAACTCGGCCGGGCTCGGGTCGTCGCTGATCGACAGACCCACACCCATGGCCTTGAGGTAGCCGCGCAGAATGTCCTGCTTTTCGGGCGTCGGGCCTTCGTGCACGCGGAAGAGCCCGGGCTGGCCGCTTTGCTGGATGAAATCCGCCGCGCAGACATTGGCTGCCAGCATGGCTTCTTCAATCAGGCGGTGGGCTTCGGTGCGGGTGCGGGGCACGATTTTCTCGATGCGGCCGTTCTCGTCACAGATGATCTGGGTTTCGGTGGTCTCAAAATCCACCGCGCCGCGACGGCCACGCGCCGACAGCAAGGCCTTGTACACGTCATGCAGGTTGAGCAGATCGGCCACGCGCTCCTTGCGCTTGATCGCTTCCTGGCCCCGGGTGTTGGCCAGAATGGCCGCTACCTCGGTATAGGTAAAGCGTGCATGGCTGTGCATCACGGCGGGGTAGAACTGGTAGGCCTGCAGCTCACCATCGGCGGTGACCAGCATATCGGCCACCATGCACAGGCGGTCCACATTCGGATTCAGCGAGCACAGGCCGTTGGAGAGCTTCTCCGGCAGCATGGGGATCACGCGACGCGGAAAGTAGACGCTCGTGGCACGGTCGTAGGCATCGACGTCAATGGCATTGCCGTTTTGCACATAGTGGCTCACATCGGCAATCGCCACCAACAGGCGCCAGCCCTTGGTGCGGCCGATCTTGGCGGGCTCGCAGTACACCGCATCGTCAAAGTCGCGCGCATCTTCACCGTCAATGGTGACCAGCGGGATATCGGTGAGGTCGATGCGGGCCTTGCGGTCGGCTAGGCGAACTTTGTCGGGCAGCTTCTTGGCCAAGGCCAGGCACTCGTCCGAGAACTCATGGGGCACGCCATATTTGCGCACCGCGATTTCGATTTCCATGCCGGGATCGTCGATCTCGCCCAGCACCTCGACCACGCGGCCTACGGGCTGGCCAAACAAGGCCGGCGGCTCGGTCAATTCAACCACCACCACCTGGCCGGTCTTGGCGACGCCGATGGCGCCATTGGGGATCAGCACATCCTGGCCATAGCGCTTATCCTCAGGCGCCACCAGCCAGACGCCGCTTTCCTGCAGCAGGCGGCCGATGATGGGCTGCGCAGAGCGCTCGATGATTTCAACAATACGACCCTCGGGACGGCCCCGGCGGTCGGTGCGCACGATGCGGGCGCGGACCCGATCGCGGTGCAGTACGGCGCGCATTTCATTGGCCGGGATGTAGATGTCGCTTTCGTTGTCATCCCGGATCACAAAGCCGTGGCCTTCACGGTGGCCTTGGACTACACCTTCAATTTCTTCTGACAAATTATCTGCTCCTGTTTTGGAAGCCGTTTTTTTGATATACAATCTGATTCTTTCCTGAAATGCCCAGGTGGCGGAATTGGTAGACGCACTAGTTTCAGGTACTAGCGGGTAACTCCGTGGAGGTTCGAGTCCTCTCCTGGGCACCAAGTTTAACGACAAGTACAACTTGTTTTGTGAAAACGGTGAAAAATCAGTCTTAGCGGGCTGGTCCTACAGTGGTATTTTAGGAAAGTCGATAAGGGGCACTGCCCTGCATCATCAGCCCAGGTGGCGGAATTGGTAGACGCACTAGTTTCAGGTACTAGCGAGTAACATCGTGGAGGTTCGAGTCCTCTCCTGGGCACCAGACATAAGCCGCTGCACTTTTTGTGCAGCGGCTTTTTCTTTGCCTGCGATGGGCATCCATCCCCCAAGCACCTGCCGCTTGGCGCACACCACAACGCCTGCAGATCCATCACAGCGCTCCACCCGCTGCAAACTGCGCACCTTGCTCTACGTACCGCATCGCTGGCAAGCCGCACTCCCCTTCTCTCCATGCAAGCCTCTGCATGGACCAAGCAGCCCGGCACCACCCAGATCAACGCACGGCAACAGCTCGACATCAAGAGGCCACAGACAGAAATCAGCCCCAAACCAGCCTCTCTGAAAAATTTTCCGCATTTGCCCAAAGCTGCCAAAAATCGACCCTATAATTGCGGCTTCCCTGAAAGCCCAGGTGGCGGAATTGGTAGACGCACTAGTTTCAGGTACTAGCGGGTAACTCCGTGGAGGTTCGAGTCCTCTCCTGGGCACCAAATAGCAAAAGCTGCTGCACACACAATGTGCAGCAGCTTTTTTGCATTGAGGCAGGCCTGAAAGTCGGCAGCGCTTAGCTACCCACACTCTCACGCTATCTTTTTTGAGAAAATTTTTGCACTTTTCCCAAATCCGCCTCCAACCCGCCCCTATAATTGCTTCATCCTGAAAGCCCAGGTGGCGGAATTGGTAGACGCACTAGTTTCAGGTACTAGCGAGTAACATCGTGGAGGTTCGAGTCCTCTCCTGGGCACCAAACATCAAGCCATTGCACCCATGTGCAATGGCTTTTTTGTTGTCTGCTTGCAAGCAGGCTGCGGAGCCGTACACCGCACAGGGCTCCACACCCCAGCCACCCTGCCCACTCCCCCGAACAAGCCCATCAGCAGGCCCATGAAAAAACGCCCTGGCGGTCAAGCACAGGGCGTTGTTCAGGGGCGCTGTAGACGTTTACTTCTTCAGCAAGGCCTTCAAGGCATTTTGCAGGCGGCGGGCCGAGGCTTCGTCGCTACCGGTAGCCAGCACCTTGGCAACGTCTTGCTGCCAGGTCTCTTGCGGCGATGGATCATTGCGGCGCGTCAGCAGCTGCAATTGCAGTGCGCGGCGGGCATTGATGTGCTCGGCCGGGGTGGGCACTTCGGCGGCCATCTCCAGGCGCAGCATGGCTTCGCGGCCATCACCGGCGGCAGGCGCTGCAATGGCCTGGCTCCAGCTGTTGCGCGAGCCGCTGGCAAGGCGCCCCAGATCCTGGGCTTGGGGCAGCAGCGCAGCATCGCGCTGGCTCCAGGCATCCATCATCTGCGTCAGCGCCTGGCCATGGGCCTGGGTGGCCAGCTTGCGCAGGGCTGCCTGGGCATGCTCCACGGCATCTCGCTGGGCACGGAAGGCGGCATCGCCCAGACGTGGGCCACGGTCTTCGCGCGGCGCGCGGTCCATGCGGTCACCACGGCCAAAGCGGTCATCACCACCACGGCGCTCCTGGCCACGGTCGCTGCGCGGACCACGGCTGTCGCGGCCGTCCCGGCTGTCACGGCGATCGCCACCGGACTTGCCCGTGCGGCCAGCAGGTGCGGGCGCATCACGGCGCATGCCAGGGCGGTCATCGCCGCTGCGCTGGGCAATCACAGGCTTGGCTGGCACAGGGGCTGGTGCGGGGGCAGCAGCTTCTGCTTCGCCAGCATCACCAGCGTCTTCGGCTACCGCTTCTTCCGGTGCAGCGACATCAGCAGCGGCTTCGGCATCCGGTGCAGCGGCTGGCGCGGGTGCGGCGGCTGCGGGCTCCGCCGCCACCGGTGCTTGCTGGGCCTGCAGCGCTTGCTGCAAACCATCCAACGCAGCCTGGATCTGGGCGGCATCACCGCTGTGGTTGGCCGCTTCCAGCGCCTTGGAGGCATCGAGCACGGCCTGGTCGCGGGCGCTCAGCTGGTGCTGCACGCGCTCACGCTGCTGGGTCTTGCGTGCAAAGGCTTCATCCAGCGGCTTGCGGAAGGCATCCCAGAGCTTTTGCTCATGGCGGCGGTCCATCGGCACGGACTGGGCTTCGGTCTGCCATTGGCGCTGCAGCTCTCGCACGGCGTCAATGTTCAGATTGGGCGCAGCGGCCAGCTCCACCGCCTGGGCCACCATGGCTTCGCGGCGGGCAATGCTCTGCTTCTGGGCAGCATGCAAAGGTGCAGAGGCATCGTGCAGTGCAGACTTCCAGGCCTCTTGCAGTTCGGCATAGGCCTTTTCGCCCACATGGCCGCTGGCGCGCCAACGGTCACCAAACTGGAACAGGTCACGCTGAATGCGCTTCCAGTCGGTCGAAGGCTTGTGTGCTTCCACCCAGGCCTTGAGTTCGGCGATCAGGGCTTCGCGCTCGGCGCGGTGCTTGGCGCCCTCTTCGCGCACCTTGGACAGCCAGACCTCAACATGCTTGTAGGCCGCATTGCAGGCCTCATCAAACTTTTTCCACAGCGCATGGTTGGTGGGGCCGCTTTGGTCGGCCTTCTTCCAATCCTCGCGCAGTTGGCGCAGCGCTTCTTGCAGCTTGCGGCCGCCGAGCTCCTGACCTTCGGGGCGGACGAGCAGGCCCTGGGCCTTGGCCAGCAGCTCTTCACGCACCTTGTCGGCGCTCCAGCGTTGCCAACCTTCCAGTTCGCCGGCGGCGATCAGCGCGGTGTTGACCTGGGATTCCAAGTCCTGGTCGATCAGCTTGCCATGCTGCTTGAGGGCCGCGCGCAGCTGTTGCGCCGCGCTGGATGCACCCTTGCCATGGCCTTCGGCCGTGTGGGCCTGCAAGGCTTTCAGCGCTTCCTGCACCACTTGCTTGGCGCGCTTGGATTCCTGCGGGTCGGCAGCGGGCTTGGCGGCAGCAGCACGGGCCGCTGCCTGCTCCACTTCGGTGGGCAGACCGCGACCGGCGCGGATCTCATCGGCCCAGACGGGCACCGTCGGCAGGGGGGCCTGCGCGTCTTCAGCTGCCGCCAGGGTTTGCTTGAGGGCCGACTGGAACGCATCCCAGACCAGCAGCAGCTGCGACTTGGAGGCCTCCAGCATGCTGGGGTAGCGCGCTTCCACACTGCCCCAGCTGGCATCGCCTTCCAGCACGGCAGCCTGGTCCTGCCAGTGCTGCACGTCGGTGGCCAGTGCCGCCTCGGCAGATTGGGCGTCCTTGTAGGACTTGGTGGAGAGCACTTCAACGCGCTGGGCCAGCAGCACTGCTGCCTCGCGCTGCACCTGCACGCGGTGCTGCAGGTCTTCAATCGTCTTGATGCGGTCGGCCAGCTGGATCTTGAGCGCAGCCAGTGGCTCGCGCGAAAGCGGCGCGCCAGCCTTGGCGGCATCGCGCTGCCAGGCCAGGGCATCGGCAATGTTCAGCTTGGAGGCGCCCAGCAGCTTCTCAGCCTTCTCAGCCCATTCCGCAGCGATGGCTTCCTGGCCCTTGGCGCGGCGCATCTCGTCCATGCGCTCACGGATGGCCTTGGCGGCACCCTTGTCGCGGGCAGACAGTTCCTTGAACACTTCCTGCAGCTGCTCGGCACCCGGGTTGGTCGCCAGCCATTCGCGCACCTTGGCTGCACGCTCACCCGAGGTGGCAGCCGAAAAAGCACCACCGGTGACGCCATCGAGTGGATGGGGGGCAGCGGCCGCCTTGGCGGGTGCGGGTGCGGGCTCAGGGGTTTCGGGCGTCTTGTTGCGCGAGATAAAGGGGAACATGGAGTCAGTTCAGTCGTAAATACGGCCTGCATCGCGGGGCAATGCAGCCATTGGCACATAAAAAAGGGGAAGCCAGGCAAGGGCCTGTCTCCAAGCGCTATTTTGACCGGGTTTGGCGAGGACTCCAAGCACACGGGCATCGCTATAAGGTAATTCAGCCGAAGCATGGCCAAAAACAAAGGGCTGGCGCCCTGCGGCCCAGCCCTTGTTCAACAGCGTGTCGGCGCTCAGCGCGGCGCCAGACTCAGCTCGGCATGCGGCGTCCAGTCCTTGTCCTCGCCAAAACCCTCGGTCTTGGCATTGCCCAGGAAGAGCCGCTCCAGCTTGACGCCTTTGCTGGCCAGGTAGTCGCGCACGGTCACGCCCCGGGCCAGCGCCAGCTCACGCATGGCGTTGTCGGGCACGCTGATGCTGGTCAGCAGCAGGGTTTCCATCTCGGCCACAGGGATGTCGCTGGCCATGCCGACCAAGTTGCGCGGCTTCTGGATATCGGCACGTTTGTACACATCCTTGAGCAAGGCGGGATACTCGGCCGCGCTCACGGCTTGCACGTCTTCGGGCTTGCCACCGGCGCGCACCGTAGCACGGCGCTTTTGCGCCAGCACCAGGTCATCGATGCGGGCCTTGCGCCAGCCGTCCTTCTCGCGCTCCAGATCGGCCTGGCCGGCAACGGTCAGCTGCAGCGCCGGGCGGTCTTCCAGCGCCTTGGCCACCTTGTCCAGGCTTTGCTTGCTGTCCGCATCCAGCACCGCACTGCCGGGGACGAAAGCCACATGGCTGGCCTCGCTGCCGCCACCAAAGGCGCCCGAGAGCAGCGCGAACGGCGAGGTCACCGCCTTCATGATCAGGTTGCCGATGACCTTGAAGATGATCGGCGCCAGGCGGAACTGCGGATCGTTGAGCGAGCCGCTGATGGGCAGGTCCAGGTCGATTACGCCATTGCGGTCGGCCAGCAAGGCCACGGCGAGCTTGACCGGCAGGCTGGCCGGTGCGCCCTGCACCGCATCGCCAAAGGTCAGCTGGTTCAGCACCAGCTTGTTGCTGGCCGTCAGCAGGCCCTCGGGCGTCACGTCGTACTGCACATCCACGCTCATCTTGCCGCGCTCGATACCATGGCCGGCGTACTTGATGCTGTAGGGCGTCAGCGGCGACAGCTCCAGATCGCGCACCTTGCCATGGATATTGAGCGCCAGCGGCTTGACCAGCGGGTTGAGCTTGCCGGTGATCTCCAACGACGCCGTGCCCTCGGCCTTGCCGCGCAGCTCCAGTTCGGCGAGTTGCAGCTGGCCGTCGGTCGGCTCGGACGAGAAAGCACCCATGCGCCCGGCGAGCTCGGACAGGTCGGCCGAGTAGTTGGGCCGCACAAACTGGTCGCTGAACTTGACGGTGCCGCCAGCCAGGGTGATCGTGCCCATGTCGATGATCGGCCCCGTGGCGGGTTCGGGGTTGGTTGATGCAGCCGGTGGGCTGACCGCTGCGGCACCCGATGCCTCGACTACCACGCCTTCCGCCGGTGCCGCCGCATCGGCAGCGGCCGCATCCCGGCTGCTGCCCAGGTCCTGCAGATTGAGCTTGCCGTTCTCCTGCACCAGAAGGCGGGCATAGAAGTCAGTCAAGGCCGTCTCACCCACCTGCACCTTCATGCGCTGGCCAGGCACCATGTCCACGGCCAGGGCGCGCAGGCTCAGCAGCTTCCAGTTCAACAGATCATCGCCCGCACCCATCAGCCCAATGCCCAAGGTACCGGTACCCCGGTTGGCAGCAGCTGCTGCGGTCTTGCGGCCGGTCTCGCTGGCGCCATTGCCATCGTCATCGCTGGCGTCATCGCTGCTGGCTGGTGCTGCGGCGGCCACCAGGGGGCGCACGCGCACATCGTCCAAGCCGGCATCGCCCTTCAGATGCAGCACCGGCCCCTTGTCCGATTGGCTGAAATCCACCGTGCCCCGGAAATTGGCATCCGCCCGCACCAGGCGCACCGGCAGCATGGCTTCGGCGTAGGGCACAAAGGCATGGACCGGCAGCTGGCTCACATTCAGGCGCCCGGCTGCTGACAAAGGCGTCAGGCCCAGGCTACCGTCATAGGCGATGCGGCCAGGTTCGGAACGGCCACTGCCGACCCGGCCGGAGAACTTGAGCGCCGAGGGCTTGGCCTTGGTCGCCAGCGGCGCATAGTCGCGGAGTTCCAGATCCCAGCCGGTCAGGCGAAAGGCCACCTTGCGGGCGGTGGATTCATCCTGGTAGGCCAGCTGGGCGCCCTTGATGGCGACCAAGTCCAGCTGCACATCCCAGGGTTTGCTGACTGCGGCCTTGCTGGACGTAGCCGCCTTTGCGGGCGCCTTGGCCTCATTCTGGCGGGCCTGCGATGCGACCAGCCAGTCCTCAAACATCATGCGACCATCCTTGGCCCGTGAGACGCCCAGCACCGGCTCCACCAGCTGTACCGAACCCAGCTTGACCTGCTGGGCTTCGGTATCCAGCACGGCATCCTTGACCAGCAACTGGCGCAGTTCTAGCAGGTTGTTCTTGCCCTTGAGCCCGATCGCAGGGCCATGGGGCGGCGCGCAGTTGGCCTTGCTATTGCACTGCAGGGCCACATCGGACACGCGCATCTGCGCCAGCGCAACCTTGAGCGCGGTGCCCTGGCGGCTCAGGTGCATCTCGCTGTCGATCGTGCCCAGCAGGCCGGGCTCGATCACCCCGGTCAAATAAGAAGCACCCAGTTGCAGCGGCAGGCCCGTGGTGCTCACATCCACTTCGGCCATCTGGTCGGTCGCCTTGCCGGAGAACACCAGGCGGCCGGTAGACGGCACACCCTGGGCACCCGAGAGGCCTGACGAACCCTCAAAACTGAAGGGCTCCTTGAAGGGCCAGGCGATATGCTGGGCCTCCATTTGGAAGTCATCCAGCTGCACGCGCGCGGGCAGCGGCACGCTTTCATCGACCCACACGCCTTTGAGGCGGCTCAGCTTGAGCGCATCGATCTGCAGCGACCAGCTGGCTTGGCCACTGCCGGCCTTGTCTGCGGATGCGCTCGATGCGGCTGCTGGCGCCTGAGGCTCGGCCTTGTCGTCCTTGGCGTTCTTGTCGTCGGCGCTTGCGGCGTCTGCTTTGGCCGCTGAGCTTGCAGGCTCCGCCTTCTCAGTTGCGGCAGCTGTTTCGGTGGCCTTGGCAGCCTGCCCGCCCTCTTCACTGCGCCCCGGCAGCGCCTGGCCCTGGGCATCGAGCAGGCTCAGCTGGCCATTCTTGCCGCGCTTGAGCGACAGCTGCGCGCCATCCAGTGCCAGCTGGGCAATATGCACCTGCCCCAGCAATGGCTGCACATCGGCCAGTTGTACATCCAGCCTCTCCCAGCCCAGCAACTCGCCCTGGGCAGCGTCCAGCACCTGCACACCGCTGGCATGCACCTCGCCGCTCAGGCGCACCTGTGTTTTTTCCTGCTGTTCAAAGGCGAGCGCCAGGTCGGCATTGAGCACACCAGCAGCCAGCTCGACGGGCAGCGACGCCGGGATATAGGCCAGATAGGGCTTGAGGTCGAGGTCCTTGATCGCAAACTTGGCCTCGGCCTTGCGGTCATCGGCAAAAGGCGTGGCCTCGGCATGGCTCGCAAACTGGCTGCCATTGAGCACAAAGGCCAGTTGGGGCAGCACCTTGATCTCGCGCTTGGATTCCAAGTTGCTCAGAAAAGGAATACCCAGCTGCAGGTCCTTGAGTTCATGGGTCTGGCCCACGGTGTCGTCGCGGAAGGTCAGCTGGCCGTCTTTGAGCTCGATGTTGTAGAGCGCAAAGTGCGCCGTCTTGCCGTCATCGGGCTGGGGCTGGGGGCTGCGCAGCTTTTGCAGCACATCGTCAAAATCAAACTGACCAGGCGCGGTTTGCGCCACATGCACTACGGGTTTGTCGACCTGGATGGCATCGAGCACCGGTGCCAACCGGAAAACGGACTGGATGTCGGCATCCACATAGATGCGCTCCACCGCCAGCATGGCCGGGCTGTCGGCCTGCGGGCCCGCAATCTGCAGGTCACGCACGGTCAGCTCCAACGACCAGGGCTTGAAGTCCACGGCGCCGATATGCACGGCACGCCCCAGTTTTTCCGTGCCCAGCTTCTCACCCTGGGTGCGCAACAGCCAGGGCAACAGCAGCCAGGACAGCGCCCACAGCAGCAACAGCGCCAGCAGGCACCAGCCCAGCCGGCGCAACCAGCGCATCGCGACGAGCTTTTTCTTGTTTGTTTCTTGCGTTTCGCTCACGGCGTTGATCCTTACTCTGAGTCAGCACGGCCCGCCACATGGCATTGGTGACGAGCCCCAGAGCCATTGTGCCCAAATATGCCAGTGCAGCGGCGCTCGCTTAGCACACAAAAGCCGCATCGCTGGCTGGTTCACAATCGTTGAAAGCTTGCAGCTGTTCCATAGAAACGCTGTGCCCCTCTATATATAGAGCATGTACCCCGTTTCTATGGCGACTCCCTGGTCAGCCGCCATGGCCAGCGCCCTGCGCATCCGCCTGCCAGGCAGCGATGCATCGATCCAACACCAGCGCGGCATCGGGCGAGCAAGGGACCGAAAAATGAAGCTGCTTTTCACACTGCGGCAGGCCAAACGGCTTTCTGACGCCGCAAAAACACAACGGCGGGGCCTGCTTTTTTGCGTCACCCTTATTTATACCCAGGTATAAACCTCAGAAACCCGCAGTCACCATGGGTTATTGGTCTTTTTATCCTGGTTTTTATACAGTTTTTTAGGCAATTTCCTGTGAAGTTCGTGTGTGCGCAGATGACCGCATCATGACGAATGCCCCCTTGCCCAAATCGGGTCAGGGTTTTGCGTGTTCTGCAAAGGTCCTGGGAATCCCTCCGCTTCCCGCTTGGTGGCGCATTTTGTCACCGCAATCACCTCAATGGCGCAGCACCCGCCTGCAAAAAAAGAGCAGCAAATGCGCGCAGTGTTTGATAAAGATTGACTTTTCAGCGAATCCTTGACGGCAATCGCAGTGATAGAGGCATTAATCGAAAGCTATCAAAGCCCTGCCTGCCCGCTGCCAGTCGATCCGCTTTCCGGTGCTTATTCTGCCTGCGCGCCTGCCCCAATCTCTCGCCGCTTCCCATGCACTGATCCGCCCATCAGCCCGTCCGCTATACACGTTTTTTTATTACTTTTTTTTATAGCTTTTCTATTCAATAGTGTTGACTGAATATTAAGCAAGCTTCTAGAATTCAGCCCATTGCATTAATTGCTGATTTTTTAGTCAACACCCCTCACGGTGTTTTGATCGTAGCCCCTGACACGCAAGAGCGTGCTTGAAACGACAAAGGGCTGTCTGCTACGCAGATGGCCTGCCGGTGGCCGCACAGGACAGTGCGGCCCCACCCTGCCAGACCCCAGCCCGGTGCAGAACCACCGGGCTATTGGAGGTGGTGGGACTTTGAAAGGAAAAATCCCTATGACGGCTCCCGCGCAAGTGGATGCCGGTGTGCGCTCATTGAGCGCCACCATCAGTCGTGGTCTGATGACCATGGCGCACAACAGTTTTGCTTTGATTGGTCTGGTGGTGGCGTTCTGCGCCCTCACCCTGGTGTCGCGTGACGATCTTCGCCACGCTGGCGAGGCGCAATTGCGCAGCTGGCTGCAGGCCCGCAGCCATGCACCCGTGAGCCTGGCAGCGGCCGATGCGGACGCAGCCAGCGGCGACGATGCCGCCATGGTGGCTGCCGTTGACCGTGCCACGGCCAGCAACCCCCAACAATTGCCCCGCAACCAGGCCAATGTGGCCTATTGGCTGGCCAAGAAATACCGCGTAGCGCCTGAGCCGCTGGCCGTGCTGGTCTCCGAAGCCTACCTCGTCGGCAAGGAAACCAAGCTCGACCCCACCTTGATCCTGGCGATCATGGCGGTCGAATCCAGCTTCAACCCCTTTGCCCAGAGCTCGGTGGGTGCGCAAGGCCTGATGCAGGTCATGACCAAGATCCACACCGACAAGTACGAGCACTTCGGCGGCCACTTTGCGGCCTTTGACCCGGTGACCAACCTGCGCGTGGGCGTCAAGGTGCTGCAAGAGTGCATCGAGCGCGCCGGCTCGCTCGAAGGCGGCCTCAAATACTATGTGGGCGCTGCCAACCTGCCAACCGACGGTGGCTACGCCGCCAAGGTGATGGCCGAGCACTTCCGCATCAAGCAAGTGGCCGAAGGCCGCAGCAACACGCCCAAGGCCCCCGTGGCACCTGCCGCCAAGCCTTCGCTGTCGGCCCAGGCAGATACGCCCGCCGCAGCCGGCACCGTGGCCGATAAGGCCAAGGCTGCCAGCAACAGCGCTGCCGCTGGCAACGCCTCTGAAACCGTGGCCCTGGCCGACAAGCAGGCTGCGCTGCCTGCAGCCGCCAAGGCCGAGGCCACCGCCGTGGCCATGGGCTCCTGATCAGCCGCACCGGCGCGTCGCCCCCTCAGCACAAGCACCCTGCGGGGTGCTTTTGTTTTTTCTGGCCCTGGCACCGCGTCCAGGAACCGGTTCTTATCCAGACGCGGCGATAAACCCATTGCCCCAGGCCGGTGCAGCCTCGGCTACACTAGCCGGGTACGCGACTGGCGATAGACATCTGTATGACCGGATTGTTGACGTGGAATGCAGGCCCGGCCTGCAGCAACCACCGGGGAGCGTACCGTGCAGTGCCAGGGCGGGCCCATCGCCCCCCGCACCCGCCACGTGTTAGCCGTGCGCCTGGGCAGCCCCTGTTTTCGCCAACCTCCCTGTTGGCAGGCAGGGCTCACTTCTGACTCCAACGACCGCCATGTACCAACGCAACATCCTTGTCGAACAGACCGACGCAGAACTCTTTGCGGCCATCCAGGCCGAAAACCAACGCCAAGAGCAGCACATCGAGCTGATCGCCAGCGAGAACTACGCCTCCCCCGCCGTGATGTGGGCCCAGGGCACCCAGCTGACCAACAAGTACGCCGAAGGCTACCCCGGCAAGCGCTACTACGGTGGCTGCGAATTTGTCGATATCGCCGAGCAACTGGCCATCGACCGCGTCAAGCAACTGTTCGGCGCTGAAGCAGCCAACGTGCAACCCCATTGCGGCGCATCGGCCAATGAAGCGGTTTTCCTGGCTTTCCTGAAGCCCGGCGACACCATCATGGGCATGAGCCTGGCTGAAGGCGGTCACCTGACCCATGGCATGCCGCTGAACATTTCCGGCAAGTGGTTCAACGTCGTCTCCTACGGCCTGAACGCCAAGGAAGAGCTGGACTACGATGCCATGGAAAAGAAGGCGCACGAGACCAAGCCCAAGCTGATCATCGCTGGCGCTTCGGCCTACTCGCTGGAAATCGACTTCGCCCGCTTTGCCAAGGTGGCCAAGGACGTGGGCGCGATCTTTATGGTGGACATGGCCCACTATGCCGGTCTGATCGCCGCTGGCGAGTACCCCAACCCTGTGCCCCATGCTGACGTGGTGACCACGACCACCCACAAGAGCCTGCGCGGCCCACGTGGCGGCGTCATCCTGATGAAGGCCGAGCACGAAAAGGCCATCAACTCGGCCGTGTTCCCCGGCCTGCAAGGCGGCCCGCTGATGCACGTGATCGCGGCCAAGGCTGTGGCCTTCAAGGAAGCGCTGACGCCCGAGTTCAAGACCTACGCCCAGCAAGTCAAGACCAACGCACGCATCGTGGCCGAGACCCTGACCGAGCGCGGCCTGCGCATCATCTCCGGTGGCACCCAAAGCCACGTGATGCTGGTGGACCTGCGTGCCAAGGGCATCACCGGCAAGGAAGCCGAAGCCGTGCTGGGCGCTGCCCACATGACGATCAACAAGAACTCCATCCCCAACGACCCGGAAAAGCCAATGGTCACCAGCGGTATCCGTATCGGTACGCCCGCGATGACCACCCGTGGTTTCAAGGACGAAGAGGCGCGCCTGACCGCCAACCTGATCGCCGACGTGCTGGACAACCCACGTGACGAGGCCAACATCGCCGCCGTGCGCGAAAAGGTCAACGCCCTGACCGCACGTTTCCCTGTCTACCGTTGATCTGAGCAGCGCCCGCGCCTATGAAATGCCCCTTCTGCAGCCATCCCGATACCCAGGTGGTGGAGACCCGTGTTGCAGAAGACGGCGGCTTTGTACGGCGCAGACGCCAATGCGGCCATTGCGAAAAGCGCTTCACCACCTATGAGCGCCCCGAAGTCAGCCTGCCGGTGATCGTCAAAAAAGACGGCCGGCGCATCGACTACGACCGCAGCAAGCTGCGCGGCTCCTTCAGCTTGGCGCTGCGCAAGCGCCCGGTCAGCATCGACAAGGTGGACCTGGCGCTTGAGCATGTCGAAGACAAGCTGCGCACCCTGGGCGCACGCGAGGTGCAGACCCATCTGATCGGCGAGCTGGTCATGGCCGAGCTGCAAAAGCTCGACAAGGTGGCCTACATCCGCTACGCCAGCGTGTACCGCAGCTTTGAGGATATCGACCAGTTCAAGTCCATCGTCGACGAGGTGACCACCCCTCCGCCCGAGCCCAAGAAAGACAGCGCCCGTAAAAAGGACTGAGCCAGCAAAAAATGCGAACCCCAGGGTTCGCATTTTTGTTGGGGGGGCCAGCCATGGAGCCAGCCCGGGCTGCGCCTCGTCAGTCTTGCGGCGCCTCGGCGGCAATCGGGCCCACGGCCTGCACCACATCGCTGTTCTGGGCACGGTGGCGCAGGGCATGGTCCATCAGCACCATGGCCAGCAAGGCCTCGGCAATCGGTGCGGCGCGGATGCCCACGCAAGGGTCGTGGCGGCCCTTGGTGATGACCTCGGTGCTGATGCCCTCGGTATCGATGGATTCGCGCGGGCTGATGATCGAGCTGGTCGGCTTGATGGCAATGCGGATCTCGATGTCCTGGCCGGTGCTGATACCGCCCAGAATGCCGCCGGCATTGTTGCTGCGAAAGCCCTGGGGGCTGAGCGAATCACCATGCGTGGTACCACGCTGGGCCACGCTGTCAAAACCGGCGCCAATCTCCACCGCCTTGACGGCATTGAGGCCCATCATCGCGTAGGCGATGTCGGCATCGAGCTTGTCGTACAGCGGCTCGCCCAGGCCGACGGGCACGCCGCTGGCCTGCACACGGATCAGCGCGCCGCAGGAATCGCCCGCCTTGCGCAGCGCATCCATATAGTCTTCATAACAGCTGACATCGGCCACCGGCGCAAAAAACGGGTTGTTGGGCACATGCGCCCAGTCCTCAAAAGGCAGGGCCACCTCACCCACCTGCAGCATGCAGGCGCGAAACTCGGTGCCGAACTTCTCTTTCAGCCACTTCTTGGCCACGGCGCCAGCCGCCACGGTGGGCGCCGTCAGGCGGGCCGAGGAGCGACCGCCACCGCGCGGGTCGCGGATGCCGTACTTGTGCCAGTAGGCATAGTCGGCATGGCCGGGGCGAAAGCTCTGCGCAATATTGGAGTAGTCCTTGCTGCGCTGGTCCGTATTGCGGATCAGCAGCGCAATCGGCGTGCCCGTGGTCTTGCCCTCATAGACGCCCGAGAGGATCTCCACGCTGTCAGGCTCATTGCGCTGGGTGACAAACTTGCTGGTGCCGGGGCGGCGGCGGTCCAGGTCCAGCTGGATGTCTGCCTCGCTCAACGCCATGCCCGGTGGGCAGCCGTCAATCACGCAGCCAATCGCCGGGCCATGGGATTCGCCAAAGTTGGTAACAGTAAATAAGGTGCCGAAGGTATTGCCGCTCATAGCCCGCCATTATCACTGATGCCAGTGCCCCACACAGCCCCGCAGGGCTCACCAGCCGGGCTGGTCACCACCGGGCGGCTGGCCGGCATGGGGCCAGCTGCTGGGCAGGCCCTGCAGCACCGCACTGTGGCGCACCGCGCGCAGCCGGCCAAAGCCGGTATCCATGTCCTCCAGATAGGCCTCGGGCGGCACAGCAGCTGCCGCCGGCGCAGCGGCTACCGGCCGCTGGCCCATGGACTGCAGCCACTGCGCCACCCGCGCCAGCGATACCTGCACATGCCAGCTGCCGCCTTGGGTCGCCTGGCGGTATAAGGCCGCCTGGATGCCAAAGGCCAGCAAGAAGCCCGCGCTGTAATCCAGAATCTGCAGCGGCAGCGCCCGCAGCCCCGCGCTGCCAAAAGCCTGGCCCTCGGCCCAGTTGATGCCGCAGACGGTCTGCACCAGCGAATCAAAGCCACGCCGATCGGACCAGGGGCCGCTGCGCCCATAGGCGGACAGGCTGGCATACACGATACCGGGCCGCAGCCGTGCGACAGACTGCGGGTCCAGCCCCAGCGCATCCAGCGCGCCAGGCCGATAGCCCTGCAGCAGCACATGGGCCTGGTCCAACAGCGCGGCCATCTTTTGCTGGCCGGCCGCGGCTTTCAGGTCCAGCAAGGCCGAGCGCTTGCCCCGGCTCATATCGGCAATGGCCTCGATATTGGGCAGGCCTGGCCCGTTGAGCATCAGCACATCGGCCCCTTGCGCGGCCAGGCTGCGGGCGGCCACGGGCCCAGCCAGAATGCGGGTCAGGTCCAGCATATGCAGGCCATCCAGCGGCCGGTGCCGGGCCGGCACCGGCCAATCGCGGGCGGCGGCGGGCTGCTCACTGTCCAGCTGCGTGATGGCGACCAGGGGCTGCGCTGCCACGGCTGCACTTTGGGGGTGGGCCTGCCAGGCATCCGGGCTGCGGGCGGCCGCCACCACCAGGCCGAGCGCGGCAGCACGCTCTTCCACCGCCTGCGCGGTCCAGCCTTTCAGCGCATCGGCCACTGCCTGGCGCGGGGTGGCCTCGCCCGTCGGCAGGCCCAGCAGCCGCAGCACGCCATCGCGGTGGTGCGCAAAATTGGCATGGATGCGCAGCCAGCCCGGCTCGCCCAGATCAGCGCCACAGGCATACAGGCCTGAGATCGGCGCCCAGAGGTTGGGCTGCTCGCCATCAATCGTGAAATAGCCACTGCATTCGGCCAGCACATGGCCCACATCCACGTTGACCCGGGGCATGGGCTGCTGCTGGCGGCGCTGGTCGATCAAGGCGCTGGCCAGGCCGCTGGCAGCCACTGCAGCTGGGGCCGCCACATCCAGGCAAAAACTCGAGGGGTAGGCAGCGCCATCGCCGCTGAGCGCCAAAACGCCCGGCGCCAAAGCCTGCGCAGGCAGGCCCGCTTGCTGCCACAGCATTTGCACGCTGGCCTGTATGGCGGCGTGCCGCGGCTGCTGCGCCAGGGGGTGGCTGGCGGCGGTGTTGTGGTCAGTGGTTGGCAAGGCGTTCTCCTGGTGGGCACATGGCCGCCATTGCATACCTCGTGCCCGCTCTGGTCAATCTTGATTGGGCCAGTACATGTGCCAATTCGCTTGCCCTGCAGTAGCATGGCCCATGGTTCCTGCACGCCCCACCCCCACCCCAGCTTCCGAAGACGACAGCCCCTGGCTCAACAGCCAGCAAGCCGCCGCCATGCTGGGGGTGCAGCGCGCCAGCCTCTATGCCTATGTAAGCCGGGGCCTGCTGCGGGCCCACAGCCATCCAGGCTCGCGCGGCCATGTCTATGCCCGCATCGATGTGCAGCGCCTCGCGCGCCAGCGGCAAACCGTGCGCAACCCGGCGCAGCTGGCCCGCTCCACCCTGGACTGGGGCACGCCGGTACTGCGCTCGGCCATCACCCAGGTCAGCCAGGGCCAGCTGTACTACCGGGGCCGCGATGCACTGCAATGGGCGCAGCATGCCAGCCTGGAGGACACGGCCGCGCTGCTGCTGGGCCAGCCCATCGCGGCAGAACCCCACAGCGCCCGCAAGGCAAGCACCACAGCAGCCACCGCACAGCCTCTGCCGCAGCCCCGCCCACCCGACCAGGTACTGCGCGCCTGGCACAGCCTGCCAGGCAACGAGCCCAACCTGGCCCATCTCGACTGGCCCCAGCCGCTACTGCAACAGATGCTGGGGGTGCTGACGGGGCTGCCGTCCATCGATGAAACCCAGCCCACAGCCGAACAGTTTATCCACCAGCAGCTCTCAGCCCTCTGGCAAGTAGATGCAGTGGGTGAAAACACCTTGCGCCAGGCCCTGGTGCTCTGCGCCGACCATGAGCTCAATGCTTCCAGCTTTGCGGCCCGGGTGGTGGCATCGACAGGTGCTAGCCTGCATGCCAGCCTGGGCGCAGGCCTGGCGGCACTCAGCGGCCCACTGCACGGCGGAATGACGGCGGTGATCGACCAGCACTGGGACGACTGGCATGCGGCGCCGCAGGCCGGCGGCAGCCTGCCACCGTCACTCGCCCAGTTGCTGGCCGACACCCGCATCAACGGCAGCCCGCATTACTGCGCCGGCTTTGGCCACCCGCTCTACCCGGCCGGCGACCCGCGCAGCCAGCGCCTGCTGAGCCTGCTGCCTGCCGATGCGCAGCGCCATGCCCTGCTGGCCGCCGTACAGCGCCACACGGGCCTGCACCCCAGCCTGGACTATGCGCTGGTCGCCATCCAGCGTGGCCTGGGTCTGCCAGCAGGTGCCGCTTTTGTGCTGTTTGCACTGGGCCGCACGGCAGGCTGGCTGGCCCATGCGCTGGAGCAGCGCGACAGCGGCCAGCTGATACGCCCCCGCGCGCAGTATGTGGGCTTGCCGGCTGAAACCGCTTCCCAGGCCGAAGCACCTGCCGCCGGCGACAACACCGCCAGCAACATCCCCAGGCGCATCATCCGTTTCTGAGCGGCACCAAAGCACAGGCGCAAAAAAGCGGCCTCGTGGGCCGCTGGTGTTGCTGATCGCCGGCTCGGCCACCAAGGGCTGCCGGCAAAGCCTCAAGCATCCGTCTCGCCTTCCACCGGCCAGTCGCGGATATAGGCCTTGAGCATCTTGTTCTCGAAGTTCTGGCTGTCGACGACGGCCTTGGCCACGTCGTAGAAGCTGATCACACCCATCAGCATCTTCTTGTCCATCACCGGCATGTAGCGCGCATGGCGGTCCAGCATCATGCGGCGCACCTCGTCCATGTCGGTTTCCATCGTGCAGGTCAGGGGCGCGTCGTCCATCACGCTGCGCACCAGGATGCTGCCGGCGGTACCGCCGTTGTTGACGATGGCGACGATCACCTCGCGGAACGTCAACATGCCCACCACATCGCCGTGCTCCATGACCACCAGCGAGCCAATGTCCTTCTCCGCCATGGTCTGGATCGCGTCGCCCAGAGGGTCGTTCACGCTGGCCGTGTAGAGGGTGTTGCCTTTGAGGCGGAGGATATCGCTGACTTTCATGGGTGTCTCCTTGTACCGTTCTCCGATGCTGGCGGGGCCCGCCGGTATGCACACGCATCGGCGACAGGCCTGCCTGTCCGGGTCTGCTAAATATAGCCGACAATGCCCGTCCAGAACGACAACATCGCGGAGATACGCCATGCCCGGTTACACCGATCCCGGCTTTGACACCCTGAGTCTGCACGCCGGCGCCCAGCCGGACCCGGCCACCGGCGCCCGTGCCGTCCCCATCCACCTGACCACCTCCTTCGTCTTCGAGTCGAGCGACCATGCGGCGAGTCTGTTCAATCTGGAACGGCCCGGCCATGTCTACAGCCGCATCAGCAACCCCACCAATGCGGTGCTGGAGCAGCGCGTCTCGGCACTCGAAGGCGGCGTAGGCGCCATCGCCGTGGCCAGCGGCCAGGCCGCGCTGCACCTGTCGATTGCGACCTTGATGGGCGCGGGCAGCCATATCGTTGCCAGCACCGCGCTCTATGGTGGCAGCCAGAACCTGCTGCACTACACCCTGGCCCGCTTCGGCATCGAGACCACCTTTGTTAAACCCGGCGATATCGATGGCTGGCGCGCTGCGGTGCGGCCCAACACCAAGCTGTTCTTTGGCGAGACCGTCGGCAACCCCGGCCTGGATGTGCTGGACATTCCCACCGTCTCGTCCATCGCGCATGAGGCCGGCGTGCCCTTGCTGGTCGACTCCACCCTGACCTCGCCCTGGCTGATCAAGCCCTTCGAGCATGGCGCCGACATCGTCTACCACTCGGCCACCAAGTTTCTCTCCGGCCACGGCACCGTCATCGGCGGCATCGTGGTCGATGGCGGCAGCTTTGACTGGGAAAAGTCCGGCCGCTTCCCTGAGCTGACCGAGCCCTATGACGGCTTCCACAACATGGTGTTCAGCGAGGAATCGACCACCGGCGCCTTCTTGCTGCGCGCGCGGCGCGAAGGCCTGCGCGATTTTGGCGCCTGCATGAGCCCGCACAGCGCCTGGCTGATTCTGCAAGGCATCGAGACCCTGCCGCTGCGCATGGAGCGCCATATGCGCAACACCGAAAAAGTGGTGCAATTCCTGGCCAGCCACCCCATGGTCAGCCGCGTGGGCCACCCCATGCTGGAGAGCCACAGCTCCTACGCGCTGGCGCAAAAGCTGCTGCCGCGCGGCGCGGGCTCGGTATTCAGCTTTGACATCGCCGGCAACCGCAACCAGGGCAAGAAGTTCATCGAAACGCTCAAGGTCTTCAGCCACCTGGCCAATGTCGGCGACTGCCGCTCGCTGGTCATCCACCCGGCCAGCACCACCCACTTTCGCATGCACGACGACGCCCTGGCGCAAGCGGGCATCAGCCAGGGCACCATCCGCCTGTCCATCGGGCTGGAAGACGCCGACGACCTGATCGACGACCTCAAGCGCGCGCTCAAGGCCGCAGAGAAAGCCGCATGATGGAAATCCGTGTCTTTGCACTGCAAGATTCCGCAGCCGTTGTGCAGCTGTGGCATGACTGCGGCCTCTACCGTCCCTGGAACGATCCGCACAAGGACATTGCGCGCAAGCTCAGCGTCTCGCCCGAGCTGTTCTGGGTGGGGATCGATGAACAAGGCGAGCTGATGGCCAGCATCATGGTCGGCTACGACGGCCACCGGGGCTGGATCAACTACCTGGCGGTGCACCCCAAATACCAGCGCCAGGGCCATGCGCGCCAGCTGATGCAGCGGGCCGAGGCCGAACTGACGGCGCTGGGCTGCCCCAAGCTCAACCTGCAGGTGCGCGCCGGCAACGAGGCCGTGATCGCCTTCTATGAAAGCCTGGGTTATGGCGACGACCAGACCGTGAGCCTGGGCAAGCGTTTGATTCCAGACCTCTAGACGATTGGAATACCGACATGCAAATCCAAGTTCAAGGTGCTGACCTGTATGCCTACACCGGCGGCAAGGCGCTGGATGCGAGCCAGTCCACCGCCATCTTCATCCACGGCGTGCTGTGTGACCACAGCGTCTGGGCGCTGCAGAGCCGCTACCTGGCCAACCACGGCTGGAACGTGCTGGCCATCGACCTGCCCGGCCACTGCAAAAGTGGCGGCGCCGCACCGCGCAGTGTGGAAGAAGCCGCCGACACCATTGCCCAGCTGCTCGATGCCGCAGGCCTGCAGCAGGCAGCGCTCATCGGCCATAGCTGGGGCAGCCTGATTGCGATGGAAGCGGCTGCACGCCTGGGCGCACGCGTCAGCCACCTGGTTCTGGTCGGCACCGCCGATCCGATGAAGGTGGCGCCGGCCCTGCTGGAGCAAGCGCTGAATGCGACCGACCAGGCCATTGGCATGGTGCAGACCTTTTCGCGTGCCACCCTGGCCCCGCCCTCGGGTGCCGGCAGCTGGGTGTTTGGCGCCGGCATGGCGCTGGCGCGCCGCGTACAGGCCAGCAACCGCGACACCAACCTGCTGCACACCGGCTTTGTGGCCTGCGACAGCTACCGCAACGGCCAGGCCGCGATGGCCGCCCTCGCCTGCCCGGTGCTGTTTGTACTGGGCGAGCAAGACCAGATGACCCCGGCCCGCGCCGCACGCAGTTTGGTGGACGCCGCCAAGGCTGCCGGCAAGCAGGTGCAGGTCCAGATGGTGCCTTGCGGACACAACCAGATGACGGAGTCGCCCGACGCGACCCTGTTTGCCATCCACCGCTTTCTCCAGACGCAGCCCGCCAAGGCCCCGGCCCATGCGTGAGAGATTGTTGCAGCGCCGCATGGGCGCCTATCAGTTTTGCTAATGTGATATTGCTTTTGTTTTTATAGCAACAGATCACGTATGTATCTAGCGTAAGTAGGCGTAAGCCTCTATAAAAAATGCCGGAATCTAGGCGGCAAATGCGTTAGCCTATCCGCTAGGCCGATGGAGGCCCAGACAGCTGCATCTGAGAAGCTGCAGACCGGATACATACGACTTATGCAATACAAGGCCCTTCCCTGTTTGCTGCAACACTGCCAGGCGCAACCCTGGCATCTGTTGCGGCCGCGCGTGGACATGGACCTGGAGCGATGGGCAGAGACCTGGGCAGACCAGCTATCGAGCCTGCATGAATTCTCCAGCCATGGCTACTATGGTCTGGATGTACAGGATCTGGACGCCGATAGCCAACGCGCTGCCCGGGCTGGCTGGTGCCGCGCGGCACTGCAGTCGCTGGCACTGTTGGATCTGGCCTACAGCCGTGGCCTGCCACCGCGCGCGATGGAAAGCCTGTTTGAGCATGTGCTGCACTGGTGCAATGAATACGCCATCTTCATGCGCAGCGATGCCGCAGCGCCGGCGCAAGCCCGGCAACCGATCAACCCCGCCTCCAACAGCTACCCGGCCGCTGTGCAATTGCTGGCGCTGCCGGTACTGCTGGAACGCCAGGAGCTGATCCCCGGCATTGTTGAGCGCCTGCTGGGCAACCGCTGCGATTGCCTGCTCGACTACCTGAGCGCCGTCGCCTGCGAGAAGGACGAGGCCTCGGCACAGGTCTTCTGCCCCAAGCCTTATGCCGATCTGATGGCTTTCTTTGAGCAGTCCGAGCTGGGCACCGAGCCTTTGCAAGCCTATCTGGACGAGAACTACAGCAGCCAGCTGCACCCTGCGCTGGCCGCCATTGGCCGGCTCATTGGCATGGGCGATCACCACCCACGCTGGGCCTGGGAAGTTGCCGCCCTGGTGGTGCTCTATGAGCTGGACGACAGCCCGCTGACCGCCTACACCTGCTACCCCGCCGATATGGTGGCGCTGGCCCGCCAGCGCCTGGCGTTCAATGAGGCGAGCTTCGCTGCGCACTGAACGGCTTCAGCTATCTCGGCGGATGGCCATCAGGCAAGTCGCTTGATGGCTGCAGTTCTAAACGATCAAACTGCGCTCAACCCTTGGCTGGGTCCGCCTGCACCGCATCCCCCAGCACAGGCTCCAATTCCTGCGCGGCTGCTTCCACCTCTTCCGCCGGCAGCCACTGGCGCCGCTCCAGCAGCGCAATCAGCGCGATTTGGTCCAGCCCGCTATGCCACCACAGCGGCTCGGTGGCCTCATTGCGGTCCAGCATCAGCGCAGCCACCAGGGGCTCGGCCAGGGTTTGCGCCGGCTCGATCAGCAACACATAACGCATGTCTTGCTGGCTCTCGGTCACGCCCGTGGCGGATCGGCGCTCGTCCACATCCACGACGGCACCCACCCAGTCCAGCTGGCACAGCACATCCAGCGCGCGGTGCAGCTGCACATCCTCCACCTGCAAACGGGTGGCGAGCTGGTGCAGGTAGAGGCCCTTCTCGGGCTGGTAGCGCATCAGGTTGAGCGCGCGCAGGCATTCCAGCGCCAGCTGAAAATCCCAGCTCTGCGCCAGCGGCAGCCGTGCCACGCCGGCCAGCAGGCTGGGCAGGTAGGCAGCGACCACGGCACCCAGCAGCACAATCACCCAGGCCACATAGATCCAGATCAGCAAGATCGGCAGAGTGGCAAAGGTGCCGTAGATGGTGGAATAGGTTGGCACATGCACGAGGTACAGGGTCAGCACCTTCTTGGCCACCTCAATGCCTACGGCCACAAACAGGCCGCCGGCCAGCGCATCGCGCCAGCGCACATGGGTGTTGGGCACATAGCGGTACATGGCGGTCACGCCCGATGCCAGCAGCACAATTTCCAGCGAATCAAAGGCCAGTCGGATCAGGTACGGCAGCTCACCAAAGGCGCTGCGCGATGCCGCCACCACCGATGAGGTCAGCACCAGGCTGGATGCCAGCACCAGCGGGCCCAGCGACATGGCGGCCCAGTAGATCAGCACCCGCTGGCCCAGCGGCCGCAGCTGGCGCACGCGCCAGATGTTGTTCAGGGTGCGGTCCATCGTCAGGATAAGGGCCAGCGCCGTCACCAGCAAAAAGCTCAGCCCCGCCAGGCCCAGGCGGCTGGCCTTGGACGCAAACTGCGTGATATAGCCCAGCACCTGGCTGGCAATGGTGCTGGGGATCAGGCTCTCGATCAGCCAGCGCTGCAGCTGCGCCTCGACCGTGGCAAACATCGGGAAGGCGGTGAGCAAGGCCAGCGCCACCGTGAAGAAAGGCACCAGTGCCAGCATGGTGGTAAAGGTCAGGCTGCTGGCCGTCAGGCCCAGGCGGTCCTCACCAAAGCGCGTGCGCAAGGTATTGACGGTATTGCGCCAGGGAAACGCCGCAATTTGCTGCCACCACAATGCCCATCCCCGGCGCGGTTGCACCTGCAAAGATGCCGCGTTTTTCTCATCACTTACGTACATACCGATATGATGCCATTTCCATGCCTGCATCCACCCCTGATCCCGCCGCAAATCTGCCTGATTTGGTAACGCCTGCCGCTGCGGGCGCGGCTGCGCAGTATTCGCGCTGGCTGGCCGTTGCGGCCTTGCTGGGCCTGGTGCTGCTCTGCCTGGTCTGGGAGCTGTGGCTGGCCCCCTTGCGGCCGGGCGGCTCCTGGCTGGTGCTCAAGGCCTTGCCGCTCTGCCTTCCGTTGGCTGGCCTGCTCAAGCACCGCATGTATACCTACCGCTGGCTGAGCCTGCTGGTCTGGCTGTATTTTGTCGAAGGCGTGGTGCGCGCCTGGGGCGACGCAGCGCCCAGCCGCTGGTGCGCGCTGGCCGAAGTCGCCCTGTGCCTGCTGCTGTTTGCCGCCTGCGTGATGCATATCCGGGGCCGCCAACGCGCCGTTGCCCCGGCCCCCAAGCCGGCCGCTGCCTCCTCCTAGATTCTTTTTCTTTTCATTTGCTGAGACATCCAATGACCGACCTGATTGCGAGCTTGCGCCAGATTGTGGGCGATGCCCATGTGCTTACCGATGGCGACCTGACAGCCTATGAGCAGGACTGGCGCCGCCGGGTCCACGGCAAGGCGCTGGCGGTGGTGCGCCCCGCCACGACCGAGCAAGTGGCTGCCGTCGTCAAGGCCTGCGCGGCCAACGGCACCTCCATCGTGCCCCAGGGCGGCAACACCGGCCTGGTCGTGGGCTCCACGCCCGACACCTCGGGCCAGCAGGTGGTGCTGAACCTGGGCCGCATGCAGGCCATCCGAGCGATCGACAAGGACAACCTGACTGTCACGGTCGAGGCCGGCTGCATTCTGCAAACCCTGCAAGAACGCTGCGAAGGCCAGGGCTTCCTGTTCCCGCTGTCGCTGGCAGCCGAAGGCAGCTGCACCATCGGTGGCAACCTGGGCACCAATGCCGGCGGCACCCAGGTTGTGCGCTATGGCAATACCCGTGAGCTCTGCCTGGGCCTGGAAGTGGTCAACGCCCAGGGCGAGATCTGGAACGGCCTCAAGGGCCTGCGCAAGGACAACACCGGCTACGACCTGCGCAACCTCTTCATCGGCAGCGAAGGCACCCTGGGTGTGATCACCGCCGCCACGATGAAGATCTACCCCATGCCCGCCAGCCAGCTCACCGCCTGGGCAGCACTGCCCTCGTTCGATGCCGCCGTGCGCCTGTTGGCGCTGGCGCACCAGTACCTGGGCGCGGGCCTGACCGGCTTTGAGGTGATGAACCGCTTTGCGCTGACCCTGGTCGACAAGCACATGCCCCAGCTGCGCGTGCCCTTTATCGACAACCCCGCCTTCCCCTACGCCGTGGTGCTGGAAAACTCCGACAGCGAATCGGAAGAACATGCCCGCAGCCGCTTTGAGGCCTTGATGGAAGCCGCATTCGAGCAGGAGATCGTGCTCGACGCCGTCGTGGCCGAGAACCTGGGCCAGGCCCACAACCTCTGGCATATCCGCGAAAGCATTCCGCTCGCCCAGGTCGAGGAAGGTCTCAACATCAAGCACGATATCTCGGTGCCCATCTCGCGCATCCCCGAGTTTGTCGAGCATGCCACCCAGGTGCTGAACGACAAGGTGCCGGGCATGCGCCTGGTCAATTTCGGCCACCTGGGCGACGGCAATCTGCACTTCAATGTGCAGGCGCCCGAGGGCGGTGACGCCAAGCAGTTCCTCGATGAGCGCGAGCACGAGGTCAACCACATCGTCTATGACGCGGTGGCCGCATTCGGCGGCTCCATCTCGGCCGAGCACGGCATCGGCACGCTCAAGGTCGACACCTTGCCGCAGTACCAGTCGCCCGTGGCCTTGTCGATGATGCGTGCGGTCAAGGCCGCGCTGGACCCGCAGAACATCATGAACCCGCATGCGATGGTCACACGCGGTTAAATAAGCGGCACACAGCAAAACAGGGCGGCCCTCGATGAGGTGCCGCCCTGTTTTTTTTGTTCATTGAAGGATCAGGACGCCGGCGTGCCCACCGCGTTGCTGATCATCTGGTTCACATCCTTGGGCCAGGAAAAGGCCGCGCCCGGGTCTTGCACCACGCGCGGCTGGCCGTCCTGCAGCCACCAGATGCGCATGGTGTTGCTCTTGGCATCCAGCGCCACGGCGGCAGCGTTCTGGCCACCATCGTGCTGGCGGTTACCGGTGATGTAGTAGACGGAGCCCTGCTTGCTCAGCGGCCCGGTCACCTGCAGGTTCTGCATGAAGGCCGCGCGGTGCTCACCCAGCAGGTGCTGTATGCGCGCAGCCATCACGCCCTGCTGCAGAAAAGCGGCATCGTGCGGATACTGGCCCACCTGGGCCTGCAGCTGGTTCCAGGCCTGCTGGCCGTTGGGGTCCACGCCTGCGGGCGTCGTCTGGCAGCCGGCCAGTGCCAGCGCCGCAGCTGCGCCCAGGGCCAGGCCCCATTTCTTCGTCATCATCCACATAGTTAGCTGTCCTTGTAGCGTTTGCAGCGCCCTCTCCTGCGCCTCACAAACTGTCGATGTCCCGCTGCCCACCTGCGCTTGCCGCCGCATCGCGCGGCCGGCCCCGGTGGGCCCGGGCGCCAAAGCCGACACCCTACACCAATTTATGGCGACTCAGGTCGGCCGCAGACATCTCCCACACTGGCTTATCCTTACGGCCTACGCGACAAGCGCAGCCGTCGTACAGTAGGCCCTTTGGGCCTCGCCCCCTGCCCCGCCCCTGCAGTGCGCCCATCGCACCGGGCCAGGCAATGCCTTAGCACCAGCGGGGCGGCAAGGCCCCCGTCTCGATCAGGCCAGAAGAACATGAAGCAATACCTCCAACTCGTCCAGAACATCCTGGACCAAGGCTCCTGGCAGTCCAACCGCACAGGCATCCGCACGCTCAGCATGCCCGGCGCCATGCTCAAGTTTGATCTGCAGCAAGGTTTCCCGGCCGTCACCACCAAGAAGCTGGCCTTCAAATCCGCCATCGGCGAAATGGTGGGTTTTCTGCGCGCCGCGCGCAGCGCCGCCGATTTCCGCGCGCTGGGCTGCAAGGTCTGGGACCAGAACGCCAATGAAAACCAGGCCTGGCTGGCCAACCCCTACCGCCTGGAGGCCGACGACCTGGGCCCCGTCTACGGCGTGCAATGGCGCCAGTGGCCGGCCTACAAGCTGATCGACCAGACCCAGCCCCAAGGCGCCGCCCAGGTGGCCGATGCGCTGGCCAAGGGCTACACCCAGATCGGCGAAGTGGCCGAAGACGGCAAGCGCCAGATCGTGCTCTACAAGGCCATCGACCAGCTGCGCCAGTGCCTCGACACCATCATGACCGACCCGGGCAGCCGCCGTATCCTCTTCCACGGCTGGAACTGGGCCCAGCTCGAAGAAATGGCCCTGCCCCCTTGCCACCTGCTCTACCAGTTCCTGGTTGACCAGAGCAAGCGCGAGATCTCGCTGTGCCTGTATATCCGCAGCAATGATGTCGGCCTGGGCACCCCCTTCAATCTGACTGAAGGCGCGGCGCTGCTGCACCTGATGGGGCGCCTGAGTGGCTACACCCCCCGCTGGTTTACCTATTTCATCGGTGATGCCCACATCTACGAGAACCACCTGGACATGCTGCAAGAGCAGCTCAAGCGCGAGCCCTTTGAGTCGCCGAAGCTGGTGCTGTCAGACCGCATCCCCGACTATGCGGTGACTGGCCAGTACGAACCTGAGTGGCTGGAGAAGGTCGAGCCTTCAGACTTCTGGCTGGAGGGCTACCAGCACCATGCGCCACTGACGGCGCCAATGGCGGTGTAAACCAAAACGCCCGCTATTGCGGGCGTTTGCTTAGGAAGGGGCCTTGGTCTCGCAGCGCTCTTTCAGCTCCTCAAACGACGCCCGCTTTTGCTTGCGGATCGGCAGCGGCAGCGCAATCGATTCGGCTTCGATCTGCATGCTCTTCATGCGCTCCGGGTCGGGGCAATCGGCCGGGCGGGGATCCGGTTCGTCGGCGGCTTGTGGGGCAGGTGCCGGCGCTTTCTCTGCCGGCTTTTTGCTGACTGGGCGGTCATGCTCGCGCGGATTGATGCCCTGGCTGGAGGGCGTCACGGTGATCGCCTCCGCCTTTTGCCCGGCCGCGCAGGGCTCGTCCTGAAAACTGGTGCGGCCCTGGGCATCGACGCATTTGTTGATGGCCCAGGCCGGTGCGCTCAAGCAGCACGCTGCCGCGATCAATCCAGCAGCAAAGGTGGGGCGGGCGTGGGGCATGGGGCAGTCCAGACAAATGGCGAAAAGCCCATTATGCGGCAGGCTGCCACGGCGCCCTGTAGTCCCATCCTCAATTCAGCTCGATGCGCACGCCGCTCTTGACCAGGGCCTGCAGCTTGTTGGTTTCGGCCTGCAGAAACTGGCCGAAGGCCTCGGGTGTGGACAGCGACACCAGCAAACCGGTCTTGGCAATCTGGGCCCGCACAGCAGGGTCGTCGACCACGCGGTGCATATCGGCATTGATCTGCTGCACCACCGCATCCGGGGTGGCAGCCGGTGCCAGCATGCCAAACCAGCTGCCGCTGACAAAGTCCATGCCCAGCTCCTTGAAGGTCGGAATCTCAGGCGCGCCCGGGTGGCGCTGCTCGGAGGCAATGGCCACCGCTGCCACCTTGCCGGCCTGCACCAGCGAGTACGAGGACATGCCATCAAACATGCCATCGACCACACCGGCCATCAGGTCGGTCATCGACGGCCCCTGGCCCTTGTAGGGCACATGGGTAAAGCGGATGCCCGCCTTGGTGGCGAACAGCTCGGCTGCCAGGTGCGGGCTGGATCCGGGGCCTGACGAGGCCAGCTTGAGCGCGCCGGGGTCGGCCTTGGCGCGGTCGATCAGGCTCTGCAGCGACTGGCCACGCAAGCGGTTGGTGACCAGCAGCACATTGTGGCTGGAGCCCATCAGACCGACGGGCCGGAAGGCATCGGGCCCATAGGGCAACTGCCGGCGTAGCACCGGGTTGGAGGTGTAGGCATAGCTGGTGAACAGCAGCGTGTAGCCATCGGCTGGCGTCCGGGCCACTGCGCTGGTCCCTATGATGGTGCCCGCGCCATCGCGGTTCTCCACCACCACCGGCTGGCCCCAGAGCGTCGCCAGCTTGGCCGCCAAAGTGCGGGCCAGGGTGTCGGTGATGCCGCCCGCGGAATACGGCACCACGATCGTCACGCGTTTGTTGGGGAAAGCGGCCTGCGCCTCGGCCGCCGATGCGGCTGCCGTGCACAAAGCCAAGCCCAGCCCCAGGGCTGTAGCGCGCAAAGAAATCCATGAAGACATAAGACCTCCTTAGGGATCCTCTGCATGACTCCCTGCCGTGGTCTGAACGCGGGCTCGGGCGATTCACTGCGTTGTCTTCCTTGTCAATAGCTACGGCTATTGACTGCGAAAGACGCCTTGCGCCTCATCCCGATCCGCGCCCATCCCGCTTGGCGAGGGTCTTGCAGAGGATCCCTTACCCAGCCTGTCTGCCGGGCAATTGCCAGACCATCGCAAGAGTTGGCTGTGCCAATACGGCACAGAGGGTCCCTGGGCAGGACTGCTGCCCCGCAGCCTGCCCCGGGCGTCGCTCAATCGACCTTGAGCTTGGCCACCTTGGCCAGTTGCTGCCACAGCGCCATGTCGTTCTTGACGACCTGGCTGAACTCGGCGGCAGACTTGTGCGCAGGGATCAGCATGTTCTGCTCGGCAAACTTGGCCTTCATCTCGGGGCTGCCCAGCGCCTGGCCCAGATCGGCATTGAGGCGGTCGATGATCTTGGGGTCGGTCTTGGCGGGGGCGAACACGCCGTACCAGCCGTCGGCGTCAAAGGTGTAGCCCTGCTCGGTCAGGGTCGGTACGTCCTGCAATGCAGGGCCGCGCGCCGATCCGGTGGCGCCCAGCGCGCGCAGCTTGCCGCTGCGCACATGGGGAATCGGCGAGGCAATGTCCATAAAGCCCACGCCAATGGTGTTGGCCAGCAGATCGCCCAGCTCCACGGCGGTGCCCTTATAGGGCACATGGGGCATGTCCAGCCCGTAGTGGGCCTTGATGCCTTCCATCACCAGGTGGCCGGTCGAGCCACTGCCCCATGAACCATAGGCCAGGCGGCCCGGGTGGGCCTTGGCGTACTGCACCATGTCGGCCAGGTTCTTGAAGCCGGTCGCAGGGTTGGCCACCAGCAGCACGCCCGCTGCACCCACCTGCGCCACTGGCGCCAGGTCGCGCATGGCGTCATAGGGCATCTTGGGCTGGATGATGGGGTTGATCGCAATCGACGACGACGGCGAGAACAGCAAGGTATAGCCATCGGCCTGGGCCTTGGCCACATGGTCATTGCCGATGATGCCGTTGGCGCCGGCCTTGTTCTCGACGTAGAGGCTTTCCTTCAGCGAGCTCTGCAGCGGCGGCAGCAGCATGCGCGCAAAGATGTCGCCGCCCGATCCGGCCGGCCCCGGCACAATCATCCGGATCGCCTTGTTGGGCCAGGCCGTATTGGCCCAGGCCGTACCGGTGCCCGCTGCGGCGAGCAGGCCCAGCAGCATCTGTCGGCGGTTGAAGTTTGCGCATGAATCGGTCATTTTTGTCTCCTGTTGACTGCGGATAGCCGGCCCTTGCCGCAGCTACCACCTGGTTCTATCGCTGGCCATGTCAGCGCTGCCCGGGCTTGTCGCGCCCGGTGCAGCCGCCAGCGCGCTCGTTACGACATCTTCAGATCGGCCAGTTTGGCCAGCCCACCCCAGATCTTCATATCGGACTGGATGGAACGGGCAAACTCTGCCGCCGGTTTGACGGCAGGCAGGGCCATGTTCTGGTCTTCAAACTTTTTGCGGATATCGGCACTCTGCGCCACCTGCACCAGGGCCTGGTTCAGGCGCTCCACCATCTCGGGGTTGGAGCTGCCAGCGGGCAAAAACATGCCATACCAGCCGTCCGCATCAAACTTGAAGCCCTGATCGGTAAAGGTGGGCACCTGCGGCGTGGCCGGTGCGCGCTGCGTGCCCGTCACACCCACGGCCAGCAGCTTGCCATTACGGATATGCGGCACGGGCGACGCGATGTCCATGAAGCCCATCGGAATGTTGTTGCCGATGATGTCGGACAGCTCGGTGGACAGCGCCTTGTAGGGCACATGGTGGATGTCGATGCCGTAATGGGCCTTGAGGCCCTCCAGCGCCAGATGGCCCGACGAGCCATTGCCCCAGGAGCCGCAGGACAGCTTGCCTGGGTTGGCCTTGGCATAGCGCACCAAGTCGGCCAAGGATGCAATGCCGGTCTCCGGATTGGCCACCAGAAAAATGCCCGACAGCCCAATCTGGCCCACCGGCAGCAGATCACGCTGCGTGTCATAGGGCAGCTTGGGCTGGATAAAGGGGTTGATCACGATGGCCGACGACGGCGCAAACAACACCGTGTGCGCATCATTGCTTTTGACGACAAAGTCATTGGCGATGATGCCGTTGGCGCCCACCTTGTTTTCTACATAGAAGGGCTGGCCCAGCGCCGCCTGCAGGCCAGGCGCCAGCAGGCGGGCAAACACATCGCCGCCCGATCCGGGCGAGCTGGTCACCACCAGGCGCACCGGCTTGCTGGGCCAGGGCGCGGCCGCCCGCGCCAGGGGAATGGCGGCAGGCAGTGCGGCAGCCATGGCCGCCATCAGCAGGGTGCGGCGCTCGATACGCAACTGGTTCATGTTTGTCTCCTTGTCCTTGTCGTTCGATGTCATGCGGCGTCCAGCTCGGCCAGCACCGTGATGCCCAGCGCCGTGCCATGCACCGCCAGGTGCGCACCCATCTGGATGACCTGCACCACCGCATCGCGCGCCACGCCCAGTCCATGGGCCTGCTGCAGCGCTGCGCGCAAGGCCTCGGGCTGGCTGGCGGTAAAGCAGGCATGCAGCGCAATGGTGATCAGGCAGCGCTCGCCAGCGCTCAGGCCCTGGCCGCTTTCTGCCGTGCTGGCCAGCGCCTGCAGATGGCCAAAGTAGCCTGGGTCCATGGCCTGCAGCCGCCCCCACAGATCGGGCTGCTGGCCGTCCACGGTGCTCTCAGCCTCGGGTGGCAGACCATACACCTGGGCCACCTCGTCCAGCGCTGCCGCTGTCGCGCCTGCGCCTTGCAGGCAAACCAAGGTCAGCACATCCAGCAAGTCGTCATCGCTGGCGCCGCAGGCCAGGGCTTTTTGCATATGCAGCTTCAAGCCGCTGGCAAACAAGTGGCTGGCCGATGCATCGAGCGCCACATAGACCAGTTCCACCATGCGCTCGCTCAGGCCGCCGCTGCGCGCCGGGTAGCCGGCATAGTGGGCATAGGCCTGCAAAAACGCCGGGCGGCGGGCAAGCAGTTGCGCATTCCAGGGCCTCCAATAGCCACGCTCCTGGCGGTACAGGGCCTCAACGGCGGCGGTGTCCAGTTCAGACATGCTGGACCTCCTTGCTGCCTGAGATATCCAGGCTCTGCCCGGTCACAAACTGCGCCCGTGCACCGGTCAGAAAACGGACCAGCGGCAGCAGTTGCGCCACTGCCGCCCCCGTGGCCTGTTCAGGCGACAGCAGCAGCGCATTGATACGCAGGCCCTGCGTGGCCCATTCGCAGGCCAGGGTTGCCACCAGCATGCGCGCGGCAGCCAGCGCCGTCTGGTGCTGCCAGGCAGGCACATCGTCGGGAGCACTAGCGGGCAGCAAGAGCAGCAGGCTGGCATCGCGCGCATGGGCGGCGGCAAACTGCTGGCCGGCGCTCAGCACGGCCTCCACAAGATCGCCGCCAGCCAGCGCCTGCGTGCTGATCAGGCCTTGGCATGGCGCGGGCGTTGTCGCCGCCTGCGCGCCGTCCTCCGCCTGCAGCGCTTGCAGCCAGGCGCCATCACATCCGGCATCGCTGCCGGCTTGTAGCTGCAGATACAGCGGCGTCTGCAAGGGTGCAGGCACAGCGGTGCTCAGCGCGCAGCGGCTGCTGCCGCCGTAAATGCCTGACCCGCCATCCACCGACAGGACCTGGCCCGACAGCACACGGGCCTGGGGCTGCGCCAAAAACACCAGCGCGGCGGCCATTTCTTCGGGCTCGGCCAGGCGGCCCAGGGGGATCTTGGCAACGGCATCGGCCAACGCCAGGCGGCCGGCATCCATCAGGCCCTGTACCAGCTCGGTGCGCACAAAGCCGGGGCACAAGGTGCTCACACCCAGCTGGGGGTAGCGCTGTGCCAGGCTTTGCGACCAGGCGATCAGCCCGGCCTTGCTGGGGCTGTAGAGCCCGCGCCAGGGAATGGCCTTGTGCCCCGCGCCGGAGGACACATTGACAATGCGCGCATCGGGCTTCAAGCGCGGCAGGCAGGTCTCGAACAAGGCCTGCGGCGCCTGCAGGTTCAGCCGCAGCAGGCGCTGCCACTGCACGGGCGCCTGCTCGGCCAGCGGGCGGCCGCTGCTGTCCGAGATACCGGCGTTGTTGACCAGCGCATCCAACGCCGGCAGCTGCGCCAACTGGCGGCCCAGCAGGGCCAGCGCCTGCGCATCGGTCAGGTCCAGCGCAAAGGCCTGCGCGCTGGCCGCGCCCTGCGCCAGGCAGTGCTGGGGCAGCTCGGCAATCGCGGGGCTGATGTCGACCAGCAGGCAGTCCCAGCCCTGCTGCGCAAACTGCAGCGCGGCAGCGCGGCCAATGCCAGAGGCAGCCCCGGTGATCAAGACAGCGGGCATAGGCTTCAGATATTGGTGAAGGTGATGCCGCCATCCACCACCAACGCCTGCGCGGTGGTGAACTGCGCAGCATCGCTGGCCAGGAAGCAGATGGTGCCGGCAATGTCGTCCACCGTGCCCAGGCGCCCCATCGGCGTCTTGGCCACGCGGCCGGCATCGCGCTCGGCATTGCGGTTGCGTTGCGTACCCTCGGTCGGCACGGCCGAGGGGCAGACCGCATTGACGCGGATATTGCGCTCGCCCAGCTCCGCCGCCGCGGCGCGGGTAATGCCCAGCACGCCGGCCTTGATGCCCGAATACACCATCGAGCTGCCGGCCGAGCGCAGCGCCGCGACCGAGGCCACATTGATGATGGCGCCACCGCGCTCTGCATCCATGCGGGCAGCGGCGGCCTGAATGCCCCAGAGCACGGCCTTGAAGCCGATGTCCAGCATGCGGTCCACCGTCTCGGGCATGATCTCGCTCACCGATTGGTAGCGCACCCAGGCGGCGTTGTTGACCAGGATGTCCAGCCGCTGGTGGCGGGCATAGGCCTCGTCCACGGCGGCGGTCATCTCTTCCCGCGTGGCCACGTTCTTCACCACGCCAAAGGCCTGGCCGCCCTGCGCGGTGATCGCGGCCACGGTGTCTTCAACCAGCGCATCCTTCAAATCATTCACCGCCACCACCGCACCGCGTGCGGCCAGTTGCAGCGCCGTGGCGCGGCCAATACCAGCGCCGGCGCCGGTGATCAGGGCCACGCGGCCTTCCATATCTCTCGCGATTGCCCCTGTCATTGCGTCACCTCACAACGGTCCATAAAGTCGGCTCCCAGCTTGCGCATCACGGCGCCCACACCCAGGCAGGCGTCCAGCTTCTTGTGCTCGCGCAGGCTGCGGTGCAGCCCCAGCTCCCAGGTAAAGCCCATGCCACCATGCAGGTGGATGGCCTTTTCCAGCACCCAGGCGCCCTGGTTCAAGGCAGCGGCCAGGGCGCTATCGGCCTGGCGCGGATTGCCCCACTCATCCGGGTGCAGTGCACGCCAGGCCTGGGCACTGGATGCCTCCAGCAGCAGGCGCATGCGCGCCAGGTGGTGGCGCACCGCCTGCTTGGCCGACAGCGGCCGGCCAAACTGCACGCGCGCCTGCAGGTAATCGGCAGTGCGGTCCAGCGCGCCGGCACACAGCCCGTTCACATACTCGGCCCAAAGCAGCTGGATATCGGCGCAAAAGACCTGCGACTGCGGCGCGTCCAGGGTCAGCAGCGGCGTGGCGCCGGTGGTCGATACCCACAGCTGGGGCACTTCCGGGTCCAGCATCTCCTCGGCCTGGCAGCGCAGGGCCGCCTTGTCGTAGAGCGCACAACCGGCATCGCTCTGCACCAGCACATAGTCGGCCTGCTGGCCATTGCGCGCCACCCCACTCCAGTCGCCAGCGGCCTGCGCGGCCATCACCACGCACAGCGATTTCTCACCGCGCAACAGCTGGCCACCGGCCTCCGTGCCTTGCAGTGCCTTGCTGGCGGCGATCTGCTCAGGCAAGGGGTAGGACAGTTGCATCTGCCCTGCCACCCGCACCACCGGCATCGCAAACACCAGCGGCAGGCCCAGGCCGCCCTGCGCTTCATCAGCGCAAATACCAAACAGGCCGGCATCGGCCATGGCGGCAGCCGCCTCGGCCGGGCCTTGCCCTTGCAGCGCTGCGATGACCGCCTGCGCCGCCTGCCCAAACTCCTCGGGCTGCAGCTCTTCACTTTGCATCGTCATCCCCTCAGTCCTTGGTCAGCTGTTGAATGCGCTGGGCAATGACATCCAGCTGCACTTCGGTGGTCCCGGCATAGATGCTCTCGGCGCGCGAGAACAGATAAGCCTGTGTGAAATGGGCCTTGGCGCGTTGCGCCAGAGCGCTGTGGCCAGGGTTGATATCGGCCACCATCGCCAGCGCCAGCGAGGCAAAGGCCTGGTGGCATTCCGACCAGTAGAGCTTGGTGAGCGACCCGCGCGCACCAATCGGCTCGCCGGCCTGCAGCTGCTCCCCGCTGCGCTCGACCAGGCCCTTGAGGCCATCGATCTGGCTGACCACCTGGCCCACCGCCTGGCGCAGGCCCGGCTCTTGCAAGCGGGCGCGCAATGTGGGCTCGGACTGGTAGGCCCGCACCAGCTGGCGCAGCTCGCATTCAAAACGCCAGGCGCGGTACATGCGGTTGGTGGCGCGCTCGATCGACAGCACGCGGATGGCCGCGCTCCAGCCTTCATCGGCAGCGCCCAGGCGGGCCGAATCGGGCACGCGCACCTGGTCAAAAAACACCTCGGCAAAGGACTGCTTGTTGTCGATGGAGCGGATCGGCACCACGCGGATGCCGGGAGTGTCCATCGGCACCGCAAACATCAGCAGGCCCCGGTGCTTATCGGCCACCGTGCCGGTGCGGGTCAGCAGCAGGCAGTAATGGGCCTTGGCGGCGCCGCTGGTCCAGATCTTCTGGCCCTGGATGAGCCAGTCATCGCCATCGGGCGTGGCCTTGGTGCGCAGCCGCGCCAGGTCCGATCCGGCCTCGGGCTCGGAAAAGCCCTGGCACCAGTACTCGCGCATCTCCAGAATCGCGGGCAGAAAGGCCTGTTTTTGCGCCTCGGTGCCCACCGCCATGATGATGGGGCCGGCCAGCTCCTTGCCGATCGAGCTGACGCTCTCGGGCATGGCCAGCGCGCCCACTTCCTTGTTCACCGCCAGGTGCTCGCGCAGGCTCAGGCCATGGCCGCCATAGGCGGTCGGCCAGGTCATGCCGGCCAGGCCCGCCTGGTACATGCGCGCTTCCCAGTCGCGGCACTCGTCCAGGCTGGGCGTGCGGTAGTCCACGCTGTCGGCGCGCATATGGGCGGGCAAATGGCTGTGCAGCCATTCACGCGCATATTGCCGGTAGGCGCCCGGGCCCGATGCGGCATCGGGGCGGGCGAAATTCTCTTCCTGTTTCATCGCATAGTTCCGATCAAAGTCTCCGTGGCACTGCGCATCAGGCCTGCGGCTGGGCCGCCACCATCAGTGCATCGACCGCAATCACGCCCTCGCCGGCGGGCTGGACCAGCACCGGGTTCAGGTCGATCTCCGCGATCTCGCCGGCATAGGCCAGTGCCAGCTCCGACAGGCGCGCCACCGTGGCGGCCATGGCCTGCACATCGGCAGCGGGCTGGCCGCGCACCCCTTGCAGCAGCGGGTAGAGCTTGAGCGAGGCGATCATCTGCAGCGCCTCGGCCTGCGTCACCGGTGCCACCTGCACCGCCACGTCTTTCAGCACCTCGGCATAGATGCCACCCATGCCCACCATCACCACCGGGCCAAAGGCTGCGTCATGCGATATGCCGGTGATCATCTCGACACCGCCACCCACCATCGGCGCCACCAGCACCCCATCGATCTGCGCCTGCGGCGCGCGCTCTGCCACCCGCGCCAGCAGCTGCGCATGGGCCGTGCGGGCCTGCGCGGCGCTGCGGATGTTGAGCTCGACGCCGCCGACTTCGGTCTTGTGGGCAATGTCGGGCGAGACGATCTTGAACACCACCGGGAAGCCGATCAGCTCGGCCGCAGCCACCGCCGCATCGGCGGACTGCACCACCTGCTCCTGCGTCACCGGCACACCGGCCCGCGCCAAAAAGGCCTTGGCATGGAACTCGTTGCGGAAGACCTGGGCATCCAGCGCCTCCCAGTTCTGCGCGGCAGCAGGCACAGTTGGGGGCTGGCCCAGCGTCTGGCCCAGGCGCACCATACCGGCCAGTCCACGGGCTGCCGCATCAATGGTCGGGAAGATCGCAATGCCCGCGTTGGCAATGCGCTCGGTCACATCGGCAGGGCCCTGGCCGATCAGCACAATCAGGCGATCGGGGTAGTCGCGCCGGATCTGGGCCAGTGCCTCCTGGTACACACCGCTCAAACGCGGGTTGTGCAAGGACAGAGACAGCAGCAGCACCAGGGTGCTGCGCGATGCGTCTTCCAGCAGGGCCGTCAGCAGCTTGTACAAGATATCCGGCCGGCTGGACATCTGCGCCGTCGCATCCACCGGGTTGCGGGTGCCGGCCACGGGCACGGCTTCCTGGATACGGGCACGCGTCGCGTCGGACAGCTCGGGCAGGTCCAGGCCCGCCTGCACCATGGCATCGGCCATCATCACGCCAAAGCCGCCCGATGCCGCCACCAGGGTCACGCCCCGGTTGCGCGGCAGCAGTGCCTGCGGCACCACCGACAGCGCCGCCGTCAGCTCCACCATGTCTTCGATGGACTGCACCGTCAGCGCACCGGCGCGGGTCAGCGCCGCTTCGATCACGGCATTCGACCCGGTCAAGGCGCCGGTGTGCGAGGCAGCCGCCGCCTGGCCTTGCTCGGTCGAACCGATCTTGAGCACCACCACCACCTTGCCGGCGGCGCGGGCTGCTTCCAATGCCTGCAGCAGCTTGCTGCCATCGCGGCAGGTTTCCATGCAGCACAGGATGATGCGGGTCTGGCTGTCGCGGGCCAGCGCGGCAATGCCGTCGGCAATGTCCACATCGGCCTCATTGCCGGTCGCCATGAAGCGGCTGATGCCCATGCCTCGGCGCACCACCGACTGCAGCGTGAAGCTGCCCAGGTTGCCCGACTGCGAGACGATGCCCACATGGCCGGCGGCTGGCAGCTTTTCTTCCAGTGCCACCGAGAAGGAGCCAATCACCCGCTCCTCGATACCCACCGCGCCCAGGCAGTTGGGGCCCAGCACGCGGATTCGGCGCTCCCGCGCAATCTGGCTCAGCTGCCGCTGCAGCGCAGCGCCCTCCTCCCCTGCTTCTATGAATCCGGACGACAGCACAATCGCTGCCTGCACCCCTTTGTCGGCGCAGTCGCTCAGCGCTGCGGGCGCCATGGCCGCCGGCACCGCGATGATGGCCAGCTCAGGCACCTGCGGCACATCAAGCACGCTGGTATAGGCGGGAAGCGACTGGATGCTGCCGCCCTTGGGGTTGATGGGGAACACCGCGCCGGCAAAGCCATGCTTTTTGAGCAGATGCACGGGCCGCCCACCGATCTTGGTGGGGTCGTCGGAGGCACCAATGATGGCAATCGCGCGCGCATTGAAAAACGGATCAAGACCTGCACCGGGCTGCAGGCGGGTTGTCTGCAGCATGCTCAGCGTCCTTTGAAAACAGGGGCGCGCTTTTCCAGGAAGGCCATGCGCGCTTCCTTGGCGTCTTCGGTCTTGGCCAGCGCCATCGTGAACTCTTGCTCAAAGCGGTAGGCATCACGCTGGGGCATCAGGTCCACCATGTTGGCGGCGCGCTTGGCGTAAATCACCGCCAGCGGTGCCTTGGACGCAATCTCGCGTGCCATCTCCATGGCCTTGGGCAGCAGCGCTTCGGGCGCCAGCACTTCTTCGACCACATTGCGCTGCAGCATCTCCTGGGCGGTCAGGCGCTGGCCGGTAAAGAACATGCGGCGCATGGTCGAGCGACCCAGCAAGGTCTTGAGCATCGATGCCCCGCCGGCCAGGCCCACATTGATCTCGGGCATGCCAAAGGTGGCGTTCGACGAGGCATAGAGAATGTCGCAGGCCGCAGCCAGGCCCATGCCGGCGCCGAGGGCCGTGCCGTTCACCGCTGCAATCACCGGCTTGGCGCATTCCTTGATCGCATTGCCGGTCTCGCGGGTGATGCGGTTGTGCTCCAGAAAATCGCCGGCCACCTCAGCATTGGGGCGGTCCTTCAGATCAGCGCCAGCGCAGAACACCGAGCCGGAGCCGGTCAGCACCGCGCAGCGCACATCCTCGCGTTCGGAGATGGCATCAAAAATCGCCACCAGCTCGCGCCGCATCGCACGGTTAAGGGCATTAACGGGTGGGCGGTTCAAGGTCACCAGGGCCACGCCATCGGCGACTTCCAGCAAAACGGATGGCTCAGACATGGCGGCCTCCCCGGACATTGGTCACAGCGGCGGTAACCGTTGGCTGGAAGGCGGCGCAGGGCGCAGCCTGCGCAATAGGCGCTATCACTTGCATGTTGTCTCCTTGGATCTTGGCCGCTCATGGCGAGCGCCTGTTTCGAATCTGTGTTTGATTCTAGGAAGGAACCCTGCAAATGATTTCCCCCCGATTGGTTGAATCTGTTCTGCGTTCCCCGGGGTAGTGGCGCCCTGGGGCAACCCTATGATGGACAGCAACCTACGTGCAGCGCGGCTCCAACCTAAGAACGTGTTTACGATCTCCTCGCGCCGCGACAGTGTCTTTGCGAGATGGGATGCGAGGCGTAGCGCGCAGCCAATAGCCCGCTATTGGCAAGTGCTGCAACGATGCAGACCGCTCGCAAAGCCACTGTCCCTACGGGTTGAAGTGAAATCGGGCGATTTCTGCGCGCTGGCCCTTGCTTGCACCCCGGTGCAAGCTGCGGACCAGCCCTTCGAACTCATCCCGATTGCACTCCAACGCGGCTGCGTAGAGATCGTAGACACGTTCTAAGAGCCCCAACCTGAAGCCCTCCATGCATATCCAGCCCCTGATCCCGCAACGCCTGGCCCTGGGTGAATGCCCCAACTGGGATGCCGCCACCGGCCAGCTCTGGGCCATGGACTGCCGGCGTGGCCATCTGCTGCGCATCGACCCGGCCAGCGGCCAGACCGAGCAGCACCTGCTGCCAGCGCCCACCGGCTCATTCGCGCTGAATGCCGATGGCAGGATCGTCATCGCGATGAAGGAGGCGCTGGGCCTGTACGACCCTGCCAGCCGCCAGCTGCACACCCTCGCCGAGCTGGACGAGCACCTGCCCCATCTGCGCCTGAACGATGGCTGCGCGCTGCCCGATGGCCGCTTTCTGGTCGGCAGCATGCATTTGCACTTGGAAGAAGGCGAAGCACCCAAGGGCGGCATCTATGTATTGGAGCGGGATGGCCAGTTGGCGCGCATAGGCCCGGCCCTCAAAACCGCCAATGGCCCGCTGATCCACCCCCACAACGGCCGCCTCTTCATTGCCGACAGCGCCGCGCAAAGCATTTATTCCTTTGATATCAGCAGTGGGCAGGCGCAAGACCAGCAGCTGTTCATCAGCACCCAGCCCCAGCAATCCGCCCCCGATGGCTGCTGCTGGGACAGTGATGGCGGGCTCTGGACGGCTATGGTGCGTACCGGCCAGCTCGCCCGCTACGATGCCCAAGGAGCGCTGAGCCAGTTGATCAGCCTGCCTGTGGCCCACCCCAGCGCGCTCTGCTTTGGCGGGCCAGATCTGGCGGACTTGTATGTCACCAGCATCTCGGACAGCGGCCGCCTGCGCGCCAGCGGCCCGCTGGACGGCGCCATTCTGCGCATCACCGGCCTGGGTTACCGGGGGCTGGCCAAGCCCCAGGCGCGCATCCTCATCCAGGATTAGAAGGCTGCGCCCTCGCACTCAGCGGTGAGTAGGCCCCCACGATAGGTAGAATGAGAGGCATTCGCATTCTTCTACCCTGTCACTGGCATGCCTCCCCTCTCCCCTGGCGCAACGGCCTACACCATCGAGACCATCTACCGCCAGGAGCATGGCTGGCTGAAGGCATGGCTGCAGCGCAAGCTGGGGACGTCCACCCATGCGGCCGACCTGGCACATGACACCTTTGTCCGGCTGCTGGCTTCGCCGGGTTCGGAGCCAATCCGTGAGCCACGTGCATTTTTGCGCACCGTCGCACATGGGCTGCTGGTCAACCACTGGCGCCGCCAGGACCTGGAACGCGCCTGGATCGAGACCCTGGCCCAGCTGCCACCGGCGCTGGCGCCCACGCCCGAAGAGCGGGCCATGGCACTGCAAACCTTGCAGCTGGTCGATGCCATGCTGCGCCGCATCAATCCCAAGGCCCGCGCGGCCTTTTTGCTGTCACAGCTCGACGGTCTGACCTATGCCGCCATCGCCACGCAGCTGAAAGTGTCGGAGCGCATGGTCAAACGCTATATGGCCCAGGCCATGTTCGAATGCCTGTTGCTGGAGCAGGCATGAGCCCGCTCGCTGCCGGCCAACCCAGCCGGGAAGAGCTGCGCCAGGCGGCCGAATGGTTTTCGGTGCTGCAGTCCGGCAAACCCAGTGCGGCTGATATCCAGGACTGGCAGCAGTGGCTGGCCAGTGGCACGGGCGCCCAAGCTGCATGGCAAAGGGTGGAAGACCTGGCCGGCGGCCTCTCCCGCTTGTCCAGCCTGCCAGCGCGCCAGGCGCTGGAGCATGGCGCCCGCCTGGGGCGCAGCCGCCGCAGCGCGCTACGTGCCCTGGCCCTGGTTCCCCTCGGTGGCCTGGCGGCCTGGCTGCTGCAGCAGCAGTCCGAGCGGCGCGGCTGGTTGGCCGACTACCGGACCTCGGTCGGTGAACGCCGGGAGCTGCAGCTGGCCGACGGTGGCCGTCTCTGGCTCAATACCGGCAGCGCGGCCAATGTGGACTACCAGCCAGGTCTGCGCCGCATCGCGCTGTATGCCGGCGAGCTGCTGCTGAGCACCGGCCGCGACCCGGTTCAGCCCGCGCGGCCGATGGTCGTCGATGTGGCCCCTGGCCGGCTGCAAGCCCTGGGCACCCGGTTTGGGGTGCGGTATGCGGACAGCGGCGCCGTACACCTGGCCGTGTTCGAAGGCCGGGTGGCTGCGCAGCCGCGTGCCGGCAGCAGCTTGGTGGTGGCGGCCGGTCAGCAGGCCCTCGTCTGGCCACACCGAGTAGAGGCCCTGGGCAGCGTTGCCGCACAGGCCGATGGCTGGACCCGCGGCATGCTGGTGGCCGACAACATGCGCCTGGACGACTTTCTGGCTGAGCTGTCGCGCTACCGGCGCGGCTTGCTCAGTTGCGCAGCCGAGGTGGCCGACCTGCGCATCGTTGGCGCCTACCCCTTGGCCGATACCGACCAGGTCTTGCAGGCGCTGGCCTCTAGCCTCAACATCCGCGTGCGCCAGCCCTTCCCCTGGTGGGTGTCGGTCGAGGGCCTATAGAAATCTTTTCTAGAAAATAGCGCCCCGAGGTTCCCTTTGTGGTGATTGGATTGGCATGGGAAGTAACCAATCCGGTTTTCTTCCATCCAGCCATTCATGAACCGACTTACCGACCCGGCCAGCCTTGCCCAACGCCATCTCGTTCGCGCCCTGCGGGGGCGCCCCATTGCCATCGCCGTGGCCAGCTTGCTGGGAGCATCTGGCGTGTATGCGCAGACGCTGCACAGCTTCTCCATCCCACCAGGCCCCTTGGGCACCGTGCTCAGCCAGACGGCGGCCACCGCCGGGGTGCTGTTGTCGGTCGATGCCAAGTTGACCCAGGGCATCCACAGCCCCGGCGTGCAAGGCCGGTTCAGCGCTGAAGAAGGGCTAGCCCGGGCGCTGGCAGGCAGCGGACTGGCAGCGGTGCCCAACGCGGGTGGCGGCTACACCTTGCGCGCCGCACCTACCGCCGCCCCCGCACCCGCCAACCCGGCAGCCACCGCCGACAATAGCACCACTTTGAGCACAGTGGTGGTCAGCGCTGCGGCCCAGGCGCCAGCCACCACCGAAGGCTCGGGCGCCTACAGCGCGCGTGCCGCCACCATCGGCAAGACAGCGCAAGCCCTCAAGGACATTCCCCAATCGGTCAGTGTGGTGACGCGCCAGCGCATGGATGACCAGAACCTCAGCTCGGTCAGCGATGTTCTGGAAAACACCACCGGCATCATGATCAGCGAGGTTGCCGATGGTGGCCGCAACTACTATTCGCGCGGCTTCAAGATTGCCAATGTGCAGTACGACGGCGTGCCCTTGTCACGCGGCAATTACGGGGTGGGCAACAGCTTCACCGGCAATGCCGCCTACCTGGACCGGGTGGAGGTGTTCCGGGGTGCCCAGGGCTTGTTCGAAGGGGCGGGCCAGCCGTCAGGCTCCATCAACCTGGTGCGCAAGCGCCCCACCGCCGACAAGCAGCTCCTGGTCGAGGCCCGCGCCGGCTCCTGGAGCCACTATGGCGGCATGCTGGATGCCAGCGGTCCGCTCAACGACGAGGGCAGCCTGCGTGCCCGCGCCGTGCTCGATTACGACGACAAGGGCGGCTTCATCGACCACACCGATGAGAAGAACCTCAACGCCTACCTGGCGCTCGACTACGACCTGTCGGCCGACACCACGCTGGGCCTGGGCCTGGGGGTCTCGCGCCTGCGCTCCACGCCCTTCTTTGGCGGCTTGCCACGTTACAGCGATGGCCGCTCGCTGAACCTGAGCCGCTCCACCTTCCTGGGCGCGGACTGGAACCGCTGGGACCGCGACGAAACCCAGCTCTTTGCCGACCTGTCGCACCGCCTCAATGCGGACTGGCAGTTCAAGGTCGCGGCGGCCTATTCCCGCGAGACCAGCCTCACCACCGTGCGAGATTCCACCGGCGCCGTCGACCCCGTCAGCTTGACGGGCCCGGAAGGCGCGGCCTGGAACTACGACAAGCTGTCCAAGAACGCCGGCATCGACATGCACCTCAATGGCCGCTTCGCGCTGCTGGGCATGCCCCAGCAACTGACCGTAGGCGCCAGCCTGTCGCGGCTGCGCAGCAATGACCGCATCGCCTATGCCTACAACCTGGGCGCGATCGATGTGTTCAACCCCAATCCCCACGTGCCCAAGCCCCAGGACTTCCCCGATTCGCAGCGCCTGTCGCGCTATGAGCCGCATCTGCAAAAAGGCATCTACGCCCAGCTGCGCACGGAAATCGCACCCGCCTGGACCTTGGTCAGCGGCGGCCGTGTCAGCTGGTTTGAGAGTGTCTTCAGCACCCAGGCCGCCACCTGGGACAGCAAGAGCGAGCAGAAGAAGTCCGGCGAATTCACGCCCTTCCTCGGCCTGATCTACAAGCTGACGCCGCAATGGTCGGCCTACGCCAGCTATGCCGATGTCTTCATGCCCCAGACCACCACCGCCCAGGATGGCAGCACGCTCAAGCCCGTGATCGGCGCCAACTACGAGGCGGGTATCAAGGGCGAGTTGCTCGATGGCAGGCTCAATGCCTCGCTAGCCGTTTACCGCGTTGATGAAACCAACCGTGCCGTGGAAGACACCGCCGCCGGTCGGCTCTGCAACGGCAACTACTGCTACCGCGCCGCCGGCAAGGTGCGCAGCCAGGGCTTTGAGGCCGAACTGCAGGGCGCTGTCGCCCCCGGTTGGCAAGTGGCTGCCGGCTACACCTTCAACCGCAACAAGTACCTGTCCGATCCGGTCAACGAGGGCCTGACCTTCAACGAAGACACGCCGCGCCACCTGCTGCGTCTGTGGAGCGACTACCGGTTTAAGGGTGACTGGAGCGGGCTGAGCCTGGGCGCTGGCGTCAGTGCGCAAAGCGCGATGAGCAACAGCGTCTCAGGCGTGCGCCGCCCATCCTATGGAGTCTGGAACACGCGCATCGCCTACGACCTGAACCGCCAGTGGACCTTGGCGCTCAATGTGAACAACGTCTTTGACAAGGTCTACTACGAGTACGCCAGCTACATCGAGAACCGCAACAACTACGGTACGCCGCGCAACTTCCTGGTGACCCTGCGCGGCCGCTTCTGATCAGCGCTGGCCAGCGCGAAGTGCATCGGGCGGCCTCTCTGCGCAGAGGCCGCCAGATGCACTGTTGGCCGGCCGCTGCCCCCGTCAGTGCGGCGCGTTGGCGGCCGGCAGCGCAAAGCGCTGCGCCTCCCCCGCCACCTGGCTGGCGACAAAATCCAGAAACAGCTTGACCTTGGCCGGGATAATCGCCGAATCCACAATCGTGGCAAACATGCCCTCTTCAAAGGTGGTATTGCTCACCACATAATCGGGCAAGAGCCGCACCAGATTGCCCGCCGCCAAATCCGGATAGACGGTGTAATCATCAAGCAATGCAATACCTTCGCCCAATTTGGCCAACTCCAATAAGGCAATGCCATTATTGGTCAAATGACGCGGCGAGAATCTAATATCTTCCACCCCTGCATCATTCTTGAAATGCCAGATATGGTCTTTACCGGGCAAATAATAGGCCAGGCATTGGGCCTGCAATAAATCAGCGGGCTTGTGGATGGCTGGCATTTTATCGACATAAGCCGGTGATGCCACCAAATAGCGCTGGCTGTGGAACAGCATGCGCCGCTTGACCCCCGCCTCGACCGGCGGCGATATTCTGAAATCAATATCGATATTGTTCTTGACCAGGTCGACCTTGGTCTCGGACAGCAGCAGCTCCACCAGGATCTCCGGGTGGGCCTGGCGGAAGCGGGCTATCAGGCCGGGGAGCACGCGCTGGCCGAACATGGTGCGGGCATGCACACGCAGGCGCCCTTGCGGCGCGGAGCTGATGGCGGTGATGCTGGTGTGCGCCTGGTTGATGGTCCAGAGAATGCCTTCCAACTGGGCCGCGTACTCCTGGCCCGATTCGGTCAGCGACACCTGGCGCGTGGAGCGCAGCAAAAGCTTGACCTGCAGCCCATCTTCAAACTCGGTGATCATTCTCGACACGGCGGTGGCCGAGATGCCAAACAGCCGCGCCGTCTCTGAAAAACTGCGGGTCTGCGACACCGACAGGAACAGCTCCATCGCTCTCAGACGGTCCATGATTCCTCCAGATTGCGCAGTACTGAATCTCGAATTTCACGCATACAGATCTCCTGACCCCACCCCTAGAATGATTCCATATTGCCCATCATCAAGGAGACATCATGGAATTTGGCGTATTCATTCTGGCGCAGCAGCGCGGCTACCACCAGCGCTCTCAGGACGTTATCAACAACTCCATCGAACAAACCGTGGTGGCAGAACAAGCGGGTTTCAATACCGCCTGGTATGCCGAACACCATTTCAATAATTATTCGCTGTCGCCATCGCCATTAATGACCGTGGCCCATGCAGCAGCTAAAACCAAAACCATTCGCCTGGGCACGGCGGTGTGTATTTTGCCACTCTACCACCCCGCTCGCTTCCTGGCCGAGGTCGGCTTTGTCGACACCGTGTCCAATGGGCGACTCGAACTGGGCGTGGGCTCGGGCTACCAGCAATTTGAATTTGAACGCTTTGGCGTCGAGATCGCCAATTCCGGCGCGATCTTCAATGAGTTTCTCGACATTATTCCCAAGGCCCTGACCCAGAAAATATTCGAATACCAGGGCGAGTTCCTGAATATGCCACCCAGCTCCATCGCCGTGCGCTGCGTGCAAGACCCGATGCCACCGCTCTGGGTCACCTCGGGCAACCCGGTCACCCTGGGCCGGGGCGTGCGCGAAGGCCACAACCTGTTTGTCACCGCCCTGCTCAACGGCAACGAGGCCATTGCCGGCCTGCGCACCAAGCTGGAGAGCATTGCCACGGCCGAGGGCAAGGACCTGGACAACGATGTGAAGTTCGGCTTTCTGCGCTGCGGCTATGCCTCGGACAATGCATCGGAAATCAACGCCTACCTGGATTGCGCACGCTTTCAGCGCCGCATCTCGGAGAGCCTCAAGTTCCGCCGCGCCCAGTCCGAAGACGGCTACATGGTCAAGGAAGTGCCGACCGAAACCGACCCGACCTTCGAGCAGCTGCGCAAGAACCTGCCCGTCGGCTCGGTCAACGAAGTGATCGACAAGCTGCTCGAAGAGATCAGCATCCTCAAGCCCAAGCACATTGCGCTGCAAACCCAGCTGGGCGACTTCGACCAGAAGACCATGCTCAAGCAGATCGAGCTCTGGGGCGACAAGATCATTCCCGCCGTGAAAAAAGAAGTGGGCCAGGCCGTAGCGCTGGCTTAAGGAGACAGGGCCATGCGCGTTCACCTCAGCAACTGCGGCTCCATCAGCCTGATGGATGCCCACAATTTTCGGGCACTCGATGTGCTGATCGAACCCCAGCCCGAGCCCCAGCTCGCGCAGGCCCTAACCCGCATCGGCACGCGTGACGGCGACAGCCATGTCTGGCTCTTCCCCCAGGTGCTACGCTTTCTGGCCTGCCAGGCCGCAGACAGCGAATGGGACGCAGGCTTTGCCGCCATGCTGGCCTATGCGCAGCAGCACGGCTGGGTCAACGACCAAGGACAGGTGCGCGCGCACATCACCTTGGCCGCGGAAGACCAGGTCGTTTCGGTTGCCGACTTCAAGGCCGCGATGCGTGCCCTGCCGGCCGGCATCAGCGCCGTGACCACTGGCCAGGGCAAGGATGTCGCCGGCATGATCGTCTCCAGCCTCACCTCCATCTCGGCCGAGCCGCCGATGGTCGGCTTCTTTGCGCACAGCGCCTCGTCAATGGGCGATACCTTGCTGCAAACCGGCAAGTTTGTGGCCAATGTGCTGGGTGAGGAACACAGCCAGATCATCGCCAGCTTTCTGAGCCAGCCGCAGGGCGAGGCCCGCTTCAAGGAAGGCCGCTGGCACAGCAGCGAACACCAGTTGCCCGTGCTGAGCGATGCGCTGGCCAGCATGGAATGCGACATCGTCTGCACCCACACCCTGGGCACGCACAAGCTGGTGGTCGGCAAGATCCGCAAGTCCTCCTGCAACAGCGCGAGCCCGGTGGTCAACTTCAACGCCAGCACGCACAAGCTGGTGCCCTTGGCAGCCTGATTGCAGACCAGAAAGGGGCTTCGAAACATGGACTGGTTGCAATTGGACCAACGCATCTGCGTCGTCACCGGCGGCGCCAAAGGCCTGGGCGCCGGCATCGTGCAAGCGCTGCTGGCCAGCGGCTGCCGCGTGGCGGTGCTGGACCACGACAGCGATGCGCTGGCACAGCTCGCAGCCACCCATCCCGATGCCCAGCGCCTGCTGCCCATCCGCGCCGATGTCTCATCGCCCACTGCGGTAGAGTCCGCCTTTCAAACTTTGCAACAGCACTGGGGCGCGGGCCCCAGCGTGCTGGTCAACAACGCCGCCATCACCAGCGCCGCGCCACTGGCCGAGCTGGACCCTGCCGTTTGGGAGCGCCAGCTGCAGATCAACCTGGGCGGCTACCTGCGCATGGGCCAGGCCTTCTACCGCCATTCCGACGCCAGCCTGCCGCGCGCCATTGTCAACATCGCCTCGATCTCCGCTCAGAACGCCCAACCGCTGAGCGGCGGCTACAGCATGAGCAAGGCCGCCATTCGCATGCTCACCGCCCAGATGTGCCTGGAATGGGGCCCGGAAGGCATCCGCTGCAACACCGTCAGCCCCGGCCTGTTTGTGACCCCGCTGAGCGAGCGCTTCTACCGCAACCCCGACGACCGCGCCCGCCGCGAACAGGTCGTGCCGCTGCGCCGCATTGGCCAAATCGAAGAACTCGCCGAGGCGGTGGTCTTCCTCGCCAGCCCCCGGGCCAGCTATGTCCATGGCGCGGATCTGGTGGTCGATGGCGGTTTCAGCCATTCGCTGATGACGCATATTCCTCAGGCTTATGGGCAGGGGGAGTTGGGTGGCAGCCAGACGCCGTCTTGACTGGCTGGCCGAGCGCGGCGGCCGCCACTGCGAAGTCTGGTTGGTCACCAAGTAAGAGTGGCCCCTGAACAGGCCTGGTGCCAGGCAGCCAATGCCATTCAATACGCGTCAAAGATGCGTTGCAGCTCTTTCGGGTCTTGGGTTTTGGTGAGGGCTAGCATCAGTAGAATTCGCGCCTTCTGGGGCGAATGCATCATCGACGAAACAAAGCCCGCCTTGCTGAACTCCCCAGTGGGAGTCACGATACCGGTGGGCACGCGAGAGCCTACAACGACAGCGACGCCTTTCTTTTGCGCCGCCACCAAGCTCTCCATGATGGCAACCGGCATGTTGGCGTGGCCCGTGCCTGCATTGACAATGCCCCGCGCGCCAGCAGCCACGGCTGCATCCACCAGCACCCCGTCCGATCCCAGGGTCGTGTAGTTGATATCCACCCGAGGCAGACTGTCGATCTGCCGGATATCAAACTCGCTGTTGGACGTATGCCTCTTGGCCGGGCTGGAGATAAAGAATGGCTGCGAATTTTGCATATAGCCCAGTTCGCCACCATCGGGACTCTTGAATGTGCCTGTATTGGTGGTGTTGGTCTTCATCACGCCAAACGCGCTGCTGATTCTGTCGTTCATGCTGACCAGAACCCCTTTGCTCTGTGCCGCTGGGCTAGCTGCCAAAGCGACTGCATTGACCAGGTTCAGAGGGCCGTCAGCACTGATGCCGGTACTGGGCCGCATCGATCCCACCAAGACCACGGGCTTGTTAGTCTTCAACACCAGGTTCAAAAAGTAGGCGGTCTCTTCCAGCGTGTCCGTGCCATGGGTGATGACCACGCCGTCCACACCATCCGACGCCAATAGCTCGTGGGTGCGCTTGGCCAGTGTGAGCCAGTTGGCCATGCTGATCTTGGAGCTTCCCACGTTGAAAATCTGCTCGCCAGAGACATTGGCAAACTTCTCAATTTCTGGAACCGCAGACACCAGTGATTGGATACCCACCTGCTTCATGCCTGCACCGGGACCGTAGTCTGTCAATGCCAAGGTATCGGCACCTCGGCTGGCGATCGTACCGCCGGTCGCGAGGATCGCGACATTGGCTTTGGCAGCCTGCTGGGCAAGTGCAGGGGCAGCAGCCAGGGCGAATGCTGCGGCACTCAATACGCTTGTTGTGAATGTCTTGAGGTTCATAGTGAGAGTTGTGTGCGAGCGTTGAAGAAAAGGCATGGGCGCAGCCGTGCCTGGCGCAGGCCGTCAGGCCATGCGCCGGCAATAACGGCGATATGAGGCTAGGGCAGCGGATCGCCCGCGCCCACCCGGTCCACAATCAAGCGGTAGTGCTCAGGCCTGCGGTGCTTGGCGAAGTTGAAGACATGCTGGCGGAAATGCTCACCCAGCGTGAGGTCGGCGCTGACGCAGATGACCTCGTCCTCTTCGGTCAGCGTACGCGCCACGATCTCACCGGTGGGAGCAACGATCACAGAGCTGCCAATCATGTGGTGTCCATCTTCCGAGCCGCATTTGGCGGCGGCCGCCACCCAAATTCCATTCTGGTAGGCATTGGCCTGCAATGAAACCAAATGGGTAGTTGTGCGCAAATGCACCGGCTCATTCCAATGGATATTGAGCGACGGCGTGTTGTAGCCCAGCATGACCACCTCTGCACTTTGCAAAGCCATCACGCGGTAGGTCTCCGGCCAGCGGCGGTCATTGCACAGGCACATGCCGTACTTGACTGCATCGGACTCGAACACCCTGAACCCCAGGTCGCCAACATCGAAGTACTTTTTCTCCAGATGCTGGAATGGCGCCTCCGGCTTGTGCTCCACATGGCCAGGCAAATGGATCTTGCGGTACTTGCCGGCAATGTCGCCCCTCTGGTTGACCAGCACTGCTGTGTTATAGGGTCGCCCATCTTCCGCTAGCTCGGCATAGCCCAGATAAAAGCCCACGCCCAACTCCCGCGCTGCATCGAACAGGGGCTGAACATCGGCATTGGGCATCTGCGCTTCGAAGAATCTCGCTTGTGCTTCAGCTTCCTCCATCCAGTAGCGTGGGAAGAAGGTCGTCAGTGCCAGTTCAGGAAATACCACCATCTCAGCGCCTCTTGCCTTGGCTTCGCGCAGCATGGCTACCAAGCGGCGGACCACAGCGCCCCGGCTGTCCGATAGATGAACCGGCCCCATCTGGGCCACGGCCAAACCTAGTTTTCGTGTTGTCATTTTTCGCATTCCTTGTCTGCATATTGCTGGGGCGCTGGTCGGCGCAGCACTTGCCCTGGACGCGCTCCGGTGGGCTGATGGCCATCCCAGACCTGCCGCCCATTGACCCAGACTTGCTCGATGCCCTCGCTGGCCTGCACAGGCTCTTCGAACGTGGCCTTGTCCGATACCCGCTGGGGATCAAACACCACCAGATCGGCAAACCAGCCCGGCGTCAAGCGGCCGCGTTGGTCCAATCCATACTGCTCCGCAGCCAGGCCAGTCATCCGGTGGATGCCCTCTTCCAGCGACAGCAATCCACATTCACGCACCATGCGCCGCAGCACCCGCGTGAAGGTGCCCCACTGGCGTGGATGGGGGTGGGGATCAAAGGGCAGGCCATCAGAACCCACCATGGTCAGAGGGAAGCTGAAGATGCGGTCCACATCGCCCTGGTCCATCAAGAAGTAGATGGCACCCGCCGGTGACAGCCGCGCCAGCAGCGCTTCATCGTCCAAACCCCATTCCTTTTGCAGGTCGGCGAAATCCCGACCTTTGGCCTCGGGGCAGGCGCTCGACCAGGTGATCATGGTGCGGCTTGCCAGGCGCACGCGGTCGAGCCGCAGCATGGTGGACGTGGCCGGGTAAGGGTGGCAGTCCACACACACCGGTTGCATGCGGCTGGCCTCCTCGATCAGCGCCAGCGTCTCCGCCGAACGACCGTGGTTGCGCTCTCCCGCCAGTTTGTGGTGCGAGAAAACCACCCGGCAGTCTGCGTCGCGCCCCACGGCCAGCGCCTCTTGCATGGCAGGGACAATCGCATCCGCCTCATCGCGCAGATGGGTGGCATACACGGCCTGGCGGCCTCGCAAAGGCTGGCAGACTTGCAGCAGTTCCTGTGTGGACGCATGGCGTGCAGGCGGGTAAAAAGTACCGGTCGAGATGCCAAAGGCTCCGTCGTCCAACGCTTCGGTCAGCAAATCCCGCATCTGCGCACACTCTTCATCGCTGGCTTCACGCTGGTGGTCAGCCATCACCTTGACGCGCAAGGTCGTATGGCCCACCAGCGGAATCACGTTGACTGCCGCTGGCTTCGCCTGCAAGGCTTGCAACCAGTCGCCAAAGCGCTCAAAGCGAAACAGCTCGGGAGGCCCCAGCAGGTCCAGCGGCTGCGGCACGCTTTGTTGCACCAGCGGCGCCAGACTGATGCCGCAGTTGCCGGTGACCACCGTGGTAATCCCTTGAGAGACTTTGGGCACCATGTCGCGATGCACCAGCAGGTAGCCGTCATCGTGGGTGTGCGAGTCGATGAAGCCCGGTGCAATGGCCAGACCCTGGAGGTCAATGACGGTATCACCGGCTTGGGGCAGCACATCGCCTATCTGGGCAATGCGCTCGCCTTCCACCGCCACATCAGCACTGAACGCGCCTTGGCCAGTACCATCGATGACCATTGCATTCTTGAATATCAGCACGGTTGTCTTCTCTTTCCTGCGCTGATCAGTTCAGCTTTTCGATCTTGCTGGACTGGATGATCTCGGTCCATTTCTTGGTCTCGCGGGCGATCAATTGCTTGAAATCCTCCGGCGTGCCGCCTACGGGCTGGGCACCCAGGCCAAGGAGGCTTTCCCGCACGTTGGGGGTCTTCAGCACCTTGTCCAGATCGGCTGCCAGTGTCTTGGCTTGATCGGGCGTCATCTTGCGGTTGCCCACCACCCCCCCCCCCAGGAAACGATCTCGTAGCCCTTCACACCCGCCTCGTCCATGGTCGGCACATTCGGCAGCTGATCGATACGCTTGCCCAGTTGGGTCACGGCCAATGCACGCACCTTGCCGGACTTGATAAGCGGCACGGCTTCAGAGCTGTTGATGAACATATAGTCCAAGCGCCCGCCCATCAGATCCTGCAAAGCAGCTGGCCCGCCTTGGTAGGGAACAAAAACGGTGTCCAGCTTTTCCAGGTGGTTGAGCAGCTCCCCACTCATGTGGCCGGTGGTGCCAACGCCTGAAGCGCCATAGGAGAGCTTGCCGGGATTCTTGCGCGCTTCGGCCAGCAAATCCTTGACGGATTGCACGCTGGATGCGGCAGGAACGATCAGCACGTTGTAGAGGTTGAAGAGGTGCGACACCGGCACCAGGTCCTTGTCCACGTCATAAGGCAGGGTAGAAAACAGCGCGCGATTGACCGCCAGGGTGTTGATGTTTCCATAGCCCACGGTGAGCTCGTTACCCCGGATCACCTGCACCATGCCGATATTGCCCGCCGCGCCGGGCTTGTTTTCTACAATCACTGGACGGTGGGCGTTTTGCGCCCATTGGTTGGTGATGATGCGGCTCAGCACGTCAGGGGAGCCACCGGCGGCCGACGGCACCACAAAGTTAATGGCTTGGCTGGCGTTGCCCTGTGCAGCAGCCGGAACCGCTTGGGCAGCAAGCAGTGCAAGAGGCAACAGGAGGGCAAAACGGTTCAGAAGGCGGCGGTTCATGGCTTGGATCTTTCATGGGTCTAAATATTGCTTGCAGCGTAAGGGACAAGCCGAACTCACCCAAATTGAAAAATGTCGGTGCATTCACAAACAAAGTTATATCGACCACGGGTTAACACCAAATGCCAAGCCACTCACCGGACACCAGCCCAGCCGCCATTCGCCCCCGCGCACTGAACATGCGCCAGCTGGAGGTCTTCCACGCCATCATGACCACGGGCAGCATCAGCGGCGCAGCCTTGGCCTTGCATGTATCGCAGCCGGCGCTGAGCCGCGCGCTGGCGCACTGCGAAGCCCGCCTGGGCTATCCCTTGTTTGAGCGACTGGGAAGGAGACTGCAGCCCACGCCCGAAGCCCAGCGACTGCATGAAGAAGCACGTGATCTGTACCGAGGACTGGACCGGTTCAACAGCCTGGCCCAGCGCATCGGCCATGCTGGCGTGGACACCTTGCACCTGGCCTGCAGTGCCACCTTTGCCAACACCTTGATACCGCAGGCGCTGCAGCAGCTGATGCGTTACAGCCCACAGCTGCGCGTGGACTTTCGCACCGCCACCTATGACGAACTGCCGGAGTACCTGCTGTCTGCGCAAGCCGATGTCGGCGTCTCTTTGGTGGAATCGAACCACCCGGGCTTGAAATCACGCTTGCTGGGCCGCCAGCAGCTGCTATGCGTGCTGCCCCCGCAGCACCCGCTGGCAAACCGGCCTCTCATTGATCCGCTGGAGCTGTGCGACACCGCATGGATCGGCTACCCACCAGACACCCCGTTGGGACGCCTTTGCAGCGCAGCGCTAGGGATTGATGCCAGCTCCGCCAGCATCCAGGTGCGCTCGCCAGCCATTGCCCTCAGCTGTGTGCAGACAGGCTTGGGGGCCGCGATTGTCGATGCCTCATGCATCCCCCATCTCCCCCGTGGGGACATCGTCGTCAGGCCATTGACGAGCGATGTGTATTCCGACATCTGGACCATCACCTCGGCCCGGCAGCCCTGCTCGGCAGCGGGCCAGCAGTTCATCGATGCACTGCATGTGGTGCTGAAACAGCTGAATGTTTCCCAAGCTCAGCCGCCCAGAACCCAAAGCGCCGGCAACGCTTGAACCCCGAGGGTTCCGTCCTAAAACGCCAAATCCAAACCCATGGTTCTGACCAAGGTGAAAGTCAGCAGCCCCAGCAGCAGCAGCGCCAGCACAAAAATCGCCGCAACCTTGCCGCCTGCGCGCAGCACGGCACGCGGGTTGCCGCCCTTTTTGCCCTGGTCGTAATGCCACTTGATGGCAAAGAACATGCAGGTGCTGAACATGCTCAGCTTGAAGATGACGAAGACTACGGGGATCCAATCGATCATTTTGAGAATTTCCAGCCAATGACTTGGCACTGTCCGAGCCCCAGCAAAGCATGAGGCCACCACGCCAGCGATTGCCATACAAGCATGGGCCGCTGCACGTTCTGGTGCATATTACGCAAAAGCAATTTCCATACATGCGGACAAATTGTCCTAGCCATATCCATACATCACTATGCAAGAAGACGACACCCTCCCCTGGTTGCCGCGATTGGCCGCGCGGGGCGGGCCGCGCTTTTTGCAAATTGCCGATGCCTTGCAACGCGCTGTGGCCGATGGGCTGCTGAACCCGGGAGATCGCCTGCCAACCCAGCGCCACCTGGCCGCCCTGTTGGAGGTCGACCTGACAACCATCACCCGCGCCTACGACGAGGCCCGGCGCCGCAACCTGCTTGAAGGGCGTGGTGCACGGGGAAGCTATGTGGCGGCGCCCAAGGTGGAGCTGACGGCCGTGCTCGATTTGGGCATGAACACTCCGCCACCGCCGGCGGGCCTGGATTTTGATGACTTGCTCAAGCAAGGCCTGGCCCAGGTGTTGATGGGCGCCGACGCGGCCCTGTTGATGACCTACCACCTGGGCGGCGGCAGCGATGTCGACCGCCAGGCCGGCGCCCAATGGCTCAAGCCGATGTTTGGGCCGGTTGATGCCGAACAGCTGGTCGTCTGCCCCGGGGCGCAGGCGGCGATTGCCGCATCCATCCTGGCACTGACCGCACCTGGCGATGTGATCCTGGCCGAGCCGATGGGCTACCCCGGCCTGCGGTCTGCAGCGCTCCAGTTGGGGCGGCAGGTGATCGCCGTGCCAACCGACGAGCATGGCATGCTGCCCGACCGCCTGGAGCAGGCCTGCCGCCAGCACCAGCCGGCCTTGCTCTACCTCAACCCCACCTTGCAGAACCCCACCGCCATCACCATGCCGCTGGCCCGGCGCCGGGCGCTGCTCGCCATCGCACAACGCTGCAACATCCGCATCGTTGAAGATGACCCCTATTGGCTGTTGGCCGAAGCGCCACCGCCACCACTGGCCAGCTTGGCACCAGCGCAGGTGCTCTATATCTCCACCCTGTCCAAATGCCTGACACCCGGCCTGCGCGTCGCCTTTGTGTTGGTGCGTGACCCTGCCTTGCGCGAGCGCTTCCAGACCGCCCTGCGCGCCTTTGCGCTGATGGTCTCGCCGCTGTCGGCCGCACTGGCCACGCAGTGGATCTTGGGCGGCTCGGCCTATGGGCTGATGGAGGAGGTACGCAAAGAGGCCCGCCTGCGCCACCGCATGGCGCGCGATCTGCTGGCGGGCCGCTACAGCGGCGCGGGCGATGGCCTGCATGTCTGGCTCGAATTGCCCAGTTATTGGCGTTCCACCCAACTGGCGCGTACTGCAGAGCAAGAGGGCATTGCCGTCACCCCCGCCGAGGCTTTCGCCAGCGATGCGCCGGGCAGCAACCCGGTCAACGCGATTCGCATCTCCCTGGGCAGCATCAAGGACCGGGGACGCTTGCAGGCGGGGTTGCAGCGGCTGTCCGATCTGCTGGCCCGGCGGCCAGATGCCTTCACGGCGGCAGTGGTATGAAGCGGCAGCCAGACCTCGGCATGGCTCCGCGTGGCAAAAATACGAGGACATGACATGCGCTATTTGGTGATTGGCACCAGCGGGGCGGGCAAATCCACCTTTGCAGAAAAGCTCGCCGCCGCAACCCAGTGCCCCTGCGTCGAGCTGGATGCGCACTACTGGGGCGCAGACTGGCAAGCGGTGCCGCCCGAACAGTTCAGGCAGTCGGTGCGGCATGCCACGCAGGGCGAACGTTGGGTGGCAGATGGCAATTACAGCGCCGTGCGTGACATCCTCTGGTTGCGCGCCAGCCATGTGGTCTGGCTCAATTACGGGCGGCCTACCGTCTTCTCTCGCGTGCTCTGGCGCACGCTCAGCCGGGGGCTCATGCGTACGCGTCTGTCCCATGGCAACCGGGAATCGCTGCGCATGGCGTTTCTGTCCAAGGACTCGATCCTGCTGTGGTCGCTGACCACCTATGCCAAGAACCAAGCCAAGTTCAAGGCTCTGCGCGAGCAAGATACGTTCTCGCATCTGCAGTGGACGGAATGCACCCGGCCGGCGCAGGCGGATGCGTTTGTCAAGCGCGTCGCTGCGGCTTCAGACCACCGATAGTGCGCCCTGCCATCCTCGGCACCCAAGTCAAGCTGAACGGTTCACGACGACCCATGGATAGCGGCCCGATCCCGCACAAGATCTGCTGCTGATACATATTGAGATTTTTTATATTGATATTAATTATTCAATAAAACTACACAATGTGATTGATAGTCAATACAAGGGTCCTAGCACTGATTTTGTTCAACAAAAAAGCCGAAGGTAGAACAAACTGCGAGCACCTCTAACTGGGTGATCGATGATGAAAAATTCTATTGCTTTTGGCCTCACCGTTGCTTCTGTATGCATAGCTGCCCAATCCCATGCTGCACAGAACGAAGTCATCATGGACTTCGCAGGACAGGCGAACAACCTTCCTGCCTACACATCTGCCCTTGGAACCATGTCAGTGAGTCCCCCCGGTGGTGGCGGCTTTAGTGTTCCCGCAGGACATACCGCTTTTGTTACGTCGCCGGGCGGCGGTGTAACAACCGTATTCACGCCTTCCAGCACAGCAGTTCCGACGCGTATCGCCTTCTATGACCAACGCGCTTCGACCTATCGCAATATCAGTGCGAAGTGCCTCAACCCCGCAACCCTGGCGCTCGAAGCCTGCGATCTCGGAGACACTGCGACTTTCCCTCGGACAAACAATCCGGTATCTGCGGCACCTTATACGCAGACGACGGCCTATGTCTGGAATCCGGCACCGGACTACATTTTGCAGCCCTATACCCCGGGCTCGGGCAACATACAAAGCAATGGCGGCTACATCACCCTTCCGCCTTACGTGCGGGAAATTACCGTGACCGCTAAAGGCTCGGGGAATAACGATTTCTCCGGCACGGATATCTACTTTGCAGACGCACCCAGCGTCAGCAAGGCCTTTGCACCCGCTGCCGTCAACCCTGGCGGCCAGACCACCCTGACCATCACGCTCAAAAACCCGGACTTGGGTGCACCCATCCCCGGCATGAACGTGACGGATCTGCTGCCATCGCCCTTGAAAATCGTCAGCGCATCGCACACCTGTACCGGTGGCTCATTGAGCGCAGCTGCGGGCTCCAGCAGCTTGTCGCTGACGGGCGCCACCCTGCCTACCGCAGGCTGTGCCATCACCGCCGTGCTGGAGTGGCCCAGCGACTCTGCCAGCATCTCTGCCTGCTTTGCCACACCCACGTTGACCAACCGCATCACGCCACCAGCGCAGTTCAACACCGCCATCGGTCAGCTCAATACCGAAGCTGACGCCGAGCTGAGCTGCTCCTACACCTCACCGGTGGTCAACGTAGCCTGCACACCCAACGAATTGTTTGACTCGGCCAACCAGGTGTCCGTATGCACCATTTCTTCGAACGCACCAGCAGGCACATCTGGCTTGAATGTGAACTTAACACTGCCCGCCAGCAATCCACGCTACAGCTCGACCTGCGCCAGCCCCATCACCATCCCAGCAGGGCAAACCTCTGCCACCTGCAACATCGCAGCCACAGCCAATACCGTCGCGGGTGATGGCGAAGTCACTGCCAGCCTGGCCATTGCCGCGCCCAGCGATGTGAACGACTACACGATCGGCATCACTCCCGCCCAAGTCGTCATCAAGGACGATGACCAATCCGGGGGCAGCGTGGCCAAGGCCGTGCCCACCCTGAAAGAATGGGCGTTGATCGCCATGGCCGCACTGCTGGCCCTGTTCGGCGCCAGCCGCCTGCGCCGGCGTTAACCGCCAAAATCACACCCAAGGCCACCGCTGTGTGGCCTTATTTATGCCCGCTCCCTCTAGGGACCCTCTGCAAAACTCCCTGCCGTGGTCTGAACGCGGGCTCGGGCGATCCGCTGTGTTGTCTTTCTTGTCAATAGCGCGCTATTGACTGCAAAAGACGCCTTGCGCCTCATCCCGATCCGCGTCCATCCCGCTTGGCGAGGGTTTTGCAGAGGATCCCTAGGCTTGCCATTCGAACGCTCAGCAACAACGCAGCCGCCTCCAGCGCTATAATCCGCCCGTCGAAAAAGGCAGACTTGGTTTGGTAAGCCCAAGTCCTTCCCCACGGAAGCGCTGACTCTGCCCGCGCATGGGTCCCCACGACGAACTTGCACCGCATCTCCATGCGGCCATCGGTTCGTCCCAGGGGTTCTCAAGACAAAGAATCACTCCGGCCGAACGGTCAAACGAGAGAGGACATGTCCATGCCTACGATCCCCCCTTACGACGTCATCATTGTTGGTGCAGGCCCCGTGGGTCTGCTGCTCAGTTGCGAGCTGCGGCTCGCCCATTGTTCCGTGCTGGTGCTGGAGCAAGCCCCCGATCCGCATTCCCCCCTCAAGCAAGCGCCGTTTGGCATTCGCGGCCTCAACATCCCCTCACTGGAGGCGCTGCAGCGCCGGGGCTTGCTGGATGCCGTTACCGCCCCCGTGCACAGCGACAGCGCCCCTGCCGCATCGCGCCCCCACTGGATGCAGCATGCGCGCCGGCCCAGCGGGCATTTTGCGGGCATGCGGTTCTTCCAGGACCAGATCGACACCACCGCCTGGCCCTACCGCCTGCCCAGCCCCGCCAGCGAAAGCATGCCCACGACGATGGAGCGCCTCGAATCGGTGCTGGCACAGCGTGCGGCAGACCTGGGCGTGGAGCTGCGCCGTGGCGTTCGTGTGACAGATATTGCGCAGTGGCCCGACAGCGTGAAGCTGCAAGCCGCTCATGCGCAGCTACAAGCCAGCTGGCTGGTGGGCTGCGACGGTGGCCGCAGCCAGATCCGCAAAGCAGCGGGTTTTGACTTTGCCGGCACCGAGCCCGAGTTCACCGGCTACTCGGTAGAGGCCACGCTGGACGGCAGCGCCAACCTCAGGCCCGGCCGCCATTACACCGACACGGGCATGTACACCTTCCAGCCACCGGGCACGATTGCGATGGTGGATTTTGATGGTGGCGCGTTCCACGGCAGCACTCCCATCAGCGCCGAGCATGTGCAAACGGTGCTGCGCCGGGTCAGCGGCACTGATGCGACGGTTCAATCACTGCAACTCGCATCCACCTGGACCGACCGTGCCCGCCAGGCCACGAGATACCGCCAGGGCCGCGTACTGTTGGCAGGAGACGCCGCCCATATCCACTCGCCCTTGGGTGGCCAGGGCCTCAACCTCGGTATTGGCGATGCGATGAACCTGGGCTGGAAGCTGGCCGCCACCATCCACGGCAAAGCGCCAGCAGGCCTGCTCGACAGCTACACCGCCGAGCGCCACCCCGTTGGTGCCCAGGTGCTGGACTGGTCCCGCGCCCAGCTCGCCCTGATGCGCCCCAGCCCCGCCACGCGCGCCCTCGCCCACGTTGTGCGCGACCTGATCGCCACCCGCGATGGCGCCACCTATTTTGCCAACTGCGTCTGGGGCGCCACCCTGCGCTATGACCTGGGCGACCCCCACCCCTTGGTCGGCCGCAGCGCGCCAGACTTTGCATTGGCCGATGGCTCGACCCTTGCGAGCCAACTGCAGACCGGCCAGGGGCTGCTGCTGGACTTTGATACCGCGGCGCCTTGGCGCGATTTGGCGATGGGATGGCAGGGCCGTCTCCGCTATATGGCCAGCCGTGCCGCTGATGAACTGGGGTTGGCATCGCTGCTGGTCCGCCCGGACGGCATTGTGGCCTGGGTGGCTGACGGTGTGGCGCCGCCGGAGCCGGCCGCAGCAGCTATCCAGCGCTGGTTTGGACCGCCCCAGCGCTAAAGGGAAGTAGCTGAGCCGGATCTCAATCCGGCTCCGGCCAAAACATCTTTCTGACCTTGTCGTTGAAGTAAGGCAGCATCAAGGTCAACCCACCCATGGCATTGGCCAGAAAGTCCAGCACCTGCGCCCAGGAGGACTCGACCGACAGCCAGTTGTTGCCGACGATGAACAGCAGCCCACATGCGGTAGTGACCAGATTGAGCGCAGGTGCCCAGGGGCGAAAGCGCATGCAACCATAAAAGCCGGCGCTCCAGCCCAGGAGGATGAGGCACAGCAGCACGACCATCTCGCCCTCCAGCGCCATTGGATAGCGCAGCGGATGTTGTGACGACAGCAGCTCGGTCCTGAAATCCATGCGGATGGAGAGTACTAAAAGGAGGACGGTGGCGATGACGAGCAGGCGGTAGCGATTTTTGGTCATGGGGAGCAAGCAGAGGGAGCAGACTGGCCGGAGCCTCAGGCCGTGGGCGCATTCAATACCGCCTCATACTGCAGCAGATCCGCTGGCGAGAAGCAGCAAAAGACCACCTCCTCGATGGAGCTGTGCGGCGACAGGCTTTCCCGAACCGTGCGCACGGCCACCTGCACAGCCAGGGCCACGGGATAGCCATAGATGCCCGTGCTGATGCTTGGAAAAGCGATGGAAGTCACCCGCTTCTCCTCGGCCAGCGCGATGCAACGGCGGTAGCAAGCAGCCAGCATTTCCGGCTCGCCGTGGTCACCGCCCCGCCACACGGGCCCCACGGTGTGGATGATGTAGTCCGCATGCAGCCGGTAGGCCTGGGTCAGCTTGGCATCCCCCGTTTTGCAACCACCCAGCAGCCGGCATTCGTGCACCAGGTCCGGGCCTGCCGCACGGTGGATGGCGCCGTCCACCCCGCCACCTCCCAGCAGCGATGAGTTGGCGGCGTTCACAATCGCTCCCACATGGAGCTGGGTGATATCGGATTGGACGGCGTACAGACGTGTGGACATGGGCTGGCAACTCAATGGTGGAAACAAGCAATGGCCTGGCAAAGGACAGGAGGCCCTGCAACAGGACAAGCCTCTTTTATAGCAATAGACAAGGGCTTGTTGGCGCTTCGTGTCAGCCAGTGTCACAGATCAGCGAGAAGCCATGCCAGCCACCATGCTGGCGGCCGCAGTCCAGGCCCTATACGCAGTAGAATGGCCCGCACTTGTTCGCAAAGAAGCCGGTGACAATCCGGCACGGTCGCGCCACTGTATCGCTGCCGCAGGCCCCGGGCTCGCCCCGCTCCCTGCGCTGCCAAGTCAGACCTTTGTGCCAAGCCACCCCCGAACCAGCTCCCACCGGCATCCGCCCGCTGGTTTGCCTAGGACGCGCTTTTCCTGGAGTTCCCATGCAGACACCTGCCCCCAGCCGCCGCTTGGCGCTGCCCTTCCTCCCTGCTCTTTGGCGCACAGGCTCAGCCTTGCCGTTGGCCCAGGCCTGCGGCCGCTAGTCCGTTCGCGCATCCCCCGTTTGTTCCAGACTGCCGAGCGCAACGCGCCTTGCGGCCCAGCCCCAGGCTTGCCCGGCAGCCCCGCCCCTTTTTATTTGGAGACACCCCCATGAGCACTAGCCAGAAGATCCCAGCCACCATCGTCACCGGCTTTCTGGGCAGCGGCAAAACCACCTTGCTGCGCCACATCCTGTCCAACGCCAACGGCCGCCGCATTGCGGTGATCGTCAATGAGTTTGGCGAGCTGGGCATTGATGGCGAGATTCTGCGCGGCTGCGGCATTGGCTGCGATGACGACGGCGTCGAACAAGCCGGCCAGCTCTATGAACTGGCCAACGGCTGCATGTGCTGCACCGTGCAGGAAGAGTTCTACCCCGTGATGCGCAAGCTGATCGAGCGCCGTGGCGATATCGACCACATCCTCATCGAGACCAGCGGCCTGGCCCTGCCCAAGCCCCTGGTGCAGGCCTTCAACTGGCCCGAGATCAAGAACGCCTGCACGGTCGATGCGGTGATCACCGTGGTCGATGTGCCCGCCGCCGCTGCCGGCCAGTTTGCCGCCAACCCCGCTGCGGTCGATCTGCAGCGCAAGCAGGACCCCAACCTCGACCACGAATCGCCACTGCACGAGCTGTTTGAAGACCAGCTCATCTCCGCCGACCTGGTGGTGCTGAGCAAGCTCGACCAGGCCAGCGCCGCTGACCGCGCTGCCGTCGAGGCGCTGGTGCGCGAAGACATTCCGCCTGCCGTCAAGATTGTTGCCGCCGACCATGGCCGCATCGACCTGGATGTGGTGCTGGGCCTGTCCAGCGCGTCCGAAGAAAGCATCGAATCGCGCAAGGGCCACCACGAGCACGAAGCCGGCCATGTGCATGACGAACACGACCACGACGATTTTGACTCCGTCGTCGTGCAGCTGGGCGAAGTGGACCGCGAAGCACTGCTGGCCCAGCTGGCCGATGTGGTCGCGCAGCAGACCGTCTACCGCATCAAGGGCTTTGTGGCCCTGCCCGGCAAGCCCATGCGCCTGGTGGTGCATGGCGTGGGCAAGCGCTTTGACAGCTACTTTGACCGCCCATGGCGCGCCGATGAAAAGCGCGGAACCCACCTGGTCTTCATCGGTCATGACCTGGACGAGGCCGCCATCCGCGCCCAGCTCGCCGCCAGCCCGGTCGGAGCGCTCTGATGCATTTGCTCGCCGTCCAGCCCGGTGGTTTTGTCGACGACGAGGCCTTTGTCTCCAGCCTGGGGCAAAGCCCGGCCGACATCGTGATCCTGAGCGCCGCAGACACCACCCTGGCCCTGCTCGCTCAAGCCTATGAGCAGCTGCGGGCCGGCATGGACGGCGAGCAACTGCCCAGCGTGCGGCTGGCCAATCTGATGTACCTGCGCCAGCCCGCATCGGTCGATCTGTATGCCGATGAGGTGCTGCAGCATGCCAAGCTCATCATCATCGACCACCTCGGCGGCGAAAGCTACTGGCCCTATGGCACCGAGCGGGTCATGTCGCTGTGCCGCGCTCACAAGATTGCGCTGGCCATGTTCTCGGGCGACAGCAGCGAGGACCTGAACCTGCTGCAAAAAAGCACGGTGCCGCAGCAAGACTGCCGCAGCTTGTGGCGCTACCTGCGCGAAGGCGGCCTGGCCAATGCGCGCGAGCTGTTCCGCTTTGTCTGGCACGGCCTGCTGGGTGGCCCGCATGCGGCACTGCCGCCGCGCCCTCTGCCAGCAGTGGCTGTGTACCACCCCAGCAGTGATGAGGCCACGGTCGCGACTTGGCAGCAGCCGGGCCCGCTGCAGTGGCAGCCCGGCGCGCCGGTGGTCATGCTGCTGTTCTACAAGGCACACCTGCAGTCGGGCAACACCCAGGTGTTTGCCGACCTCTGCCAGGCCTTGCTGGACAAAGGTATGAACCCGCTGCCGCTGGCCTTGCAATCGCTCAAGGATGCCGGTTGCCTGGCGGCCTTGCAGGCGCTGTGCGCCAGCGAAGAGGTCGCACTGATCCTCAACACCACCGCCTTCTCGCAGGCCTCGCTGGATACGCCTGGCGACCATGCACTGGCGGGCGATATTCCCGTGCTGCAGCTGATCCTGTCGGGCAGCAACGAGCAAACCTGGCTGGACAGCACCCATGGCCTGCAGCCGCGCGATATTGCGATGCATGTAGCGATGCCCGAGGTCGATGGCCGCATCATCACGCGGGCGATCAGCTTCAAGGGCCTGTCGCACCGCAGCGATCTGACGCAGTCCGATGTGGTGCAGTACCAGGCCCACCCCGAGCGCATGGGCTTTGTCGTGGCGCTGGCCCAGCGCTGGTGCCAGCTGCGCCGTAAGCCCAATGCCGACAAGCGCCTGGCCCTGGTGCTGGCCAACTACCCCAGCAGCGAGGGCCGCATCGGCAATGGCGTGGGGCTGGATACCCCCGCCTCCGTGATCGAAATCCTGCGCGCGCTGGCGGCCGATGGCTATGCCGTCGATGCCATGCCGGCCGACAGCCAGGCGCTGATGGACTTGCTGCAGCAAGGCATCACCAATGCGCCCGATTCCTGGGCCACGCGCACCGCCTGGCAAAGCCTGAGCCTGGACGACTACCTGCAATACTTTGGCACCCTGCCAGCCGCCAACCAGCAGGCCATCACCGAGCGCTGGGGCGCGCCCGCGCAAGACCCGATGCTGCGTGAGGGCCGCTTTATGGTGTCCGGCCTGCGCCTGGGCCAGGTCTTTGTCGGCGTGCAGCCGGCACGGGGCTACCAGCTCGATGCGCTGGCCGCCTACCACGACCCGGACTTGGTGCCTCCGCACTACTACCTGGCCTTCTACCACTGGCTGCGCAGCCAATGGCAGGCCGATGCGATGGTGCATGTCGGCAAGCACGGCAACCTCGAATGGCTGCCCGGCAAGAGCGTGGCGCTGTCGGCCAACTGCTGGCCCGATCTGGTGCTGGGCCCCCTGCCCCACCTCTACCCCTTTATCGTCAATGACCCCGGCGAAGGCACGCAGGCCAAGCGCCGCGCCCAGGCCGTGATCATTGACCACCTGATGCCCCCGCTCACCCGCGCCGAGAGCTATGGGCCCACGCGCGATCTGGAGCGCATGGTGGACGAGTACTACGAGGCCGCCACCCTGGACCACAAGCGCGCGCAAATCCTGCGCAAGCAGATCCTGGCCCACATCGTGCAGCACGATCTGCACCAGGATCTGGGCCTGCAGGCCCCCGGCAGTGAAGAGGAAGAGCAGCAGCTGCTCAACCGCACCGATGCCTACCTCTGCGAGCTCAAGGAAAGCCAGATCCGCGACGGCCTGCATATCTTCGGCGTCTCGCCCGCCGGCCGGCTGGAGACCGACACCTTGCTCGCCTTGGCGCGCCACCCGGTGGGCGGTGGCAAGGGTGTGAACCAAAGCCTGGTGCGCGCACTGGCCCGCGACCTGGGCCTGGACTTTGACCCGCTGGACGCCGACTGGGCCGCTGCCTGGACTGGGCTGCGCCCCGCCGTACTTCAAGACCTTCAAGACCTGCAAGACCAGCCCTGGCGCCACCACGGCGACACGCGCGAGCGCCTGGAGCTGCTGGCCTTGCAGATCCTAGCCCCCGACGCCGCCCTGCCGCCCGCACTGGCCGAGCTGGCCGACGGCCACACCCAGGCCGTGCTGCGCCGGGTGCAGCAGGATCTGCGCCCGCGCCTGGCCGCCTGTGGCCCGCAAGAGCTGCAGCAACTGCTGCGCGGCCTGGCGGGGCGCTTTGTGCCAGCGGGCCCCAGCGGCGCGCCTACGCGTGGCCGGCCCGATGTGCTGCCCACCGGCCGCAATTTCTTCTCGGTCGATACCCGGGCCATCCCCACGCAAACCAGCTGGGGCATGGGCTTCAAATCTGCGCAATTGCTGGTGGAGCGCTATACCCAGGAGCATGGCGAATACCCCGTCACCATTGGCCTGTCGGTGTGGGGCACGGCCACCATGCGCACCGGCGGCGACGATATCTCGCAGGCCTTTGCACTGATGGGCGTGCGCCCCACCTGGGCCGATGGCAGCTGGCGGGTCAGCGATTTTGAAGTGCTGCCGCTGCATGTGCTGGGCCGCCCCCGGGTGGATGTGACCTTGCGCGTCTCGGGCTTTTTCCGGGATGCGTTCAGCAATGTGATCCGCCTGTTTGATGCAGCCGTGCAAAAAGTGGCGGCGCTGGAAGACGAAGACGCCGCGCAAAACCCGATCCGCGCCCGCGTGCTGGCCGAGGCCGCGCAGCTGCAGCAGCAGGGGCTGGACGCCAAGGCGGCGCGCCACCAGGCGGGCCTGCGCGTGTTTGGCGCCAAGCCCGGCAGCTATGGCGCCGGCCTGCAAGGCCTGATCGACAGCGGCCAGTGGCAAAGCGACGAAGACCTGGCCACCGCCTACCGCAACTGGGGCGCCTATGCCTACGGCCAGCACGATGAAGGCAGCCAGGTACCCGAGACCTTTGTGCGCCGCCTGTCCGAGATGCAGCTGGTGCTGCACAACCAGGACAACCGCGAACACGATGTGCTCGACTCCGGCGACTACTACCAGTTCCAGGGCGGCATGGCCGCTGCCGTGCGCCACTACAGCGGCCAGCAACCGGCCATGTACTTTGGCGACCACAGCAACCCCGAGTCGCCACGCATGCGCAGCCTGCAAGAAGAGATCAGCCGGGTGGTGCGCTCGCGTGCCACCAACCCCAAGTGGATCGAGGGCGTGCAGCGCCATGGCTACAAGGGCGCGTTCGAGATTGCCGCAACGGTGGACTACCTCTTCGCCTTTGATGCCACCGCCCGCGTGGTGCGCGATGACCAATACGCCCGCGTCACCGATGCCTTTGTCGCCGATGACACGACGCGCGCCTTTATGCAGCAGCACAATCCGCAGGCCTTCCACGGCATGTGCGAGCGCCTGCTTGAAGCCATACAGCGCGGCCTGTGGCAGGAGCCTGGCGACTACCCCCAATTGCTGGAGACCCATTTGCTCGACACCGAACACCTGCTGGAGATGCGATGAGCGCCCCCAACGATCTGCATTTTCCCTTCAGTGCCATTGAGGGCCAGGCCGCGCTGCAGCAGGCCTTGCTGCTGCTGGCGGTCGATCCGCAACTGGGCGGCGTGCTGGTGGAAGGCCCACGCGGCACCGCCAAATCCACCAGCGCCCGCGCGCTGGCCGAGCTGCTGCCCAGCGGCCATTTTGTGAACCTGCCCCTGGGCACGACCGAGGAGCAATTGCAAGGCGCGCTGGATCTGGAAGCTGCGCTGCAATCGTCTGCCGTGCAGTTCCGCCCCGGCCTGCTGGCCCAGGCCCACCAGGGCATCCTGTATGTGGACGAGGTCAACCTGCTGCCCGATGGCCTGGTGGACTTGCTGCTCGATGTCAGCGCCAGCGGCACCAACCGCATCGAGCGCGATGGCGTATCGCACCAGCATGCCGCGCGCATTGCACTGATCGGCACGATGAACCCCGAAGAAGGCCAGCTGCGCCCGCAGCTGCTGGACCGCTTTGGCCTGTTTGTGCGCCTGCCCAATGTGCCCGATGTGGAAACGCGCAAACGCATCGTGCGTGCCCGCATGGCCTTTGATGCGGACCCAGCGCAGTTCTGCGCCCAGCAAGCTGAGGCACAAGCCCGGCTGCGCGAGCAGATTGCCGCCGCACGCACGCAGTTGGCCAGCGTCGTCTGGCCCGATGCCGTGTTTGATGCCGTCGCACAGCTGTGCCAGCAATCCGGTGCCGAAGGCGTGCGTGCCGACCTGGTAATGCTGCGCGCCGCCCGCGCCCAGGCAGCGCTGGCGTGCCATGCCGAGGTGAGCCTGGCGGATGTGCAAGCCGTGGCTGAACTGGCACTGGCCCACCGCCGCAGTGCCGATGCGGCGCAGCCACCATCGCCCAGCGGCCAGGCCAATGATCCCAACGATCAACAAGACCAACATCAGCAACCGCAGCAGCAACCGCCCAACCAGGCACAAGCCAGCAAGGCCGACGCCCCCAGCAGCAACGCCAACCACAGCCAGCCCGATGGCTGGGGCGGCATGGCCGCTCCGCGCCACACCGGTATCGAGCCCGTCAAGGCCCTGCGGCCCTTTATCGCAAAAAAAGCCTGACGCGCCTCAGCCTGGCCGGCAAGGCCAAGCTGGGGCGCGCGCAGAGCACGCAGCGCGCCGGCCGCCTGCTGGCAACGGCCAGCCAGCGCATCGACTGGCCCCGCAGCCTGGCCGCCAAAGGCCAGGCCAAGTTGGCGCGCCCGCACCTGCGCTACCGCAAGCAACCCGCCGGTGCACAGCTGATGCACTGCGTGCTGCTTGATACCTCCGCCTCCATGCTGCGCGGCCAGCAGCTCGCCCGCGCCAAGGGCTATCTGCAGGCCATTGCCGAGCAGGCCTACCGCCAGCGCGACAAGCTCTGCGTGCTGGGCTTTAGCGGCGACAGCGCCTATGTGATCCAGGCAGGGGCCAAGGCCCAGGCCTGGAACGAGGGCTGGATCCGCCCGATTGCGGGCGGCGGCGGCAGCCCGCTGGCCAGCGCCATCGCTTTGCTGGAGCGCCTGCTGCAGCGCGCCCGCCGCCAAGGCCCCGTGCATGCCTGCGTCTGGCTGCTCAGCGACGGCCGCTTTGCCCAGGTGCCCGAGCGCCCCAGCTGCGCCGAGCAGATCACCGTCGTGGGCTTTGACCAGGGTGGCCTGCCCTTGCAGCTGAGCCAGCGCCTGGCCGCGCGCTGGCATGCGGATTGGATACCGGCTTGAGCCAGTGCCTTGCGCCGCCATAGCGGCTCATTGACCTTACAAATCCTCTAGGGATGCTCTGCAAAACCCTCGCCAAGCGGGATGGACGCGGATCGGGATGAGCCGCAAGGCGTCTTTTGCAGTCAATAGCCGTAGCTATTGACAAGGAAGACAACGCAGCGGATAGCCCGAGACCGCGTTCAGACCACGGCAGGGAGTTTTGCAGAGGGTCCCTTGCTGCATACAAATTGAGAACCGACGCTCACCCTGCTGTCGGTTCTTCATGCGTGTCGGTTCTCGGTGAGTTTTGAACTTTTCTCACTGAAGTTTGAACTCGGAGCGCTCTGAGCTCACCCAGAGTGCATGCCGGAGCGACTTTCAGCCTGTCGCGGCCCCTGAGGTTGCAGCGAGGCTGCTGTTGCACGTGGTCAGTTGAATTCACAGCCAGAAGCCGACATAGCGGAGAAAAAAATCTATAAACCGCAGATTGGCGGTTTCTGTGTTTTGTCTACTTACCTCAATGCTGTGGCCATCCGCACGGCGTCCTTCGCAGGCGGAAGCCCGAATGCACGAGCGTATTCTCGGCTGAACTGGGTCGAACTTTCATAACCGACTGCGTAGGCGGCAGTGGTCACGTTATGGCTCATTGCCAACAGTAGCGCCCGCGCTCGAAGTAGCCGGATTTGCTTCTGGTACTGCAGTGGGCTGAGTGCGGTTACCGCCTTGAAGTGGCGGTGGAACGCCGACACGCTCATCGATGCCTCTCCAGCAAGCTCTTCCATACGCAAGGGCTGGGCAAAGTCCTCGCGGATCCGTTGCACCACTCGGTTGATTCGCTCCAAAGAAGAGTCCGGCGTGGCGATGTCACGCAGCATCCAGCCCATCGGCCCTTGAAGCACGCGGTAAAGAATCTCGCGCTCGAAAGCGGGCGCGAGCGCAGGAATGTCGGACGGTGTCTGCATTAAACGCAGCATGCGGACCCATGCATCGAGCAACTGCGGCGTCACGGCTGCAACAGAGAAGGCCGTCGGCTGCTCTTCCCGTCTAGCCGTCCTGGGCACATCCGCCAACAATGCTGCAATGATGGGCTGCGTGAGGGTCAGGCTCACGGCGAGATAGGGGGCGCCAGACGGGCTGCTGCGCACCACACCTGCAGCCGGCAAGTCAATGGACATCACGAAGTAGGTCGCCGGGTCATAGTGGAGCGTTTGCCCACCCACAGTCATTGACTTGCTCCCCTGCAGGATGAGATTAACCATGGGGTCATACACAGCGGCCAGTTCATGCTCCGGTATGGCGCCCTGGACCATCGCCACGCGCGGTATTCCCGTCTCGGTCCGGCGGTTCTCCGCGTGGGCGGCCAACCGCCGAAGCTCGTTGAGTTGATCTTCCATGCTGCTATTGAACCTCTACCGCCGATCGCGCACAAGCTAAAAAGCAGAAATAGGCAGGAATCAAGTAGAAACGGGTGTGCGCTATTCGTGCCAAAAACATATCGTGGAGCCACTGAAATTCACTGGAGCCGAGTATGAAAATCATCGTCATCACCGGGGGCAGCAGAGGCATAGGCGCGAGCGCCGCCTTAGAGTGCGCCCGCCGTGGATTGGGCATCATCCTGACCTACAACCGAAACCCGCAAGCCGCCCAAGCTGTGGTGAGGAAAATCGACGCAGTCGGTGGTCAGGCTGTAGCGTTACCGCTCGACGTTGCAGACGCCGGTACGTTCCCTGCGTTTCGAGACACGGTGCTGCAGACGCTGACATCGACATGGGGTGAAAGTCGACTGGATGGTTTGGTGAACAACGCCGGGTACGGGATCTTCAATCCGCTGGATTCCGTTACCGAGGCGCAGTTTGATGGGCTGATGAACGTTCACCTGAAGGGCCCCTTCTTCCTGACCCAGGCACTGCTGCCGCTGCTGAAGGACGGCTCGAGCATCGTCAATATGACCAGCGCGACAACCCGGGTGGCGACTGCAGGTGTTGCGCCGTACGCCAGTTTCAAGGGCGGCTTGGAAGTTCTCACCCGCTACATGGCCAAGGAGTTTGGAGAGCGCCGCATCCGCGTCAACGCCGTGTCCCCAGGCGCCATCCGTACCGAGCTTGGTGGCGGGCTGAACGCAGAGTTCGAGGCTTTGCTGGCGGGCCAGACTGCACTTGGTCGGGTCGGTGAACCTGAAGAAGTGGCACGGGTCATCGCGACCTTGCTGACGGACGACGGTGCATGGGTCAACGCTCAGAACATCGAAGTCTCTGGTGGCTATATCGTCTGAAAGGAGTTTTCCATGCTCGACCACATCTTCCTCACGGTCAACGACATCGACCTATCCATCGCTTTTTACGAGAGAGTGCTTCCGCTGCTGGGCATCAATGTGCGGCACAACTACGATGGCAAGGATGGTCCACCGGGTCATCCCGACCTCAAAGGTTTCGGCGCCAATGGCCGTATGTTCTTCTGGTTGCGAGAGGGCAAGGCGGCCCCTGGTGCCGTGCATATCGGCTTTGTCGCCGACTCCGAAGAGACGGTGAACGAGGCGCACGCAAAGGCTTTAGCGGCAGGTGCGGCCGAGATTCATCCGCCTGGCCCTCAACTGCACTACGACCCGCGCTACTACGCGGCACAGGTTCGAGACCTCGACGGATACAGCCTCGAATTCGTCTACAAAAGCTGGCAACACGAGGCAGAGTGATGCCTTTGAGAAACGATAGCGTGCACACCCTGGCTGACACACTGATTGCTGCAACCAATGCTTTCGATGTCAATGGCGTGCTCGCCCTGTTTACGCCTGATGCGGTCATCGACGACCCATCTACCGGCCATAGGTTCGAAGGCCAAGCCGGAATTCGCGATTACATCGAGCGGTTCTTCATCGGCTACCACACGGTCACGCGCATCCTGTCCATCCAGTACCTCTCACTCAAGCAGGCGCTGGTGCGCGTCGACTTCACAGGCACCTTCGGCCATGAGATTGGCCTGCTGGAGCTGCACGTGGACGAGCGCGGACTCATTGTTCGCATTGACGCTGACCTGGAGTGAAGCCCAAGGTGCGTGCAGCTAGCCACGAGGCAAGCGGCGTGACCTTGGCAACTAATGCCTGCTCATGAATTTACAACCCGCTGGTTGCACCTGGCGGGCAATAACTTGGAGTCCTGCCGGCTGCGGCTAGAAACATTGCTATGAAGAAGCTGATGATTTATGGGGCTGCCGGCTACACCGGTGGCATGGTGGCGGAGCATGCGAGGGCTGCAGGGCTCAGCCTCGTCCTCGCAGGACGCGACCAGAGCCGCGCTGCTTTGGAAGCGAAAGCCGCAAGGCTTGGAGCCGAGACACGCATTTTTGATGTCAACAACGCGGAGGCCGTCGGAACTGCTCTTGAAGACGTGGCAGTGTTGCTCAATGCAGCCGGGCCGTTTGCAAGCACCGCCGAACCCCTGATGGTTTCTGCCATCCATTGCGGCGTTCACTATCTCGACTTCTCCGCAGAATTGGTCACCTACTGCCGCGCACTTGCTCTGGACGCGCAAGCTCGCGCAGTTGGCGTCATGCTTCTACCTGGAAGTGGAGGGAGCGTCGCGATGCTTGGCAGTCTCGCGGGGCACGTTGTCGCAAGGGCAGTGGCACCTCGGCAAATCAACGTCGCCCTGCATGTGGCGGGCGGGATGTCGAAAGGTTCGGCGATCAGCGCGCAGCAAAAAGTGGTTTCGCAGACACTGCGCCTGGTCGATGGCCAATTGGCCTCAGGTAGTCCTGAAGATGTTCGGGACTTCGACTTCGGGCGAGGACTGAAGTCCTCGTTTCCCGTGACGCTGCCGGACCTTTTGACCATCCATCACGCAACGGGCGTCGCCGACATCGACACTTTCGTTCATGTCTCTTCAAACGCCTTCCCGACGGGCGACGTAAGCAATCTTGCTGCAGGCCCTAGCGCAAAGGAGCGAGACGAGAACCGGTATCAGGCGGCCATTGAGGTCACCGATGCGGACGGTACCGTTTTGCGGGCTTTGCTGGATACGGTCAACGGCTACACCTTCACTGCCATCGCTGCGGCGGAGGCCGCTCGGCGGGTGCTCAATGGCGAAGGGAAACCAGGGTTCCAGACGCCCGCCGGACTGTTCGGGCACGGTTTTGCAGCGAGCATTGCCGACACCCGAATCACAGACCTTGAAAGCTCTCCGGCCTAACAAGTGGCGGAATCGCCGGAGAGGGTTTACTTCGCTGCGCGAAGCTGCAAAAGCATTTCTCTGCTGACATTGAAAGGCAGCTTTCACGGTCTTCAAGCTTTCCAAACGGATCGCAAGCCGCCATCGGAACAGCTCGACCAGCTGGCCAGCTAGGTAGGATCTTTACGCAAGCTGCCATCGACCAGTCCGTTCGTAGAACACGCTTGGCTTGGCCTGTAGGACCTTTGCAAGAGTGTGAGAATGACTGGATCAACCGTTATCACTGCTTCTGTAAATGTCCTTGATCTACAAGGACACGAATTTGCAAGAGCAATGAGCTCCTAGAGCTGAATGGCGCCGACAACCGCCAAGTTGCCATTAAGGCTGCAATACATCCAGTATTCGGTGCGCTGAACACCCCTCTCGTACATTGTCTCTAACTAGTCAGGCCCATTGCATGCGACCCAACACCCACTTCCAGATCGAGGTTGAGCGCTGCGGCGTTGAGCCGTTTCAGCTGGTTGCGAACGCCGCCTGCGAAGCCTCTGCCTTTGCCATCACTGAGGCCCATGTCCGGCCTGGACATGTGATCACCATCGCTTGCCTGGGTGAAGGCGTAGATTACGGAAACCTCATCATGGAGGTCTCCGCAGACGGCGATATCAACCTGGTTGCGCATGCGCATCGAGGGTTCCAAGTAAACGGGGTATCGCTGGAGCCAGCCTTGGCGGCATTGCGATTCTGGTTGCCGCTGCAGGAGCGAGATGCCCGTCTCGCATGGGAGGATCAGTGAGCCCAACCCATGCTTTCCACGAATCGCCTCTGGTCACTGCTGAACTTAGCTGTGGGCGAATTGCCGCAATGCGCTGCTAGCGACCATCAACGATGACGCCCGCTGCCGCCCTGCCCTGCACCCTGCTACGAGTAGGGAGATGCCCCGCTTAGTTGCCCCAAAGCAACATACATACATAGGCCACAAGTAGGTATTCACACTGGATCGCCGCTTTTTGGGCCGCAAGCGGCGCGGAATGTGTAGGACAAGCCCCGCTTTTAAATACAATTCGTTCTCATTCCTAACACCAATCCCCTGGCAAACCTCGCTGCGGCGCCCCTGACTGGCGCCGTTGTGCTGTGCCCGCCTCGTTTTTTGCTGCCTTTACCATGTCCGCATTCACCAGCACCTCGCGCAAGCCATCGGGCCCCCGTCCAGCCCTGAGCCAGATCACAGCAGCCGTCCTGATCAGCCTGGCACCCGCTGCCAGCGTGCTGGCCCAAACGGCAGATGCTGCGGCTGCAGCGCCTGCCGATGACGAGCCGGTCGCAGAAAGCACCTTGGAGACCATCCAGGTCTCCGGCGATCTGCTGGGCAGCGGTCTGCAGAACCAGCTCAAGACCTTTGCCGGTGCCCGCACCATCGTCGACAAGGACGTGATCGAGAACAGTGGCGCCTCCAGCATTGGCGACGTGATGCGCCGCATTCCAGGCGTGCAGAGCAGCGACAACTCCGGCACCGCAGGCAGCGCGGTGTCGCTCAATATCGGCGTGCGTGGCTTGACCGGCCGCTACTCGCCCCGCTCCACCGTGCTGCTCGATGGCGTGCCGCTGGCCGTGGCGCCCTACGGCCAACCCCAGCTGTCGTTTGCGCCGGTGAGCCTGGCCAATATCGAATCCATCGATGTGGTGCGCAGCGGCGGCGCGGTGCGCTATGGCCCGCAAAACGTGGGCGGCATCATCAACTTCAACACCCGCGCCATCCCCACCAGCAAGGACATCACTGGCGATGTGACCATGCGCTACAACGGCTTTGGCAAGGGCGGCGAGAACAACACGCTCTACAGCACCTTCCTGGGCTCGCAGCTGGACAACGGCCTGGGCTGGGCGCTGCTGTACTCGGGCATGACCGGCTCCGAATGGCGCAAGGACAGCGATGAGCGTTTGAACGACGTGGCGCTGAAGTTCCGCTACGCGCTGTCGGGTACCTCCGAGGTCTACGGCAAGCTGTCTTACTACGATGTGCGCTCCAACACGCCTGGCGGCCTGACGGTGGCCCAGTACAACGCCAACCCCTTCCAGAACACCCGCCCCACCGACATGTGGGACGGCGAGCGCAAGGGCCTGGACCTGGGCTATATCAACACCCTGTCGGACACGCAAGAGTTCGAGATCCGCGCCTACTACAACGACAGCTCGCGCTCCAGCCGCCTGATCAATGCCGCGCAGACCCAGATCAACTACCAGCCGCGCAACTACCAGACCCTGGGCATCGAGCCCCGCTACACCCAGCGTTTTGCACTGGGCAGCAGCACGCATGATGTGACCGTGGGCTACCGCTTCATCCGCGAGCGTGGTGACGACAACAGCAGCCTGCTGAACCTGTCCACCAACGTGATGGGCGCCACCACCTCGTTCGACAACGCCACCGATGCCCATGCCGGCTACATCGATGACCGCATTGCCATCGGCGCCTGGCGCATCACCCCGGGCGTGCGCTTTGAGCACATCAAGTCCGAGCGCGATGACCGCAGCGGCGCGCAAAGCTTTGACACGCGCAACAACAAGTGGCTGCCCTCGGTCAGCGTGTCCTACCTGGTCAACCCGGCCCTCACGCTGTTTGCCAACTACACCACCTCGTTCGGCCCGGTGCAGAACATCCAGCTGAACTCGCAAACCGCCGCCAACCCGCTGCGCCCCGAAGTGGCCAAGACCAAGGAAATCGGCGCCCGCTGGCAAGACAAGCAGTGGCGCGCCGAGGCCACGGTGTTTGACCTGCGCTTTGACAACCAGATCCTGCAGACGCCGGGCGTCGTGCCCGTCACCTTTGCCAATATCGGCGCCACCAAGCACCAGGGCCTGGAGCTGGCACTGGAGTACAGCTTTGACAAGGCCAGCGCGCTGGCAGGCACCACCGTCTACGGCAACTACACCTACACCAAGGCGATCCAGAAATCCGGCACCACCGCTGGGCTGGACGTGCCCTTCTACGCCCGCAACACCGACACCGTCGGCGTGCGCTATGAGCGCGATGCCTGGGGCTTCAACCTGTCGAGCACGCACCAGAGCAAGCAGTACTCGGACCTGGCCAACACCGAGGCCGAATCGGCCAATGCCAATGTGGGCCGCATCCCCGGCTTCCGCCTGTGGAACGCCCAGGTCAGCTGGAAGGTGCCGCAGTACAAGGGCAGCGAAATCATGGTCGGTGTGAACAACATCGCCGACCACCGCTACTACACCCGCAATGTCGACGGCAACCCCGGCCGCATGGTCGGCGCGCCGCGCACCTTCTACGTCCAGGGCCGCTACGCGTTCTGATCCACCTACACCCGGCCTCCTCTAGACAAGACCCGCAACACCTGATGCGGGTCTTTTTTGCCGATGGCCCCGCCTGTTTTGTGACCCTCTGATGACCCTTTCCCGCACCTCCGCCCACTCCGCTTCCTTCCACCCGCTGAGCTGCCTCAGCGCCGTCGCACTGGCCATCGCCGCCTGGCCTGCAGCCGCGCAAAACGCGCCCGATGCAGCAGCCCCCGCGCCGGCCGCCGAGGCCGTGCTGCCCCAGGTCATCGTGCAAGAAAAGGCGCAGGAAGCCGGCTACCAGCCCAAGCGCGCCACCACCGCCACCCGTAGCGATGCGGCGCTGCGCGATGTGCCCCAGGCCATTGCCGTGGTGCCCGCCCAGGTGCTGCAGGACCAGCAGGTGCGCTCCATCGATGAGGCGCTCTACAACGTCAGCGGCATCACCCAGGCCAACACCCTGGGCGGCACGCAGGATGCGGTGATCAAGCGCGGCTTTGGCTTCAACCGCGATGGCTCCATCCTGCGCGATGGCATCCGCACCGTGCTGGCCCGCAACCTCACCTTCACGACCGAGCGGGTCGAAGTGCTCAAGGGCCCCAGCTCGGTGCTCTACGGCACCATGGATCCGGGCGGCGTGATCAATATGGTCACCAAAAAGCCCCAGCTCAGCTCTGCCGGCCAGGTGGGCGCCTCGCTGTCCAGCTACGGCGGCGGCGGTGCCTCGGTCGATCTGACCGGCCCCATCGGCGAGCAAGGCCTGGCCTACCGCTTCATTGCAGACACCAGCGATGTCGACTACTGGCGCAACTTTGGCAAGAACCGCCAGACCGTCATCGCCCCGTCGCTGGCCTGGTATGGGCGCGACACCTATGTGCGCATGTCCTATGAGCACACCGACTACGAGCAGCCCTTTGACCGGGGCACCGTGATCGACAGCCGCACCGGCCGCCCGGTGGCCATCGACCGCCGCGAGCGCTTGGACGAGGCCTACAACCGCACCCTGGGCGATTCGGACTTCTTCACCGTGCAGGCCCAGCACAGCCTCAATTCGCAGTGGAAGCTCAACGCCGCCTACAGCTACAACCGCAACCGCTATGACGACTACCAGGCCCGGCCGGTGTCGCTCAACCCCACCACCGGCATCCTCACGCGCAGGCCTGATGGCACGCGCGGCGCGCTCAGCCAGCAGCATGTGGGCCAGATCAACCTGGAAGGCAAGCTGCAAGCGGGCGGCATGACGCACGAGATCCTGGCCGGCCTTGACGCCGAGGACAGCAATATCTTCCGCCGCGACATCATCCGGGGTAGCAACAGCGGCGGCTTCAATGTCTACGATCCGGTCTACGGCAACCTGCCCAATGCCACCACGATCGACGAGGCGCAAAGCGCCCAGAGCGACAAGATCCGCCAGCAGGCACTGTTCGCACAGGATTCGATCCGCCTGTCGCCGCAGTGGCTGCTGCAGCTGGCCGGGCGCTGGCAGCACTACGACCAGATTGCTGGCAAGGGCCGGCCCTTTGTGGTGGGCAGCGAGGCGGACGGCAGCAAGTTTGTGCCGCGCGCCGGCCTAGTCTGGCAGCCCAGTAGCGAATGGTCCATCTACGGCAGCTACAGCGAATCCTTCAAGCCGCAAAGCAGCATTGGCAGCGTCATCGGCACCCTGCCGCCCGAGACCGCCAAGGCCTGGGAGCTGGGCACCAAGTGGGAGTCGCCCGCCGGCATCACCGCCACCGCTGCGCTCTATGACATCCGCAAGCGCAACGTAGTGGTGAACGAGACCATCGACGGCCAAAGCTATGCCCGCGCCGTGGGCGGTGCCCGCTCGCGCGGCCTGGAGCTGGATGCTGCCGGTCGCCTGGGCAAGCAGTGGCAGCTGATTGGCACCTATGCCTATACCGATGCCGCCGTGACCGACGACCCGCAATACCAGGACAACCGCCTGGCCAATGTGGCCCGCCACACCGCCTCGCTCTTTGCCGCGTATGATTTTGCTGCCAGCAGCAGTGGCCGCTGGCGCGCCGGCGCCGGCCTGCGCCATGTGGGCCGCCGCGCCGGTGATGCCGCCAACAGCTTCAACAACGCCGGCTACACCGTGGCCGACAGCTTTGTGAGCTGGGAGCGCCCCTGGAGCGGCCGCGTCGTCAAGCTGCAGCTCAACGTCAAGAACCTGTTCGACAAGAACTATGTGAGCTCCTCGGGCAGCCCTATCTATGTGTCCTTGGGTGAGCGCCGCCAGGCCGTGCTGCGCGCGGTCGTCGATTTCTAAACTTGAGCAGTCCGACAGAATCAAAAGACAACAAAGACGAGCATGTGGAGTTTTAAAAATATCTGGTTCCAGATCCACTGGCTGATCGGCATCACCGCAGGCACGGTGCTGATCGTCATTGGCCTCACGGGCGCCACCTATTCCTTCCAGGATGAAGTGCTGGACTGGGCCAACCCGGGGACCGCCAGCGTGCCGGTGCAACAAAGCCCGGCGCTGAACCCGCCCCAGTTGCTGGCCGCCGTGCGCGCCAGCGGTGAGCAGCGCCGCATTGACCGCATCACCCTGTACGCCGAGCCCGGGCGCAGCGCCCAGCTCGCCTTTGCGCCGGAGAAGGGCGAGCGCCGGGGCCAGAGCGTCTACCTCAACTCCTACACCGGCGCCCAGCTGCCAGCCCAAAGCGGCCGCGAGTTTTTTGAATGGAACGAGCGCCTGCACCGCTGGCTGCTGCTTCCGCGCGACGATGGCAAGCCGATAACCGGCAGCCTCTCGCTGTGCCTGCTGCTGCTGTCGCTGTCGGGCCTGTACCTGCGCTGGCCGGCCAAGCCACTGTCCTGGCGCAGCTGGCTCACCTTCAATGTGCGGCGCAAGGGCCGGCCCTTTCTCTGGGGCCTGCACTCGGTCGCCGGCACCTGGGTGCTGGTGGTCTATGTGATGCTGACCCTCACCGGCATGTACTGGGCTTTTGATGCAGTACGCGCGCCGGTGGACCGCTGGATGGGCGCGCCCTCCCGCGCAGCGGCCCGGGCCGAGCAATCGGCCGCACAAGAGGCGGCCCGCAAGGCGCCGCCGCTGAATATCGAGCCCGCTACGCTGGAGCCCGCCTGGCAAGGCTTTACGCAGCTGGCCAGCCAATGGCAGTTTGCGCAGATGCGCCTGCCCCAGCGCGCCGACCAGCCCGTGCAGTTCAGCTGGTGGGGCGCCGACGCCCCGCATGACCGGGCACGCAACCAGCTGAGCCTGAGCCTGGACGGCAGCGTGCAGCGCGACGACCGCTTTGCCGACCTGCCCGCCGGCCGCCGTGCGCTGGCCGCCATCTACCCGCTGCACACCGGCACCTATTTTGGGATGACCGGCCGCATCATCGTCACCGTTGCGGCGCTGATGATGCCGCTGTTCGCCATCACCGGCTGGCTGCTCTACCTGGAGCGGCGCCGCAAATCCCGCGCCGCCGCCAAGGCCCAGCGCGCGCTGCTGGAGGGCGATGGCCCGCAGCCCAGCCCCGCTACCGGTGCCAACACCGGCGCCAGCATTGCCGTGGTCTACGCCAGCCAGGCAGGCCATGCTCAGCAACTGGCCGTGCGCACCGTCGCGCGCCTGCGCAGCGCCGGCCTGGCCGCACAGCTGCTGCCCGCCGCCAACCTGGACATGGCCCAGCTGCAGCCGCAGCGCCAGCTGCTCTGGGTGGCCAGCACCTTTGGCGAAGGCCAGCCACCCGACAGCGCCCGCCGCCTGGCGCGCCTGCTGCAGCAGGCCGAAGGCACGCCATTGGCGCACCAGCGCTTTGGCATGCTGGCCCTGGGTGACCGCCAGTACAGCCAGTTCTGCGGCTTTGGCCTGGCACTGGCGGCACAGCTGGAGCGCCTAGGCGCCCAGCCCGTGTTTGCGCCCATCACCATGGATGCCGAAGACGACAGCGCCTGGCAAGCCTGGCTGCAGGCGCTGGCTGCGCACTGGGGCGTGAACGCCGCACCCGCCACGGCGGCAGACAACGCCGCGGCCAGCGTGGCCGATTCCGATGCGCCCGACGCCCTCTTCCTGCCCGCGCAGCTGATCAGCCGTCACCACCTTAACCCCGGCAGCAGCGGCCAGCCGCTCTACCAGGTGGAGCTGGGCTTTGCGCCCGAGCAAGCACTGCAGTGGCAGGCCGGTGGCCTGGTCGAGGTCAAGGCCGCACATGCGCCCGCCCAGGTCGATGCCTGGCTGCAGGCGCAGCAGCTCGATGGCAACGCCGCCGTTCAGTGGCGCGGCAGCGCCAGCAGCCTGCGCGATGCGCTCAGCGCCTCCGAGCTGCCCACGCTCTCAGCCCCTGCCACATCGGCCCAGGCTGTGGCCGACCAGCTGCATCCGCTGGCCCCACGCAGCTACTCGCTGGCCTCCTTGCCGGCCGATGGCCGCATTCGCCTCTATGTGCGCCAAACCCTGCGCGAGCAGCCAGGCGCTGCCCCGCAGCTGGGCCTGGCCTCGGGCTGGCTCACGTCGCATGCGGCGCTGGGCAGCAGCATCGCGCTGCGCCTGGTCGACAATCCCGGCTTTGCGCCGCTGGTCGGCGATGCGCGGCCCGCCATCTTCATGGGCAATGGTTCGGGCTATGCCGGCCTGCGCGGTCACCTGCGCCACCGAATTGCGCAGGGCCAGTTCGACAACTGGCTGATCTTTGGTGAGCGCCGCCGCGCGCACGATTCCTATGCCGAAGACGAGGTCTGCGTCTGGCAGGCGCATGGCCAGATCGAGCGCGCCGACTACGCCTACTCGCGCGACGCCCGCGATGCCAGCCACCAGGCACCCGGCCAAGGCCCGCACCGCTATGTGCAAGATGCCCTGCGCGCTTCCGCCGAGCCCCTGCAGGCCTGGCTGGCCCGTGGCGCTGTCATCTACGTCTGCGGCAGCTATGACGGCATGGCCACCGGCGTGGACCAGGCGCTGACCGAGCTGCTCGGCGAAGAAGGGCTGAACGCCTTGATCGACGAGGGGCGGTACCGGCGGGATGTTTACTGAGTGGCGAGGCCGTCGCCGGCCTCCACACCCAAAACTAGACTCAAACAGGGCAGTGCTTTCAGGCACTGCCCTTTTTTCTTGCGCGTCAGGTTCACGGTGCTCGCTCAAGCTACGGTCCCCTGGTTGCACAAACGTGAGGTGCCCAGCTCAGGACACTGACGGCTACGGGAGCTGCGTTCTCAACCTGTCCCACCAAGTCGGCGGGATGCGGATGAGATGCTGTGCTTCATCCCCCCACATAAACTGCTCACAGGCTCCTTTCGGGCATATCCAGTGGGGACGCGGAAAATAATCATTATATGCAGAGTACTCGATTATCAACAGATTGCTCTCGCGATCTAAAATCTGCATCATATACAGCTCATCAATATTTAATATTTTTTCTCTTAAAAGATATATTTTTGCAATATATCTACCATCATCCGATGGATACTTCCAAATAAAAACTGCGTTTCTCCGCTCATAAATCTTATACAAGTTAAACGAAGCAATAGTCATTAACGCAAGAAGAAATATCGCTATCTTGAGTGACTTCATAGCATCGAAAACGAAATATCTACTTGTTCAACCTTAGAATCAGAAAATACTATGAAATCCATTCCTCTTCCGCTTTTGACTCTATAATCCCTTAATGAGCCATTGGTAAACATACTGCAGAATGGGGCTACCCCAAGTCGATAGACCTCGCTTTCGGTCCAACAGGCCAACCACTGGAAGCCTGAAAAATCAAAGACATCTCTGATATAAATCTCGACTTCCGAAATATAAATAAACCCGTCTGCCACCACCGCTTTACGAATCGCTGCCATCACATTAAATCTTCCCAATGCAGCTGTCAGCGCATCTGGCGTCTCAAATATACTTCCTTGCCTATACCTTTGAAATTGCCACTTGAAGTGCAAGCTCTTAATATCCAAATGGGAATTATCGATCATTAAATTTGTCTTCTCTGAAATCACCACATTTGCAAAATGTGACAAAATTCGTTTTTTTATCGCCTCTCGCGCTTTGGGCGTATTAAGTATTGCTTTCAACTGATTGATTGCATTGATCGCCCTCGGAAAGCTCTCCACCCACTCCATGCTAACTATTCCAGTACTGTATGCACCATATTCATCAGCAGATATACTACCAACTGCTGCTTCTTTAGTCATTACTTTAGCGGCCCCATTCAGCCAAAATTCCATCAGATTGGCGCCCTGATGCCAGCCTTTTTTACGCATCGTACTGGGTATATCCTCAGGCCCATACGCTAGCGATTCTGCAATTCTATTAATGTCGTCCACGCCACCGTTCATCATCGACGGCGAAAGGGGATGGGCTATCTCTCGCAAAGCGCCAAATTTTTCGGCAACATTGGAAAAATTGTGCATTCCCAGCGGACCGGGTACCCGGCAGTATCCAGCAACGCCATGGGCGCCTGGGGCATTCGGGTGGATGAACTCAGAACTATCCACCAACGACTGAAATTCCCTGAAGTAAGTCATGTGAATTCCTTTAAAAGGATCCAATGCTACTATCAAATAAACATAGTCAATAGTTTTTTACAACTTATATCAAAGGCCTGCAGCTAAGGCCGGATAAGCTGGTGCCCTTCTCCCTTCTGACTGCGTCCGCCATGCCTCCAACCCCACCCCCTCTCGCCATCCGCCCCCTGGTCGATGCCGACCTGGCCGCATTGCTCGTGCTGTACACCCATCTGCACCCTGCAGACGATGACCGCCCGCCACAGCCGGAGGTTCAAGCCATCTGGCAAGGCTTGATGGCAGACCCCGGCCACGTGTACCTGGGCGGCTTTGTCGGCGCCCAATTAGTCAGCAGCTGTGTGCTGCTGGTGATCCCCAACCTCACGCGCGGCTGCCGGCCCTATGCCTTGATCGAGAACGTCGTGCCCCATGCCGACCACCGCCAGCGGGGCTATGGCCGAGCCCTGCTGCATGCAGCCCTGGCGCGTGCCTGGGGCAAGAACTGCTACAAGGCCATGCTGATGACAGGCAGCAAGGACGAGAGCACCTTGCGCTTTTATGCCGACGCAGGTTTTGACGGCCATGACAAGCAGGCCTTCGTTGCGCGCCCTCACGCATGAAACCCACAGCCCCCATCGTCCTGGCGGCTAAGGTGTTTGCGCTGGGCTTCATCGGCCTGACGGTGTACTGCTCGGCGGTCTACCTGCTGCTGCGTGATGTTGTCGGGCTGCGCATGGTGTTTGGCGGGCTCTACCGCATGTTCATGTACCACGCCAACCATCCCTTCCAGTACATCGCCCTCTTCTGCGCGGTGTTTGCAGCCGGCTTGGCCTTGGTCTTGGGCTGCTGGCCCAAGGCAAGACAATGGCCGGCCTGGGTGCTGACGACCTTGGTGCTGCTGCTCAGCTTGCTGCTGGGTTCCGCCTTGGGTGGCGCGCTGTGGTCGTTGCACGATATGCAGGCGGGCTATTTCCCACCGGGCGATCGGCTGTGGCAGCATCTGTGGTGGGGCGTGGAGAGCGGCCTGTATGTGGGCTGGCTGGTGCTGCTGCTGTCGCTGCCTTTCAATGTGCTCTGTCTGCCGGCGTTTTATGGGGCTGGCCGCTACGGGGTCAAGCAGTTTCATCGGCACAAGCCTTAGCAGCCTGTTCAACCGCGCACTGGCCATGCAGCCCCATCGCTGCGCAAGGAGCTTCCGAATCTTGAGGCCTGGCGCGGATACATAAAAAGGCGTGGCACCCTCGGGTCCACGCCTTTTGACTTTAGGCATCCCAACCGTGGCGGGCTGCCTTCCCCGCACTTACCAATTCACCCGCGCCGTCAAGGTCACGTTGCGCGCATCGCCATACAGGCAGACGCCGGTGCAGGCCGACAGGTAGGTCTTGTCGGCCAGGTTTTTCACATTCAGCGCAAACTGCCACTGCTGGTATTGGTAGCGCACAGCGGCATCCAGCAAGGTGTAGGTGGGCATGCGCATGCGGTCTATCTCCTGCCAGCCGACATGGCGCACACCGGCGCCCAGGCTCAGGCCCGGCAGCGCGTCAACGCGGTAATCGGCCCACAGCGATGCCATATTGCGCGGCACCGATACGGGGGTCGTGCCCTGGTTGCCGGTGCTGCTGCGCGTCACCTTGGCATCGGTGGTCGACAAGGCCACCACCACATCCCATTGGCGCTTGATCTGGGCGCGGCCCTCCAGCTCCAGACCACGTGATCGCACCTCGCCGGTCTGCTGCAAAAAGCCCACATGGTCCGGGTCGCTGGTCAGCACGTTCTGCTGCTTGATCTCATAGGCCGCCAAGGTGACCGAGGCATCCATGCCTTTGGGCTCGTACTTCAGGCCAATCTCATGCTGCTTGCCGGTGGTGGGCTTGAAGGTACGGCCATTGAAATCCATGCCCGACGAGGGCTGGAACGAGCGGCTGTAGCTGTAGTACGGCGACAGGCCGTTGTCCATTAAATACATCACTCCCACACGCGGCGTGAAGGCATGCGAGTTCTCCACGATGTCGTCCGATATCAAATCCGAGCGCGCCCGGTCATAGCGCCCACCCAGCATCAGCACCCAACGCTGGTCGTACTTGATCTGGTCCTGCACATAGACGCCCACCTGGCGCATGGCTTCCTTGGAATAGGCGGGGGCATTCAAGCTGGGCTGCGCACCGTAGACGGGGTTGAACACATCGATGGCCGGCATGCTGCCAAACTCCTGCCTGCGCGCAAAACGGGTCTGCGCCCAGTCCAGGCCCAGCAGCAAGGTGTGCTCAAAACGGCCATGGGCCAGCTGGCCGATCAGCTGGTTGTCCACGCCCCAGCCCCGGTCCTTGTCCAGCCGCGTCAAACCATAGCGGTCCACCATGCGGGGGTTGGCCGCGTCCACCCGGGCCTGCACGCCGGCATAGGCGTTGTCGGCTTTGTGGTCATAGGCCAGCAGGTTCTGCTTGAAGCGCCATTGCGCATTCAGCCGCTGCTCCAGCAGATAGCCCAAGGTCGCACCTTTCACATCAAAGTGGTCAAAACCGGGCTCGCCCAAAAACGTGCTGCGTCCAATGCGCCCATAGGGGTTGGGCAGCAGGCTGCCATCCAGCGGCTTGCCCACGTCGTAGTTGGCGCGGCTCTTGTTCAGATTGGCCAGCAGGGTCAGCTCGGTGTCGGGGGTCAGTTTCCAGTCGATGGCGGCCGACAGCGACAGGCGGTCATTGCGCATCTCGTCGATCATGCCGTCCGCATCGCGCGCCAGCGCGGTCAGTCGGTAGCGCATGCGGCCGTCCTCGGTCAGCTTGTCGCTCACATCGGCGGCGATCTGCTTCTTGTTCCAGCTGCCCAGCTGCAGCTCTACCTCGCGCAGTGGCTCATCGGTGGGGCGCTTGCTCACCAGGTTGAAGACGCCGCCCGGCGCCGCCTGCCCATACAGAATCGAGGCCGGGCCTTTGAGCACTTCCACCCGCTCATAGGCATAGGGTTCGACCGCCCCGCTCAGCGAGTTGATCGGAAAGCGCGCACCGTTCAGGTAGAGCGGCGCCGCCCCGGTCACGTTGAAACCGCGCACGGTAAAGCCCGTACCAACATGGCGCATCGCCCCGCCCTGCAGCGGCATGATGCTCGCCGAGTACTCCAGCGCCTGGTCCAGCGAATCAGCGCCCTGGGCCACAATCTGCTCGCGCGGCACCACGGTCACCGACATGGGGGTCTCCGACAGCGGCGTATCCGTCTTGGTCGCCGTGGCGCTGCGCCGGGCCACAAAGCCACCCACGGGGCCAGAGGCGCTCTCGCGCAGCGCATCGGCCTGCACCGTCACCGGCGCCAAGGTGGTCTCTGCGCCGGTCTGCGGCGCGGCTGCCTCGGCCGGTTTGATCACTAGAGCCCGCCCCTGGGGCACCACCACCAGGCCACTGCCCGCCAGCAACTGCGCCAGCGCCTGGCGCGGCGCCATGCTGCCAGACACCGCAGGCGCCTGCTTGCCCGCCACCACCGCCGGGGCATACAAGAGCTGCAGCCCCGTTTGCTGGGCCAAGGTATTGAGCGCCTGCCCCAGAGGCTGGGCCGCAATCGCCACCTGGGCCGGGGCATCCGCCTGGGCCTGCGCCCCAACCGGCATGGCGCCAGCCACCAATAAAGACAAGGCCAAGGCCTGGGGAGCAAGAACACTGCGCGACTGCCGCATGGATGAGGTCTCCAAAATCACTACCCGGAAATAGGAAGCACTACAGATGGAGTCGCACGGGCGGGCAGAACCCTCAGGTCGGTTGCAAAAATATTTGGATTATTTTTGGAGGGCGGTGGTGCTGGGGTGACGGGATGGAGCGCAGCTTGCACCGGGGTGCAAGCAATGGCCAGCGCAGAGAAATCGTCCGTTTCACTACAACCCTCAGCGCCGGCGGCTTTGTGGACACCCGCCTAGGTGCCCACAAAGCATTCAATCTCACAGAGACACCATCGCCGGCGCGGGGCGATCCGTACACACCCTCGTACTGCACAACCAAGTTTGCGTTAGCGGAACCGGCGACGCCAGGCCCATAGTCCAAACAGGGTAGATAGCAGCACCAACCCCAGTGGCGTGCTGGCAGGCACTGGTTTAGGAGCAGACACAGGCTGCTGGGCAGTGATCACGATAGTGAAGCTGGCCGTGTCAGGTATCCCTGCAGCATCAGTGACGGTCACCTCGAAGGTGTAGCTGCCCGTGGCCGTAGGCGTACCGGTGATAAGCCCATTGGCGTCCAAGCTCAGCCCCGGCGGAAGTTTGCTGGGGTCCGGCGTACTGAATGTGTAGGGCGTTGTACCGCCAGTAGCGGTGATCTGGTAGCTATATCCGCTGGACACAGAACCACCCATAGGATTGCCATCCAAATCGGGCGTTGCCATCTGGCCATAAATGCCCGAATACACTGTGGCGCCACCTGCGCTGGTGCTGATGCCGGTGGCAGGCTGACCCACGGCGGAACTGACCAGCGTTTGAGCGTTGGCGCTACCTAGTAGGCAGAGAGAACAAAGAGCGGCTTGCAGTGAAACGAGAGGTCTTGTGCTGTTCATTATCAGCCCCTCGCCTTATCGGTGCATGGCCGTAAAGCACACCACCTCACCACTGGTATTGCTACCTGCGCTGGGATTAAATGGGGTGTTCAGCGTATTTACTTCAAATTTGAATGAATTACTGCTAAGTGCATACGCTCTCGTGCGGTTATCTCCGGAATCTTGATTGGTTTTAACATTAACCAATACAACATAGTCTTCGCTAGCAAATGCAGGGGAAAGTGGGATTGTGTACTCTACCCAACCATTACTTCCCCTCATGCTATTGCTGGAGGTCACACTCCCAATGCCGCTGGCACCTTTTAACTCGATTTCACCTGATGCGCCTTGCTTTTGGCGCAGACAGCCGAATGCCATGCGGCTAACGCCTTGGGTCACACCATTGGTTCCGTTGCTGCCATTCGCTCCATTGGTTCCTGCTACACCTTGTGGGCCTTGGGGGCCTTGTTCACCTTGGGGGCCAGGGTCTCCTTGTGCCCCTCGTTCACCTTGCGGCCCTGCACCTGCGGCAGTACAACCCCAAGAGCTACCGTTATAGCCCAGCACTTCGCCGCTGGTGCAGCTGATTCCGATCTTGGCTGCGGTGACGCTGCCATCAGCGATGCTCAGGGCGTAGGGAGCACTGGCCAGCGCAATGCGAGGGCTGGCTTCAGCTCCACCATTGACAGCCACAGCAAGGTACAGCGCTTGGTTCAATGGGGGCAGCGCAGTACCACTGCCAAGTGCTACCGAGAACGCGCCTTGCGACACATTAACGCCTGACAATGTTTCGTTCCACACCGCGCTACCGCCACTGGGGGCGTCGTAAAGACTCAAGACCAAGGTGGCCGATCCATTCATGGGCTGACCACTGGCATCAAGCAGATGACCTTGATAGCTGATTGTCCTAGGCACATCGGCTAGCGCTGAGGGGCTGGCTGCCAGTCCAAGACTGAGCGTCAATACTGCTGCCGAAACGGCTTTCAGAATTCTAGACGCGGAATATTGGTGTTGACGCAGTGATTTCATTTACTGACCCTCTTGGATGCACCTGTTTAAATGCGCAAGTGTAGGAATTAAATTTTATTTATACCATCCCTAGAAATAGTGAATTCAAGTCTATTCGCGCAAATTGAAAGATGACTTTCCAGGCCATAGATCCGACCATAGGAACACGAATAGCTTCGCCAAAATCAAGGAAAAAACTAATTGAACGGAATTCAGAAATAATTTTGCCTATCATTAGAAGTTTTATCGTAAATAAAAGCTCCGCACTGGATGCATTCGCTTCAGCCCATTAATTGATCTCAATGGATAATCAATACGGCGGCCAGATGTTATTTAAAAAAATCAGGAAAATGCCCCACCAGCCGCTGCAGCGCGCGGGATGAATACAGATTCAGCAAATGAGACTCCGCTCTTGAAACATGACAGCGTGGCCACTCCCACCTCAATAGCAGCCCCCAGCTCGGCCAAGAATCCGAGTGGCGAGCGAGATGGAAAATGCACGAGGGTAAGAAGGTCAACCAGTAGCACTTTGGGACGAAGTGCCACATCGGTGCTGATAGCAATTCAGGCTTGGTGCATACCGACGTCCCAACGCCAGGCAACGAGGCTGACTTATCGCATGCGCACAAGCTGCTGGCTAGGAGATTACGCCTTTGACAGCAGCGGCTATAACGGTGTGGGCAAGCGGGCGGAGGCGGAAAACGGGAAAAAGCCGTAAATACGGTTTGAAATCTGTCGGCAAAGCTGCGTAATAGCCGGCAAATCGGCATCGAGCTAACTGGCCGGTCTGAATTCAGTGGTTCTGCAGACCTTGCCTAACCAATATGTAGACATGGTGTTCGATGAACGAGGCACCCCGTCCCTTCGCAAGCGGGAACTCACTGCCGATGTGACTCAGGATATTCGCGGCGAGCGTGTCATCGGTGTCGGCGATGATCTCGGCATTGAGTTCGTCATCACCTAACGACGACATTTGTGATTCATGGTCCAAATCTAGACTGAGTGCAGCCCAGGGCCAGAAGACTGTGAGTTGCAATCTCCGCAGACTTCCGCAAGCGGCCAAGTTGTCTGCCCAATTCCATGTTTAGCTAGCGAGGCCTAATGCCATGAACCTCATTCTTGAAAGGTCCGACCGAGTGCCCTTCTACACGGACATGCGTCTGATTTTTGAAGCGACAGGCTTACGTTCCGCTGATTTTGATTGGTACGTCAGCGATATCGATACCAATAGCGGCAGCGCCCAGTTCTCAGACCAAGACAGGTGGCTTGCCGGGGTAGAACTGGAAAGCTTTTTGGCCAGCCATACTGTTCAGTTCATCTGGGCGGTGTTTAGCGCCTTTCCGGTTGGTTACCGCCGCCATATCGAGCAAGCCCCGTATGTGGATGGCAACCCGCTGTATTGGCAAGGGGTCGAGGTAGCGCCGCAGCTGGAGAATGCTTTGTTCGAGATTGTCTGCTGGGACAGCAGCGCAACCCTCTTGATTGGCCTTCCGCAAGAGGCTGAAGAGCGGTTCACGCGCATCTATCCGGAAACACGTGACCTGCGCATCGCTTCCCAACAGCGGCCGTCAAATATCTAGCCTTTAACTGCTCCGGGCAATCACATGCTTAACGACAAACACGATCTGTTGGTTCACTACGATGAGGAATCGCAGAAGCTCATCCTTTACTCCGTCAGAACTGCAGAGACGTCTGAGCTGCGCAAAAAAGAATTTGATGGGGTCGCTCCGGAAGTCGAGTACTTCCAATCCATGCCTGCCGAAGAGGCTGAAATGAAGTTAGGGCGTCTTGTCTTCTCATTGCTGGATCTCGGAGCATCTCGCAAGATTGGCATCCGAGACTACGAGACCGAGGCCGATGCTGCGCAGGCGCGCTTCGTGGAAGAGCTCGAAGAGCAAGTCAAGACCAACGACCCGGATGCGCAATACCAGCTGTTCATGCACTTGCATTCATGCGCAATGGCCAACTACTCCTTAGCGGATCTTTCAAGAGCAGAGTCCCTGTTGCTAGCGGCCGTTGCACAAGGGCATGAGGGAGCACTATCCAGCTTGGAAAATTGGCCCATTCTGAAGGCCATGGCGGAAAAGCGGATCAAACGTGGGCCCGAGGCCTAGCCATTCGTTGCCCCAAATCAGCTACAGAGCGCCCGCTTTAGGCTGTTAGCCAACAATTGGCACCTTTGCTTAACGCCTCAATGGCGGATGCACCAGCAAACCAGCGGCTTCAGACCTGCCCCAACCCTTCGCAAGCGCTCAGGACTCGCGTTCTCCCCAGTTCCCGCTCGTGATCGGGCGGGTCAGCTGGTCAATCTTGGCATCAATCAACGACAGCCGTGCTCTGGCATGCGCATCGTCTTGGGCGGCTTGCATCAATAGCTCGGCGCCCTCCGCCTTCAACGCCTTTAAATACGAGTCCGGCGTTCCACCCTCTTCAGCAGAATCTGACATGCTTGCCTCCCGCGTCTCTTGATCCACAATCGTAACTGTCCTGCAACAAAATACAAGCATTAAGCATACAAAAATAAGTTAAATCAATAACTTATTTCAATTTCGATTGCTCGACAATCGCTGCCATTTGTCCGGTCGGATTCATTTGCTTGCGCAACAATCTACGTGGTTCTAAGGCGGATCTGTAGGCATCTGCTTGCAATGGAATGGAGGCCACTCTGGCCCCTGCAGCGGCACGCAAGCTGGAGGATGTACCAAAGCGTGGCATCCCGAGCCATGTAAACAGGAGACCTTCCATGCCCGACGACAAAACCAAGCCCGGTGGGCAGGACCGCAGTCGCATCAACGTGAACGAAGACTACGAACTGCGAGACTGGTCGAAGAAGTTCAGCGTCAGTCCCGATCAGCTAAAGGCGGCCGTGAAGGCCGTAGGCACAAGTGCTTCGGCGGTTGAGCAGCACCTGAAGCAGTCCAAAAACTCATGACAACTGGAGCTACGCAATGACCCAAGCCAAAGAATATGCATCGCCTGCCGCTGAGGCGAGCGACATTGAGCAGCAACATGGCCACGGCGGCAATATGCGCGATGCTGGCCCTGGCGCTGAACTGCCGCCAAACCAGGCAGACGACCCGCTGGGAAGCAGCGGGCACATCAAGCGTTTGGAAGAAGTTGCACCGGATGCATTGAAGGAGCAATCAGGCAGCCCTGGTGCAGATATGGACCGGCAAATGGGGAATCCCGATAACGCTTGAGCCCATGGTCGACGATGGGCTCCATGGTTTGGAACTGCAGGAACCAGTCCAAGGCAAGCAATCGCGTTTAGCTCCCAACACCATCCGTCGAGCAACTCACCGCCTCCCATTGCGCCAACCCTGCCCGCATGGCGCCCAACTTGCCCCGCACCAGCTCCAGCGCATCACTGCCCAGCAGTAAATGTGCGGGCGGCCGCTCGGCGGCGGTGGCGATGCGCAGCATCACGGCGGCTGCCTTGGCAGGGTCGCCCAGCTGCTTGCCGCTGACGGCTTGGCGGCGCGCTCGCACCGGGTCAAACAGCGCGTCATAGTCGCCGATGCTGCGCGGTGCGCGCACCATCGAGCGGCCGGCCCAGTCCGTCCGGAATGAGCCTGGCGCAACGGCGGTCACGTCGATGCCCAGCTCCGCCACTTCCTTGCCCAGCGCTTCAGAGATCCCTTCCAGCGCAAACTTGCTGCCGCAGTAGTAGGCAATGCCCGGCATGGTGATAAAGCCGCCCATCGACGTGATGTTGAGAATGCGCCCACGGCGGCGGGCACGCATAAAGGGGAGAAAGGCCTTGATGACGGCGACTGCGCCGAAGACGTTGACATCGAATTGCCGGCGCATGTCCTCCAGCGGGCTTTCTTCCAGGATGCCTTCGTAGCCGTAGCCGGCGTTGTTGACGATGACGTTCACCGGCCCGATTGCCTTTTCCACGTCCTGGGCCACCTGCTCGACCGCCGCGTGGTCGGTCACATCCAGCTGCCGGGCTATCGCTTGGCTGGGGTGCATGGCCTGGAATGCCTGCGCGTCGTCGGCGCTGCGAACGGTTCCGATGACGCGGTGCCCTGCTGCCAGCGCCGCCTGGGAAAGCGCCCGGCCAAAGCCGCTGCTGACGCCGGTGATAAAGAAAGTTTGAGGGGATGAATCGCGCATGCTTGCTCCTGAAGGTACGAGGCCAAATGGTAGGCAAGCACGCGGCATCCAGAAATGGCGTACGCTATCCGGTCATTGCCTATTCCTACACGACGATGACTTCCACCCCCAGGCACCGCATGGCCGCCCAGCTGTCCAACTTGGCGATCAATGAGGGCTATACCCTGAGCCCGCTGCCCGGCGTGTGCTGGCTGCGCAGCAACCGCCCGCTGGACGTTACGCCGGTGCTGTACGAGCCGGGCATCGTCATCGTCTGCCAGGGGCGCAAGCGCGGTTGGCTGGGCGACCAGGAGTTTGTCTACGACGAGCAGCATGTGCTGGCCGTCGCCGTGCCTGTGCCCTTTGTCATGCAGACCGAAGCCAGCGCTGAGCGCCCCTTGCTGGCCATCTACCTGCGCCTGGATATGCAGCTGGCTGCCGACATCGCCATCCAGGTGGACGAGCAGCTGCCCCATGCAACGCCGACCACGCCGATCAGGTCGATCAGGTCGATCAGGCCGTCCAGCCTGGTGTCCTCCAAGATGAATGCAGCCCTCGCCGACGCAGTCACCCGCTTCTTGCAGGCCATGTCCCACCCGCTGGAAGCCCAGGTGCTCGGCCCCTCCATCCTGCGAGAGATCTACTTCCGCGTACTGACCGGTGAGCAAGGCGAAACCCTGCGTGCTTCACTCGCCGCGCAGGGCCGCTTCGGCCAAGTCGGTCGCGCCATTCAGCGCATCCATCGCGAGCACGCCAACCCGCTGACCGTGGCTATGCTGGCCAGCGAAGCGGGCTTGGGTGCAGCGGCCTTCCACAACCACTTCAAGTCCGTGACCCGCGTATCGCCGATGCAGTACCTCAAGTCCATCCGCCTGCACCAAGGGCGCTTGCTGATGATGCGGCGCGGCATGACCGCCGCCGCTGCGGCATCGGCTGTGGGGTACGAGAGCCCCTCCCAGTTCAGCCGGGAGTTCAAGCGCCTGTTCGGGCTACCACCGCAGGCGGAGGTGGAACGTATCAAGCTTGCATTCGCGCTCCCACCGCTGCCGGATGGGCCTTTTGTGAGTTCTCACTAGTTGCCCTTGATCGATGAATGGCAGCCCAGCACCTCTATCGCTGAAAATAATCACCGTTCGATTCAACCCGCCCCGCCTCATGAGGTGCCAGCATGAAAAAACTACCTGACAATTTTCCGTTTCTCCAGGACATGTACGCCGATAGCTACTTCCCCAAGGACCTCGTCGACAAGCTGCGCGATGCCATTCAGGAAGCCGCGCTTTTCATCGGCCAAGGCGGCCATTCGCTGGATGCGGTCCAGTCCCAGCTCGATCTGATGACCGAGAAGATCAACGATCTTCAGGCTGAATTTGAAGACCGGGGGAGCGAGATTGAGACCGCCGCCAGAGACTCGATTGGCACGACGGTCGAGGCCATGCTGAGCTTCTTGGAGGTGGACATTGATACCGAAGAAGCCATTCGTGCCCGGGACTGGTAAGCGGGGCTGATCCTGTCTTTCCAGCGGCAAGCCCAAAGCGGCCGTTGCATTCCATCGTTGAGCGCCTATTCCCGCCCGCACCGGGCCATCCACCTGTGAAAAGCAGATTTACTCGTTTCATACAGAAGCTTTCGACTCGGGTCACACCTGGGGGGATGGTCGCAATCGCTTTTGGATTGGTCATTGGCGGCTCGTACCTGCTCAGCTACCTCCTTCCCGCCCCAAGAGATGAGGTTCAAGCGTGCAGGGAACAGTGCAAACCCAAGCAGGGAAATTGGGTAGACGACAAGAACTACCCCATGTCGACCAGGGGGGGATACCGACAAATCTGCCAATGCTCTTGATATCGCTTGCTGAGGCCCTGTCTCTCGGGCAACCCGCCAATACGCCACCACTTCGATGGCAGTTCAGCACCGATCAAAGTAGCCTCGCCCTCCTCCACCTCAACGCGCCTTCACAATCTCCGTCACCCCACCTGCCGTCTTCAGCCGCACCGGCAACAGCAGCGGCAGCGCCTGGGCAAAGCTGCTAGCCTCGCGCAAATCAAAGCTGCCCCCTACTCGCATGGCGGCGACGGCCGGGTCACGCACTACCAGGCCGGTATCGCCATAGCGCTCAAACTCGGCCAGTGCCTGCGCCAGCGGTGCGTCCTGAAAATTCACCCGCCCTTTGCGCCAGGCGGCTACATTACCCACCGGCAAGGCCTGCGGCGCCTCCAGGCTGCCCTCGGCCTGCGCAGTGACCCGCTGGCCGGCGACCAGATCCACCGCTGCCGCCCCGGCCAGGGTCTGGCCCGCATTGCCATCGTCTCCCACCTGCGCCACCCGCACCCGGCCCGATTCCACCTCGACCACCGTCTGGCCCGCATCCAGCCCCGCCCGGGTATGCCGTACGGAAAACTTCGTGCCCAGCACCGTCACCTTGGTGTGGCCTGCCAGCACCTCAAAGGGGCGCTGTGCATCGGGCTTGGCATGGAACAGCGCCTGGCCTTCCACCAAGTTCACCTCGCGCCGGCCGCGGAACAGCTGCACCTGCGCCTGCGATACGGCATCCAGCAGCATCTGCGATCCATCGGGCAGCCGCACCTGCAGCGGCTGGCCGCGCTGGGTGGCGTAGTGCTCGCTGAACAGTGGTTGGCTGCGCCAGTACGACCAGCCCAGCCAGCCGCCGCCCACCAGCGCCAGCACGGCAGCGGCCATACCCAGGTTGGGCAGCCAGGGGCTGGCAGACCAGCGGCTTGCGCGGGGGCGTTGCGCGGCGGCGGGATGGGGCCGGGCCGCAGTTGTATAGGGTTCTGCGGGTTGTACGGATGGTTCGGTAGCCGCCTGCAGCTGTTCTTTCTCACGCTCTAGTCCAGCCCGCAGTGCATGCTGCAGCGCCTGGGGCATCGCGCGCAGCCGGCTGTGGCTGTGCTCCAGCGCAGCCAGCGCCTGCGCATGGGCGGGGTCGGCCGCCAGCCAAGCGGCCAGCGCGGCGGCCTGCTCGGCAGACAAGGGCTGGCCACTGCTGCGCCGCGTGGCCCACAAGGCGGCTTCCCATGCCAGCGCATCCTGCCCCGGCGCCAACGCGCCTGGCGCGCCCAATGCAGCCTCATCGGCAGCATCCTGGCGGTCAGCATCGGTGGTGATCGGGCGGGGCAAGGTCATCGCTGGGGGTTGTCGTCGTGCCGGCATCAAGGCTGCGGGCGGGTGGCATGCGGGGCGGTATTGGCTGGCTGGGGCGGCCCGCCTTGCTGCAGCAGCTCGCAAGCACGGCAGGCCAGGCGGCCACGGGCAATATGCTTTTCCACCATGCTCAGCGATATGCCCATGCGCTGTGCGATCTGGGCATAGGGCAGGTCGTCAAAGACATGCAGCATAAACGCTTCACGGCAGCGCAGCGGCAAGGCCTCGATAGCAGAGGCATAGGCGGCCATTGCCTGCGCGCTGGACAGAACGGCGTCGGGCTCCTCATGCGCGGGGCCCGGGGGCTGGGCCATTTCGTCAAGCGCGTGCAGATCTTCATGCGTGCGCAGCTGGGCGCGCCGGTACTGGTCCACCATCACATGGCGCGCCGTTTGGTAGAGCAGCGCGCGCGGCTCGGCAATCGGCGCGCGCGCCTGCTCCATCGCCAGCACCCGGGCGTAGCTCTCCTGCACGATGTCGGCAGCCGCATCGTGGTCGCGCACCTGGCGCAAACAGAAGTTCAGCAGTTCTCGGTAGTAGTGGAGGAACACGGGGCAAGGGCCCAACAAAGCCGATGGATGGCGCGATGCAATAACGCGAATGAATCGCATTATCCATAGATTGACTGCTGTTTACATATAATAAGAACCATTCTCATTGCGTCCATCCAACACACCATGCAGCCAGGCACCGGCATTCCGCACTCACCCTCCGTTGATCCGGTGCAGGCCCTGTACGAGGCGCACCACAGCTGGCTGGTGGCCCGGCTGCGGCGCAAGCTGGGCTGCGCCTGGGATGCGGCGGATTTGGCGCAGAACACCTTTGTGCGCGTGCTGGGCACCCAGCGCCAGCAACTGCAAGAGCTGCTGGAGCCTCGCGCCTACCTCACCACGATTGCGCAGCGTCTGCTGTCCAACCATCTGCGGCGCCGGCAGATTGAGCGCGCCTACCTGGATGCGCTGGCCCTGCTGCCCGAGCCCGTGGCCCCGCCGCCTGATGCGCAGCTGATGGTGCTGGAGACCCTGGTGGCGATTGACCGCCTGCTGGGCGGCCTGCCCGTCGTCGCCCGCAAGGCCTTTTTGCTGTGGCGGCTGGAGGATTTGACGCAGGAAGAGATTGCCCAGCAGCTGGGCATATCGCGCACCAGCGTGCGCCGCCACCTGGCCGCAGCGGCAGAGCGCTGCTATTTTGCGGACCAGGCCTGAGATGGGCACCCCCGACCACCTGCCCGGCGCGCTGCCGCTGGGCGCACAAGCTATGCCAGCTGCCATGCCATCCACCATCCCCCCAGCCGTGGCCCAAGCCGCCGTGCGCTGGCTGCTGGATCTGGAGCCTGGCGACAGCGTCATCGCCCGCCGCAAGCGCCAGCAATGGCAAAGCTGGTTGGATGCCGACCCGCTGCATGCCCAGGCCTGGCAGCGCATCGCCCAGGTCGATGGCCAGTTGCGCGGCGTGCCCACGGCGGTGGCAGTGCAGACTTTGGCATCGCCCGCCTTGTCGCGCCGCCATGCGGTGCGCCTGGCCGTGATGATCGGCGCCGGTGCCGGCGGCTTGCTGGCTCTGGGCCAAAGCCCGCTGGGCCAGCAGGCCTGGCTCAGCGCCAGCGCTGATCTGTCGACCGACACTGGCGAACAGCAGCGCACGGTGCTGGCCGATGGCACGCGTCTGCTGCTCAACACCGCTACCGCCGTGGACCTGCGCTACAGCAGCAGCGAGCGCCTGATCGTGCTGCGCGCTGGTGAGATCCAGATTGAAAGCGCTGCCGACCCCAGCCCTGATCCCGCCACTGGCCAGGCCCGCCCTTTGCGCGTGCGCAGCAGCCAAGGCTGGGCGCGGGCCATTGGCACCCGCTTTACCGTGCGCCAATATGCGGACGACACCCTGGTGCAGGTGCAAGAAGGCCAGGTAGAACTGCAGCTGCGCAACGACATGAGCCAGACCCTGCGCCTGGCGGCCGGCGAGCAAGGCCGCATTGCCGCACAGCAACTGCTGCGCGAGGCCGCCGCCCCCGCGGCCGACCTGGCCTGGACCCAGGGCATGTTGGTGGCCGACGATATGCGCCTGGGCGACTTTATTGCCGAACTGGCCCGCTACCGCCCGGGCCGCCTGCACTGCACGCCCGAGGCCGCAGCGCTGCGCGTATCGGGCAGCTACCCCTTGGCGGATACCGACAAGGTGTTAGCAGCGCTCAGCCGTGCCTTGCCCGTGCGCATCAGCAGCCGCACGCGCTGGTGGGTGACGGTCGAGAAAAGTTAGCTCTCTTACCCAGCCATCGCGCATTCCAAAAAAAAGGTGGCCAATTGGCCCAACCCGCGTGTCAAGTCCTGCAGAAGTGCCGCAAAACCCTTTGCGGCGCGCTGCAACCAGCTTGTACCAACCGGGACTCTCCGCATGCTCCGCCCTCGTTTCTCCGCCCCCGCCACGCCCCGTGGCACCGCGCTCTCCGCCCATCTGCTCTGCCTTGGCCTGGCCACCTGCGCCAGCCTGGCGGCATTGCCGCACAGCGCGCAGGCCCAGCCATCTGTTAGCGCATCCTCCAGCGCTCCAGCCGCCCGCAGCTACTCCATCCCTGCCGGCCCACTGGCCGCAGCGCTCAACCGCCTGGGGCAAGAATCGGGCACCCTGATCTCCTTCGCGCCCGATACCGTTGCCGGCCTGCAAAGCCCCGGCGTGCAAGGCGCCGCCGATGTGGGCCAGGCGCTCAGCAGCCTGCTGGCCGGCTTGCCGCTGCAGGCCCAGCGCGATGCCAGTGGCAGCTATGTGGTGCGCCGCGTGGCACAGGCCACCGCACTGGCTGCAGCGGCCGCAAGCGCGGCAGACGGCGCGCCCAGCATCACGCTGCCCGAGCTGCGCGTCACCGCCCAGGCCGAGCGCAGCGCTACCACCGAAGGCACCGGCAACTACACCATCCGCAGCACCGCCGCGGCTACCGGCCTGCAGCTGTCGCCGCGCGAAACGCCACAATCCGTCAGCGTGCTCACGCGCCAGCAGATTGAGGACCAGGGCATCACCAGCCTGGGCGAGGCCGCGCGCCACATCACCGGCATCTCGGCCATCAGCTCCGACAGCGACCGCACCGATCTAGATGCGCGCGGCTTCTACATCGACAACTACCAGCACGACGGCGTGCCCACCTTTGTCGCCAATGACTTTTTTGGCGCCTCGATGCTCGACCCCATCCTGTACGACCGCATCGAGGTGGTGCGCGGCGCCACGGGCTTGATGACCGGTGCCGGCAACCCCGGCGCCTCGGTCAACCTGGTGCGCAAGCGTGCCAGCAGCAAAACCTTCACCGGCTCGGCCACGGTCAGCCTGGGCTCCTGGAACGAGCGCCGCGCCACCCTGGACCTGAGCACCCCCTTGACCGACGACGGCCGCATCCGCGCCCGCGTGGCTGCAATGGCCGACGAGCGCGACTCGCACCTGGACCGCTACCACACCCGCAACCGTGCGCTGTTGGCCACGGTCGAAGCCGATCTGACCCCCGACACCACCGCCTGGTTCGGGCTGGAGCACCAGGCCAAGCGCCCCACCGGCGTGACCTGGGGCGGCCTACCCATGGTCTACCAGGATGGCAGCGCCGCGCACTGGCCGCGTTCCTTCAGCATTGGCGCCGATTGGACCGAGTGGAACACCACCAGCAACACCACCTATGCCGGGTTGGAGCACCGCTTTGACAATGGCTGGTCCATCAAGGCCAATGCCAGCCGGCTGGATGCGGACTACACCTCCAAGCTCTTCTACCTGCTGAACGAGCCCGACAAGAACACCGGTCTGGGCCTGGGCCCCTACCCCAACTACTCGCGCCAAAGCTTTGCGCAAAACAGCGGCAGCCTGCAGGCCACCGGGCCGTTTGATTTGCTGGGCCGCAAGCATGAGGCGGTTGTGGGCCTGACCGGCAGCCAGTCCAACTACACCTATGGCAACCATGCCTACACCGCCACCCCGGTGGGCAATATCTTTGAATGGGATGGCTCCTACCCCGAGCCCGTTTGGGGCGTCTTCCGCCCGCTGGGCGATGACCGCACGCGCCAGACCGCCGTCTACGGCGCGCTGCGCCTGTCGCTGGCCGATGACCTCAAGCTCATCATCGGCGGGCGCGAAACCCGCTGGCAAAGCCAGAGCCTGACGGAGACGCGCAAGCACAATGTCTTCACGCCCTACGCCGGTCTGCTATACGACCTCAACGCCACCTACACCGTCTACGCCAGCTATACCGATATCTTCCAGCCGCAGAACTACCAGGACACGCAAGGCCGCTACCTGGACCCAGTCACTGGCAAGTCGTACGAGGCCGGCATCAAGGCCGCCTACCTCGATGGCAAGGTCAACGCCTCGCTGGCCGTGTTCCGCATCGCCCAGGACAATGTCGCCGTGCAAGATGGCGACAACATGATTGGCGGCACCGGCAACCCGGCGTACCGGGGCGAGAAAGGCGTGACCAGCAAGGGCTTTGAGGCCGAGGTCTCCGGCGAGCTGGCCCGGGGCTGGCAGCTGATTGCCGGCTTTGCCCGCGCCGATGCCCGCGCTGCCGACGGCTCGCGTCTGCAATCGCAGCGCCCCAACAACATGGCCCACCTCTACACCACCTACCGCCTGCCGGGCAACTGGAGCGCGCTCAAGGTCGGCGGCGGCCTTACCTGGCGCGGCGGCACCTATGCCACCGCCACCACGTCCACCGATGTGGAAGCGCGCCGCGACCAGGGCTCCATCTCCCTCGCCAGCCTGATGGCCAACTACGACATCTCGCGCCAACTGTCCGTGCAGCTCAATGTCAACAACCTGTTTGACAAGACCTACTTCGACTTTGCCGGCAGCCAGATCTACTACGGCGCGCCACGCAAGTTCACGTTGACGGCGAAGTACGAATTTTAAAGCCGAGCGCCCACAAAAAAGCCCGCTGGATAAGCAGCAGGCTCGTCACATGGGGAAGTTCTGCATTCACAGTCCACCCATTCAAGGGGCTAAGACAGCCCCTGAGACTGGGCGTCCCCGACTGGGCGTCCCCGACTGGGCGTCCCCGACTGGGCGTCCCCGATAAGGCGCCGGGCCGCAGGCAGTACTGAAAGTACGACAAGGCCCGGTAACACCGTATCAGGGGTTGTGAGCCCCGCCCGGATCAGATCCAGGGGACGCCGTAGTATTCATTGACCTTTCGGCCATACGCATCGTCATATTCCTGCGTGGTTTCACGCGCATAACGCGGCGCACCTTCCAGCTGTTCCTTGGTCAGCGACACCACATAGCCGCCCAAACCGGTGTCGTACTTCAGCGTTTCCCAGGGCAGCGGGTATACATCGGTACCCATGCCCAGAAAGCCACCAAACTCCATCACGGCGTAACGGACCTTGCCGGTCAGCTTGTCCAGCAGCAGGCTTTCCACCGAACCCAGTTTGTCGCCATTGGGGTTGTAGACCTTGGTGCCTTGCACCTTGTCTGAAGAGATCACGCTCGATGCAGTATTAATCGTGTTCATAGGTTTCTCCTGTGTTGGAAAGCGGGATTGCAAAGAGGCCAAGTGGTCATCGCGTTTGCGCCATGTCTCGGCCTTGGATTCAATGCTAAAGACCAGCGCCAGCGGCCCGGGTAGTCATCGCCGTCCGATGACCGTAGGACGGGCCGCACCGGTTTTGCAGGACGAGAAAATGCCCTTACGGCGCCCGCCACTACCGCAGGCCCATTGCTTGCACCGCGCTCCCTGGCGCAGACACCGTTCAGAACACAAGGCGTCCTTTGCAGGTGCCGCTACGTTACTTCAGCGCAAAGGCGGCACAAGGAATCGTGCGAACGCCGCAGCGGCCCACTGCGCCAGGGTTGGCGGAAAGTGCTTGAGAACGCATCGGTCCAACGACCTGTCTGCGCCAGACTGGCGCCAGCGAATGCTGATGCAATCGCCAGGCAAATCTCGCGCACGGCTGCACAAACGCGGTAACCACAGACGCCTGCTGCGCAGCATGGCGCTACGGATGCTCTGCAAAACCCTCGCCTAATGGGATGGACGCGGATCGGGATGAGGCGCAAGGCGTCTTTTGCAGTCAATAGCCGTAGCTATTGACAAGGAAGACAACGCAGCGGATCGCCCGAGGCCGCGTTCAGACCGAGGCAGGGAGTTTTGCAGAGCATCCCTAACGCCAGCGCATTTACTGGCGTTACCAACGATGACAACACGCAAAACGGCTATACCTTTGCAGGTGGTTTTGGCATAGCGGGCGATGGCCACGCCGAGTCAACCGACAACGGAGCAACGTGGCATATGCAAGAGGGGACCCCTGCCTTTCGCATGACCGTCGTGCCTTTTGAGGACGTCGTAGTACCGCCCGAAGCACTCACGCCTACTCCTGGGCCAAGCCTGGGTGCTGTAGGCCTTGTCTCTCTGGTCAGTGTGATCGGCATTTTGGGCCTGCGCCGCACGCGCAAATCAGCATAAGCAACCACGGCAACGCCCCTTGCCTTGGTTGGAGCAGGGGCTAATGCGATTCCATTGGGCTTGCGTTGTGCAAAAGCCTTAAGTGAACTGACCGCCGTTTCCGCAGCAAAAGCGTTTGATGGGTTGGTGACAGTGCTGATCGATGTACTTCCCATCTGGAGCGCACCGCAAGTCATCAACGCTTGAATCCACAAGGGCAGCCAATTGGCCGCCCTTGTGGATTTCAGAACGACGAAGCGCTTTAAAACGGTACAAAGACCGCTATCAGCAAAAACACCAGCACCACCGCGCCAATGATGGCAAAACGCTTGTTGGCGAATCGCCCAGCGCGGGTGTGGGAATTGGTGGGCTTGGTAGGTTTGAGGTCTGGTGGGTTCATACCTGAGAATCTAGCTATCCGCTTGGCGCGCGCGCGTCAGACAAAGTACAGACTGCATGACAGCCCGCAACAGCGGGCTTGTCTGCCAGAGCCGCAGCATCGGCTGCCTAAAGAGGAATACAGAATGCGTGGTTGGATGATGGTGGCAGCACTGCTGGTAGGCTTGGCACAAGGGAGCGGGGCTTCTGAGGCAGCCGCCGTAGATGCACTGCCCCAACGCAGCGAACGCACTGGCGCATCGCACCAGGATGCCGACCAGCCCTTGGAACGCGAACGGGAACGGTCGCAAGATCAGGGCCAGGAAGAGAGACAAGAACAGAACCGCAGCGCCCCCCCCCGACGCATACTGGCGGACCCCGCCACCAGTTCGAGCAGCACGTCCGCCCCCGCGCAGCCGGTCTTTATCATCAGCTGCAATGCCAGCGGTTGCAATGACAACCAGGGCAACTTCCTCACCCGCTCCGGGCCCCAGCGCCTGGTGGGGCCCAAGGGCATCAGTTGCCAGCTGATGGGCGGCAACTGGCAGTGCAGCCCCGGCTCACTCCCCTGATTCGCAACGCCAGACAAAAGGGCTGGGGCGAGCAGCTAGAGGGTCCACTGCAATGCCTGACCAATCTTCCTTCGCTCGGAACAGTGCTTGGCTCAGGTTGCGCTGTGCACCGCGACCAAGGCGGCATTGAAAGCGGTTCTTTGCCGCAAGTCTAGATGCTTGTCCGCCAGTATGGCTTTGGCCATCGCCAACTTCTGCAATCCGTAGAAGGATGCCTCCAAGAGGCCATGTGCAGGGGTTGCGAATACACAAGGTGCTGCTCCCGCCTCGCATGGTGCAGATACCCTGATCCAACCTTGGAATGTTGGCAAAACCGAGAGGGCTGGCAGCACGTCATCGACCACGCGATCTTGGGGGCTAATTTGCAAAGAGGTACTACGGCAGCAGCAGGTACAAATAGAGCATCGAGTCGACTACAAACGTCAGATTTCCGATAGCAATGTGCGGTCGATAACAGTCGATGAGCACTGCCAGATCACGTCCTGTTAAAGAGGTCATTTGGCCATCTTCTCAATCCCAAATCCAGCAGCCACGCCCGAATTGCCTCATCTGTCGCTTATCGCGTGCGATGGGGCTGGGTGTCAGTGGTGCAGGATTTCTGTCAAGCGTCCTCTGCCACTACTTGCCAACAAAGCGCCAAACATTTAATTGATATTCAATAAACCTATCAACCTATGAAATTTCATTTTCACAACGAATATTTAAAAAATTACATTGATCCTTGATTAACTAGTATTGTTTAGCGAAGCCCCGCTATCTCAGGCTTACAGACGAAATGTTAAGCGCTTTGCAGAAATGCAGTACCAGCGAAAATTTTCATTCAGTTACAGTAGAAAATAGCATGCCAACTTTGATACGCGCCGTCTTTCGCAACTACGCCGCCGTTGGGCTGTTGATCTGCACCTCCGCCTGGGCGCCTTTGTCATCGGCACAAATTCCACCGCCACCATTCGTAGCGGTGAACAGCTTGCCCATCGATGAAGCGACCTCCTATCAGTTCGAAAGCCCCAACCAGCGCGGGCCAACGTTTCAGACAGGCACCATCCCCACGCGCATTCAAGAGATTGCTTTTGGCTTTGACTTGGGAGACTCGGTGACAGCAACACTGAGCCTGTACCAACTCGATAACACAACCAACCTGCCTACAGGATCTGCTCTGGCCTCCACGCCCATCAGCATGGTGGGCACCAGCGCAGCGACTGATGTCATAACCTACAACGCGACACAGTTGGGAGCCATTGCCACGACGACGTTGCAGTCGGGTCAGAAATACGCGCTGATTTTGTCTAACGCCAGCGCGTTTGCTGGAGTTACCAATGATGACAACACGCAAAACGGCTATACCTTTGCAGGTGGCTTTAGCGTAGCGGGCGATGGTCACGCCGAGTCAACCGACAATGGAGCAACCTGGCATACGCAAGGAGGAACCCCTGCCTTTCGCATGACCGTCGTGCCTTTTGAGGACGTCGTGGTACCCCCTATCACTGCTCCCACTCCCGTGCCAGGCTTGGGTGCAACAGGCTTGGTTTCCCTCGTCTCCATCATGGGCTTCATGGGCCTGCGCCGCGCGCGCAAATCCGCTTGAGCACCGCGAACACCCTCCATCCACGAAGCGTCCATAAATGACCGCAGCTGCCAACTTCAGCAGCGCTTCGTGGATGTCTGGCCGTCTTTCAAACCGGATTCGTAGTTTGCCAAAGTCTGCAAACTATCCGGGCTTTCTCTCCACCACCCAGCAGTGCATGCCCAATCGCTCGCTGCTTTCAACCCCACGTCTGCCGATCCGACTGGCAATGCTCCTGTGCCTCAGTTGATGGCGGCAACGTTTGTAGTCATAGCCCTTGTCGGCATGCAGCTTTGCAGGTCTTTTCGGAGGTTTCCTGACAAACCTGCAACCGCAGAGATCGAGTCCACACACTTTTTAAACATCTTGGAGTCAAGCCGATTGACCCCGCTGACCAAGATAACCAGCGGGATGCCTCTGGCATCTACGACGATGTGCCGTTTGGAACCAAGTTGCCCACTGCCCGCGGGGTTGGGACCCGTTTCCTGGCCCCCTGGGGCTTGGCATCGAGAAGCCATCAATACTGGCCCGGCTCCAATCAATCTGGTCATGCGCACGCAAGCGAATGGGCATGGATTGGTGCAACTGCTCCCAGACACCAGCGACGCTCCAATCGCGCAGGCACCGCCAGCAAATCATGCTGCTGCCGTACCCGAGGGATTGAGGAACGTCTTCCATGGAATACCGTGTGCAGCACAAACAGAATGCCGTTGAGGGCAACTGATGCGTGTCCAAAAGGCGGCGGAAGCGCAAGATGGTGCTCTCGTCGGGCATGGAACTGATGTCTGGATCAAGCCTGGCAAAGCTGGCAAACACCGGTGTGTCGTATAGCGCCGCTTCCACTACAGGGTCTGAGAGGTTGAATCACTGCAGCAGCAGGTGGATGCGCAGCATGGATTCGACTGCAAAAGCAGGCCTGCCAGTGTCTTTGGGCGGGCTGTGCGACTCGATGAGCGTTACCAGCTCATGCCAGGGAGCGACTAAATCCATCTCTTTCAAGAACTCAAGCTTGCACGTGCGTTTGGACTTCTTCATAAATCCGGTGGTCAGGCTCATTTGCTTCATCTGTGGATCATCCCATGCGCTGCGGCCATTTGGGAATTTTTCAGAACATCCTTAATCGCGGGATGCACAGCGTAGATAACACACAGGAAAACCTGAACGATCGCCAGGCCAAACTCCCCAAAAAACCACTTTTCTCACCTTAGAAATATCAATAAACAATTACCAATAACAAATACTATTGTCTGAAATTACAACCAATGTAAGATTTTAAAATTGTTTGTTATTGAGATACCTCAGATCCGACGTAAAAAAATTATTTCTCTTCGCTAACCAGCCTCATAACTCTCCAGAGGCCAACAGCCCAAAAACCAACACTTTCAGAGCTTCCATGTCTAGGCATTCAGCGCCAGGCCTCAATGCAGCGGTAAAGCCTATCATTAATATTATTATTGATTACATCAATAGTTGGCAATCGATTAAAAAGCCCAATAAGCCATAGAATTCCTCCTCATGCACCGGATATCTCCGATGCATCGGGTCATTCGTCGATGGTGAATGACTTGCTTCTGCGAAAAGAATGAGGAGAAACCGTGTTGAACACGAAGATGCTGGCTACCACCTTGGCGTTGGCTGCCTTAGGCCTTGTTACCACAACGGCCCATGCGCAGATCCAGCCTGAACTGGAATTAGATATTGAGCACCTGCAAGTGGACGAGGAGTTTTTTAACGTAGAGAACGTATCGAGCTTGCGCAACGCTGCAGCCACCCATACTGACTATGTTTGCCGCTCGGGTGGCGCCATTCCACACGGCTGGGCTGCTACCGGCAAAGCAACGGTTGGCGGTTGCGGAAACGCCGCTCAGTACGGCTTCAATGCTTTCCGGATCGTGCGCTTGGTGCCCGGCAACACCTATGCCATTTGCGGCAGTACACAGCCGCTACGCGCTGGATGGGTGATCCAGCAGTACGCCTATGGCGACGCCTGCGGTACACACAACTCCAGCGCCTACGTGAATCAAGTGGTGACCTACCCCAGCAAGGGCCAGACCTACACCGTCTGCACCGGCTCACCATTGCCTGCAGGTTTTTCCGTCCTGAACGCGCAAGTTCATAAAGCAGGCTGCCAGCCTTATACGCTTCATAACGCCATGACCATTCGGTAAGCACTGCCCAAGCAGTCATCTTAAAAATAAAATTTGACGTCTACAAATACGGATCAAGCATATTTTCACATGCATTAACAATCACAAAGACGCGTTCCATATACGCTCATTTTTAACATCAAGCTGTTTTCAAAGAAATTTGAGCACCGATAAAAATGCTGGTGCACAGCGCGCCTCTGTTTATGCACTTGGTTATCAGGCCAATAGCCGCGAGTAAACAATCGCGCTATTGGATAACGTCAGGAGATATATGAAAAAATTATTGAATGGTTTGTTAATATGTGCACCGCTTTTGTTAGCGGCCTGTGGCGGTGGTGGCGGCAGTGCCGGCGACACATCCCGCCAATACAGCATCAAGCTCACGGCGTCCAAAGCATCAGTCCCCGTGAATATCGCTTCAAGCTTGCCCGGTTACGGAAATGGGGACTTCTACCCCTACATGTCCACTATTTACATCCAGGCCCGTGCCGGCCACGGCCCCATTCCTAACCAAGAGAATGGTGCCTTTGCATGCAATATCATCTCGGGTCTCAACTCGGGCGCACTGTATTACCTGGACGGTAAGAGTGAAAACACGCAGGATGTAATCATCAGGGGCGAGACCGTCAAGGTTCCTGGCGCCTACCGCAACATTTCTCTGGGATCGAATGCGGGTGGCGCTTCATTCCACATCATCTCGCGTGACATCATCGGTGATGTGACGGTGCAGTGCAGCGTGAGCGACCCCCGCGACAAACAGATATACACCGACCGCGCCACCGTGCGGGTGGGCGGCGGGGGCTCTGCGACCCCCGCTACGGTCACCTTGACAAAGCAGACCGCCTATGTAGGCTCGCGTGACAACCTCAACAACCTGCCCAACAGCGTGGGGGTGCAGGCCATCCTCAAGAATGACAATCACCAGCCTGTCAGTAGCACGGGGATGACCAACCTACAGGTCAGCATAGTTCCCAATGCGGCATCAGACGGCGCTAGGCTCATGGTGGGCGGACAGACCCATAGCGGGTCGATGCAGCTCAGCACCGTCAATGGCATCGGTCAGTTCTCGGTGGCCAGCGGTCCTGCATCGGGCTCCTTGTTGCTGCGATTGACGGTCGATCGCGCTGACAACGACGTTGCCAACGGTCTCCAGGACCCGATCACCCAGTATGCGGTGATTCCAGTGGTGCATGCGATTGCCTCCAGTGCCTTGACCATCCCTGATTCGGAACTGGCCCTGACGGTGCAGAACGCCGAGCCTTACACCCATGCCTTGATCGCTGAAGGCGGCGTTGCACCGTTTCTGTGGTCCACCAATTCCATCTTGCCAACAGGCCTGAGCCTGGGCTCTGACGGACTGATCTCAGGCACGCCCAATGTGCAGAAGCCCGGCGCCTATACCGTCGTAGTGAATGTGCGTGATGCCAACGGCGCCACCGCACGCAAGACCTTGGTGTTGACCATCGTCGGTAATCTGCCGGACAACCCAGTCGCCTTCACCATCAACGGCTGCACCGGGTCGTCAGACGCGCCCTGCGAAATCACATCGGTGGAGGTGGGAAGCTCCTATACCTATTCGTTCTCGGCCACTGGTAGCAACGTGACCTGGACGCTGGAGGGGGCACCAGGCTGGATGCAGGTGGTCAGCCAAGGATCAATTGGCCGTATAGCGTCGGGAGCGCCTCTGACCTGCAGACAGGTGGGGACTTATCGCATGTTCGTGACTGCCAGGAATTCGGCCAATGTAGTGACCCGTGAAGTGACCTTTAGGGTAACGAGCACTGGAACCGCATGTCCCCCCCCCGTCGTCACACCACCCTGAGCATGGGCATGCTGCCTCTGAAGGTGTCTGACCCCAGTCCATCGCAGCGCAGGCATGGGGTCCAATGCTGAAAGGCCCAGAAGCCATTCCGGATAAAAACAACGCGTAGCTGTTTTTAACAGCGTAATTTTATTAACGATTCCTCTGGAGGGAGGAAGTGCTTCTTAGGAAGCCAACCCCTTGGGCCCGCATTGTGCGGGCCTTTTTTTACTTGGCGTCAGTGCCAGTGGCTCAGCCTGACCAACGCATCAACACCGAGACAGCCTGCCACAGGGCCTGTAGGAGCTCACTTACATCTTTGTAAACAATGGTACAAGTACAATTTGCGCGCTTGCCCACGCGTATTTTTTGTTCTGCACCTCGCTCCTACACCCGCCCTCCACCCATGCCCCAATCCCCTTCCACGCAGTCGCGCAGTCTTTTCCCTTTGCCGCTGCCCATGCTGCTGGGGTTTGCTGCCGCCGCCATTGCTGCACTGGTTATCGCCATCGTCAATGTGTACTCGGCCGATGTACGCGCCCAGGCGGTAACCAGCATTGGCCGCATGACGGCGGCGATGCGCCAGCTCAATGAGTTCTCAGCATCGCTCAAAGATGCAGAAACCGGGCAACGCGGCTTTTTGCTGACCGGTGACCCAGCCTACCTGCAGCCCTACCGCCGCGCGCAGGATGCGCTGGAGGGCCAGTTGCGCGGGCTGGCTGCCAGCAATGACAATGCGCCGCTGCGCCAGGAGCGCGTGCAGGCCATCGATACGCTGGCCCACCAGAAGCTGGCGGAGCTGGAGGCCACCATCGACCTCAAGCAGGCCGGCCGGGGCGATGAGGCGCTGGCCTTGGTGCGCACCGACAAGGGCAAGCAGGTGATGGACAACCTCAACAATGAGGTGGCCGACCTGTACCTGCTGCAAAACAACGAGCTGGATCTGCGCCGCCGGGCCTGGGAGCAGGCGGCCGTTACCTCCACCTACATCACGTGGGGCGGCTCGCTGGTGATGCTGCTGCTGGTGTTGGCGTCGGCCGCGGTGTCGATGCGCGAGTTCCGCGCCAAGGCGCGCCAGGCCTGGGTGTCTGACGGCCTGGCCGGTTTGAACCAAAGCTTGCAAGGCGATCACCGCCTGGAAGAAGTGGGCGCCCGCTCACTCGATTACCTGGCCACCTATCTGGGCGCCCGCGTGGGTGCCGGCTATGCGCGCCATGGCATGGATGACCGCTACCAGCTGTTTGGCGGCTATGCGCTGCCCAAGGATGCGCTGCAAGCGCACCTGCTGGCGGGCGAAGGCCTGGCCGGCCAGGTGCTGCGCAACGGCAAGCTGCTGAAGGTGGGCGGTCTGAACCAGGGCCACTTGAAGATCACTTCCAGCACCGGCGAATCGCAGCCGCTGGAGCTGGTGCTGGCCCCGGCCGTGGAAAACGGCAAGGTGCATGCGCTGATCGAGCTGGGCTTTGCCCGCCCGGTGACCCAGCCGGAGCTGGATTTGCTGGAAGGCGCATCCACCATTCTGGCCGTGGCCGTGCGCTCGGCGCTGGACCGCTCGCGCCTGGAGAATCTGCTGGAAGAAACCCGCCAGCAGGCTGAAGAGCTGACGGTGCAGCAAGAAGAGATGCGTGCCAGCAATGAAGAGCTGGAGCAGCAAAGCCAGGCGCTGCAGCGCTCGCAGGCGCAGATGGAGCAGCAGCAGCAGGAGCTGGAGCAGACCAATGTGTACCTGGAAGAGCAGACCCAAAAGCTGGAACACCAGCGCGAGCAGCTGCTGCGCGCCAAGGATGCGCTGACCGACAAGGCCCGCGAGCTGGAAGTGGCCAGCCAGTACAAAAGCGAGTTCCTGGCCAATATGAGCCATGAGCTGCGCACGCCGCTGAACTCCACCCTGATCCTGGCCAAGCTGCTGGGCGACAACAAGCTGGGCAATCTGACGGGTGAACAGGTCAAATACGCGCAGACCATTTATGCCGCCGGCAATGATTTGCTGGCCCTGATCAACGACATTCTGGACTTGGCCAAGATTGAAGCGGGCCAGGCCAATGTGGTGCTGGAGCCGGTGAACCTGAGCACTGCGATGCAGTCGCTGATTGAACCGCTGCGCCCACTGGCCCAGCAAAAGGGCCTGGCGCTGACCTGCCATATCGCCCCCGGTGTGCCCGCCTACGCCCAGACCGACAGCCTGCGCCTGGGCCAGATTTTGAAGAACCTGCTGTCCAACGCGATCAAATTCACCGAGCGCGGCAGCGTGAACCTGCAGCTGTCGCAAAGCCAGCCCGGTACCCTCACTTTCGCGGTGCATGACACGGGCATTGGCATCCCCGATCACCAGCAGCAGCTGATATTTGATGCCTTCCAGCAGGCCGATGGCAGCACCCACCGCAAGTACGGCGGCACGGGCCTGGGCCTGTCGATTGCGCGCGATTTGGCGCAGTTACTGGGCGGCCAGATTACCGTGCAGAGCACCCCCGGCCAGGGCAGCGTGTTCAGCTTTCATATGCCGCTGGTGCAAGCCGCTGCGCCGGCCGCCGAGGTGCCGATGGCGCCCAAGGCTGCTGACGCGCTGCGCGCCGTGCAGCCCGCGCCATTGAGCTCGCCCGTCAAGACTATTCCACCAGCCGCTGCGCCCCGCGCCATGGCGCCGATGCAGTCGAACACGGCTGTGGCTACGGCTGATGCGGCCACCGCAACCGCTACGGCAACCACCCAGGCCGAAGCCGCTGCCTTGGCCACCGCCGCCACCGCAGCAGCCACTGAGCTGGAGTTGCCCACCATCATCCAGGGCCGCCACCTGCTGGTGGTGGAGGACGACCCGCGTTTTGCCGACATCCTGCAGGAGCTGGCACGCGAGATGGGCTTTAGCTGCCAAGTAGCGCGCAATGCGGCCGATGGCTTGTCCGCAGCCGTGCAGTTTTTGCCGAATGCGATTGTGCTGGACATCAACCTGCCCGACTTCTCGGGCCTGGGTGTGCTGGACCAGCTCAAGCGCAACCCGAGCACGCGCCACATCCCCGTGCACATCGTGTCGGTGGCCGATTACTCGCAAGAGGCGCTGGTGCGCGGCGCGCTGGGCTATGCCTTGAAGCCGGTGCAGCGCGAGGAACTGGCCCAGGCCTTGAAGCGCCTGGAAGCCAAGTTCACCCAGAACATCCACCGCGTGCTGCTGGTGGAAGACGACGAGCGCCAGCGCGACAGCGTGCACAGCCTGCTGGGCAACAGCGATGTGGATGTGGTCTGCGCCGCCACGGCTACCCAGGCGCTGGAGTACCTGGCCCAGGGCACCTATGACTGCATGATCATGGACCTGAACCTGCCGGACATGAGCGGTTTTGCGCTGCTCGAACGCATGTCGGAGCAAGATGGCGTGTCCTTCCCGCCGGTGATCGTCTACACCGGCCGCGCGCTGTCGCGCGACGAGGAGACGCAGCTGCGCCGCTTCTCGCACTCGATCATCATCAAGGATGCACGCTCACCCGAGCGGCTGCTCGACGAGGTGACCCTGTTCCTGCACCAGGTGGAATCGCGCCTGTCGCCCGAACACCAGCAAATGCTGGCCCAGGCCCGCAGCCGCGAGGCCGCGCTGGAAGGCCGCAAGGTGCTGGTGGTGGAAGACGATGTGCGCAATGTGTTTGCGCTGACCAGCATTCTGGAGCCCACCGGCATTGCGGTGGCGATTGCCCGCAATGGCCGCGAAGCGCTGGAAGTGCTGGACCAGGAGGACCATGGCGTGGACCTGGTGCTGATGGACATCATGATGCCGGAGATGGATGGGTATACCGCCATGCGCGAGATTCGCGGCCGCGCGCCGTTGAAGCGCCTGCCCATCATTGCGCTGACCGCCAAGGCCATGAAGGACGACCAGGAAAAATGCCTGGCCGCCGGTGCCAACGATTACATCGCCAAGCCGCTGGACGTAGAAAAACTGCTGTCCCTGGTGCGCGTCTGGATGCCTAAATAAAGCCCCATGCCATTACGCAAGAAGGCCGAGATTGCCGAGATTGAGCAGCGCCTGCTGCTCGACGGTATTTATTACCGTTACCACTATGATTTTCGCGGCTACGCGCAGGGCTCGATCAAACGCGGGTTGGAGGCGGCGCTGGTCTCCTTTGGCTGCAAAACCCTGTCCCAATTGCAGGACCGGATCATGCATGACCCCTCGGCGTTCACCGCGCTCTTGGGTTATCTGACGGTGCAAGTCAGCGATATGTTTCGCGACCCGGCGTATTTTGCAGCGCTGCGCCGCGAGGTGGTGCCGCTCTTGCGCACCTACCCCTCGCTCAAGATCTGGGTGGCCGGCTGCAGCACGGGTGAAGAGGTGTACTCGCTGGCCATCCTGCTGCACGAGGAAGGCCTGCTGGAGCGCAGCCTGATCTATGCGACCGACATCAACTCGCAGGCGCTGCGCGTGGCCGAGCAAGGCATATTTGCGATAGAGCGGGCGGAATCGTTTTCAGAGAATTATCTGAAAGCCGGTGGCAAACACTCGCTGGCTGATTATTACACCGCCCATTACGGCCACATTGTGCTGGACAAAGAGCTGCGCAAAAATGTAGTATTTGCCGACCACAGCCTGGCGACCGACAGCGTATTTGCAGAAATGCACTTGATATCCTGCCGCAACGTCCTTATCTATTTTGATTCGGATCTGCAGAACCGGGCCTTTGGGCTGTTCAAGCAGTCTTTATGCCATCGCGGTTTTCTGGGTTTGGGCATGAAGGAATCTTTGCGATTTTCCAACCAGACATCCGCATTTGAAGATGTAGCGACTGTTGAAAAAATATACCAAAAGAAATCCAACATCGAATAATTAAAGAATATCCGCCCAACTGGTGTTGATGTACATACAGCGCACCGCGGGCCTAGCTTTTGACTTGTAGCTCCATGAAGACCATAGACGGCATCAAATGCCTCATCGTTGACGACATTCCGCAGAACCTGGTGGCCCTGGAGGCCCTGCTTCAGCGCGACGGCGTGCAGTTCCTCAAGGCCCATTCGGCACGCGAGGCGCTGGAGCTGCTGCTGCAGCACAACGACATCGCCCTGGCCCTGCTGGATGTGCAGATGCCGGAGATGAACGGGTTTGACCTGGCCGCGCTGATCCGTGGCAGCGAGCGCACGCGCCATATCCCGCTGATCTTCATGACTGCGGGCACGCATGAGCAAAACTGGCAGTTCCAGGGCTACGAAAGCGGCGCCGTGGATTTTCTGTACAAGCCCATCGACCCGGACATGCTGACCGCCAAGGTCAACATCTTTTTTGAGCTGCACCGCCGCAAGCAGGAACTGGCTCAGCAGCTGCAGGAGCGCACCGAGGCCCTGCGGGTGAACGAGATGTTCATGGCCGTGCTCAGCCACGACCTGCGCAATCCCTTGCAGACCATCAAGATGGCCGCGACCTTGCTCAAGCGCCAAACCGATGCCAGCAAGAATGAAGAGCTGGCCGAACGTGTGCTGGGCAACAGCCAACGCATGGCCCGCATGGTGGAAGATTTGCTCGACATCACCCGCATCCGCCAGGCTGGTGGCCTGCGCCTGACCCTGGCCGACATGGACCTGGCCCGCCTGTGCGAGGCCGCTGTGGAAGACGCACGCCAGTGCAGCTTGGAGCGCGTGCTGCACTACCAGACCGAGGGCGACACCCAGGGCCGCTGGGACGGCGAGCGCCTGGCACAGGTGGTCAGCAATATCCTGGGCAATGCGGTGAAGCATGGCGCCGCTGATGCGCCGATCAGCGTGCGCCTGGACGGCAGCCAACCGGGTGGGGTGCGGCTGACCATCGAGAACGGCGGCACGATTCCTTCCGCCCTGCTGCCCGATCTTTTCAAGCCCTTTCGCGGTGGCGAGCGCCAGCCGGGCCAAAGCGAAGGCCTGGGCCTGGGACTCTACATTGCGCAGCAGATTGCCCAAGCGCATGGCGGCAGCATCCAGGTGCAATCGGCCGAGGGACAGACCCGCTTCGAGATCCGCCTGCCGCGCCAGCCCTTGGCGCAAAACCGCCAGGCCATGCTGTAAGGACCCTCTGCAAAATTCCCTGCCGTGGTCTGAACGCGGGCTCGCGCGATCCGCGCCCATCCCGTTTGGTGAGGGTTATGCAGAGGATCCTTAACGCTATAGTTTTTATGGATTGGGGTTCTGATATGCCCCGGTGGTCCCAAAAAGCAGAAGGACGGTCAAACCGTCCTTCTTTGCATTTAGCGGGGTGTAAACCCAGCGCTTACTGCAAGGTCGCTGCGCGCTGGGTCTCGATCTGGCCGAGCAGGTCTTCCAGGTCTTCAATCTCAAAAGGCTTGAGCAGGGTGCGCACATGGGGGCCCCACTGTGAGGGGTAGTGGCCCAGGTCGTAACCGGAGCACAGCACAATCCAACGCTGCGGCGCGGCTTTGAGCAGGGTCTGGGCAAGGTCGGTGCCTGACTGGCCAGGCAAGCTGACATCGGTGACCACCAGATCAAACGGCGCCTGGGCATCAAGCTGCAGCGCTTCTTCTGCATTGGCACAACAAGTCACGATGCGGCCGGGCCCTTCCATGAGGCAGCCAATCGTCTCTCGTAACTCGTCGTTGTCTTCTATATAGACTATTCTCATTGCAAATCCAATAATAAAAGATTATTGCAATAGAAACTATTGCAGCCCGAGATTTGCATGAGGGAATTTATCCTTGTAGGACATTTTCTTTTTATGCCGATGGAATATACCACATCGGCGAATGAGCTAGATTCCATGCTAGCAGTTGACGCTCAAATAAGGGCTTTGCAGATTTGTAGTCCTACTCTGACAGCGGCCGTCCTACCCCACCCACAAACATTTTGCAAACCATCGTTAAACTGATCACTACGCCATTGAGGCTTGTGGCCAAGGCAATTACCAACCATTGAGGCGGGTCCACAACTTGAGCCACATCAAGAATTTTATAAATGAAATGAGATAGTTTGCAATCAGCAATTAGATAATCGCGCTTTTAATAATAAATGTTATGCAATGTGCGCAGGGGTGATTACCGAGGCCCGATAGGCCTCACCTGCAAGTTCCGCTAGTTTCGTTTTAAAAAAGACAGTGGGCATGTCTGGCAAAGCTGGGCTGCCGCTACCAAGGAAGACCAATGATCAACGTAGGACTTGTCGATGACCACGCCATCGTTCGCTCTGGCCTCAAGCAGTTTCTCGCGGATTTCGTAGATATCCGCGTCGTGGGAGAAGCATCCAATGGCCGCGAAGCCATTGATCTGGTGCGCAATGAATCGATTGACGTGCTGGTCATGGATCTGTCCATGCCAGGTCAAAGCGGTATTGACGCACTGACCATGCTGCGCGCCAAGGAGCCGGATATGGGCATCCTGATCCTGAGCGGCTACCCGGCTGAGCATTACGCGATCAACCTGATCCGCCAGGGTGTAAACGGCTACTTGAACAAGGAATGTGATCCGAGCGAAATCGTGGAAGCGATCCGCACCATCTCACTGGGCAAGCGCTACCTGACCCCGATGGTTGCCAACCTGCTGGCCCAGCAGCTGGGCCGCAAGGACGACGCCCCACCGCACGAGCACCTGTCGGAGCGCGAGTTCCAGGTCTTCCTGAAGCTCGCCCAGGGCGAAACCGCCAGCAATGTGGCCGAGCAGCTGTCGCTGAGCGTCAAGACCGTGAGCACCTACCGCACCCGCTTGATGGAGAAGATGACCCTGAACTCCAACAGCGACCTGACCTACTACGCGCTGAAGAATGGGTTGATCAGCTGATCGACCATCTCTAGCAACACACGCCACCTTCGGGTGGCGTTGTTGTTTGCGCCTTGGCCCTTTGCGTCACGCAGCCTTGCCAGCATGCATAAAATGCGATTAATTCTCATTTAATCTGCTTGATTCTGCGCGCATGCCCTCCCCGGATCTCCCCATCGCCAATGACCTGGGTGGCCTCTATGCCGCGCACAGCACCTGGTTGCAGGGTTGGCTGCGCAGGCGTATCGGCGATAGCTTTGTAGCGGCCGACCTGGCGCAGGACACTTTCGTTAGCCTGCTGGACCGCAGCACCCCGGCAGAGGCGATCCGCGAGCCCCGGCCTTTTCTGGCCACCATTGCCAAGCGGCTGATCGCCCACCGGCACCGCCGCCAGCTGCTGGAGACCGCCTACCTGGAAGCGCTGGCCTGCCTGCCCGAGGCGCTGGCCCCGTCGCCCGAGACCCAGCTGATAGCGATACAAAGCCTGCAAGAGATTGACCGGGTGCTGGACGGCCTGCCAGCCAAGGTACGCGAAGCCTTTTTGCTGGCCCACCTGGGCGAGCTGAGCTATGCCGAGATTGCTGACAAGCTGGCGGTCTCCACCAGCTCGGTCAAGCAGTACCTAGCCCGGGCCAACCGCGAATGCCTGTTCGCCATTGCCCTCTAACCCCATGCCTGCTACCACTACCCTGACCCTGCCCAGCGGCCGGGTGATCAGCCGGGCCACGGCCGATGCGGCGGCGGACTGGCTGACGGTGTTGATGTCCGGCGATGTGGGCGCTGAAGAACAGCAGCAGTGGACCGCCTGGCGCCAGGCCCATGCCGACCATGAAGCAGCCTGGCAGCATATCGAGGCCGTCACCGGCCGCATGAAGGCCTTGGGCCCGCGCCCGGCCTATACCGCGTTGACCGCCTATGGCGCGGGCCAGCCCGCATCTGCCGCACGGCGGCGCGCGACGCGGTTGCTGCTGTGGGGCGGGCTGGCTACCGGTGCTGGCGTACTCGCATCGCGCAGCGCCAGCTGGCAGGCCCAGGTGGCCGACTACCGCAGCGCCACCGGCGAGCAGCGCCGCCTGGCGCTGGACGATGGCACGCAGCTGCTGCTGAACACCGGCAGCGCGCTGAACCTGCGCTTTGGGGCCACGGAGCGCCGCCTGGTGCTGCTGTCCGGGGAGATCATGGTGACTACTGCGCATGCACTGGGCACCGCCGCCGACCCACGTCCCTTGGTGGTGGAGACGGCGCAGGGCAGCATCCGCTCGCTCGGCACCCGTTTTACCGTGCGCCAGCATGCAGAACGCACCGAGGTGGCGGTGCTGGAGAGCGCGGTAGAGATCCGCTGCTGCGATGGCGCTGGCAGTACGCGCTTGCTGCAGGCGGGCGAGCAGACCCGGTTCAGCCGCAGCACCATCGACGCACCCCGCGCAGCCGACGCGCAAGCGCAGGCCTGGACGCGGGGCCAGCTATTGGCGGATGAGCAGCGCCTGGACGACTTTCTGGCGGAGTTGGGCCGCTACCGCACTGGCTTGCTGCGGGTGGACCCGCAGGTGGCGGGGCTGCGGCTGTCGGGTGTTTTTCCGCTGGGCGATACCGACCGCATTCTGTCCACCCTGCCCAGCGTGTTGCCGGTGCAGGTACGCACGCGCAGCCGTTACTGGGTGACGGTGCTGCCGGCAGAAGCCGGGCTTTGAAAAAATATTTGCAGCGCAAACTGCCCGATTCGCTGGCTCGCGGCACCTAGCTCATGAGGGACCTGCATTTGCCCAGGCCCACCCAGAGGAACCACATGCCGACATTGCCACCCGCCCACCTTGCAGGGCGCCCCCACCCCTCCCCTATCGCGCTGGCCTGCCTGGCCTTGGCACTGGGCCTGAGCGCTGGCGCGCCCCGCCTGGCGAACGCGCAGAGCGGCGCAGCGAACCCCAATACGGGCAGCAACACCGCCGCCACGACCGCAGCCGAGCTGCGCATCGCCGCCGGCCCACTGGCCCCCGCGCTGCGACAGCTGGCCAGCAGCACCAACACCATGCTGAGCTTTACCGCAGCGCAAAGCGATGGTAAACAGACCGCAGGCCTGAGCGGCCGCCACACGGTGGCGCAAGCGCTTGCCTTGCTGCTGGCGGGCACGGGCCTGCAGGCGGTGCAGCTGGACAATGGCGCCTATGTGCTGCGGGCCACTGGCACGGGCAGCACGGTCAGCGCGACAGCGGCTGCAGCAGCCAGCGCCGATGCAGCGCCCAGCTACACCTTGCCGCAGATCACCGTGACCGGCACGGCCCCGGGCCTGAGCAGCAGCGATGGCCGCACCGAGGGTACGCAGTCGTACACAACGGGCAGCATGAGCACCGCAACGCGGCTGAACCTGTCGATGCGCGAGACGCCGCAGGCAGTAACCGTGATCACCCGCGAGCGCATCCAGGACCAGGGGCTGGCAACAGTGAATGATGTGGTGCAGACGGCGCCCGGCCTGACCTACCGGCGCTTTGGGCCTGAGCGCGCCTCGTTCTTTGCGCGCGGCATGTATGTGGACAACATCATGTACGACGGCCTGCCGGTAAGCCTGGACAGCTCCAACCTGTCGCAAGACCTGCTGGCCACCGACATGGCCATTTATGACCGGGTGGAGATTGTGCGCGGCGCCACCGGCTTGTCGCAGGGAGCAGGCAACCCATCGGCGGCCATCAACCTGGTGCGCAAGCGGCCTACCAAAGAGCGGCAGATATCGGCCAGCGTCAGCGCTGGCAGCTGGGACCGCTACCGCGCCGAGCTCGATGCCGCCGGCCCCTTGTCGGAAGACGGCAGCCTGCGCGGCCGCTTGGTGGCGGCCACGCAAGACTACGGCAGCTACAAGCGCGGCGAAAGCAGCCAGGGCCAGACCTTGTACGGCATTGTGGAGAAGGACCTGACCGCCAGCACCACCCTGACCTTGAGCGCGCAGCACCAGGAGAGCAAGCTGCATGGCAACGGCTTTACCGGCCTGCCGGTGGCCAGCGATGGCAGCGACCTGGGTCTGCTCCGCTCCACGTCGTACGCGAATGACTGGGAGCACTGGAACAAGACCACAAATTCAGCCTTTCTGGGTCTGGACCACCGCTTTGACAATGACTGGCGCCTGCACCTGTCGGCCTACTACGCACAGGCCGAGGTGGACATGCAAGGCCACTACCTGAGCCACAACCTGACCACCGGCCTCTACAGCCAGCTGGGCGCGCGCAATGCCCACGAGGAAAAGCAGTCGAGCATCAACCTGTATGCCAACGGCCCCTTTGCACTGCTGGGCCGCAAGCATGAGCTGGTGCTGGGCGCCAGCTACCGCCATATCGACTTTGATGGCAACAGCCGCCAAGGCCTGGTGCTCAACAGCAACCTGGATCTGCGCAACTTTAACCCCAGCGCCGTGGCCAACCCGCATATCCCGCTGCGCGACTGGATGGATGCCAAGGTGACCCAGCAAAGCCTGTATGCGACCACGCGGCTGAACCTGGCCGACCGCCTCAAGCTCATCGTGGGCGGCCGGGTGGACTGGTTTGACTACCGGGACACCGTCAACACCTACCCCAACTTTGCCGCTAACACGCCGTCCGTCAGCGCCCACAACCGCTACGAGATCGAACACCGCCTGAGCAAGTACGCAGGCCTGGTCTACGACCTGAACGACCAGCATGCGCTGTACGCCAGCTACACCGATATCTTCAAACCGCAGAACTACCTGGATGCCAACAACCAGTTGCTGAGCCCGGTGGTGGGCCGCAACTATGAGGTCGGCGTTAAAGGTGAGTACTTCAACGGAAGCTTGAATGCCTCGGCCGCCGTCTTCCGCATGGACCAGCAAAACCGGGCTTACCGCGCCAGCGACCAGACCCAGTGCACCAGCTACCCTGCCACCACCTGCTACGCCGCCGCCGGCGAGGTGCGCAGCCAGGGCGTGGAGCTGGAGCTGCAAGGCGCCATCACGCCGAACTGGCAGCTGGGTGCCGGCTACACCGTGGCCATTGCCCGCTACCGCAAGGACGCCACCGCCGCCAATGTGGGCGCGCTGTTTGACACCGACACGCCCCGGCATTTGTTCAAGCTCTCGACCATGTACCGCCTGCCCGGCGCCCTGCAGGGCTGGCGCATTGGCGGCACGGTCTACCGCCAGGGCGGTATCTACAACAAGGGCACCACGAGCAACGTGCCCTTCAACATCCGCCAGGATGCCTATGCCATTGCCGACCTGGTGATCGGCTGGCAGGCCACGCCACAGCTGGACCTGCGCCTGAACATCAACAACCTGTTTGACAAGACCTACTACAACGCCTTGTCCGGCACGGCGACCTTCCCGAGCAATGTCTATGGCGAGCCGCGCAATGTGATGCTGACTGCGCGCTACCAGTTCTGAGGCCGACGGCTAGGCGGTTGCGCTATCCTGCCCCGCATGACCAGCGCAGCCTGCAATACCTGTCCCAGCACCATTGACCTATTCCCATCGCCACCGCTGCAAGCGGCGTTCGTGGCGTTGGTCGATGATGCGTTGGCCAGCTTGCAGCAGACGCTGGGCCCGCTGCTGCACAGCGTCTACCTCTACGGCAGCGTGGCCCGGGCGACGGCCACGCCTGGGGTCTCTGACCTGGATCTGAGCTTGGTGTTGACCCGGGCACTGGCAACCGACGAAGCCGCTTTGCTGGAGCAGCAACGCCTGGCGCTGCAGGCGCGTCACCCGGAGGTGAGCAAGGTCGATTTTGATATCGGCGTGTTAGCCGATGTGCGCCATCCCGCCAACTTGCATAGCTGGGGCTACTGGCTCAAGCACGAATGCCGCTGCATCCATGGTGCAGATCTGGGGCTGCAGTTTGCGGCCTTTGCGCCATCTGCTGCGGTGGCGCGGGCGGTCAATGGCGACTATGTGCAGGTACTCCAAGGCTACATCGCAGGCATCGCTGCGGCGCAGGACCTGGCGAACCTCCGGCGGCTGCAAAAGGAAGCCGCCAGAAAACTGGTCCGCGCCACCAATGTGCTGCGCCCTGCCGAGGGCGGCGACTGGCCCCGGTCGTTGGAAGACTATGCGCGGTACTTCTCGGAGCGCTTTCCGGACATGGCCGAGCAGGCTGCGTTCTTTTTGCGGCAGGCCAAGGCACCTAACGCATCGGCGGAAGTGTTCAATGCGCAGTTGGATGCTTTCTTGGGCTGGATGCAAAGCCAGAGCAAAGCATTGGCGCCCGGAAAGTTGGACCGCTTATAGCTATAGCCGAGGATTCCAGGCGACGGGGCTGAAACCTGGCACATCCACAGCTTCTCTACATTTGTAAATTTTGTCAGTAGATGTTATTTTTGTTTTAAAATCTGCTGCTTCGAGTTGTCCTCCCACTTGCCGGGAGCTCCCCCAAGGGATCCTCCAGAGGGGCACACCATTTTGGCCAAACATTCCCTTCATCGGACCTAGCGCCAAGCTAGTTCCGCGCACTTACCTCACTCAATACCCCGATACAGAGCGACTCGCTTACTGGTGTGCGAGGGGAATCAGCCGCTCCAACCCATAGAAAAAAACTCCTATGGAGTGTTTTGTTTTTCAAGCAACTTATAAGATCTATGAAAAAATTGTCTTTGGCGGTGGCGTGTCTCACTGCCATGAGCGCCTGGAATATCCAGGCCAGTGAGCTCAGCCTTTATATTTCCCAACCCGTTCGCAACGCTGCTCTCAATGCCGCGGTTCCGGATGGCGCCCTGCCTTGGTCAGAGTCATATAACCAGGCTTACACCATTGAGACATTCAACGGCGAGACCCTGGGCGACAAAACCACCGGCAACTGGGCCATCGGATCGTATGAAGTCGCTGCAGGCGGCAATACCAATGTGGCCAGTGCCAATGTGTACGGCGGCGCAGGCACTGGCACGACGGTGGGCAGTGGGGGCTCCAACTTCCTCAATGCCGGAACGACTGGAACGCCTGAAGGCGTGACGGTGACCTTGACCAACCCGGCGCGCTATGTCGGGTTCTGGTGGTCCGCAGGCTCCAATGGCAACAACGTAGAGTTGCTCGATGAGAACGACAATGTGCTGACGGCGATGACCACCGACGGCCTGATGACGTTTTTGAATTCGCCCGATAACCTCACCATGAAGGCCTTAGACGGCACCACCACCTACGCCCGAGCCCAGTACAACGGCAATCCATTCGTGGACGGTAACGGTGGTGAGCCCTATGTCTATCTGAACTATGTGCTGAAGGACACGACAGGCTTCGGTTCCACCGCCATCAAGAAGATTCGCTTCTGGGGCGCTGGCTTTGAGCTGGACAACATCGCCGTGCGTGAAGAAAAGCTGCCTGGACTGCCGGCAGAAACCGAATTGCCTGGCAGCTGGGTGCCGACAGAGATCAATAACGTCTTTGAGGACCCCCCAGCCACCGCTGACGACACGGCCAGCACACGCGTCAATACGCCTTCAGCGGCACTGGATCTGACTGCGAACGATCCCTATGTGCCAGCGGGCAACACGGTCACGCCGCAGGCATCGTCTGCCAACGGAGGCACGATTGCCGCTGACCCCGCCCATCCTGGGAAGTTCATCTACACGCCTGCCACGGGCTTCAACGGCATCGATACCTTCAGCTACCAGGTGTGCCTGGCCGCGCCCAACCAGGCCAAGTGTGCGGCGTCCACGGTCACGATGACCGTGGTGGCTCCTGATCTGACCATCGACCTGAGCGCAATCGCCCCCAATGCCACCGTCGGCGTGCCTTACCAGGGCACATTTACCTGCACAAACGTGGGCAATGCGGATGCGCTGACCGAGACGACCTGCACCACCGGTCCGCTGCCGGAAGGTCTCAGCGTCCAGGCTTGTACCGTGAGCCCGGACAACAGCGCCTGGGCCGCAGGCAACCGCATTGCGCAAGGCGCTGTCGTGACCTGTGAAGTGGCGGGTACGCCCGCCAATGTGAAGAAAACGACAACGACCACAGGCACGACCACCACCGCGGGTGACCGCGACCTTCTCAACAACGCTGCGACCCGGGACATCACGGTCGTGGGTGTTCCCAATGTCGTCGTCGACCTGGGCGGTTTGCCATCGACGGGAACGGTCGGCTTACCGTACAAGGGCAGCTACACCTGCACCAACCAAGGCAGTGCCGACCAGGCGGATGCCAGCTGCGTCGTTTCTGGCCTTCCCGCGGGTATCAACCAAGATCCTGGCGCTTGCAGCATCGTCACGCCAGCAGCCCCCGCGCCCACCAGCTGGACATCGCCTGGCGCCATTCCCGAAGGGGCCGTGGTCACCTGTTCCGCTGAGGGCAAGCCGGCGGAGGCGGGATCGTCGTTGGTCAGCGGCTCTGGCGTTGAAAGCAAGGCGAGCAAGGACATCAGCATCAGTGCCGCTCCTGTGGCCACCCCGGTTCCATCGCTGTCTACCTGGGCGCTGATGGTGCTGGCGGGATGCTTGGCCATGCTCGGCATGGGACGCGCACGCAAGCACGGTATCTAAGCCAAGCTCTGCGTTCAGACAAACGCCAGTCAGTGAAATGCTGACTGGCGTTTTTTGGTTATTTCGCTTGAGCCTTCCGCGCAATGTCGCTCCGCTGAACATGCATGAGGGAGGGCCAGTTGCCCTTCTCGCAACGGTTATACAGATGTGCGCTTGCGGAGCTTAGCTTCGGTATCAGGGCTGGCCTTGGTCTTGAGTGCAGCGCAGTCGATGGACGCCTTGTGCTTGAGCCAGTTCAAAAAGACCTGCAGGACCGGTTTGACAACACCTGCTACAACGCCTTGTCCGGCACGGCCACCTTCCCGAGTAATGCCTATGGCGAGCCACGCAATGTGATGCTGACTGTGCGTTTCCGGTTCTGAGCCGCTGCTCCAAGAGATGTTCTGACGCCACCGCGCTGGACCTGGTTGATGGGCAGAGGTCTGTCAGCCTCGACTCAATCCACAATAAAGAGCTTGGCTCCGTTGGGGGATGTTGAGCGGTGTGGCTCGGCGTTATCGGCCACCTGGTAGCTCATGCCTGGCGTGAGGTTGAACACGCGGCCATCGGCCAGCTCGGTGATGAGCTCACCTTCCAGGCACAGCAGCACATGGCCCTTTTCACACCAGTGGTCAGACACATAGCCGGGGGTGTACTCGACCATCCGCACGCGGATATCGCCAAAGCGCTGGGTGCGCCAGAAGGCCTGGCCCGCCTGGGCGGAATGCTCGGTCGGCTCGATGGCCGACCAGTCGGTGGTCACGAAGGCCATGTCTTTCATCTGCATGGTGGCTGTCCTTTTCAAGCAAGCGAAGGGGTGGGAGTCAAAGGCATGAGCATTTCATGCCAGGACATGCCGCCGTGGTCGGAGGGGGATGGCTTCACATATTGGTAGCCCATGCGCTGGTACAGGCCCACATGGCGCTCCTTGCACATCAGGTGGATGCTGGTCTTGCCGCGCGCTGCCATCGCTTGCACGAAGACGGACATCATCGTGTGAGAGTGGCCTTGGCCTTGGTAGGCCGGGTCCAGCACGACGGACATGATGACGACGTTGGGGGCAGCCGGGTCGTGGCCCACCAGTTCCTTGAACGCCTCATCGGACATGACCACCTCGTAGGCGCAACCACTGTTGATAAAGCCGATGACCTGGCCATCCAGCTCCATGATCTGAAAGCCTTCGGGGTACTGGGCAATGCGGGTTTTGATTTTCGCCAGCGTGGCCGCTTCATCCCCCTCATAGGCGGAGGATTCGATCTGGAAGCAGCGCTCAGCATCAGCGGGCTGCGCGTTGCGAAAGCTTGGAATACGAGAGGTCTGAGACATACACGAGAGCAACAAATGAACGACAAGCCGACATGGTAGGTCTTTTGCAACGCGCATATACTGCATTTTCTTCAGCATATAGTGCAGACCATGCATGATGCTCTGCGACAGCTTGATCTCAACCTTTTGCTGGTGTTCGATGCCCTGTACCGGCACCGCAGCGTGGTGGCGGCGGCCACCGAGTTGTCTATCAGCCCCTCGGCCTGCAGCCATGCGTTGGCCCGCTTGCGCGGCGCACTGGCCGACGAGCTGTTCATCCGCGAAGGTGCGGGCATGCAGCCCACCGCCAGAGCCCACAAGCTGGCAGAAGGTGTGCAAGATGGCCTGCGGCTGCTGGCCAACAGTTTGGGAGAGGGGCGCGCCTTCCAGCCATCGACCAGCAAGCAGACCTTTGTATTTGGCGCGACCGATTTCACCGCCTTTGCCGTGATGCCGCGCCTTATCGCTGCCATTGAGGCCGCTGCACCACGCATTCGCACCAAGGTGGAGCCGGTGCGCAGGCGCGATGCGCTGGACGCGCTGGTGTCAGGCCGGGTGCATTTTGCGTTGGGCATTGCCGACGCGCATGCCACCAGCCACCCTGAGCTGGAGTCGCTGCGCTTTTATGAAGAGGACTATGTGGTGCTGGCCCGCCAGGGCCACCCCCGGGTGCGGGACAAGCTGGCACTGGAGCAGTATTTGCAGGAGCGCCACGTGGCCGTGCTGCCCTGGGAGACAGAAGCCAGCGTGATCGACGCAGCCTTGCTGCGCGCCAAGCATGCACGCGATGTGGCCTTGGAGCTGCCCCATATGCTCGCCGTGCCGGTCATCATCGCCAGCACGGATTACCTCGCCACCCTGCCGCGCAGCTTGGCGATGCAGGCCGCCGACAGCTTGCCGCTGCAAGTGTTGCCGGCGCCCTTTCGTACGCCCCTCTACAGCCTCCATGTGTTCTTCCATCAAAGGCATGCCAGCAGCGCCAGCCAGCAATGGATGCTGGCCCAGCTCCAGAAGGCGCTGGCGAGCCCTTGAGACCTGCTCACCACTCGCTTTTTTAGGCTCGGCATCGCCTGGCCGCGCGCCGAACGGGCGCCCTTATGCAGAGGCGCGCTTGCTGAGCTTGGCCTTAGTCTTTGTCTTGGTCTTAGGTATGGCCAGGGTATTGAGCGCCGCGCAGTCGATCGATGCCTCGTGCTTGAGCCAGTCCAAAAAGGCCTGCAGGCCCGGCTTGGCGGCGGCCTCTTCGCGGTAAACCGCGTAGTAGGCCAGGGGCGAGAGCACCGCGATGTCGGGAAACAGCCGGACCAGGCGGCCGGAGGTCACGTCGTCACAGGCCATCACGCTTCGCGCCAGCGCGATGCCCTGGCCATCAACGGCCGCTTGCAGCACGGCGGCCGAGTTGTTGATGCGGTGGCCGCGATGGACGCTGGCCTGGCCCACACCCGCATGGGCAAACCAGGCCGCCCAGTGGACATAGTCCTGGCTGCCTTCGCCGGTCATGTCGTGGATGAGGGGGTGTTGCAGCAGGTCTTGTGGCTTTTGGAACTTGTGCGTTTTGGCATAGGCGGGCGAGCAGACCGGGAAGACCAGCTCATCCATCAGCTTGTCTGCCACCAAGCCGGGCCAGCGCCCTGCCCCATAACGCACGCCGACATCGATGTGCTGCGCGACAAAATCCACCAGGCGTTGGCTGGTGTCCATCAGCAAGTCGGTATCGGGCACCTGTGCGGTAAAGCGCTCGATGCGCGGCAGCAGCCACTTGGCCGCAAAGGCCGGGCTGACGGTGAGCTTGATGGCCCCATTGGCCACTGGCTGGGCCAGCTTGCTGGCCCCCAGTTGCAGGCGCTCAAAGCCGGCGCGTATATCGGGCAGCGCTGACAGTGCCAATGCGTTGGGTACCAGCCGCTGCCGGCCACTGCTGGCACGGGTAAACAGCGGTGCACCAATGCTCTCCTCCAAGCTGCGCACCAACTGCCCTACCGCTGCCGAGCTGACATGCATTTCCTCCGCCGCTGCCGAGAAGCTTTGGTGGCGGGCAGCGGCTTCAAAAGCGCGCAGCGCGTTGAGGGACGATAAAAGGCTCATGGGAAATATTTTCTTTAACGCTGGCAAAGAATAAAGCGTTTGTCAGGCGGCCAACAACCGAGAACAATCCCGCCATCCTAGTGCTTTGTGGGGCCGGTGGAAAGTTCGGCCATCTTTGGCTGACAAAGACCAGATTTGCCAGCTAAGCGCTGCCCGCACAGCCCCATCTGCCCCACAGCCTTCTGCCATGCATATCCACGCCGATCTGAACCAAGCGGTACACATCACCCCCTGCGACTACCAATGGACGCCTTCGCCACTGCCCGGTGTCGAGCGCATGATGCTGGACCGGGTGGGTGCCGAAGTGGCCCGCGCCACCAGCCTGGTGCGCTATGCGCCGGGCTCGCACTTCTCTGCCCACCAACACCCGGGCGGGGAGGAGATTCTGGTGCTGTCCGGCGTCTTCTCCGATGAAACCGGCGACTACCCCCGTGGCTGGTACTCGCGCAACCCACCGCAGTCGGCGCACCGGCCGCACACGGAGCCCGGCGCGCTGATCTTTGTGAAGCTCCAGCAGATGCGCCCGGATGACACGGCGGTGGTACGCATCAATGCGCTGGACCGCGCGAACTGGCACCAGGCCGATGGGCGCGATACCTGTCTGCTTTTTCAGAACGACGAGGAGCGGGTCTACACCGAGCAGCTGCCCGACCAAGGCCGCCTGCTCTGCGATGCCAGCGGCGGGCTGGAGCTGCTGGTGCTTGCCGGTGCGCTGGTGGTGCAGGGGCAGCATTACCCGGAAGGCAGCTGGCTGCGGCTGCCGGCCGGTTCGCAGCCGCAGATGGAAGCGGTGGGCGACACGATGGTTTTTGTGAAGACCGGGCACCTGGCCGCCCTTGCCCGCCGTGGTGCCCCGTGCTGAGCCGCACCTCTATCGCCATTGTGGGCGGGGGCTTGAGTGGCCTGTATGCCGCCTATTTGCTGGAGCAGGAAGGCATTGACTATGTGCTGTTGGATGCCCAGGACCGCAGCGGCGGCCGCCTGCTGGCCGCCGACCACCAAGGCGCCCGGGTGGACCTGGGAGCGACCTGGTTCTGGCCCGAGATACAAGCGGAGCCGTGGGCCTTGGTGCAGGCACTGCAGTTGCCCACGTTCAGACAGCCCGAGGCCGGTGACTTTCTGATCGACGCATCGCCACATATGGCCCCCAGACGCATCAGCGCTGGCACGCAAGAATCCACCGCCTCCATGCGCATGGCGGGCGGCCTGGCCGCCTTGGCCGATGCGCTACGCGCCCGGCTGCCCAGCGCCAGATTGCGGCTGGGCCATCGGGTATCGGCCGTGCATCGGCTGGAGAGCGGCGCTGTGCGCATCCACGCCATCGGCGCACAGGGGCCGAGGGAGCTAGAGGCCCACCAGGTACTGCTGGCCTTGCCGCCCCGGCTGGCCGTTGACAGCATCGCCTTTGCGCCGCCTTTGCCTGCAGCGCTGGCCAAGGCCTGGGCCGCTTGCCCCACCTGGATGGCGCCGCATGCCAAATATGTGGCGCTGTACCCCCGGCCCTTCTGGCGCGCGCAAGGCCTCAGTGGTGCGGCCCGCAGCTATGCCGGGCCGATGGCGGAGATCCATGACGCATCGCCCCTGCAAGGGGCGGGGGCGCTGTTTGGCTTTATCGGCATCCACGCCAGCGCGCGCCGCCAATTGGGCGAGCAGGCGCTGCTGGCCCATTGCAGGCAGCAAATGGGCCGCTTGTTTGGGGCCGAAGCGCTGCAGCCCAGCGCCGAATGGATCAAGGACTGGTCGCAGGATGCCTACACCGCCAGCGCGGCCGATACCGAAGGCGCGGGCGGCCATCCCACCGCACCCGCCATGGCCGCCCATGAAGGCCCTTGGCAGGCTTGCCTGCTGGGCATTGGCAGTGAATGGTCCGCGCAGTTTCCCGGCTATGTGGCCGGCGCGGTAGATGCCGCGACGCATGGCGTCCAAGCCTCGCTCGCAGCAGCCACCCTCACTAAAGAACAAGCTGGCACGGCAGTTAAGAAGGAGACGCCATGACATCGACGTACCACGCAATGCAGCGGACATCCCCCGGGGTGCTGGAATGGGTGGAACGCCCACGGCCCACGCCGGGCGCTGGCGAAGTGCTGATTGCCGTGGAAGCCTGCGGCATGTGCGGCGCCGATCTGGCAGACGTGCATGCGCAGCGCAATGGCCCGCGTGTGCCGGGCCATGAGGTGGTGGGCCGTATCGCAGCGCTGGGCCCGGATGTGCCGCCCATGTGGACCTTGGGCATGCGTGTAGGTGTGGGGCGCCTTGGCGGCCATTGCAATGCCTGCAGCCTGTGCCGGCAAGGGCTGTTTCAGCTTTGCCGCAACCAGCAGGCGGTGGGCAGCAGCTGCGATGGCGGCTATGCAGAAATGATGCTGGCCCGGGCTACCGGCCTGGTCGCCATACCGGAGGCCCTGGACAGCCTGCAAGCCGCGCCGCTGCTGTGCGCGGGCTTGGCCACGTTCAATGCCATGCGCAAGTCGGGAGCCCTGGCGGGCGATCTGGTCGCCATCCAAGGCATTGGCGGCCTGGGCCATCTGGCGCTGCAGTATGCCCGCAAGATGGGCTTCAGGGTGGTGGCGGTGGGCCGGGGCACGGACATTGCCGCCGACGTGCGGGCACTTGGCGCGCACCACTACATCGACACCGACCACCAAGACCCGGTGCAGGCGCTGCAGGCCATGGGTGGTGCGCAGTTGCTGCTGACCACCATCACGGACAGCGCAGCTGTATCGCAACTGCTGCCCGCCTTGGCGCCGCAGGGCCAACTGCTGGTGCTGGGTGTGGGCAAAGAGGCGATCAGCGTATCGCCCGGCTTTATCGTCTCCGGCGAGCGGGCCATGGCCGGCTCCATTACCGGCAGCCCCTATGACGCCGAGAAGACACTGGACTTCAGCCTGCTGGCGGATATTCGCCCTTGGATCGAGACCATGCCGCTGGAGCGTGCGCCCGAGGCCTTGGCCCGCATGGCATCAGGCCAGGTCAAGTTCCGCATGGTGCTGACGATGAACGCAGGAGAACAACAATGAATATCAATCCTTCGGTAGCGCGCCTGGCGCTGGCGCAGGCGCTGTCGGGCGCCAACACCACGGTGGTGTATGCGACGGGCGCGATCATCGGCCATATGCTTGCACCCCGGCCCGAGCTGGCGACCTTGCCAATCACGATGTTTGTGGTGGGTATGGCGATCTCCACCCTGCCGGCGGGCCAGGTGGCACGGCGCTATGGGCGTGCCCGGGCCTTCCAACTGGGCAACCTCAGCGGGGTGTTGATGGGGCTGATCGCGAGCCTGGCGATTGTGCAAGGCTCGTTTGCGCTGTATTGCCTGGCTACGCTATTTGGCGGCGCCTATGCGGCTGTGGTGCTGAGTTTTCGGTTTGCGGCGGCCGAATGTGTATCGCCGGAGGAGAAGCCCAAGGCGCTGTCTACCGTGCTGGCAGGCGGCGTGCTGGCCGGCGTGGTGGGGCCGCAGCTGGTGAGCGCCACGATGAATGCCTGGCCGCCCTATGCCTACAGCCTCACCTATATCTGCTCGTCCATCGTCGCGGTGCTGTCGGCCCTCGTGCTGCGGGGCGTGAAGTTCCAAACCATCCAGCCACGCAGCGGGACGGCAGTGGCCCGGCCGCTCGGCCCCATCGTGCGGCAGCCGCAGTTTGTGGTGGCCCTGCTCTGCGGCACCGTCAGCTACCTGCTGATGAACTTCATGATGACCAGCGCACCGCTGGCGATGGAGCTGTGCGGCATCTCGCGCACGCATTCCAACTACGGTATCGAGATGCATGTGATCGCGATGTACGCGCCGAGCTTTTTTACCGGCAGCCTGATCAAGCGCTTTGGCGAGAGCCGCATCATTTTTGCCGGCCTGGTGCTGACGGCTCTGGCTGCCATCACCGGACTGGCGGGCATCAGCGTTTCGCATTTCTGGGTGGGCCTGGTGCTGCTGGGCCTGGGCTGGAACTTCGGCTTCCTGGGAGCTTCGGCCTTGGTGCTGAAATGCCATGCGCCCGAAGACGGCCCGCGCGTGCAGTCGCTCAATGACTTTGTCGTCTTCGGCGCAATGGCTGTGGGCTCGTTCGCATCGGGCAGCCTGCTGACCACCTGGGGCTGGGACTGGGTGGTTGGGCCGATGCTGCCACTGGTGCTGGTGGCGGTGTTGTCGCTGGGGTGGCTGGCGCGGGTGCGGCCTGGTAAATAAGATCTGCAGCCTGAATTGCTTGTCCGGTTCATTTCTTAAGGGATGGGCTTCTGGTTTTACACTGGCGCGCTGTGGGAGCACAGGTCTGCGCCCCGGGAAGGCCATGCATGAAGCTCGATGGGCAAGCCGTTGTGGGATCTCCGATCGCCGATGTGATCTTTGAAGAAAAGCGCGTGCTGCTGATGCTCGATGACGGCCGGCAACTCGCCGCACCGCTGTCCTGGGTGGAGCCCAAGGTGGTGGCGATGAACGCGCAAGAACGCTCGCAATGGGTAGCGACCGCGGACCGACGCGGCGTCAACTGGCCCAGCGCTGGCCAGACTTCGGCTGACGGCGCGCTCAATGTCTGGACCTTGGAGCAGGATGCGCTGTTTGAAGCGGCGCTGGCGGAGCTGAAGGCCTTGGACTGGAAGGCGGACCAGCTAGGCAGCCGCAGCCGGGCGCTGGTGGCCCTGTGGCGCCTGGTGGCCGATGGCTATAACGGCGGGCTGCTGCAGTTTCTGGGCAACTGGGGCATGGCCGAGATGGATGCGGTGCTGGCTGCACTAGCGGAGATCCAGGCCAGCGCGACGCTCGATGTGGTGACGGAGTTCTGGCGCCTGGTAGGCCCCATTGCCCAGTCCGAAGAGGTCAACTCCATCGATGATGTGTACCGCGCCGTGGCGGGTGATCTGTCAGGGCAGATCGAGGAACTGGACGAACAGTTCTGGGAAGCAGCGGAAGAACTGGTCAAGCAGGTGCCAGCGTTTTTTGGGCCCGCGCCGTCGGCCAGCTGATTCGCGACCAAGCACAAACCAACAGCCCTCCACTTGCATGTAAGGCTGTTGTGCGTCTGGGCACTACTTGTCGTTATTGGCGCTCAGGTTGTCCAGCAGGTCATCGAGCGACTTGAATTCGATGGTCTCCACGCCGTCGTTCTCGTCGATCGAGATATCTTCCAGCGCCAGCTCCTCGCAGAGCTGCGCGCGCACCCAGCAGTGCGGAAACTGCTTGGGCGCGACAAAGGACAGCAGCACCGCATCGGCAAACACGGCCACCGAATGCAGGCTCAGGTCATCGCGCAGGTCGGTGAGCTCTTCGACCTCGTCTTCTTCTACGGCCTCTTCCACTTCCACCGCGATATCGTTGATCAATTCCTTCCATTGGTCGGCCGGCATGGCCAGAAAGCGCTGGGTATTGGCGATCAGGGCCTCCACATCCATCTCGGGGTTGTCGGCCAGCTCCGGGTCGACATTCACATGGATATCCGCCCCCGCAGCCTGAAACCGCACGCTGCCAACCACAAAGCCATCGTCGGCTTGTACGTCGTTGAGAAGCTGGCTCGCTGCAATGGCGTCTCGAAGATGGGCAATCTGGGTCATGGGGCCGTCCTTGCGTTGAATGGAAGGGCCATCATAAGCGGCTACTTTTGAAAGCTCTACCGTAGCGACGAATGACTGTCATTCGGCGAACTGGCAGGAACTCAACATTTCTTGTCCTGCTTGCGCGATTGCGCCAGCGCATCTTCCCTTACGCTTGCCGGTTGCTTGATCTCTTCGCCCTCCCAGGTTTGCCTGCCCGACGCCATGACCGCTGATACCGCCACCCTCAACCCCTCACCTGCCCTGGCTGCTGCACCCGCAGCCACTGCAGATAGCCAGCAGCACGGCTTTTTATTGCCCATCGTGGGCGGCGCGGCGCTGGCCCACCTGCTCAACGACATGATCCAGGCGATGCTGCCGTCGATCTTTCCGATGCTCAAGGCCAGCTTCTCGCTCAGCTTTGGGCAGATTGGCGTGATTGCGCTGGTCTACCAGGTCACCGCATCGCTGCTGCAGCCGTGGATTGGCATGTACACCGACAAGCACCCCAAGCCCTACCTGCTGCCCTCCGGCATGGGCATGACCTTGATCGGCATTGGCCTGCTGGCCACTGCGCACAGCTACGAGATGCTGCTGGTGGCCGCTGCGGTGGTGGGGGTCGGCTCGGCCACCTTCCACCCCGAGGCCTCGCGCATTGCGCGCCTGGCATCGGGCGGCCGCTTTGGCACGGCGCAGTCCACCTTCCAGGTGGGTGGCAATACCGGCTCTGCGATTGGCCCGCTGCTGACAGCGGCCATCGTCATCCCCCATGGCCAGCCAGCGATGGCCTGGTTCATGGTGGTGGCCCTGGTCGCCATCTTTGTGTTGTACCGCCTGACCATCTGGGTGCGCCACAACGGCAGTGCCAAGGCCAAGAGCCTGGCCAAGAACCATGCGGGTGAAGGCCTGAACCGCGCTGGCGTCATCCGCGCCGTCACGGTGATCTGCATTTTGATGTTCGCCAAGTTTGTCTACATCGCCTCCTTCACCAACTACTTCACCTTCTACCTGATCGAGCGCTTCCAGCTCAGCGTGCAGTCCAGCCAGCTGTTTCTGTTCATGTTCCTGGCCGCCGTGGCAGCGGGCACCTTTGCCGGCGGCCCGGTGGGTGACCGCATTGGCCGCAAGGCCGTCATCTGGATCTCGTTCCTGGGCGTGGCACCGTTTGCGCTGGCCCTGCCCTATGTGGGTCTGGTGTGGACGGCCGTGCTCGCCATCGTCATCGGCCTGGTGATGTCTTCGGCCTTTGCCGCGCTGGTGGTCTACGCGCAAGAGGCCGTGCCTGGCCGCGTGGGCCTGGTCTCCGGCTTGATGTTCGGGCTGATGTTTGGCATTGGCGGCGTCGGTGCCGCTGGCCTGGGTGAGCTGGCCGATGCGCATGGCATCGTCTGGGTCTATGGCCTGACCTCGTTCCTGCCGCTGCTGGGGCTGGCGACGGCGTTCTTGCCGGATACGCGGAAGAAGCGCCAATAAGGTTTGGAGGAGCATCCAGCATCGGGTGCAAAGGGCTGGTTGCCCAGTCCCTTCAGCTTTCCGTGGCAGTCGCGGGCCTGCAGCCAGTTTGCATTTCGGCTTCTGGCTGCCGCCTGCAGAATCGTTTGGACATCGGCAGGATCAAAAATCGGCATGACGCCAAGATGCCCCTCGACAGCTTCGCCAAGCGATCGATGGCGACCAGCGCCAAATCACGGCATCCCTGCCGCAGCCAGTCCCCGCAGATGCATTCCTCCTCCCCTTCCCTCCCAGGGTAATCCCCCAAATACAACAAAAAGTTGCAAACTCAATAACTGATGAATACGATTGAGAATGATTCTTGTTTGATTTTCATAACATCGTCACTCTCATGTCACATACCACGCAACGCAGACTCCAACCGAATCGGATCGTGATGGCTCTGATGGCGGCAGCCGCCACAGCCAGCGCATCTGCCCAACAAACCCAGCCCACGCAGCAAGGGCAAGAGGCAGGCAGCACCGCAGAGACAACCGCCAGCCCATCGGTCAACCTGCCCCAGGTAACCGTGCGCGACCGCTACGAGCGCGAAGACCTGCCCGCACTCGCCCCCGGGCGCAAGGCGGCCAAGGGTGCGCGGCTGGGCATTCTGGGGGCGACCTCGATCATGGAAGCACCCGTCCACGTCAATGCCTACACCCGTGAGCTGGCCGAGGACTGGTCGGCGCTGTCGCTGCAGGATGTGCTGGAGAACGATGCGGCGGTGGTCTTCACCACCAACAAGGGCCACTTGCTGCAGAACTTCAACCTGCGCGGGCTGGATGTGACGGCGATGGACATAGCAACCAATGGGCTCTACGGCATTGCACCGGCCAACTCGGTGCCGATCGAGATGTTTGAGCGGGTCGAGGTGATGCGCGGCCCCAATGTGCTGCTGTCTGGCATGCCACCGCTGGCCAGCGTGGCCGGCTCGGTCAATATGGTGACCAAGCGCGCACTGGCCCAGCCGATTGCCGACCTGACCGCCACCTATGTCTCCGATTCGTATTACCAGCTGCATGCCGATGTGGGCAAGCGCTTTGGGCCCGAGCAGCGCCTGGGCCTGCGCTTCAATGGTGTCTATGGATCGGGCGATATGGGCGCCGAGGACGAAAAGCAAAAGCGCAATGTGGGCGCGCTGGGCCTGGATTACCTGGGCGACAACTACCGCCTTTACCTGGATGTGTACAACAGCGTCAACAAGATCGACGGCGGCAGCCCCGGCATGTTCAGCTTTTTGGGCAGTGCAGCGATCCCTGGCGTGGGCTATCTGCTGTCGCCACCCGATGGCGATGTGAACCTGTTCAAAGGCACGCATGGCAAGTACGACAACAGCGGTTTGCTGGCCCGGGCGGAGTTTGATTTCAACAAGAATTGGCAAGGCTATGTGGCAGCCGGCGGCTCGGAGGCCGAAGGCCAGGGCCTGCTGTTTGGCACGCGTGCCATCGTGACCGGGGCTGACGGCACCACGCGCGGCGCGATCTACAACGTGCACACCAAGTCGGAGCGCCGCACCGCCGAGGCGGGGGTGATTGGCAAGTTCGACACCGGCAGTGTGCAGCACCGCCTGCAACTGTCCTTCAACATCCTCAAGCACAAGGAAGGCACGGTCAACACGGCCTGCAACTACTGCTACACCACCAATATGTACCGGCCGACCGAGCCGACCTTCCCAGCCGCGCCGACCTGGAAGGACTACACGACGGAGAACGAATTCCGCTCGTTCGCGATTGCCGACACCATGGGTTTTTGGGATGAAAAACTGCTGCTGACCCTGGGCCTGCGCCACCAGACGGTGAAGACGCCGCTGGTCAATGGCGTCGCCTCCAACTACAGCGAAAACCGCGTCTCACCGATGGTGGCCGCCGTGGTGCGCCCCTGGGGTGACAACATCGCGCTGTTTGCCAACTACACCGAAGGCCTGGAGCCCGGCCGCACCGTGGGCACCGGTTTTGCCAACCAGGGCGACACCCTCGCCCCCATGCAAACCAAGCAGGGCGAAGTGGGTGTGAAGCTGCAAGCGGGCGAAACCACGCACACCTTCAGCGCCTTCCAGATCAAGAAGCCCTCGATCGTGACGAACAGCGCCAACTTCCAGGTGCTTGATGGCGAGCAGCGCCTGCGCGGTCTGGAATGGAGTGCCTTTGGCAAGCTGAGCGAGACCGTGGCCTTGCTGGGCGGTGTGGAGTACATCAAGTCCAAGCAGATCAACACCGGGCTGGAGAACTATGGCGTGCCCAAGCTGCGCACCCGCATTGGCCTGGATTGGGACACCCCCCTGCAAGGCCTGTCGGTGGGTGGGCGCCTGTTCCACACCGGCTCGCAATGGGCCGATTCGGGCAACCGCCTCAAGGTGCCATCGTGGAACCGTATTGACGCGGTGGCCCGCTATGCCACCAAGTTCGGATCGACGCCTGTGCGCTTCAACGCCAGCGTAGAGAACCTTACCAACAAGAACTACTGGATCGGCATGTTCAACGATGGCTTTGTGATGCCGGGCGCGCCGCGCACCTACCGCCTGTCGGCCACCGTGTCGTTCTGATCAGCACAATGGCTCTGGCCATGGCCGGAGCCCACAAACACCACAGCCCGCTGGCAATTGGATGCCAGCGGGCTGTGTCTTATCAGCGGTGTGGAGCGCTTTACTTGGTCAGGATCAGCTTGCCCAGCTTGGTGGCCTGCAAGGTGTAGACCGAGCCGTTATGGGCGATCTGCACGGTCTTGTGGCCGGCCAGCAGACTGGTGCTGTCAACGCTGCGCACCTGCAGGTTGGCATCGTTCAGCGGCCGGAGCTGCAGCGCGATGGTGAGTGGCTCGGCAGCATGGGACTCGGCCTCGCAGGCAGCGGGCGTAACGGCTGCGTCCTGCGGCTGTGGCACAGCTGGGCGGCGGAGTTGCAAGGTACGGCGGGCGCTGGTGGCGGCATGCAGAGTGGTCATGGTGGCGCTCATGGCGGGTTGGAAGGTGGTCAGGCAGATGCAGACAGCTGCACCCGAAGGATGGAAGAAACGCAGCGGAGATATTCAGCACCGCTGCCCATTTGCCCCCGCAACGCCGGGGCGTTCGCAGCGCCGCAAACGGCGCGCATGGCGGGATGACGTTCATCACAAGAGGGGCAAATCACAGGGACCGAGTCTATCATTTAATGAGATTGATTATCATTTAAAAACCATGTTATCGAAGGAGTCTGATGTCCGTCCCGTCCACCTCGGCAAGCACCGCCAACCCCTCTGAAGCGCCAGCCTCTACGGCGCCCACACTCCGTTTCAGCATGCGGCCGCTGATGTTCGAGAACTTTGTCTGCACCTTGTCGATGATGTCCTTCGTCGCGCTGATCGGCCCCATCGCCCGGCTGCTGGGCCTGGCCCCCTGGCAGGCCGGCATGGCCGTCACCGTGGGCGGCCTGGCCTGGGTGCTGCTGGCCAGACGCTGGGGCGCCGCCAGTGACCGCTGGGGCCGGCGCCCTATCCTGCTCCGGGGCCTCGGCGGCTTTGTGGTCTGCTATGCGCTGCTGTGCAGCTTTATCGTGTTTGCCTTGCGCAGCCAGCCGCCCGTGTGGCTGGCCTTTGCCGGCCTGGTGCTGCTGCGCGGCATGGCCGGCGGCTTTTATGCGGCTGTGCCTGCCACCGGTGCAGCACTGGTAGCCGACCATGTACCCGGCCCTCAGCGCGCTGCCGCCATGGCCACCTTGGGCGCCGCCAGCGGTATCGGCATGGTGGCCGGCCCCGGCGTTACCGGCCTGCTGGCCGCGCATAGCTTGGAGCTGCCGCTGCTCATCACCGCCGTGCTGCCCGCCTTGGCTTTGTTGGTGCTGTGGCGCTGGCTGCCGCGCAGCGAGCAGCATGCCAACGCGGCCACCGGCCACCTCAAGATCAGCGACCCACGCTTGCGCCGCCCGATGGCTGTGGCCTTTTGCGCGATGTTCAGCGTGACCATTGCCCAGGTCGTTGTGGGCTTCTTCGCGCTGGACCGTTTGCAGCTGGAAGCCAGCGCCGCCGCCCGAGCCGCCGGTATTGCACTGGCCGTTGTCGGTGTGGGCCTGATCCTCGCACAGCTCGCCGTGCGCAAACTGGGCTGGACGCCGCAGCGCCTGATCCGCGCCGGCTGCGCCCTGTCTGCGCTGGGCTTTGCATCGCTGCTGCTGGCCAGCAGCCCCTGGGCACTGTGGGCAGGCTACTTTGTCGGCGCCGCCGGCATGGGCTGGGTCTTCCCCTCCGTCATGGCATTGGCCGCCAATGCCGTGGGCCCGCATGAGCAAGGCGCCACCGCCGGCACCGTTGCTGCAGCCCATGGCCTGGGCATGATCCTGGGACCGCTGGTGGGCACCCTGGTCTATGACCTGCACCCGGGCGCACCTTATTTGCTGGTGGCGGTGCTGCTGGTCTTGGTAGCGCTGTGGCCGGCGCGTGGCGCGGTGTCGGCGCTGGAGGTGGGGCGGGTGGGTTGAGGCCCTGCTGTCTGACATTTAGCGGTTCATTTGCGCTGCCTGGCTGCAGCCAGCTTGGCCTCCAGGCGGGCAATCACCACCTCTGCAGAGATGCCAGCAGCAGCGCTGTTGTGCCGCGTGGCGGCTAATCCCTGCTGCAGCCATCCAGCCTGTGCTTGCCACTGCTGGATCTCTCGGCGGACAGCTGTCTCGACAAAAGACGCCAGGCTTTCGTTCTGTTCCAAAGCACGCTCCACCTCATCAAGTAAAGCGGGTTCGACGCAGATGGATGGGATGATGGCGGTCTTCATGGGGAGATCGTAGAGTGCGGGTCTGTCGGTACTCATTGATCTTGCAAATTTTTTCACTGCATGCAAATTGGGAACCGACTGTCAGGTCTCCGCGAGCTTTGAATTTTTCTCACTGAAGTTTGAACGCGGGGCGCTTTGGGCTCAACCATAGGGGGCCGGGGCGGCTTCCAGCCTGTCGCCGGCCCGTGAGGCTGCTGTTGCGCCTGGTCAATGCCAAGGTAGGATGGCGGCTAACGGCCAGAATCTCTCGTCCGGTAGGTAGCCGTGAGCGGCAGGTCTAGGCCTCATGAGCGGTCTGTTGCCGAGCGCTAATTTGATAGGAGAGCGCCACAAAATTCAGGTGCGAATTAGCGATCCATCGCGTTTACCAACAATGGACCCTCGCCCAAATGTTCACCGATGCGCGGTCGCACCATCACTGGAGCGACCGGCCGGTGTCGGACGACGACCTGCATGGCCTGTACAAGCTGGTCAAGTGGGGACTCACCAGCGGCAACCTCCAGCCGGTGCATATCGTCTTCGTCCGCTCCGAGGAAGGACGCCGCATGCTTTTCCGGGCATTGGAAGGGATGGGGAGCAACCTTGAGCAGGTCAGAGCCGCGCCGGTTACGGCCACCGTGGGCCAGGATGTCCGGTTCTACGACGAAGCACCACGCCAGTTTCCGCGCACGAACTTCAAACCGATGTTCGAGGCCGACGCTGCGTTTGCCGAGTCCATCGCGTTCCGCAGTAGTTCACTCACGGGGGCCTATCTCATGCTGGTCGCGAGAAATGTGGCAGCAAAGCGGCGTTAAAGCCAGCAAATCGGCATCAAGCGAACTTGCCGATCTAAATTCAGTGATTTGCCGACCATCCCTATACGAAAACTGGAAAGGTGCAGAACCCTGTTGAAGCTGTCAGCTGCCTGCCCATGGCATTCTTGCATTTGAAACAAACTCACGCTCCCGAAGAAACGCTCCTGAAACGTCAAACGCCGACAGTCCGGAAACGGGCTTCCGTTAGCGCACTCTCCGTTTTTGGATGCGCGCAATCAGTCGCCTAGATGTGGACCTGTTCTCAGCCATCTAAATGAGCGGCTGGAAGCCGGCGTAACACGATACTGCCACTTCAACAAGCTCCCAGAGGCCGAATTTGAGCCTCCGGGACCAGGGGAGTTTTATGATGAGTACACATGCATCCACCACCGCTGCAGCTGTGCGCCTGCTAGGCGCCCCCAATTCACCTCGCGCGTTCGAAATCCGCGATTTTCTGAGCCGAAGCGTGGTCGCCTACCAGTGGATTGAATTAGACGAAGCCTCGGCCCGAGCCCTACCCGGTATCCAAGGCTTGGACGATCCAAACCTGCCTCTGTGCGAGTTCCCTGATGGCACGCGCCTGCTAGGTGCCACCGTGCCGGATATCGCGCAGCGGTTGGGCTGGGTGCGCACGCCCCGGCTGCGGCAGTACGATGTGTCAATTTTCGGCGCTGGTCCGGCTGGTCTGAGCGCGGCAGTCTATGCTGCATCAGAGGGCTTGAAAACGATACTGGTGGAGCGCCAAGCCATTGGAGGCCAGGCCGGTAACTCTTCACTGATCGAGAACTACCTAGGTTTTCCACATGGGATTGGCGGTGCAGATCTGGCAGAGCGTGCTCGCCAACAGGCAGTACGTTTCGGCGCAGAGATCTTGCGCCTGAACCATGGCGTGCACACGCTTTTCGTGGATGGATGTATCCAGGTAGACCTTGCCGATGGCACTCAGTTGCGCGCACGCTCAAATATCTGTGCCACGGGCATCACCTGGCGTCGTCTTGGCCTGCCTGGCGAGGACCGTCTGCTGGGTGCGGGAGTGTTCTATGGGGCGGGCTCCAGTGAAGCGCCGATGTGCGCCGGCGAGACGGTCTACGTCGTAGGCGGCGGCAATTCGGCCGGACAGGCCGCCATGCACCTCTCTCGCTATGCCAAAGAGGTGGTCATGTTGGTGCGCGGCGAGCGCCTGTCAGACACGCTATCCGACTATCTGCTGCGCAAGATCGGCAGTACACACAAGATTCGCGTGGTAAGCAGTGCCGAGATTACTGCACTGGCCGGCGACCATCGCCTCCAACAAATCACGGTGCGCGACCGGCGCGACGGGCGGGAACAGTCACTGCCGGCCAGCCATGTCTTCGTCTGCATTGGAGGATTACCGCGCACCGAGTGGGCTAAAGACACGGCCATCGTGCGCGACGCAGCCGGCTATCTGGTAACGGGACCTGATCTGATGACGGAGCCTGGAAAGTACGCCCAATGGCCGCTGGAACGCCCACCTTTTCACCTGGAAAGCAGTGTGCCCGGCTGCTTTGCCGCTGGTGATGTGCGCCATGACTCCATCAAGCGCGTTGCGTCCGCCGTTGGCGAAGGCGCAATGGCTGTAGCTTTCGTCCATCGCCATCTCTCAACCCTATAAGGACACTCCATGAGCCACCCCAAGACCTGCACCCACACGGATAGCATCCATCATGTGGTGCCCAGCGCCAAAGGCTGTGAGGAATGCCTGAAGATTGGCTCCCCCTGGGTGCATCTGCGGCTGTGCCGCAGCTGCGGCCATGTAGGCTGCTGTGATGATTCACCACACCGCCACGCGCGTGCGCACTTCCAGCAAACCGGCCACCCCATCATCGAGGGCTACGACCCGCCTGAAGGCTGGGGCTGGTGTTTTGTGGACCGCGTGGGCCTGGACCTGGGCGACGACACCACACCGCAGATCGGCCCGATTCCGCGCTACGTCTGATCATCCACCGCAAGCCAGCGGACCAGGCAGCAGCGCCCGGCCCGCTGTTGCATGTGCAGTTTCAGACCGCTGCACGCAGGCGCACCGGCACCGATTTGTACGACGGTGTGCCGCTTTGCGGATCGCGGTGGGACAGCGCGATCAACACGTTGGCTTCGGGGTAGTAGGCGCCGGCCGAGCCGCGCGGGATGTCGTAGGCCACGGCAGTCAGGTTGCGCAACACGGCACCCGACTGAGGTGCTTCGCCGGCGAAAGCTACGGCTTCCAAGTCCACCCGGTCGCCTGCCACCAGGCCCTGCTCCGCCAGGTCCTGCGGGTTGAGGAAGACCACATCGCGTCGCCCGAAAATGCCACGGTAACGGTCGTCAAAGCCGTAGATCGTGGTGTTGTACTGGTCATGGCTGCGCAGTGTGGTCAGCGTCAGCACACCGCTGACGGCTGCAGTGCGCGCATCCTCCTCGATGCCCGGCATGGTGATAAAGCAGGCTTTGCCCGAGGGGGTGTGCCAGACACGTTCGGCCGGCCCCACAGGCAGGCGAAAGCCGCCTGGTTGGCGGATACGGGCGTTGTAGTCATCAAAACCGGCAAACACACCCTCGATGCCATCGCGTATGCGGCCGTAGTCAGCGACGAAGGCATCCCAGTCGATGCCATAGCGCCCGGCCAGCACGGCCTTGGCCATACCAGCGACGATGGCCGGCTCGGAGCGCACCTGGTCCGACGGCGGCGGCAACCGGCCTGTAGACGCATGCACCATTGACATGGAGTCCTCCACCGTGATGGACTGCACGCCGCTGGCCTGCAGGTCCAGTTCGGTGCGACCCAGGCAGGGCAGCAACAGGCTCTGGCGCCCCACCAGCAGGTGCGAGCGGTTGGGCTTGGTGGCAATGTGCACGGCCATGTCCAGCCTTTGCATGGCCGCAAAGCTGCGCAGCGGGTCGGCCATGGCCACGGCCAGGTTGCCGCCCAGGCACATCAAAAAACTCGAGCGGCCGTCGGCGATGGCTTCGATCGCCTCCGCAGCGTCATGGCCACGTGCCTCGGGCGGCACAAAGCCATACACCCGCTCGATGCCCTGGCGCAGTGCCAGCGGTGCCTTCTCATCGATACCGACCGTGCGGTTGCCCTGCACGTTGGAATGGCCGCGCACCGGGCAAATGCCCGCACCCGGGCGGCCGTAATTGCCGCGCAGCATCAACAGGTTCGAAATCTGCTGCACGTTTTCGGTGCCTCGGCGGTGTTGGGTGATGCCCATGCCAAAGACGATGATGGCGCGCTCTGCCTTGCAGTACAGCTGTGCCACCTGCTCCAGGGCCTTGCGCTGCAGGCCCGAGGCCCGCTCCACATCGGCCCAGTCCGTGGCATGCAGGTCTTCCAGCAAGGCCTCGATGCCCTGGGTGTGCTCGGCGATGAAGCGGCGGTCAAGCAGTCCCGGCCCGCCAGCGGCCAGGTCGGCGGCATCCAGCTCCAGCACCGCTTTCATGACGCCCTTGAGTGCAGCGGCATCACCGCCCACCTTGACCTGAAGGTAATCGCTGGCGATATCTGTGGAGCTGAAGGTAGCCATTTCAAGCGGATCCTGCGGCGCGGCAAAGCGCTCCAGCGCACGCTCGCGCAGTGGGTTGAAGACCACGATGGGCGCGCCGCGCCGCGCCGCCGCATGCAAGGTGGTCATCATGCGTGGATGGTTGGTGCCGGGGTTGTGCCCCATCGAGATGATCAGGTCCGCCTGGTCAAAGTCGTCCAGCGACACCGTGCCCTTGCCGATGCCAATGGACTGGGGCAAACCGACACTGGTGGCCTCGTGGCACATGTTCGAGCAGTCGGGAAAGTTATTGCTGCCATAGGCACGCACGAACAGCTGGTACAGAAAAGCTGCCTCATTCGAGGCCCGGCCGGAGGTGTAGAACTCCGCCATATCGGGCGATGGCAGCGCCTGCAGCACCTCGGCGACGCGCGCAAAGGCCTCGTCCCAATCGATCGCCACATAGCGGTCGCTGGCCGCATCGTAGGCCATCGGCTGCGTCAACCGGCCGAGGTCCTCAAGGTCATGGTCGTTCCAACTGCGCAGTTCGGTGACGGTGTAACGCTGGAACACCTCGGGCGTGGCGCGCTTGCGCGTCGCCTCCCAGGTCACGGCTTTGGCGCCGTTCTCACAGAACTCGAAGGTTGAGCTGTGCTTGGGATCGGGCCAGGCGCAGCCGGGGCAGTCAAAGCCATCGGGCTGGTTGTTGCGCAGCATGATGCGCGTGCCCGAGAGGGCGTTCATCTGGCCGTGGATGGCTTTGGCCACCGCAGCCAGTGCGTCCCAGCCACCGGCTGGATGTTCGTATTTGCGGATACCGGAATCGTCGTGCATAGGGGTTGCTCCTTGGCGCTCAGTTGTTGCAGGCAAAACGCAAGGCGCGGGCAGCGTCATGCACACGGCCAAAATCGGTCGCCAGCAATTGCAAGGGGGACGCGTTGTCGAGCCAGGGGTTGGGCTGCACAAACCAATGGATCCTCTCCTCCTCGTCCAACAACTCGGCCAGCTCAGCCAGAAGCATGCGCACAGGTGGTCGCACACGGATATCGCCACGCTCAAACTGGAACACCGGCAACCAGTGCTGCCCAGCCCACTGCAGCCCGATCACCTCACCCGCCGCAATGGCGCGGCCCAGCGCCGACAGCCCGCTGGACGGCCGCCGCGCTGCGATCTCCGAGCCGGGCGCCAATCCTCCAGACACGCGGTAGGCGGCCAGCAGGTCGAGAAAGCGTATGTCTTCGTTCTGCGATAGCTGCTGAGGAAAGGGGGCAGCGGCAGCGAGAGCATGGTGGGTAAGCATGAAAAATCTCCAGTGCAAGTTTCTTGGGGACAGATCACCATGCTGCAAGCGCTCGCTTGCAGCGCAGTTTCAAGGGTGCGCCCCCTTGTTTCATCTGTAATTTTTCTCAAGCCATCAGCTGTCCAACGGATTGCTGCGCGCCACGATCAGCGGATCTGCCGGTGTGAAGGGCAGGCGAGGCAAGCTGGCCACCGGTACGCCGAACGTAGCCGCCAATGCTGATGGTGACAGCGACGATGCCGCAGCACGGTAGCCTACATCTCCGGGCGTCGGTTGGTCAAAAAAGATCAGGAAATGAATCTCCTCACTGCCAGTCACCTCAATGTGGTGTGGATAGGCGCGTGGGATGAAGTAGACATCTCCGGGCTGCAGCTGGTAGGTGTCAACGCTGCCGTTGGGATCCAGGATGGTCATACGCGCGTTGCCCTTTTCGATGTAGCCCATTTCTGAAGTCAACGGGTGCCAGTGCGGTTCCCGCATGCCGCTTGTCTCGACGCGCAAAGAGTACATAGAGATGTTCTTGAGCACAGGCCAGAAGGTATCGCGCGCTAGCCGTGCAGAGCCTGCCGCCGATGACACTGGGGCCGACTGCGCCTCGACGTCAAACCGATGGGCATCGCCAAAGCCTGCGGTGTCGGGAATGGTGGGTGGCCCTTCACGCCGAGACAACGCTGCACCTTTGCCCTGACCCTGACGCAGAGCTGCCATGTCGGCAGCTGGCAGATCAAACGTATTACCCAACACGGCGTCGCTCATCACAGCGAAAGATTCGCGCAGCGAGAACTCAGCGGGCCTTTCGTGGCGAAAAGCTGCGATCAGCACAGCGTCGCTATCACCGATGTTCTCCAGCGTGTGCAGTGCACCCGAAGCGATGTGGAACATCTGGCCAGCGCTCACCTCGAAGCGGGCAAACTGACTGCCGCTGTCCAGTACCGACACAAGCAGCCTTCCACTGATGCAGTAGGTCAGTTCGTTGGTGTTGACATGCCAATGCGGTTCACGCAGGCTGCCGGGCGCGAGCACCAAACGCTTGATGGACAGGCCGTTCAGGATTGGAAAATTGTCAGCGTTCAGGGCGCGTATGCTGCCGCGCTCCGTGGCATAGGAGGGCTGGCTGGCCCACAGGGAACGGACATGGCGTGAAGAAGAGGTCATGGCGAAACTCCGGGTTGGTGAATGACACCGTTGATCGTCTAGCCATCGCATTACCTCTTTACTTCAGGCTTCCTTAATCGGCGTTTCAGCTGAAATGCGGAGAAAGCAAATCTGAAATCTCGCAGAAATCGGCTAAAGCCAAAGTACATCTCATGGACCAGGCGGCATCGGCCGGCCCTTTCTTACTTTTCCGATGTAACTCTAAAAGGTGATTCCATGAACGCAACTACCGATCTCATCGCCCGTCGCCAAGCCCCTTTGCATACGCCAACGACACTGGGCACCGATGCGCGACGCGACATCAGCGGCGGTCTTGCCGCATTGCTCGCGGACAGTTTTGCGCTGTACCTGAAGACAAAGAACTTCCACTGGCACATGTCGGGCCCGAACTTCCGCGACTACCATCTGCTGCTGGACGAACAGGCAGACCAGATCTTTGCCATCACCGATCCGATTGCCGAACGCGCACGCAAGCTCGGCGGCACTACACTTCGCTCAATCGGGGATATCTCGCGCCACCAGCGCCTGCTGGACAACGATGCGCCCTTTGTCACCCCAGCCGACATGCTGGCCGAGCTGCGTGACGACAACGCACGTCTAGCCGATTACATGCGCGCCACGCACGCTACCTGTGACAACTATGGTGATTTCGCGACCACCAGCCTTTTGGAGGTGTGGATCGACGAGGCCGAACGCCGCGCCTGGTTCCTGTTCGAGAGCAGCCGCGCCTGAGATGTGGGAGGATGCGCGGCGACCAGATGCACATGCAGGGCGCGTGCAAGTCTCGTCTTAGTGCAGCACTTGCACCTGGGCTTCAAACACATAGCCCGCGCCGCGCTCCGTGCGGATCAAGGTCGGCGCCGAGGCATCGACCTCGATCTTGCGTCGCAGCCGCAGAATCTGGACATCGATGGAGCGGTCGTAGACTTCCGCGCCATGGAGGCGCGACAGCTCCAACAACTGGTCGCGTGTGAGCACGCGCTGGGGTTGCTCGCACAGTGCCAGCAGCAAGTTGAACTCGCCATTACTGAGTTCGACCCGCTGCCCTTCGGGTGATTTGAGTCGACGCGCGAGCAGATTCAATTCCCAGCCCGCAAAGCGATACGCACGGCGTTTACCGTCGCGGCTGACGGGCGTGACATCCTGCTGCTCCCGGGTGCGCCTCAGCACGGCCCGAATACGAGCCAGCATCTCGCGATTGCTAAAAGGCTTGGTCACGTAGTCATCGGCGGCGATTTCCAGACCCATCACCCGGTCAGCTTCGTCCTGCTTTCCCGACACGATGATGACGGGAAGCCGGGTCTGCTCACGCAGTTGACGCGCCAGCTGCATACCGTCCTCGCCGCCCAGACGAAGGTCAAGCAGCACCAGATCGATAACATGCTCTTGCAAAACCGACCTCATCTCTTGCCCTGTAGCTACCGTAGTGACCTGAAACTCGTTCTCCGTCAGGTACGAATACATCAGTTCGCGTAAGGCAGGATCGTCATCGACCACCAGGATGTGAGGGGCTGCAGAGTTCATGCTCATAAGCTTAACCGATGACAATATTCAAGTTTCTACGGCTCCATTACAGATGAAACATTCGAACCCGTTTATGACATAAATGCGGCATCCTGGGCGGATCAAATAGCGCCTTGCGCTCCCCGCAGCGCCCAGTAATAACAAAGGACGGATCCGTGTCCAAAATCATGGTTATCGACGAAGATAGCGCCATGCGTGTACTTATCTCAGAATGGCTGACCAGCGAAGGGCACGAGGTGCGTTCGCTGCCCCGGCATGACAGCCCAGGTTTGGGCTTTACCCACCCGGCACCCGTGGACTTGGTCGTGCTCGACCTTCCTTATCAGCGCACGATTGGCGGCGCGGCAACGCACGCCGTGAAGGCCGCGCAAGCGGCTTATCCACAGGCAGCCGTTGTCGGCATATCGGCTCAACTCACACGTAGCTTGGGTGCCCAAGCCGATATCAGCCGTGTGCTGGGCGTGAGTTGCCTGCTGGCCAAGCCCTGCAGTCGCGAAGAGCTGGTCCGCGCCGTGGCAGACGCCCTGGGCAGATGATGTCTAAGGAGCGGCTGCGCCATCGCATCGTGGCACTGGGCATCGTGCTCGTGATGGCCTTCGCTGGTTCTGCCATCTACGATGGATGGCGTCTGCACCAGCAAATCATGTTCGCGACCGAGCGCGAGCTCGGCAATCTGGCGAAGGCCCTGGCCGAGCAAGGGGCACGCAATCTTCAGGCTGTCGATCTGCTGCTTCGCGACACAGGTGAGTGGTGGGAGACGAACGGTGACACCTTGTCGAGTGAGGCGGTGTCGGCAGCACTCGCAGCTCGGGTTGTGGGGGTATCGCAGGTCAATGTATTGACGCTGGTCGACCGCCATGGCATGCAACGCCATCGTTCACGCATTACCGGCGAACCCTTTGCCGATGTCTCCGACCGTGCCTACTTCCAGAGCCAGCGCGAAGCTACGACCGATGGACTATTCATCAACGAGCCGGTGGTCACTCGCACCGATGGCCGGCCCGCGCTGGTGGTGTCTCGCCGCCTTATCGATGATGACGGGCAGTTCGACGGTGTGGTGACCGCCATCGTGACACTGGAAGAGCTCAAGGGCGCCTACACCGCCATCGAACTGGGCGAAGGCAGTGCGCTGCTGCTGACCTTGGACGACGGCACGCTGGTGGTGCGGCTTCCTGAAGAGCCAGGCTTTCAGCCAGGGGTTCAGCGTTACCCAGAGTTGTCGCGATTCAAAGGTGCGCCGCTGATCGACCGCTCGGTGAGTCCGGTTGACGGCCGCGTCAAACTGGTGGCGGCCATCGGTGTGGGCCAGCGGCCGCTCACCCTGACCATCACCCGCGATGAACACGAGGCCTTGCGCCCCTGGTATGACGAGTTGCGCAGCGCCATACTCCGCACACTGCTGCTCGCCGCGCTGGTGGTACTCACCATCGTCGGTCTTCTGCGACAGTTGCGCCGGCTTGAAGCAGGCGAGGCTGAAAAGGCCGCGCTCGAAGCCCGCCTGCAGAAGGCCCAGCGCTTGGAATCGCTCGGCACGCTGGCCGGAGGCATTGCTCATGACTTCAACAACATTCTGGGCGCCATTTTGGGGTTTGGCGAAATGGCACAGCAGCACGCCGCACCCGGCAGCGACATGAGCCGCTATCTTGACCGAGTGATGCAGGCTGGCGCACGAGCGCGCGTGCTGGTGCGGCGCATTCTCGACTTCAGCCGCAGCGGCGTGGCCGAACGGCAGCCGATACACCTGCAGACCGTGGTGGAAGAAGCGCTGGCTATGCTGCGTCCCACGCTGCCTGAGACCATACGGATTGACGCCCTGCTCAATGCGGGAACGGCCGCCGTGATGGCTGACAGCACGCAGCTGCACCAAGTGGTAATCAACCTTTGCACCAACGCTGGTCAAGCCCTAGGCGACTCCGGGGCGATTGAGGTGCTGCTGAAGCGCGATTCAACCAGTCTGCCCCAGACGCTGCTGCACGGCGACCTCGTCGCTGGTGACTATGTGTGCCTGGTGGTCACTGATACAGGCGCTGGCATGTCTCCAGAGGTCCTGCACCGTGCCTTCGACCCATTCTTCACCACTAAAAAGGTTGGAGAGGGAACAGGCTTGGGGTTGTCAATGGTGCATGGCATCGTCACCGACATGGGGGGTGCCATCGACATCGTTACCGAGCCTGGGCGCGGCACCCGCGTGACTGTCTGGCTGCCCCTGTGCTGCGAGACCCCTGCGCCTTCCCCACGGACGCATCCCAGTTGGCCCCATGGCAACGGACAGACAGTGCTGGTGGTGGACGACGAGCAACCGCTGGTCGAGCTGGCGGAGGAGCTGCTGGCGGAGTTGGGCTACGAGCCTGTCGGCTTCAGTTCCAGCGAAGCTGCGCTGGCAGCCTTTTTGGCCGACCCGCATCGGTTTGACGTCATACTCACCGACGAAATGCTGCCCGGTATGCCTGGAAGCGAATTCACGTTGCAAGTGCTAGCGATACGTCCTGAATTGCCAGTGATCTTGGTGAGCGGCCATGTCGACTTAGCGCTGGAGCGGCGAGCGCGAGAGGCGGGTGTAACAGCTTTGCTTCACAAACCACTGGCGTTGCAGGAGCTGGCCGAATGCTTAGCTCGCACGCTGCAGCGCAGCCCCCACAGTCCTCACTAAATATGGATCATTGCGACTTCGGTTTCAGCTGAAATTTTTCACCCGCTTGTTGCAATGCAGCAGCAATGCGCGGCGCGCACAGTCAAGGCTTCAACAACGCGGAGTCCTTCCATGAGCACTTTCACCACCACCGACGGCACCCAGATCTTCTTCAAGGACTGGGGCACTGGCCAACCCATCGTGTTCAGCCACGGCTGGCCCCTGTCCTCGGATGCTTTCGAGGACCAGATGTACGCACTGGCCTCGCAGGGCTTTCGCTGCATCGCCCACGACCGCCGTGGCCATGGCCGTTCCAGCCAGCCCTGGACGGGCAACGACATGGACACCTATGCCGACGACCTGGCCGAACTGGTGAAGACGCTGGATCTGCACGATGCCATCCACGTCGGCCATTCCACCGGTGGTGGCGAGGTGGCGCGCTACATTGGCCGCCATGGCACATCGCGCGTGGCCAAGGCCGTGCTGATCGGTGCTGTGCCGCCACTGATGGTCAAGACCCCAGCGAACCCTGGCGGCACCCCGCTGGAGGCCTTCGACCAGATTCGCGCCAACGTGCTTGCTGACCGCTCGCAGTTCTGGAAAGATCTGAGCATGCCGTTCTACGGCTACAACCGCGCCGGTGCCAAGGTGTCCGAGGGCGTGCGTGAATCCTTCTGGCTGCAAGGTATGGCAGCAGGTATCCCGGCCTCGTACTTCTGCGTAAAGGCATTTTCTGAGACTGACCTGACTGAGGACTTGAAACAGTTCAATGTGCCGACGCTGATCCTGCACGGCGACGACGACCAGATTGTGCCGATTGCCGATTCCGCCGAGCTGTCAGCCAAGTTGGTTAAGGGTTCTGTCCTGAAAGTCTATGCCGGCGCACCGCACGGCATGTGCACCACCCGCAAGGACGAGGTCAGCGCGGATCTACTTGCATTCGCCAAGGGCTAATCGCACAGCCGAGCGCATCGCTTGAACCGCTTTTGCGGCCAACGGCAATGCGCTCAGCGTTGTAGGTGACGTCCTGGCAGCCCTGGCGGTCGAAAGCCAGTATGAAAATGAGAAGGGCGAGTGGATCCGACCCTATCTGCAGATTCCCAAAACTCAGATCTGAGCGAAACCTGCACACAAGTATGAACTTCTCGGGCGCAGCATGCGGCCCGGAAAGGATACCGGCGTGGACTGGCTTCAAATGCAAACGCGAGACCGGTTCGCGCCGCAGTTCCAGCGCCTGTTCGGTGATATCCGACCCGTTTCTCCACGCAATTCTCGACCTGCCGGCACTGCGAATGGTAGTAGTACGAGCCGTTCTTCTGGACGACACAGCCTTCGTTCCATGCTCCCATACCGCTGGGGAAATCACGATGGCAGCAGCCAACGCGGTGACGCTGGGGTAGACGCTGCGCGACTGCACGACATCTCCGCTGATCTGGCGCAATGGGAAACCACACTAATGCACAAAGGCATTTATATCACTGGCTACGGCATTCGTTTAGGCGATCAGATCACGGATATTGCTCATCCACCGCAGCGCCCTAAGCAATTTTTTTAAGGAGTGAATTCCATGTCACATACTTCCTTGCCTGCAACGCAAGAGCAGTCATATGCAACCGGGCTGCCCTTGCCCTTAACTCTTTTGCTCGCCAGCGGAGCGGGTCTTTCGGTGGCGACCTTGTATTACAGTCAGCCCATGCTGGGAGTACTGGGTGGCGATATCGGCGCATCCACCCAAGCAGTAGGATTTCTGCCCACACTAACCCAGTTAGGCTATGCGCTGGGCATCTTCTTTCTAGCACCGCTGGGCGACCGACACGACCGACGACGGATTATTCTAGCCAAGGCCGCAGTGCTATTCGCCGCGTTATTGCTAGCGGCATTGTCGCCATCTCTGCCCACGCTACTCGCAGCCAGTTTGGTGGTAGGCCTAACTGCCACGATGGCTCAAGACATCGTGCCCGCAGCAGCGACACTCGCACCCGAAAGACACCGGGGCAAAGTCGTGGGTACTGTGATGACGGGGCTGCTGCTGGGTATTTTGCTGTCGCGTGTTTTGAGTGGTTTCGTGGCCGAACAATGGGGCTGGCGCGCCATGTTCGCTGCCGCTGCGGTAAGCATCGCACTGATCGGTGTGGCCGCATGGCTGCAGTTACCGAGATTCACGGCTACTACGCAGTTGCCCTATCCAGCACTTTTGCGCTCGCTAAGGACGCTGTGGAAACAGCACGCCGCCCTGCGGCGCGCCACCATGGCGCAGGGGTTGCTGGCGGTAGGTTTCAGCGCATTTTGGTCCACGCTCGCCGTCATGTTGCATGGCGCGCCTTTTCACCTAGGAGCAGCCGCAGCCGGTGCGTTCGGGTTGGCAGGAGCGGCGGGCGCACTAGCCGCCCCAATAGCTGGACGCATCGCAGACCGCCGAGGCCCGCAGATGGTCACTCGCTTGGGGGCTGGTCTGGTAGTGGTGTCGTTTGCTGCGCTGGGTCTGGCAGGAATCATCCCACCTGGAGTGCAACTGTGGCTGTTGGTGGCTAGTGCCATCGGGTTTGACCTGGGCTTTCAAGCTGCGCTGATTGCACACCAAACCATTATTTACGGACTGGATGCAGGCGCACGCAGCCGGCTCAACGCGGTGCTCTTCACCGGCGTATTTGCTGGTATGGCGACAGGCTCAGCTCTGGCAGCGCTTTTGTTCGCTCAGTTTGGGTGGATGGCAGTGGTTGCCTTAGCTACAACTACCGCGCTGGCTGCCTTCGCTCTACGGTTGGCTCGATGATCTTGTCCGAGCGCAGGAATACTCGGAAGCAGCAAACTGTCCAATCCCCTGCTCCACAGTTCGAGAGCTAGGCCAAATGTTCGATTCGCCAAGTAAAGAAATTTGATGGCGGTTATGGTCGCCTCGAAGTTGGTCGGGATGATGACGGTTGACAACCTATGCCAATCCCGGCGCACAAAGAGAATGACGCCTGTGTGAAGGAAAACATCCTCCAGAGGACTAATCAAGTGACCGCTCTCGGTTAGAGCAGACCCTGCCTAGGGATCTTGCGAGCGACCGCTATGGGTTGTGAATTCAACTGGTCAATGCAACACAATATCTGCCTAAGGCTGAAGGAGTGTTTGTATGAAGCAAAGACCGCGGATTTACTACACCGAAGCTC
>NZ_SOAL01000005.1 GCF_004364775.1 Comamonas sp. JUb58
TGTTTAAAGTGAGCGCTTGTTTTGCTCCGAAGAACATATGGCAATCGCCACCAAACGCCCACGCTTATCGGCTGTTAATTTTTAAAGACCTAACCCAAGAGCATCAACCCTTAGATCCTCTTCGCCGCGATCAGCGAAGCCTTGTATTGTAGCACAGCTTTTTGAACTGTTTGACAAAGTTTTCAGCGTTTCCACCAGCCCTTTGTCAGCACCTCAAAAAAACAAACCTTGCGAACCGCCCTCTTTCGAGTCTGGCAGCTTTGCAAGGCATCGTGCTGTCGATAGACGCTATTGTATAGGCGTTTTCCCGGGGCGTCACGCAGTTGGCGAAAATTTCTGATTGAACAGCATCTGCATGACCTACAGATGACGATGCAAGACCATGGCAGCAGCAGATGCAGCGCCTACCGGCGCCGATCCCCCTGCAACCGGGCCGCCGTTGGCGCGCACCCGATAATGGCGCCAACATGGCATTGATTACCTTATTAGACGCGCAACTGGCCTTTGGCCACGTTGCCTTACTGGACCACGCAGACTTCGCCCTGGAGTCCCAGGAGCGGGTTGGCCTCATTGGCCGCAATGGCGCAGGCAAGTCCTCGCTGCTTAAGATTCTGGCCGGCATGGAGAAGGCCGATGACGGCAACCTCCAATTGCAGAACGGAATACGCATCGCCTATGTGGCCCAGGAACCCAACCTGAACCCGGAACACACGGTGTTTGAAGCAGCCTCCCATGGGATGGCTGCTGTCTCCGCTGTGCGTAACCGCTATTTTGCGGCCGAAGATGGCGAAGACCTGGATGCACTGCAGTCCCAGATCGAGGCCTTTGATGCCTGGAACTGGGAGCAGCGCGTGGAAGAGACCTTGCAGCGTCTGCACCTGAATCCGGAGGCGCTTGTCGGTAATCTGTCCGGCGGTGTGAAGAAGCGCGTGGCCCTGGCGCAGGCGCTGGTGCTGCGCCCCGATGTGCTGTTTCTTGATGAGCCCACCAACCACCTGGACCTGGACTCTATTGCCTGGCTGGAAGAGCTACTCAAGGAATTCAAGGGCAGCATCATCACTATTACCCATGATCGCTCCTTCCTGGATGCGGTGGCAACCCGCATCGTGGAGCTGGACCGTGGCCAGCTGCGCAGCTACCCCGGCAACTTTGCCCAGTACCTAGTGCAAAAGCAGGAGCAACTGGCGCAAGAGTCGGTGATCAACGCCAAGGCCGACAAGCTGTTGGCGCAGGAAGAGATCTGGATCCGCAAGGGCGTGGAGGCACGCCGCACCCGCAGCCAAAGCCGGATCGAGCGGCTCAAGGTGATGCGCAATGAACACGCGGCCCGCCGCACCGCCCAGGGCAGTGTCAAGATGGATATCGCGTCGGGCACCGGCAATGGCTACCAGGGCAAGATCGTTGCCGAGCTGACCGACGTCAGCAAGCGTTTTGGCGACCGGACCATTGTGCGCAACTTCAGCACCACGGTGCTGCGCGGCGACAAGATCGGCCTGCTCGGCCCTAACGGCGCCGGCAAGACCACCTTGCTGAAGATGATTCTGGGCGAGCTGGCCGCAGACAGCGGCACGATCCGCCAGGGCGCCAACCTGCAGGTGGCGTATTTTGACCAGATGCGCGATGCGATCAATCTGGATGCGACCCTGGAGGACTTCATCAGCCCGGGCAGCGAATGGATCGAGATCGGCAACCAGCGCAAGCATGTGAAAAGCTACCTGAGCGATTTCCTGTTCTCACCGGCGCGTGCGCACTCCCCTGTGCGCTCCTTGTCGGGGGGTGAGCGCAACCGCTTGCTGCTGGCCCGCTTGTTTGCCCGCCCCGCCAATGTACTGGTGCTGGACGAGCCGACCAATGACCTGGATATCGACACCCTGGACCTGCTGGAAGACTTGCTGCAGCAGTACGACGGCACCGTGTTCCTCGTCAGCCATGACCGGACCTTTATGGACAACGTGGTCACCAGCATCATCGCCGCCGAAGGCGATGGCGATTGGCGCGAATACGAAGGCTCGGTGCAGGACTGGCTGATCCAGTCGCGCCGTTCGCGCGAGATCGCCGAGCAGCGGGATGCCGCCCAGGCCAACAAAGTCGCCAAGGACACCAAGGCCGCCGCAGCGGCACCAGCGCCAGCAGTGGCCGCTGCGCCTGCTGCCCAACCCAAGCGCAAGCTCAGCTACAAGGACCAGCGCGATCTGGATTTGTTGCCCGCACGCATTGCGGAGTTGGAGACGGAGCAAAAGAGCATCCAGGCCAAGCTGGCCGATGGCAGCCTGTTCAGCAAGGACTATGGCCAGGCCATGCAGTTGCAGCAGCGCGATACGGTGATTGAAGGCGAACTGCTGGAAGCCCTGATGCGCTGGGAAGAGCTGTCCAGCTGATGCTGCACCACCGCGCTGCGCCCGCCCAGGCTCAGCGCGGCATAGGTTCGGCCTGCGGAAACTCGGCACGCACCCGCTGGTAAACGCGCCAGAAGCTCGGTTCCTGCGTGCAGGCATAGTTGATGCGCATCAGTGTGGACGGCTGGCGGCTGGCATGGAAGAGGCTGCCGGGCGCAATCAGGTAGTTCTCATCGAGCATGCGCTGGGCCAGCACCTCGGTATCCATGCCGGTATCCACCCAGCCGAACATGCCAGCGGGCTCGGTGACAAAACGGCAACCGGACTCCAGCGCCAGCGGCACGCTGTGCTTGCGCGCCTGCACCAGGTGGCTGCGCATGCGCTCGATATGGCGCCGCAGCTGGCCGTTTTCCATGCACAGCGCCATCGCGCGCTCCATCATCGCCGGGCTGGTCAGGGTCGACAGCAGCTTGGTGTCCAGCATGCGGTCCACCAGATCCGGCGGCGCCACCATATAGCCCACGCGCCAATTGGGCGCCAGGATCTTGGCAAAGCCGCTTACATAGATGCTGCGCTTGAGGCCATCGAGCACGCTGAGCCTTGTCGCATGCTCTGGCGCAATATGGCTGTAGGTGTCGTCTTCGACGATATAGAAATTGAAGGCCTGCGCCAGCTGCAGCACCTGATGGGCCGCTGCCGGGTGCAGGCTGTAGCTGGTGGGGTTGTGCAGCACGCTGACGCTGACATAGAGCTTGGGCGCATGGGTTTCGCAGTAATGGCGCATGACGGCCAGATCCGGACCATCGGGCCCGCGCGGCACCGGCAGCACCTGCATGCCCAGCGCTGCCAGCCGGGCAAACTCTACCGACCAACCGGGCTCCTCCACCATCACCGCATCGCCCGCCTTCAGCAAGGTGCGGCTGACAATGTCCAGGCCCTGGGTCGCGCCCATCGTGGTCATCACCTGCTCCATCCCCACCGGCAAGCCCAGTTCCTTGAGGCGATCGGTCAGCAGCGCGCGCAGCAGCTCATCGCCCATGGGCGCGCCGTAGCTCCAGTGCATGGCATGCAGCGCGTCCGATCCCACCACCTTGCGCAGCGCCGATTGCAGAAACTGGTTCTGCAGCCATTCGGGCGGGAACATGCCGGCCCCCGGCTGTGGATGGGTGGCCTTGTGCATCATCCCCCGGATCAGCGAGGTGGCATTGATGCGCGCTGAGGCGGCCGGTAGCGACAGCGACACCGCATCCTTCAAGGTCTTGTCCTTGGCCACCGGCGGCACGGCAGGCGAAGTGACCACGGCCTTGGCGACATAGTCGCGCACATAGAAGCCGCGCTGGCGGCGCGCCTCCACCAAGCCCTGGGCCTGCAGCAAGTCATAAGCGGCCACCACGGTATAGGGACTCACGCTTTGCTGGGCAGCGCAGGCCCGCACCGATGGCAGGCGCGCACCGGCTGGCAACAGGCGCGAGCGGATGCGTTCGGCAAAGCGCGCCGCCAGTTGCTCGGTCAGGGTATGGGTGGTGTCGCGGGTCAGCATGGCAATATAGGGCAGATGTACCGGTTTTGGCACCAATACAGTTCATGGTATTGATTTTCTGTCTGTACTGTAACTGTATTGTTATCAAAGCTACATTATTTGAGGCAAGCCTGCCCTGCAGGCCCAGACTGTCCCCGTTGCAACCGGCCCGCGCCTTCGCGCCACTGGAATGCAGCAGCGGCAGTGCATGATGGGCCTCCCCCAGGGCAGTGGATACGATCACCATGACAACGACAATGACCGCCGTAGAGTTCAGCGCATTTCTGGTTCTGGCCACGGCCATGAGCTTTACCCCCGGGCCCAATACGACGATGGCCGCAGCCATGGGCGCCAACTGGGGGCTCAAACCGGCGATGCGCTTTGTCTGGGGCGTGCCGATTGGCTGGGGCGCTTTGCTGCTGCTCTGCGCCAGCGGCGTGGGTGCGCTGGTGATGGCCGCGCCCTTCCTCAAAGGCGCCATCAAGGCGGTCGGCATTGTGTACCTGGTCTGGCTGGCCTACAAGCTCAGCCGCAGCGGCCAACTGGCCGAGACCAAGAACGGCCATCTGCTCGGTTTTTGGCAGGCCGTGGGCCTGCAGTTTGTCAACGTCAAGGCCTGGCTGTTGGCGCTGGCCATTGTCGCGGGCTGGATTGTCGGCTTTCAGGATGCCTTGGCGCGCCTGGCCATCGTGCTGCCGGTCATGCTGTTTTACGCCTTTGCCAGCAACTTTCTCTATGCCTCGGTCGGCGCCATGCTGCGCAGCTGGCTGGCCCAGGGCCAGCGTCTGCTCTGGTTCAACCGGACCATGGCGCTGATCCTGGTGCTGACGGCAATATGGATGATCAAGGCCTGAGCCTGCAGGTAACAAAGTCTGTGCCGCTGCCCACAAGCCCTCCACAAATCAGACAATCAAAGCCCCACCGGCAGGCCAGAGCACAGGCCTGCCCTCGCAAAGCAACATGCAGGCCAAAAGCCTGCCGGCAGTGGCCGCCCGCCGTGCGCAATCCCAGACGCCCGGCCCCTGCCAATACCCCAACCTACGGTGGCTCTGCGCTGCATCCACCCCGGCCAGGGCGCTGTCGCCCCGGTCGGTTGTCAAAGAGATGAGGAAATGATGACGAACTGGACCTTGGCCAAACGCGCCGCCAGCATGAACCCCTCGGTGATCCGCGAGATCCTGAAAGTGACCGAGAAGCCCGGCATCATCAGCCTGGCCGGTGGCTTGCCCTCCCCCAAGACCTTCCCGATCGCCGCCTTCAAGGAAGCGGCGGACAAGGTGCTGCTGCAAGACGGTGCCTCCGCGCTGCAATACGCTGCCAGCGAAGGCTATGCACCGTTGCGCGAGTTTGTCGCCAAGCAACTGCCCTGGGACGTCAGCCCCGACCAGGTACTGATCACCACCGGCTCCCAGCAGGGCCTGGATTTGATGGGCAAGATCCTGCTCGACGAGGGCAGCCGCCTGCTGGTGGAGACGCCAACCTATCTGGGCGCCCTGCAGGCCTTCTCACCCCAGCAGCCCCAGGTGGTGGGGGTGGACAGCGATGACCAGGGCGTGATCCCCGATGACCTGGCGCGCAAGGCCGGCGAAGGCGCAGACAAGGCGCGCATGGTCTACCTGCTGCCCAACTTCCAGAACCCCACCGGCCGCAGCATGGACGAGGCCCGCCGCCAGGCCGTGGTGGACCGCCTGGCCAGTTTGGGCATTCCGTTTCTAGAAGACAACCCCTACGGCGACCTCTGGTACGACCAGGCGCCCCCTGCCCCCCTGACGGCCCGCAACCCTGAAGGCGGCGTCTACCTGGGCTCCTTCTCCAAGGTGCTGGCACCCGGCCTGCGCCTGGGTTATGTGGTGGCGCCCAAGGCGGTCTACGCCAAGCTGCTGCAGGCCAAGCAGGCGGCCGATCTGCACACGCCCACCTTCAACCAGCGCATGGTGGCCGAGGTGGTGCAAAGCGGTTTTCTGGACCAGCATGTGCCCACCATCCGCGCGCTCTACAAAAAGCAGCGCGATGCGATGCTGGCCGCGCTGAGCTCGCACTTCGCCGACCTGGATGTGCAGTGGACCACGCCGACGGGCGGCATGTTCCTCTGGGTACGCATGCCCGAAGGCATTGATACGGTCGCCATGCTGCCCGCCGCCGTCGAGCGCAATGTGGCCTATGTGCCCGGCAGCGCCTTCTATGCCAGCCAGCCAGACAACCGCACCATGCGCCTGTCCTATGTGACGGCCTCGGAAGAGCAGATCCATATCGCCATCAAGGCGCTGGCCGATACCGTGCGGGCCACCTTGGCCGCCCGATAAGCCAGCTGGCCACACCACCACCACGCAGCCCGCCTGAGCGCGGGCCGCGCGCCAATTTCAAGGAAGACACATGCTGAAAATCTGGGGCCGCATCAGCTCGATCAATGTGCGCAAGGCCGTCTGGGCCGCGCAGGAAGTGGGCGTTGCCTTTGAGCGCATAGACACCGGCGGCAAGTTCGGTGGCACGCAGACGCCGGAATACCTGGCCCGCAACCCCAATGCGATGGTGCCGGCGATCGAAGAAGGCGAAGGCGCGATGCAGCTGACCCTGTTTGAATCCAATGTGATCGTGCGCTACCTCTGCGCCCGCTACTCGCCCGGCGTGCTCTACCCGGCAGCGCTGGCCCAGCGCTTTGATGCCGAGCGCTGGATGGACTGGCAGCAAACGACGATGAACCCCGCCGGGCGCGATGCCTTTATCCAGCTCATCCGCACCGCCCCCGAGCAGCGCGATGCGCAAAAGATCGCCGCTTCCATCACCGCGATGGAGCCCCTGCTGCAACTGCTGGACCGCCATCTGGCCAGCCATGCCTACCTGCAAGGCGCGCAGTTCGGCATGGCCGACATCCCCATCGCCTGCGAGGTGCACCGCTGGTGGAACCTGCCCGCCGCCGCCTACCAGCGGCCCCACTACCCGCATGTGGAACGCTGGTTTGCCGCGATCCTGGCCCGCCCTGCCAGCCGGGGCGTGCTGGATATCCGCATCGAATAAGCGCCGCCCAGCCCGCTCCCCGCAACGCGCCACCACGGCGCGCCCTGCTCAATTTTCCCTACCAAGACGCGCCCACCATGCAGCCACGCCGCTTTGCCCAGCTCGATGTATTTGCCGACCAGGCCCTGCAGGGCAATGCGCTCGCCGTGGTGCTCGATGGTGAAGGCATCAGCGATGCGGCAATGCTGGAATTTGCACGCTGGACCAACCTGTCCGAAACCACCTTTGTGCTGCCGCCCACGGCCGAGGGGGCCGCCGGTGGCGCCGACTACCGCTTGCGCATCTTCACCCCGGCAGGCGAGCTGGCCTTTGCCGGCCACCCCACGCTGGGCAGCTGCCAGGCCTGGCTCAACGCCGGCGGCAGGCCGCGCCAGGCGCAGCGGGTGGTACAGGAATGCGCCAAGGGCCTGGTCAGCATCCAACGCTCACCCTCTGCCAGCAGCATCGACCAGGAAGGCCTGGCTTTTGCCGCACCGCCACTGCAGCGCAGCGAGGTGCCGGCCAGTGTGCAGGCAGAGGTGCTGGCCGGATTGGCCTTGCAGGCCGAGGATCTGGTCGCCGCGCAGTGGCTGGACAATGGATCGCGCTGGATGGGTTTGCTGGTGCGCGATACCGATGTGTTGCCCCGTGCTCAGCCCAACGCGGCTGCGCTGCGGGCGCTGGGCGTCAAAGCCGGCCTCTGCGCCATCCACACACCCAGCAGCGGTGCGATGGCCGCAGAGCCCGTGCTGGAGGTGCGCGGCATCACCTTGACCGCCCACGGCATCGCCGAAGACCCGGCCACGGGCAGCCTCAATGCCAGCCTGGCCCAGTGGCTGGGCGCTGCCGGGCATATCGCCTTGCCATACCGCGCGCTGCAAGGGGCGGCCATCGGCCGCGCAGGCCGCATGCGTCTGGTGGCCGATGCGCAAGGCCAGGTCTGGGTGCAGGGCCAGGTGCACAGCGTGCTGACGGGCCAGGTCATTCTCTGAATACTGAAGAAAGGAAGTTCCCATGCGTACACGCGCCTTTATGCAGGTCGATGTGTTTTCCGAAACCGCCTACCGTGGCAACCCGCTGGCCGTGGTGCTGGACAGCGAAGGCCTGAGCGACGAAGCCATGCAGGCCTTTGCCCGCTGGACCAACCTGTCTGAAACCACCTTTTTGCTGCCACCCACGCCCGAGGGCCGCGCCCAGGGTGCGGACTACCGGGTGCGCATCTTCACCCCCGGCGGCGAGCTGCCTTTTGCCGGCCACCCCACCTTGGGCAGTTGCCATGCCTGGCTGGCAGCCGGCGGCCAGCCGCAGCAAGCCGGCCGCGTGGTACAGGAATGCGCCAAGGGCCTGGTGCCCTTGCAGCAGGACGCGCGCAGCGGCCGCCTGGCTTTTGCCGCCCCCTCGCTCAGCCGCAGCGAGATTGCGGATGCAGAACTCGCCCCAGTGCTGCAGGCCGCCGGCCTGCAAGCGGGCCAGGTGCTGGCCAGCCAAAAGCTCAACAACGGCCCCGTGTTCTGGGCCCTGCTGCTGGATGACCCGGACGCCGTCCTCGCGATGCAGCCGGATCTGACAGCCTTGCATGGCCTGGGCATGGAGCTGGCCGTGGCCGCACTGTACCCGCAAGCGGGCAAGTCGCTGATCGGCCGCGCCAGCCGCGAGGCACGTGCCTTTGACGGCGCCTCGGGCCAGGTCAGCCGCCCGCCTGAGGTTGATATCGAGGTGCGGGTCTGGTTCAACACCGGCGCCAGCCTCAGCGAAGACCCGATCACCGGCAGCCTCAATGCCAGCCTGGCCCAGTGGCTGCTGGCCGATGGCCATCTGCAGGCACCCTATGTCGCCAGCCAGGGCATCAACCTGGACCGCAGCGGCATCGTCAACATCGCGCAGGATGCCGCCGGCCAGGTCTGGGTCGGCGGCCATGTGTCCGCCGGCATCCAGGGCGAGGTCCTGCTGTGAGCCAGGCCGGACTGGACCACCTCGTCGTCATGGCGGCGAGCCTGGACGAAGGCCTGGCCTGGTGCGAGGCGACCTTGGGCGTGACGCCTGATGCAGGCGGCCAGCATGCCTTCATGGGCACCCACAACCGCCTGCTGCGCATCAGCAGCCCGGCCTTTGCGGCCAGCTACCTGGAGATCATCGCGATCGACCCGCAAGGCCAGGCGCCCAGCGGCCACCGCCGCTGGTTTGACATGGACGACAACGCGCTGCAGGCCCGGGTGCGCAGCCAGGGGCCGCAGCTGACCCACTGGGTCGCACGCGTCAAGGGCATCGCGCAGGCCACCGAGGCCTTGCGCGCGCTGGGCCATGGCGCCGGCACGCCCCAGGCCGCCAGCCGCCAAACGCCCCGGGGCCTGCTGGCCTGGCAGATTGGACTGCGCCCCGACGGCCAGCGCCTGCTGCAAGGCCTGCTGCCCACCTTGATTGAATGGGGGGACCGGCACCCGGAAGCCAGCATGGCGGACAAGGGCGTTGCACTGCAGCAGTTGCAGTTGCTGCACCCCGATGCCGATGCTCTGAAAACGGCACTGCAAGCGCTGGGCCTGGTTGGCAACCCGGCCTTGCAAGTGGCCCAGGCCAGCACGCCGGCGCTGGTCGCCGATTTGCACACGCCCAAGGGGCCGGTGCAGCTGCGCAGCCCTCTCTGACCCGCTCTTCAACGCACCTTCTTTTTCTGATCTATGCAAGCCATCTCCCTTCCCAGCCTCGCCGAGATTGAGGCCGCCTCCCGCATCGTCTACCGTGAGTTCCAGGCCACGCCGCAGTACCGCTGGCAGCTGCTGGGCGAACGCCTGGGGGCAGAGTGCTGGCTCAAGCACGAGAACCACACGCCGGTGGGCGCATTCAAGATCCGGGGCGGCCTGGCCTATTTTGCGCAGATGGCCGCGCGCGGCACCCTGCCCACCCAGGTGATCAGCGCCACGCGTGGCAACCATGGCCAGAGCATTGCCTGGGCCGCGCGCAGCCATGGCGTGCGCTGCACCATCGTCGTGCCCCATGGCAATTCGGTCGAGAAGAACATGGCGATGCGCTCGCTGGGCGCCGAGCTGATCGAGCACGGCGACGACTTCCAGTCCGCCCGCGAGCATGCGATTGCGCTGGCCGAGCAGACCGGCGCCCACATGGTGCCCAGCTACCACCCGGACCTGGTCAGCGGGGTCAGCACCTACTGGTGGGAGTTTTTGCGCGCCGTGCCGCATTTGCAGACCATCTATGTGCCGATTGGCCTGGGCTCGGGCGCCTGCGCTGCCGTGGCCGCCAAGCTGGCCTTGCAGCACCCGGTGCGCATTGTCGGGGTGATCAGCACCGGCGCCACCACCTACCGCGATTCCATCGCCGCCGGTGAAGTGGTCGAGGCGGTGGTCAGCACCGAGATTGCCGACGGCATGGCCGTGCGCCGTGCTGACCCGATGGCCCTGCCCGTGCTGCGCCAGCATCTGGACCACCTGGTAGCGGTCAGCGATGACGAGGTGCGCGAAGCCATGCGCTGTTTGTTCACCGACACCCACAATGTGGCCGAAGGCGCCGGTGCCGCTGCACTGGCCGCCGCGCTGCAGGAGCGTGAGTTGATCGCCGGCCAGACCATTGGCCTGGCGTTGACGGGTGGCAATGTGGATGCGGCCGTGTTCAGCCAGGTACTTGCCGGCTGATTCTGCGCCAGCAAGGCATCAGCGGGGTGCTACCGTCCACTCCAGCTGGTGGATCTCCTGCAGCAGCAAGGCCAGTTGCTGGGCCGCTGCCTCCACCACCGCACGGCCCTTGTCTGCCGTGGCGCCAGCGGCATTGCCAACGGCGCCGCAGGGGTTGTAGTCTTCCATCGCCCAGCCCATCTTGGCGCTCTTGCCATTGCCCACAATCGCAAAGCGCCGCGCCCGGTCTTGGGACGTGGAATGGAAACAGCCCGCCTGCGCCATATCCACCTGTGCCGGTGCAAGGTGCAGCATCATCGACGTCTCCACCTCGCCACCATGGATGCCAAAGCGGTGCTCCTCGGCGCTGAACAGACCCGTCACCTCGGCCGGCAACGGCAGACCGCCCCAGCTGCTGCTGTAGACCAGCATGCCATGGGCCATGCGCAGCTCGCGCGCGACGATATCCATCACCGCCACCTGCCCGCCATGGGTGTTGAACATCAGCAGCTTGCGGATGCCCGCCCGTGCCGCCGCCTGGCCCAGCGCGGTCCAGAGATCGATGATGAGCTTGGGCGGCAGGCTCAGGGTGCCGGGAAAGTTCAGGTGCTCGGTGCTGAGGCCAATGTTCTGCGCCGGCAGCACCAGCACCGGCACATCGGCCGGTAGCAGCGGCATGGCCGCCGCCACAATGCCTTGCAGCAAGGTGGCATCAACGGAGACCGGCAAATGCGGGCCATGCTGCTCCACCGCGCCCACCGGCAGCACTGCCACCGTGCTGGCCGCCAGGCCGCTGGTCTGCGCCTGGGCAAATTCGCGGGTGCTGATCTCTGCCCAGAATCGGGAAGACCAGGGGGCGACAGCAGCGTTTTCAGAGGCGGGCATGGGTATTCCAACAAACAGGCGGCACACCATGTGCCAGCGCAGCAGCTATCTTAGGCCATGCAGGCGATGCTAAGCAGCCTTGAGCCGGCGGTACAAGGTCTGCCGGCTGATGCCCAGCAGCTTGGCCGCCTGCGACACATTGCCCCGGCACTGCTGCAGCATCTGTGCAATGGCAGCGTGGGAGAGGGTTTTCAGATCGGTGGCGGGCAGGCTGGGCGGCTGCGCTTGCGCTGCCAAAGCGGCGACGGCCATCTGCGCGCCTTCGCGGTAGCGCAGCAGCTCCTGCGCCAGGTCGTCGGAGAGCTGTGACCAGCCAATGCTGTCTTCACCGGGCAGCAGCAGCGCCGATGCGGTCTGCAGTGCGTTGGCGTATTCGCGCAGGTTGCCGGGCCAGGGGTAGTGCGCCATCGCAAAGGCCAGGTCGGGGTGCAGCCGCACTGCTTGGCCGGGGTTGAACTGGTCCAGCAAGCGGCGGGTGATGGCCTCGCGGTCGCTGCGCTCGCGCAGCGCGGGCAACTGCAAGGCCAGGCCATTGATACGGTAGAACAGATCGGCCCGAAAGCGCCCTTGCGCCACCGCCTCGCGCAGCTGGTGGTGGGTGGCGCAGACCAGTGCAAAGTCCAGCTGCTGGGCCTTGCCGCCCCCCAGCGGGGTGATGCTGCGCTCCTGCAGCACGCGCAGCAAACGGGTTTGCAGCGCCAGCGGCATATCGCCAATTTCGTCGAGGAACAAGGTGCCGCCCTGGGCCTCGCGCAGACGGCCAAGCTGGCCATCGCGCCGGGCGCCGGTGAAAGCTCCTGATTCATACCCAAACAGCTCGGCCTCGATCAAATGCTCTGGAATCGCCGCACAGTTGATGGCCACAAAGGGCCCGGCATGGCGCGCGCTGCTGTCGTGCAGCGCGCGGGCAAACAGCTCCTTGCCCACGCCCGATTCGCCCTGCACCAGCAAGGCAATGCCCTTGCCCAGGGTGCGCCGGCCACGCTCTGCAGCTGCGCGCCAGGCCAGGTCGCCTGTGTCCAGCTGGGCCAGCGCATCGGGCGCCGGCTGCTGGGGCATGGCCGCCAGCGGTGCCCGGCCAGCGCGATCGCTGGGCAATGCCGCTTGCGTAGCGGCGGTGGATGTGGCTTGCGCCCCGGCAGGCATTACCAGGCGGGCAAACACGCTGCGGCCGGTGTGCAGGGCCGCCAGATGCAGGCGCTCGGTGTGGGTATGGCCCCGGGCCAGCCAATCGCGCAGCGGCATGGCGCTGATGTCGTCCCAGTGCAGATGGCCCCAGTCGGCGGCGGCAATCTTGAGGCTTTGCATGGCCGCGCGGTTGCCGCCCAGCAGCAAGCCATCCGGCGCCAGCGCCAGAATGCCCTCGGCAGCGGTGCCCACCCCTTCGGCCTGGGTGTGGAAATGCATGCGCCAATCGCGCTGGTGGCGCGCCAGCAGCCAGCGGTTTTCGATCATGCGGGCAGCAGTGGTGGCCAGCCCCAGGGTATGGGCCTGGGCCAGGCGTTGGTCGCCGGAGATATCGAGCACGCCCAGCAGCTGGCCCTGGGCACTGAAGATGGGCGAGGCCGCGCAGTTCAAAAAGCTGTTGGCTTCCAGAAAGTGCTCGGCGCCTTCGACGCGCAGCGGTGTGGCCTCTACCAGCGCCGTGCCGATCGCATTGGTGCCGCGCGCCTCCTCGGTCCAGATCGCGCCACTGCGCAGCGCCACCCGTTCGGCCTTGTTCAGAAATGGGGCATCGCCCAAGGTGTGCAGCAAGGTGCTTTGGGCATTGGCCAGGATGACCATGCTGTGGCTGTCCTGGATCTGCTCGAACACATAGTCCATCACCGGCCGGGCAATGGCGAGCAGGTCTTCACTGCGCGTGAGCACCTGGCGCATTTCGGAGCCCGTCAGCGGATCGCCGCCAGAGACACGGCCCACGGGCTGCACCCCCGCGCGCAGGCTGCGCTGCCAGGAGCTGGCAATGCGCGCCTGCACGGCCCCGGGCGGGCATTCACCATGTGCCAACAAATGCACCCGTGCCTGACGCAGCACCTGGGAGGTGATCTGGGGATCCATGTTGTCTCCTTGCAAGCCTGTCTGCGCAGGCCCATGGGGACAGTATAGGAAAGCGGCCGCGCCGGGTTGCGGCGAATAGCCATGACGCTGTCCGACTGTTCCAGATTGGAACACCTGCACTGTCCAGCGCTGTTCCAGCCCCTGTCATCGTCCGCCATCAGACTGATAAAAATCAATCACTTGGCCTGCTTTTCGCGCTGGCATGCATCTTGATAGGTCTGCTGTGACTCGCACCTTCAGCGGCTATGCCAGCGGCGCGAATCAGCTTGAGACATCCAATTTCCAAGGAGACAAACCATGCATTACGCATTTCCCGGCCAATCGGGCGCCAAGATCAGCTACAAGAAGCAGTACAACAACTTCATTGGCGGCCAGTGGAAGGCGCCAGTCAAGGGCCAGTACTTTGATGTGATCTCGCCGATCAACGGCCAGGTCTATACGCAGGCCGCACGCTCCACCTCCGAAGACGTGGAACTGGCGCTGGATGCCGCCCATGCCGCGGCAGATGCCTGGGGCAAGAAGTCGGCCACCGAGCGCTCCAATGTGCTGCTGCAGATTGCCGACCGCATCGACGCGAATACCGAGCTGCTGGCCTATGCCGAAACCGTGGACAACGGCAAGGCGATCCGCGAGACGCTCAATGCCGACATTCCGCTGTCGGCCGACCACTTCCGCTACTTTGCCGGCGCATTGCGGGCGCAGGAAGGTGGCATCAGCGAGATCGACAGCACGACCGTGGCCTACCACTACCACGAGCCCCTGGGCGTCGTTGGCCAGATCATTCCCTGGAACTTCCCGATTCTGATGGCCGCCTGGAAGCTGGCCCCCGCCATTGCCGCCGGCAACTGCGTGGTGCTCAAGCCCGCAGAATCCACCCCCATCAGCCTGCTGATCCTTATCGAGCTGATCGAAGACCTGCTGCCCGCTGGCGTGCTCAACGTGGTCAACGGCTATGGACGTGAGGCCGGCATGCCGCTGGCCAACAGCAAGCGCATCGCCAAGATTGCCTTTACCGGCTCGACCAGCACCGGCCGCGTCATCGCCCAGGCTGCCGCCAACAACCTGATCCCCGCCACCCTGGAGCTGGGTGGCAAGTCGCCCAATGTGTTCTTTGCCGATGTGATGGACCATGACGATGCCTTCCTCGACAAGGCCATCGAAGGCCTGGTGCTGTTCGCCTTCAACCAGGGCGAGGTCTGCACCTGCCCCAGCCGCGCGCTGATCCATGAATCCATCTATGACCGCTTCATGGAAAAAGTGCTCAAGCGCATTGCCGCCATCAAGCACGGCAACCCGCTGGACACCGACAGCATGATGGGTGCACAGGCCAGCAAGGAGCAGCTGATCAAGATCAGCAGCTACCTGGACCTGGGCCGCCAGGAAGGCGCCGAGGTGCTGATTGGCGGAGCAGAAGCCAAGCTGGGCGGTGATCTGGAAGGCGGCTACTACGTGCAGCCCACGGTGTTCAAGGGCCACAACAAGATGCGCATCTTCCAGGAAGAGATCTTTGGCCCGGTGCTGGCCGTGACCACCTTCAAGACCGAAGAAGAAGCGCTGGAGCTGGCCAACGACACCTTGTACGGCCTGGGCGCTGGCGTCTGGACGCGCAACGGCAACCTGGCCTACCGCATGGGCCGCGCCATCAAGGCGGGCCGCGTGTGGACCAACTGCTACCACCACTACCCTGCCCACGCCGCCTTTGGCGGTTACAAGGAATCGGGCATCGGCCGTGAGAACCACAAGATGATGCTGGACCACTACCAGCAGACCAAGAATCTGTTGGTGTCCTACTCCGAAAACAAGCTGGGCTTCTTCTAATAGAACCGTGTGCTGGGCGGTGTGCCCGGCCCCCACTGCAGCCGCAGCGGGAGCCGGGGCCACGCACGCCGCCTGTGCAACACCCCCATCTCGGCAGGCATGGCAAGGCCTCGCCTGCCCTCACCGGAGACAGCACGATGACTGTGGAAAAAGTGGTGGCCACCCCGGCCGCGCAAGCGCTGATTGCCTTGCTCAAAGACAAGCATGGCCCTGGCCTGATGTTTCACCAATCGGGCGGCTGCTGCGACAACAGCGCAGCCAACTGCTATCTGCTGGGCGAGCTGACCATTGGCCAGGGTGATGTCTACCTGGGCGATATCGGCGGCTGTCCGTTTTACATGAGCACCTCCCAGTATGCGTACTGGAAGCACACCCAGCTCATCATCGATGTGATCGACACCCACGGCGGCGGCACCTTCTCGCTCGAAGGCCCCGAGGGCAAGGCCTTCCATACGCGTTCGCGGGTGTTCAGTGATGCCGAGCTGGCGGCGCTGGCGCAACAGGATGCGCAGGGCATTGCAAACAATGCGCCGTCCTAGCCCCTTACAAGCCCCAGGACTACCGCACAATCTTGGTGCAAAAATTTAAATTATCTCAATAAATCAACAATCTAATTAAAGACCATGGACGCAGCTAGGTGAAATTGTTGCAATGCAGCATTCTTCATTCCTTTCTACAATTTCCCCAGTACCAACTCCGCTGTGGATGCCATGAACGCCCAACACAAAACCCAAGCCAAGGTCCAGAATCTGGCCCACAAAAGCCTGGAGCTCAGCCTGGCTGCCCCCCAGGTGGTTGCGCAGCGCGTGGGCCGCATGATGCTCGCGGGCACCCATCCCTCCGCCCGCGACCAGCAGGAGTTCTACCGCATGGGCAGTGAAAAGGTGGCGGCCTTTTACGAGTCCTGGATGGGCATGTGGGCGCAGGCCTGTACCTCCTACTGGCAGACCGCTGCCAGCATGTACACCACACCGATGCTGAACGCCAACAGCAGCCCGCTGGCTGCCTTTGGCGTGGGCAAGGCCACCTCCCGCATGGTGACGCAGCAGGTACAGGCAGTGACCGATGTGCTCAATGCCGGTATCTCTCCCGTGCATGCCAAGGCCGTGCGCAATGCCAAGCGGCTGTCGCGCATTAAGCGCTAAGCCCGCCCCAGCTTCATTCCTGCTCCTGTTTGCGCTACTTCGCTGGCGGCGTTGATGCTGAAACCTGCGATTTTTTAGCGCCGCTTTTTTTCGCAACTTTTTTGGGCGCAGCTTTCGCGGGCGGCTTTTTAAGCGCTGGTTTAGCAACCGTCTTTTTAGCCGCCACTTTCTTCAGCGCCTGCTTTTTTGGCACCTGCTTTGGCTGGCTTTCTGCAGGCGTCGGATTCGCTTTCTTTCTAGCCGCTTCCAGCCTGGGAAATCGCACCCGCTTGCCCTCAGGCAGGCATTGCACATCCTGACGGCGGATCAATTCGGAGAAGACCTGTTGTGTCAGGTCAGGCACCTGTTCTTGCTGTCTAATGACCGTCCGAATCGTCTTTAGCAAGGCGGCTTGTGTACCTGGCAGGTGTGCATGCATCTTCTGCAGTGCGGTGGCGACCCGTTTGGCACCAGCGGCAACCAGCGCGGGCACCGATATCGCAGGGGATATCGCAGCCTTGGCGGGAGCTGCTGCTACTGGCTGGACAGACTCTTTAGCGATCACTTTTCCAACTGCACTGACAGCCCCTGCATTGCCATCACCGCAGGACGCGACAACGGCGGGACGCCCCAACTCTGGGCACGCCATGAGCTCCAGACCCTGGAGCTTGATTCGCAATTGCGCCAAAGCGCAGGCACGTTGGGCGAGTTCGGCTTTGGCGGGAATAGACTCCCCGATCAAGCGGAAAGCGGCGGCATACATGTCTTCAGCGGACCATGGCTGGCCCGAGGCTCCACTATTTCTGCGGTGCTTGATGAGACGCCAAGCTATCTGCGCGGCGCTAGGAGGCAAGGGCGTAAGGGCAGCGGGCGACTTTTTTACCGGGGCAGTTTTCATCGAAGCCACAGGTGCCGCCTTGCGGTAATCGCTGCGCCGCACGGCGAAGTCCAGCAGCCTCGCATGCTCCACCATCGCGTCATAGCCCTTGTCATTGGAGACGATCACGAACTCATCGCCCTTTCGGCTCGACGAGAGATAGCCGGCATAAAAGCAAAGCTGAAAATCCAGCGCATTCTTGCCGGATCCGGAGCGCGGAACCGTCACGACCCGCTCGTCATCAAAGCACTCGATATGACTGCTGGTATTGACCTTCTGGAAAGGGCCATGGAGCAACCAGACATGGCTGGCCTCGGGCACCAAGGCCTTCAGTGCTTGGCCTTCTGGCTGCACGTTCTCCCAGTCAACCAGCAAATGCACGCGCTTGCCCACTGGTTGCCTCTCCTTATGCGGGTGCTTGGCGGGGTGTTTTTGGGCATTTTTTTGCAGCTTGGCTTCCACCGCCTCTTCAATATTCACCTGCGTGTGGTCTGCCAACTGCAGCAGATACAGCAGCACGTCGGCGATTTCATCGGCCACACGCTCTTTCTGGACAGGGTCGCGCGTAAGACCGCGCGACTCGGTCAGGGTGCTCCACTGGAACAACTCCATCAGCTCTGCCGTCTCCACCATCAGCGCCATCGCTAGGTTCTTGGGCGCATGGTAGGGCTGCCAGTCGCGGGCGGCAGCAAAGTGGCGCAAACGCTCTTGCAAGGCGGATATGTCCATGGAGACCCCTTTATTCTGATCGCTGCCTTTGCTTGAATCGACTCCGATCCTGGTACAAAAACCTTAGCACCCCACTATCGCAAGCAGCGACCAATTATGGTGTTTGCTTATCCGTGCGCTGCAATGCCCACATGCTCGCATAGCGCGCGCCCAGCGCCAGCAGCTGCGCATGGGTGCCGCGCTCCACAATGCGGCCGGCGTCCATCACCAAAATCTCATGCGCATCCACCACGGTGGAAAGGCGGTGGGCGATCACCAAGGTGGTCTTGCCCTGCGCGGCCTTTTGCAGTTCCTGCTGAATGGCGCGCTCGTTGGCCGAGTCCAGCGCCGAGGTCGCCTCGTCAAAAATGAGGATGGGCGGGTTCTTCAGCAAGGTGCGGGCAATCGCCACGCGCTGCTTTTCACCCCCTGACAATTTGAGCCCCCGCTCGCCCACACGGGTGGCATAGCCTTCGGGCGAAGCGGCAATCATCGCGTGGATGCGCGCCGCCTGCGCGGCCTGCACGATCTCTTCTTGCGAGGCGCCGGGCCGGCCATAGGCGATGTTGTAGGCGACGGTGTCGTTGAACAGCACGGTGTCCTGCGGCACGATGCCGATGGCGCGGCGCAGGCTGTCCTGGGTCAGATCGCGGATGTCTTGGCCGGCAATGCGGATCGCGCCCGACTGCACATCGTAGAAGCGGAAGATCAGCCGCGCCAAGGTGGATTTGCCAGCACCCGAGGGGCCTACCACGGCGACGGTCTTGCCCGCAGGCACGACAAAGCTCAGGCCCTGCAGAATGGGGCGGTCCGGGTGGTAGGCAAAATGCACATCGTCAAAGCGCAGCTCGGGCTCGGCCTGCAGCGCCAGCGGCTGGGCGGTTGGGGCATCGGCCACCTCGCGCTGCTGGTCCATCAGCACAAACATGCGGTCCAGGTCGGTCAGGCTCTGCTTGATCTCGCGGTACAAGGTGCCCAGGAAATTGAGCGGGATATAGAGCTGGATCATGAAGGCATTGATCATCACCAGATCGCCCAGGCTCAGCCGGCCATCGACCACGCCCTGGGTGGCGCGCCAGAGCATGGCCACCAAGGCCACCGCAATGATCAGCTGCTGGCCGCTGTTGAGCAGGCTCAGGCTGCTTTGGCTCTTGAGGCGGGAGCGGCGCAGCTTTTCCAGATCCCCGTCATAACGCTGGGCTTCAAAGGCTTCGTTGTTGAAGTACTTCACCGTCTCGTAGTTCAGCAGCGAGTCGATGGCCTTGCTGTGCGCCGCGGAGTCGATCAGGTTGGCCTCGCGCCGAAAGTGCGTGCGCCACTGGGTGACCACGACGGTGAAGGTGATGTAGACCGTGAGCGCCACGATGGTGATGATGGCGAACCAGATATCGAACTGCACGGCCAGAATGCCCAGCACCAGCGCCAGCTCGATCAAGGTGGGCACGATACTGTAGAGCGAGTACGAGATGAGCGACTCAACGCCTTTGACGCCGCGCTCGATATCGCGGGTCATGCCGCCGGTCTGGCGCTCCAGGTGAAAGCGCAGGCTCATCGCATGCAGATGCTCAAAGGTCTGCAGCGCAATTGCACGCGCAGCGCCCTGCGTGGCCTTGGAGAACACCAGCTCGCGCAGCTCGCCAAATACCGAGGTCAGCAGCCGCAGCCCGCCATAGGCCAGCAGCAGGCCCATCGGCACCACCAGCAAGGCCTGCGGGTTGCCAGGGCGGATGTCGAGCGCATCGACTACATGCTTGAGCAGCACCGGCACGCCGACATTGGCGACCTTGGCCCCCACCATCAGCACCAGGGCGGCCAGCACCCGCCACTTGTAGGTCCAGAGATAGGGCAGCAGGCGCTTCAAGGTACGTCCGTCGCCAGCGGTCAGAGTTTTCCCATCACTAGGGGTAGGGCTTGTGGCGGCAGGCGCCTCGGCATAACGTCGCATCGGAGACAATTGTGGGTTTGTTATAGACCTCCATTGTGACCATGAATACCCCACGCACCGCATCCAACGAGCTACCCCAGGACAAAGAGCTGGTTTTGCGCGTTGTTCCCATGCCTGCTGACTGCAATGCCAACGGCGATATCTTTGGCGGCTGGGTGATGTCGCAGGTGGATCTGGGCGGCTCGGTGCTGCCGCTGCGCCATTCGCGCGGCCGCACTGTCACCGTGGCGGTGAATGAATTCATCTTCAAGCAGCCGGTGCGTGTCGGCGACATCCTGTCGTTCTACGCCAAGCTGGTGCGCGTGGGCACCACGTCGATGACGGTCCAGGTGGAGGTATTTGCCGAGCGCCTTTCCAAGCAAGGCCAGTTCTTCAAGGTGACCGAGGCGACCTTGACCTATGTCGCCATCGATGAGGAAGGCCATCCCCGCACCGTGCCGCCGCTGCCGGTCTGATCGGACACTGGCCAAAAGCTACCGGCCTATAAACACCAAAGCCGCTGCAACGCAAACCTGCGCTGCAGCGGCTTTTTCACAAGCGGGAGGCCGGGGGCCTCAGCGATCAGGCCAGGCTTTCGGCCGGCTTTTCCGTCTTGGTGGTCGTGGTGCTGGCGGCCAGGGGCTTGCGCGTGCTGTTGGAGCACTCGATCTCGCCGGTCAGCTGGCCGCCTTCTTCGATGATGACCTTGCCGTAGCGGATCTTGCCGTGTACACGGCCGCTGCCAAAAATGACCAGCTTGTCGCGCACGGTCAGGTTGCCTTCGAATTCGCCATGGATCTCGGCGATGTCGATCTCGGCAGAGCCACGGAATGCACCTTCAGCGGCGATCTGGATCACGCGGGAATCCATCGTGGCCTCAACCGTGCCTTCCACCACCAAGGTGTCGCAATCGGTGATCTCGACGCCCTTGAGCTTGATATTGGGGCCAACAGTCAGTTTGCTGCCGGTGCCGGGAGTGGTGTCAGGGGTCACGGTGCTGGTATAGGAAGAGGTAGGAGAAGGGTTGCTGGACTCTTCGGCCTTGTGGCCGCTCAGGTTGCCGCCGAGCACGGAGCTCGCAGAGCCGGCTGCGGTGCTGGGCAAGGTGCTGCCCGATGAACTGGAGGCATTGCCTCCCATGAACTTGGAGGCGGAAGCGTCATTGTCACGGCGCCCGCCGAAAAAAGGGTTTTGTACAGCCATCGGTTCTCCTTGTGAAAAGCTTCTACATGCTATTCAATTTATAGCTGAGGTGTTCACATAATTTGACACTAGTGGTAACAGCAGGCAACTATGGCGGCCTTTCCTATCAATACTTTCATGAGTCGGACAAATCTCACATTTCCCAACATCCGACCTGCCCGCCAGCCCGCATCAGGACACGATGTAGGCCGCTGTGGCGGTGGCCAGCACCTGGCCACTGCTGTCGCAAAAATCCGAGCGCGTGGTGGCCACGCGCGAGCCCAGCCGCAGCACGCGGGCCTGCAGTGCAAAGGGGCCATGCGTGCCGGGGCGCAGGTAGTCCACCCGCAAATCAATGGTGCCCAGTTTGGCAAAACGCATCAGGCGCTGCATCACCGGCTCCCCCGCATGTTTGGCGCCAGAGGCCGCCATCACCGCGATGCCGCCCAGCGCATCCAGACTGGCACTGATGACGCCACCATGCACGCGCTGCAGGCCAAAGTGGCCGATCAGCTCATTGCGCATCTCCAGGCTGGCCCAGACCGCATCGTCCTGCACAGCCTGGAGCTTGAGCCCCAGCAGCTTGTTGAAGACGATGCGCTCTTCAAAGATATCGCGCAGGCCTTCAACATAGGCGTTATCCAGACCCTGCATAGAGACATAGGCTGGTGCTTCAAGGTGCGGCGTAGGCAAGGTGGCGGTGCTCATCCACCGCAGTATGCAGTCAAGCGCCTGGCACGGCAATCGCAGATTCTGCTGGGATGCCGCTGCGCCATGCGCTAGACTGCGCGCAAATACAGCACATCTATGCCCGACACCCTGCCCCCCGCTCCGCCCACCACCCGCACGGCGCCTCGGCCGCCCTTGCGCCTGAGCTGCGTGGTGCCCGCCTATAACGAAGCCAGCAACCTGGAAGCCTTTCTGCCCGCCTTGTACGAGACGGTGCGCGCGCTCTCGGTCGATTGCGAGATCGTGCTGGTCAATGACGGCAGCAAGGATGCGACCGACGAGGTGGCCCAGCGCCTGGGCCAGCAGCTGCCGCTGCACTACATCCAGCTGGCGCGCAATTTTGGCAAGGAAGCGGCGATGACCGCCGGGCTCGACTATGCGCGCGGCAATGCCGTGCTGTTGATCGATGCGGATTTTCAGCACCCCCTGCCCCTGATTGCCGAGATGGTGCAGCTCTGGCAGAGCGGCTATGACATGGTCTACGGCGTGATTGCCGACCGCGCCGGCGAGGCCAAGGCCAAGCGCTGGGGCACCTGGCTGTTCTACTACCTGATGAACCGCGACAACGCCGTGCATATCCCCGAGAACGCGGGCGATTTCCGGCTCATGGACCGCAAGGTCGTCGATGCGCTGCGCCAGCTGCCCGAACGCAACCGCTTCATGAAGGGCCTGTACGCCTGGGTCGGCTTCAAGAGCGTGGCCCTGCCCTTTGTGCCCGATAGCCGGCGCAGCGGCCAGTCCAGCTTCAATTTTCACCGGCTGTTTGCACTGGCCTTCCAGGGGCTGACCTCGTTCACCACCTTGCCGCTGCGCATCTGGAGCCTGGTGGGCTTTTGCATCTCGGTGATGGCCATCATCTACGGCATCTACATCACCATCGAGACCATCGTGCTGGACAACCCCATCGACGGCTGGCCGACCTTGGCCGCCGGCCTGATGCTGTTCTCCGGCGTGCAGCTGATGTCCATCGGCATGCTGGGCGAGTACATCGGCCGCATTTATGACGAGGTCAAGCGCCGGCCTTTGTACATCGTGGCGAACAACGACGACCGCAGCCCCGTGAGCAGCGAACCCGCTGCGCCCCCGCATGTGCCCGCATCGGCCACGGCGCCAGCACCGGTCGCGCCGATGCCGCCGGAGTCCTGAACTTGCTGATCGCTGCCTTGGCCGAGCGCCTGCGCAGGCTGCCGCAAGGCCTGCAGTTCATTGCCGTGGGCGGCTCGGCGGCAGCCACCCACTTGATGGTAGTGCTGCTCCTGGTCGGCGGCGCGGGCATGGCGCCGCTGCTGGCCAATGTGCTGGCTTTTCTGGTCGCCTTTGTGGTCAGCTACAGCGGCCACGCCTGGCTGACCTTTGCCGATAAAAAAGCGCCGCATGCCCAGGCGTTGCCGCGCTTCTTTCTGGTCGCCTGCAGCTCTTTCGCCCTCAATGAACTGCTGTACTACCTGGCCCTGCACCAGCTGCACTGGCACTATGCCTGGAGCCTGGTCGCGGTGCTTGTCGTCGTAGCGATATTCACCTTTGTCGCGGCCAAGTGCTGGGCATTTGCCCATGCTGCACCGCACTGAGCACCATGAAGAACATCACCCTCTGCGCCGATGATTTTGCGCTGCACCCGGCCGTTGATGCCGCCGTGCTGGAGCTGGCGGCGCTGGGCCGCCTGTCTGCCACCAGCTGCATGACCACGGCCCCGGGCTGGCTCACAGCGGCGCGGGCCTTGCCTGCGGTGCGCGACCAGCTGGACCTGGGCCTGCATTTCAACCTGACCGAAGGCCATGGCCTAGCGCCCGATACCCCCATCACGCGCATTCTCAGCCAGGCCTATACCGCCCGGCTGTCTGCCACTGCGCTGCGCGATGCCTGGCGCCGCCAGCTCGATGCCTTTGAGGATGCGCTGGGCATGCCGCCCGTCTATGTGGATGGCCACCAGCATGTGCACCAGCTGCCCGGCGTGCGCAAAGCGATGCTGGCCGAGCTCAGCGCCCGCTATGGCGCGGCCGCCCGGCAGATCTGGATCCGCTCCACGGCCCCTGTGGGCGCTTTGCGCTGGCAGGCCAAATCGGCCACGATCGCGCTGCTGGGCGGCTACCGCCTGAGCCACCAGCTGCAGCGCCAGCACTGGGCCACCAACCAGGGCTTTGGGGGGGTCTATGGGTTTGATGCGCCGACGGAGGCCGCTTATGGCGCCCTGATGGCGCAATGGCTGGCCGAATGCCAAGACGGCAGTCTGTTGATGTGCCACCCAGCACAAACGCCGATGCCGGAGGACGCGATTGGTCAGCAGCGGCCGGTGGAATGGGCCTATTTGCGCTCGCCGGCGTTTGGTGCGCTGCTGGCGGCGCAGGGCTGCCGCATTGGCAAGCTGGCGCCCACCAAGGCAGCCTAAGCAGCGATTACAGACCGCTGAAGTTGGGCTTGCGCTTTTCCATAAAGGCCTGCATTGCCTCCTTGGCAGCGGGCTGCTGCAGCAGATCGGCAAACACACGGCCTTCTTCGGCGATGCGCGACTGCACGGCAGCCATCTGGCCGCTCTTGAGCAGGCGCTTGCTCGCCATCAACGAAGCCAGTGGCTTGGCGGCCAGCTTGGCGGCTTGCGCCTGGGCGATGGTGTTGCATTCGGTCGGTGGCACCACGCGGTTGACCAGGCCCACTTCCAGTGCCGCCTCAGCCATGAAGGGGTCGCCCAGTAGCAAGGCCTCGCAGGCACGCTGGTGGCCCATCAGCTGCGGCAGCAGCAGGCTGGATGCACCTTCGGGGCAGAAGCCCAGGTTGACGAAGGGCAGCGAGAACATCGCGTTGTCACCGGCATAGACCAGATCGCAGTGCAGCAGCATCGTCGTACCAATGCCCACGGCCGGGCCGCAGACGGCCGCAACGATGGGCTTGGGGAAGGCAGCCAGCGCCTGCAGGAACTGGAACGGCGGCGCATTGTCATCGGGCTTGGGGCCGTGGAGGAAATCGCCCAGATCGTTGCCAGCGGTGAACACCGAGGCATCGCCCTGGAACAGCACCACACGCACATCGGCGCTGCTGGCGGCCTGCTGCAGGATCTCCGCCAAGGCCAGGTACATGGCGCCGGTCAGCGAGTTCTTCTTGGCCACCCGGTTGAAGGTGATGGTGCAGATGCCCGCTTCGGCCAGCACCCGGATATCGTCGCAGGAGGATTGGATCGTCATAACAGTCTCTCAAAAAAGGGGTCGGTGCCGGGCCCGGGCCGCTGCCAGGGCGCACACCGAAGACGCTGGCATGCTAACCGGATTTGGAGCGCTTTATTCCTTGTAATAGACCAGCTGGTGGCTGGTGGCCAGCAAAACGCCTTGGGGCGACCAGATCTGCGCGGTCTGGTCAAAAAAACCATCGCGAAAGCCCTGACCCTGGGCCTGGGCCAGCACCGGTTGGCTGCCCACGGCGGCCAGTTGCTCGGCACTGGCATGCACATAGACCGTCAAGGACACGGTGCCCACCGGAACGCGCTTGGCGCGGCGCAGCCAGATGCGGGGAAAGAACACATCGCACAGCGAGGTCAGCGCCGGCACATCCAGCGGGCGCGGGGGCTCGTCGCCCACCCACATGCGGCTCAGGCTGGGGCTGCTCGCGCCATCCCACTCGGTCGGGTAGCCACCCAGCAGCGGGCGGATGTTGTAGCGGTTCAGCCATTCCACGCGGAAGTCGGTGGTGTAGCGCTCCACCGCGCTCGCAGGCGGCACCTCGGGCATGGCGTATTCGTCGTCCGACCAGGTATCGCGCGCCAGGGCCGTCATCGCTGTCGCCGTGGTCGTGGTGGACCACTGGCCTTGCGCGTCCTGCTCGCGCAGGGTGATGATCCAGTGCTGGGTGCTGCGGTTGGTGCGGGCGGGGATGGCTTCGATTACATAAGGGCGCTCGCCCACCGCGCCGGCGTAGTTCACGGTGATCGCCACCAGATCCCCCAGGCGCTGCGGGTGCTGCAGCACGGCCTGGGCCACTTGGGCTGCTGTGATGCCGCCATAGGGCCCGACCATGTTCCAGTAGTCCCTGCTGGCCTGCGCCGCATACTGGTTCGGGCCGGTCGCTTCCATCGCCATGGCACGGTCAAAGGCATGGCGTTCGCTGGAGGTGGAGAGTTCACTCATTCGGACATCTTTCGCAGAAATTTTCGAATCCGCTGAAAACGCCATATGCCCGTACCAAGCCTTTCAAGACCGGTCTTGCAGTTGCATTTTCTGCCACCCGACATTAGCAGCCAACGGCATCTGTTGCAGCCTAGTGGGCGACAGATGCCCTGGCCTGCGCCGGTTTAGACGCGCTCCAGAATGCCCGCCGCGCCCTGCCCCATGCCCACGCACATGGTCACCATGCCGTACTTGAGCTTGTTGCGCTGCAGCGCATGCACGACGGTGGCGGCGCGGATGGCGCCCGTGGCACCCAGCGGGTGGCCCAGCGCAATCGCGCCGCCCATGGGGTTGACCTTGGCTGGGTCCATGCCCAGTTGCTGCATGACGGCCAGCGACTGCGCGGCAAAGGCCTCGTTCAGCTCGATCCAGTCCATGTCCTGCAAGGACAGGCCAGCATGGCGCAGCGCGACCGGGATCGCCTCAATCGGGCCGATGCCCATGATCTCGGGCGGCACGCCCTTGCTGGCATAGCTGACGAAACGGGCCAGCGGCGTCAGGTTGAAGCGCTTGAGCGCCGCCTCGCTCACCACCAGCAGCGCACCGGCGCCATCGCTGGTCTGCGAGCTGTTGCCGGCAGTGACCGAGCCACGCGCCGCAAACACGGTGCGCAGCTTGGCCAGGCCTTCGATCGAGGTGTCCGGGCGCGGCCCTTCATCCAGGCTGATGGTGCGCGAGCGGCTCACCGCCTCGCCCTTGGCAATGTCCACACCCCGGTCGGTCACGGTGATCGGCGTGATCTCGGCGGCAAAATCGCCCGCCTGCTGCGCTGCCAGCGCGCGCTGGTGCGACTGCAGTGCAAAGGCATCCTGGGCATCGCGGCTCACCTTCCAGCGCTGCGCGACTTTTTCTGCCGTCAGGCCCATGCCGTAGGCAATGCCGACATCGCCTTCGCGCTCAAAGATGGATGGTGACAGCGATGGCGAGTTGCCCATCATCGGCACCATGCTCATGCTCTCGACACCGGCGGCAATCATCACATCGGCCTCGCCCACGCGGATGCGGTCGGCCGCCATCTGCAAAGCGGTCAGGCCCGATGCGCAAAAGCGGTTGACCGTCACGCCGCCCACCCCCACCGGCAGCCCTGCCAGCACCGCGCTGATGCGCGCCACATTCAGTCCCTGCTGGGCTTCGGGGATCGCGCAGCCGCAGACCACATCCTCGATCGCCTGCGGATCCAGCCCCGGCGCCTGCGCCAGCACGGCCTTCATCGTGGTGGCCAGCAGATCATCGGGTCGCATATTGCGCAGATAGCCCTTGTGCGACTTGCCAATCGGCGTGCGCGTCGCCGCAACGATGTAGGCGTCTTGAACTTGTTTACTCATGGTCACTAGTCCTCTGTATTCACCTCCCTCTCCCGCAAGCGGGAGAGGGCCGGGGTGAGGGCCTGCAGCAGCTGCGCAAGCACCTCATTCGTTTGTTGTACAACCTCATGGTTCCAAAACCGCAGCACCTGCAAGCCTTGCTGCTGCAACCACGCGCTGCGCTGCTGGTCATAGGCTTGCGCCTGCAGATCCGCATGCTGCCCACCATCCACCTCCACCACCAGCCCATGCTCCAGGCAGACAAAATCCAGGATGTACGGGCCCAGAGGATGCTGTCTGCGGAACTTGGCGCCCGCCAGTTGGCGGTTGCGCAGGTGGCGCCACAGCAGTTGCTCTGCGGTGGTGGGGGATTGGCGCAGGGCGCGAGCTTGCTGCACTTTGACATCCGCCCTCACCCCTGCCCTCTCCCGCTTGCGGGAGAGGGGGTTGGAGAGCAGGGCGCGGTCTTGCATGCTGGGCCTCAGTTGCGGACGGGCTTGCCGGTGTTCAGCATGCCCAGAATGCGCTCCTGGGTTTTTTCCTTCACGATCAGGTCGGTGAAGGCCTTGCGCTCCAGCGCCATCAGGTATTCCTCGTTCACGAGGGTGCCGGCATCCACGTCGCCGCCGCAGACCACATTGGCCATATGGCTGGCAATCAGCATGTCGTGCTCGCTGATAAAGCCGCCCTCGCGCATGTTGACCAGGGTGCTGCGCAGGGTGGCAGCACCGCTGCGGCCCGCTACCGGGAAAGGCTTGCGCTGCGGTGGACGCCAGCCCGACTCCGCCATGGCCTTGGCCTGGGTGAGCGCCACAAACAGCAGTTCGTCGCGGTGCGGCACGATGACATCATCGGCCTGCAAGTAGCCAATGGCCTGCGACTCCAGCGCGCTGGTGCCGACCGTGGCTTTGGCCGCAGCGGTAAAGCCGTTGGCCAGGAAGGGCAGCAGATCCGTGCCGGTGGAATACTGCGCATGGCGCGCCGCCTGGTAGGCCACATTGGTGAGGCCGCCGGCGCCGGGCACCAGGCCCACGCCCATTTCGACCAGGCCGATATAGCTTTCCATATGCGCCACGCGGCGTGCGCAGTGCAGCAGTAGCTCACAGCCGCCGCCGAGTGCCATGCCATGCACAGCGCCCACCACGGGGATCTGCGCATAGCGCACTGACAGGAAGAGCTGCTGCATCACCTGCTCGATCTGGTCGATGGCCATCGGGCCTTGCAGCACAAAGGCCGGCATCATCGCCTGCAGATCCGCGCCCACGCTGAAAGGGGCATCGCCCGACCAGACGACCATCGCGTCAAAGTCCTTCTCGGCCAGCGCCAGCGCGGCCTGCAGGTCTTCCATCACATCGGGGCTGATGGCATGCATCTTGGTCTTGATGCTGAAGACCAGCACCTGGTCATCCAGGGTCCAGCTGCGCGAGGCCTTGCTCTCGGCCAAGGTGCGGCCTGCTGTGCTCCAGTCCTGTGCGGGCGCACTCGCCTCACCCAGCACGCGCTCGGGGAAGAGCTGGCGCGCATAGACCGGCAGATCGCGGCGCGGCACAAAGCGGTTTTCGGCCGCGCTCCAGGAGCCCTGCGCCGTGTGCACACCGCCCGCCTCTGCGACCGGGCCTTCAAACACCCATTGCGGCAGCGGCTCGGTGCTGAGCGCCTTGCCCGCGTCGATGTCTTCCTGCACCATCTTGGCCACCTGCAGCCAGCCGGCCTCTTGCCACAGCTCAAACGGGCCTTGCTGCATGCCAAAGCCCCAGCGCATGGCCAGATCCACATCGCGGGCATTGTCGGCAATGTCTTTCAGGTGCACGGCGGCGTAGTGGAAGCTGTTGCGCAAGATGGCCCAGAGGAACTGGCCTTGCGCACCCTCGCTATTGCGCAGCAGCTGCAGGCGCTCGCCGGCCGGCTTTTTCAGCATGCGGGTGTAGACGTCATTGCCCTTTTCGCCCGAGGGCACATAGGCCTGGTGCTCGGGGTCAAAGCGCTCGATGCCCATCTTGGTCTTGCGGTAAAAACCCGCCTTAGTCTTCTGGCCCAGCGCGCCATCGGCGATCAGCTTGGTCAGCACCGCCGGCGTGGTGTAGCTGGCGTAGAACGAGTCGCTCTGCGCCGTCAGCTGCGTCTGCATGGTGGCGATGACATGGGCCAGCGTGTCCAAGCCCACCACATCGGCAGTGCGGAAGGTGCCCGAGCTGGCGCGGCCCAGCTTCTTGCCGGTCAGGTCGTCAACCACGTCGTAGCTCAGGCCAAAGCGATCGGCCTCGGCGATGGTCGACAGCATGCCAGCCACGCCGACACGGTTGGCGACGAAATTGGGCGTGTCCTTGGCGCGCACCACGCCCTTGCCCAACTGGCTGGTGGCAAAGCTCTCGAGCTGGTCCAACACCTGGGGCTCGGTCGCTGCGGTCGGGATCAGCTCCACCAGCTGCATATAGCGCGGTGGGTTGAAGAAATGGATACCGCAGAAGCGGTGGCGCAGCTGTTCGGGCAGCGCCTCGGACAGCGCCGTGATCGACAGGCCCGAGGTGTTGGAGGCCAGAATCGCATGGGGCGCGACAAAGGGCGCAATCTGGTGGTAGAGGTCGCGCTTCCAGTCCATGCGCTCGGCAATCGCCTCGATCACCAGGTCGCAGTCTTTGAGCTGCGCCAGGTGTTCTTCGTAGTTGGCGGGCGTGATCAGATCGGCTTCTGCTGCCACGCCGAGCGGCGAGGGCTTGAGCTTTTTCAGGTTGGCAATGGCCTTCTGGGCAATTGCGCTTTTGGGGCCTTCCTTGGCCGGAAGATCAAACAGCACCACGGGCACGCGCACATTGACGAGGTGGGCCGCAATCTGCGCTCCCATCACCCCGGCGCCGAGCACCGCCACTTTTTTCACCACAAATCGGGACATGGTTACTCCACTTTTGAGAGCCGCCAGCGCTTTCCAATTACAGGCTGGCAGCCAGTTTCAGTCAAAACCTATTCGACGCGCGACCAGGTCTGCGTGCGGCCAAAGGGGCCGATCGATCCGCGCACATCGAGCTTGTTGCCGTTGTCGGCAGGCGTGAGCTTCAGGCTGTAGGTGCTGCCGTTTTCGGGGTCCAGGATCTTGCCGTCTTCCCAGACTGCCTTGCCTTGCGCCTGCTTGGCGCCCCGGATGATCTCCAGCCCCACCAGCGGCTGGCCCTTGCGGTCATCGGTGCAGCGGTCGCAGACGGCCTGCGGATCAGCGCCCTTGCGCAGCAGCTTTTCCACCTTGCCGCTGAGCACCCCGCCGCTGTCGCTGATGCGCACCTCGGACTTGGGCTCACCGCTTTTCTCGTCAAAGGTGCGCCACAGGCCCACCGGCGACAGGTCCGCAGCTAGCGCTGGCAGTGCCAGCGCCAAGCTGCCAGCCACCATCAGCACAGGTTTCAGCAAGGTTTGCATCAGGGTCTCCTTGGGTGTTTTTTGGCAGCACTGCAGCTGTCAAGCCAGCGCAGCGTCGGTATTCATCAAGAGCTTGCTGCCGGTGCGCATGGTGCGCACGCGCAGGCCTGCCTCGGGGAACAGGCGCGCAAAGTAAAAGCGAGCCGTCTGCAGCTTGCCTTCATAGAAAGTCTTGTCGGCCACATCGCCTTCGGCCAGTGCACGCAGCGCGGTCTGGGCCATGCGTGCCCACCAGTAGCCCATCACCAGATGGCCCATCACGCAGAGGTAGTCGGTGGCAGCCGCGCCCACTTCGTCGGGGTTCTGCAGCGCCTTGAGGCCCAGCTCGGTGGTGATGCCGGTCATCTGGCCGGCCAGCTGCGCCAGCGGGTTGATGAAATCGGCCATGCGCTCGTTGACGCCCTCTTCCTCGACCAGGCCCTGCACCAGCTTGCCCAGTGCCTTGAGTGCCGCACCCTGGTCGCCCAGCACCTTGCGGCCCAGCAGGTCCAGCGCCTGAATGCCATTGGTGCCTTCGTAGATCATGTTGATGCGCGCATCGCGCACAAACTGCTCCATGCCGGTTTCGTGGATGTAGCCATGGCCGCCAAACACCTGCTGGCACAGCACGGTCACCTCAAAACCCTTGTCGGTCAGAAAGGCCTTGAGGATGGGGGTGAGCAAGGCCACCTGCGCGGCATGGGCCTTGCGTACGGCTTCATCGGGGTGGTTCAGCTCTTCGTCCACCTGGGCCGAGGTGGCGATCATCATCGCGCGGCCACCTTCGCTGTAAGCCTTGGCGGTCAGCAGCATGCGGCGCACATCGGGGTGCACGATGATGGGATCGGCCGGCAGGTCCTTGGCCTTGGTGCCCGAGAGGCTGCGCATCTGCAGGCGGTCCTTGGCATAGGCCAGCGCGTTCTCGTAGGCCACGGCCATCAGGCCCAGCGACTGGTTGGCAACGCCCAGGCGCGCGGCATTCATCATCACAAACATGGCCTGCAGGCCCTTGTTGGCTTGGCCAACCAAGCTGCCCACGGCGCCGTCGATGGCGATCTGCGCGGTGGCATTGCCATGGATGCCCATCTTGTGCTCCAGGCCCGAGCAGCTGATGGGGTTGCGCGCACCCAGCGAGCCATCGGCATTGACCAGGAACTTGGGCACCAGGAACAGGCTGATGCCCTTGCTGCCCTTGGGCGCATCGGGCAGGCGGGCCAGCACCAGGTGCACGATGTTGTCGGTCATGTCGTGCTCACCGGCGCTGATGAAGATCTTGTTGCCGGTGATCTTGTAGCTGCCATCGGCCTGCGGCTCGGCCTTGGTGCGCAGCATGCCCAGATCGGTGCCGCAATGGGGCTCGGTCAGGCACATGGTGCCGGTCCATTCGCCGCTGGTGAGCTTGGGCAGGTAAAGCTTTTTCTGCTCGTCCGAGCCATACACATGCAGTGCCTCATAGGCGCCATGCGACAGGCCGGGGTACATGGCCCAAGCCTGGTTGGCGCTGTTGAGCATCTCATACAGACACTGGTTCAGCACAAAGGGCAGGCCCTGGCCGCCATAGCTGCTGTCGCAGGACAAGGCCGCCCAGCCGCCTTCCACGTACTTGGCATAGGCTTCTTTGAAACCCTTGGGCGTGGTCACGCTCGAATCGGCCGGGTTGCGCGTGCAGCCTTCGGCATCACCCGACAGGTTGAGTGGCTGCACCACTTCGACCGCGAACTTGCCGGCCTCTTCCAAGATCGCATCCATGGTGCCGCTGTCGACATCGGCATAGGCGGGCAGCTGCGCAAAACGGGCGGGCAGGCCCAGCACTTCTTGCATGAGGAACTGCATGTCGCGCAGCGGCGGGGTGTACTGAGGCATGGAAAGTCCTTTGGAAAAATGACGAGGTCAAACAGAAACGGAAGCGGGCGCCGCCGCATCGGGCTGCGCCGCCAGGCATGGAGCGAGCGCGGCATCGATCAACGCGGCCTCGCGCTCGGGGTGGACGGCATGGCGCAGCAGTACGCCGCGCAGGCCAGCGGCGGCATGGCGCAGCGCCAGCGGGCCATGGAGAAAACGGGTTTCGTAGTGCAGCGACAAGATGATGCCGTGCAGCTCGAACAGCACCTGGTCGGGCGCCACATCGCTGCGCAACTGGCCTTCGGTCTGCGACTGCACAATCGCCCGGCGCATCGCATCCATCCAGATATGCACCGACTCGGACAGCGCATCGCGCACATCGCCGGGGCGGTCATCAAACTCCACCGCGCCACTGATGTAGAGGCTGCCGTAGAGGCGGCTGGCATCATTGGGCTGGGCGGTGCTGCCCATCCAGCCCGTGGCCATGTGCAGCAAACGGGCCAGCCCGCGCGGCACCTGCAGCGCGGGCACAAAGATTTCGCGCTCAAAGCGCTCGTGGTATTCGCGCACCACCGAGCACTGCAGCTCCTCGCGTGAGCCAAAATGGGCGAACACGCCGGACTTGCTCATGCCCATGGCCAGTGCCACCATGCCCAGCGACAGGCCATCGAGCCCCTCTTGCGCGGCCAGCGACAAGGCGGCGTCCACAATCGCAGCACGCGTTTGGGCGCCTTTGGCCAGCTTGGCGATCTCGGCAGGGCCCGGGGTGGAGGCAAGGGATTTGGTCATAAATCAAAAAATAGCACGGTCGTTCTTTTTTTGATTCTTGCACAAACCCAGTGTGCTGCCAACGGCTGCAGTGCAAAGCAAGGGTAAACCACAGCACCCCGCCATTCCAGCCATGAAAAAAGCTGCTGGCCTGGACAGGCACAGCAGCTTTTGCGATGGGGGCTGGGTGGCGTCAGTGCGCCATCAAGGACAGGCAGCTGTCGAGCTGCTCGGTCGGCAGGCGGCGGAAATCAGAGCGCGCAAAGCGCTGCAGGCGGCCAATCAGGAAGGACATCAGCACGCTGGAGCGTACATTGGCATCCACCGTCGGCGTGACCGAGGCGTCCGCTCCGGGCACCACGCGCAGGCACTGGCGCAAGGTGGTTTCGATGCGCTCGAAGAACTGCTGCATGCGCTGCTGCAGGCGGGGGTTTTCGGACTGCAGGGCGTCGCCCAGCATCACGCGCACCATGCCGGGGTTGCGCTCGCCAAACTGCAGCACCATGGCCACCACACGGTGGGCCTGGGCAATGCCCTGCTCCACGGTCTTGGCGGGGTCGGGCACATCGCGGCCGGTGATCTGCACGGCCAGGCTGTAGACGGACTGCTCGATGAACTCGATCAGGCCTTCGTACATCTGGGCCTTGCTGGCAAAGTGGCGGTACAAGGCGGCTTCACTGATCGACATTTGCGCGGCCAGTGCAGCCGTGGTGATGCGGTCTGCGCCTGGCTGCTCCAACATGGCTGCCAGCGTCTGCAGAATCTGGATTCGACGCTCTCCGGGTTTTGGACGTTTACGGGTAGGTGCCGGGTTAGCGGCTTCTAGCGGCGCATCGACGAGGTCGGCGGCGAAAGAAGATTCTTGATCAGACATGCGTTGAATATGAGGCTGCACCCGACGCAGTCTCCCAACACCGCCAGGTATTTTTTATTGATAAAAGTAAGGCACTCGCCTCACAGGTTGCTAGCGCAACCTTGGGCCCTCTGTAACATCTTACTGCAAAAGAACTGCAGAAAAATGATAAAAATCATGTGCATTGCTAGATGCACAAATCAATTACGCAATCAAATGTATCAATAACTACGAATCATTGTTCCGTAGGCCGTGTCGGTCAGAATTTCGAGCAGCATCGCGTGTGGCACGCGGCCATCGACAATATGCACGGCATTGACACCGCTCTTGGCGGCATCGATGGCGCCAGCCAATTTAGGCAGCATACCACCCGAGATCGTGCCGTCCTCAATCAGGTCATCGATCTGGCGCGAGGTCAATTCGGTCAGCAGCTGGCCCTGCTTGTCCAGCACGCCGGGGATGTTGGTCAGCAGCATCAGCTTTTCCGCCTGCAGCACCGTTGCCAGCTTGCTGGCCACCACGTCGGCGTTGATGTTGTAGCTCTCGTTGTTCTCACCAAAGCCAATCGGGCTCACCACGGGGATGAAGGCATCATCCTGCAGTGCCTTGACCACGCTGGGGTCGATGGACAGGATGTCGCCGACCTGGCCCACATCGTGCTCGACCGATGGGTCCTTGTTGTCCTTGAGCTTGAGCTTTTGGGCGCGGATCAGGCCACCGTCACGGCCGGTCAGGCCCACGGCCTTGCCGCCGGCCTGGTTGATCAGGCCCACGATGTCTTGCTGCACTTCGCCGGCCAGCACCCATTCCACCACTTCCATGGTTTCGGAGTCGGTCACGCGCATGCCCTGCACGAACTTGCCCTCCTTGCCCAGGCGCTTCAGTGCGTTTTCGATCTGTGGGCCACCGCCGTGCACCACCACAGGGTTGATGCCCACCAGCTTGAGCAGCACCACGTCTTCGGCAAAGTCGGCCTGCAGCTCTGGGTCGGTCATGGCGTTGCCGCCGTACTTGATGACCATGGTCTTGCCATGGAACTTGCGGATGTAGGGCAGCGCCTGCGCCAGAATTTCAGCCTTGTCGCGCGGGGCAATGGAGAGAGAAGGAGTCGTCATGGTTGCAGGCCTTTACAGCAGCGGAGAAGATGCAAAACGCGCATTGTGCCCCAAAGTGCCGCCTGCCTGCTGATCAGCGAATCCAGCCTGGTAGCTTGAAGCGCACGATCACCAGATAGGCAGCGACATAGGAGACACAGAACAGCGCACAGAAACCGATCAGGATATAGGTATTGCGCCAGAACAGGACCGCCGGCACCACGGTGAGCAAAGTGAACGCCCACAAATACGGAGCGGTCCGGTTATTGCGGCGCAGCATGCGGCGCGCAGCGTTTTCATCGAGCACGCTGCGCACGATACGGCGGTAGATCAGCTGGTGCAGGTGCAGCGCATCGGCCATGCCGGGCGAGTCGCCCCGGGCCAGCTTGCGGTAGATGGAAAACATGGTTTCCCAGACCGGATAGATGAGCAGCAGCATCGGGAACCAGGGCGAGACGATGGGGTGGCGCTGCACCAGGGTGATGCTGCAAAAGGCGATCACGATGCCCCAGACATAGGCGCCGCCATCACCGGCAAAGAGCTGGCCCATGGGGTAGTTCCAGAACATGAAGCCCAGGGTGGCGGCTGCGGTGATCACCAGGATCGCCGCCAGCTCACGGTCGCCCAGCTGCAGCGCCACATGGGTGAGCGCCGCGCAGATGATGACCGCCACCATGCCGGCCAGGCCGTTGTAGCCATCGATGATGTTGAAGGCATGCGGCAGGCCCGCAATGGCCAGCACGGCCAGCGCCATGCCCAGCCAGGGCGCGGCGCTCAGCGCGGTATCGAGCCAGACCAGGCCCATGCGCGGCACCGTCATGCCCAGCAGGTAAACCGCCAGCAGGCCGGTCAGCAGGGTCAGCACCAGGCGGTAGCGCACCGTCATGCGCTGGGTCATGTCCTCGGCGATACCGCCGGCCACGGCGGGCAGCATGGCCATGAAGAAGTAGAGCACCCACTGGTTCCAGTGCAGTGCATTGCCGTAGTAGCCCCACCAGTTCTGCAGGCCGGCGACAACGACCGTCAGCACCAGGCTGCTGAACATGGCCAGGCCGCCCAGGCGCGGAATATTGCCCATATGGAAGCGCTGGGGCAAATCCTTGCCATAGCGTTTGGCGTGGCCGCGCATGCGGCGCACGATGAAACCCGCGCCAATCAGCGTAAATAGAAAAGCGACCACTGCCAGGAAAATCATTATTCAGTCATCGTGAGTGCTGCCGTGGGGGTGCGCCGGAGCAAGGCCCGGGCGCGCCAGAAAACTGCCGAGGCCCAGAGCCGCAGCAAGCTGCGAATATGCCACAAAGCATGGCGGGCCCGGCGGTGGCTGGCCCGCTGCCCCGCATGCCCCACCACCGCATCGGCACGTGCCAGGGTCCAACCCGCCAGGCGCAAGCGCAGGCACAGCTCCACATCCTCGCAGTACATGAAGTACGCAGTATTGAGCCCGCCAATGCCCTGCCAGACCGGGGTGGGCAGCAGCCACATCGCGCCGTTGACCCATTCAGCCCGAGTCTCCCGGCGCTTGACCGCATAGCGGCGCAGCAGGGACCAAGGGGTGGGCAGCTCCCGCTCGCTGTCCTGCAGATGGCCGTTTTCATCTACCTGCATCGGGTAGGCGAGGCCCACGCCTTGGCGCTGCACAGCCCGCACCAGGGCCGGGAAGGGATTGCCGCCGCGCAGGTCCACATCCGGGTTCAGCACGCAGACCAGCGGCTCGGTCGCGCCCGCCAAGGCGGCATTATGGTTGGCGGAAAAGCCTTGCGGCACGGTGTTGTGGCGCAGCTCCAGCACAAAGGGCCAGCCGCTGGTGGGTGCCAGGGGCGCGGGCTCGGGCAGGTTCAAGGTCAGCACCACACGGCTGACACCGGCGCCACCCGCCCCATGCACGGCCAAGGCATCGAGCAGCTGCTGCACCATCGCACCATGGCCATGGCTGACGACAGACAGGGCAATGGGGGGAAGGGAGTGGAGCGGTGAAGTGGGGCTGGCGGACATCAGCGGGCATTATCCATCAGCGGCCCGCGCTGAAATCAGCCCGGCGCGGCTGGTTGTAACAGCGCCTCAGTACAGGCGCAGCGCCAGCAGCACGCGCAGGATCACGGTATCGACCTGGCTCATGCGCCAGTAATAGTGCTGGGCCGAGGCGCGCAGCGCCGTGATCCAGCTGCTGCGCGAGCGGATCAGCATGCGCAGCTGGCGGCGCTGGGCATCGGGCAGGCTGGGGCCATGCAGCCGGTCAAACTCGCTCAGCTGGTCGATCCAGCCCGGGCCCGCCTGGCGCAGCCTGCGCCAAAAGCGCTGCACGCGCGCCCACTGGCCGGCCAGGCCCTGCTTTTGCATGCCGATGGTGTTGCTGCCATGCTGGCGGTAGAGGATGTGGCTCTCGCTGTCAAACACCACCTGGCCAAAGGCCGACACCACCAGGTAGGCCCACCAGTCATGCGCCAGGCAAAAGCCGGGGCGCTGGGACAGCAGGCGCTCGCGCGCCGCACTGTTGAGCGCAATCGTGCAACCAGTCGCAATGTTCTGTACCAGCGCATTGCCCCAACCTATATAGCTGTGGTCGTAATCGGGTGAGGGGCCGATGGGCTGCAGATCTCGGTCCACATACTGGGTGCGCGAGCAGTACAGCGCCGCGCCCTGCGCTGCCACCAGCAGCGCCAGCGCGCGGCTTACCTTGCTGGGCAGCCAGACATCGTCCTGGTCGCAGAAGAAATAGAAGTCATAGCCAGCGCCCACGTTTTGCAATAATTCGTAAAAACTAGCTACAAAACCAAGGTTCTCGCCGGCCTGGACGTGGATGTTCGGATGGATGCAGGCATAGCGCCGGACAATGGCCAGGCTCTGGTCGCTGGAGCCGTCATCGCGCACCCAGATATCGCAACCCGCATGGCTTTGCGCCAACAGGGAATCGAGCTGCGCAGGCAGAAACCGCTCGCCATTGAATGTAGACAATAGAATTGCCACACGATTTTGCTTGTCAGTCATTCATTGTTCACCTGCCTGTGCAGGCCTATCTCGGCAGAATTCCTACCCATTCCCATATCCATGACCCGCGAACACCACGTCTACACCCGCCACATTGATCTCCAGCAGCGCAGCTCGCTGTCCGTGCTGGCGAACAAGATACAGCCGGGCGCCCGTGTGCTCGATCTGGGCTGCGGCCCAGGCGTACTGGGCCAGTACCTGCAACAACACAAGGCCTGCATCCTGGATGGTGTGACGTTCAGTGCCGAGGAGGCCGCGCTCGCCAGGCCGTATTATCGCGATCTCGCTGTGGCGGATCTGGAACAGATCAACCTGGCTGAGGCTTTTACGCGGCGTCAGTATGACTATATCGTTTGTGCCGATGTCCTGGAGCACCTGCGCCAGCCCGAGCAATTGCTGGCCGACTGCCGCGATCTGCTGGCCGAGAACGGGGAAATCCTGGTCTCCATCCCCAACGCCGGCTACTGCGGCCTGGTGATAGAGCTGATGCAGGGTGAGCTGCGCTACCGCGAAGAAGGCCTGCTCGACAGCACCCACCTGCGCTTTTTCACACGCCAGTCGCTGCTGCGGCTGATGCAGGCGGGCCAGTGGAGCGTGCAGTCGCTGGAGACCATTGACCGCCCGCTCGACGAATCCGAGTTTGCCCGCACCACCGCCGACAGCCTGCCGCCCGCCGTGATGCGCTACCTGCTGGCCCAGCCCGATGCGCTGGCCTACCAGTTCATCTGCAGCATCCGCCCCAGCAGCGATGCCGCTGCCGCCCAGGCCCATGCGCTGCTGGCGATCGAGAGCGAGGCCAACACGGCGCATGCCAGCTTCACCACCAACCTGTACTGGGCCGATGCGGGCCAGTTCAGCGAATCGCACAAACTGATTGCCAAGGGCCAGATTGGCGCGCTGCAGCAGAGCATTCGTTTTGCCCTGCCCCGCTTTGACGGCGCCCAGCCCAGCCTGCGCTGGGACCCGGCCGACCGCCCTGGCTTTTTGCACCTGCATGCGATGCGCCTGTATGACGCCAGCGGCGCCCTGCGCTGGCGCTGGGAGGCAGACCAGCCCGAAGCCCTGGCCCAGGTGCCGCACAGCCAGATCAGTTGGCAGCCGGCCCCCGCCACCGCGCCAGGCAGCACCCTGCTGTTGCTGACCGGCGATGACCCGCACCTGCACCTGCCGATTGCGCCAGCGCTGCTGCAGGAATGCCTGCATACCGAAGGCGCTGTGCTGGAAGTGAGCCTGGGCTGGCCCATGTCGGCCGACTACGCCGCGCTGGCCGATAGCGCCCAGGAGCTGCAGGCCCGCATCCGCCATGCCGATACCGAGGTGCTGCGCGCCCAGCAGGCACAGGCCGATGCCCACACCCAGCTGCGCCTGCTGCAGGCCCATATGCAGGACCAGAAGGACAACCTGGAAGCCGCAATCGCCCAGCAGCAAGAACATATCCAGGGCCAGCAGACCCATATCGGCAACCTGCAAACCCATTTGAGCAATATCGAGGCCTCGGAGGCCTACCGCGTCGGCCAGAAGCTGGCCAGCGCCAAGGCCCGGCTGCGCGGGCGGCCTGCTCCCGCCCCGGCCGTTGTGCATGTGCCCGAGCCAGAGCCGGTGCAAGCGGTGTCGGAGGCCATCGATGCAGCGGAGGTGATTGCTGAGGTGCAGGATGAAGCCCTGCTCGCCGTCGTGGTCGAGGAAGCAGCGCCCGCTGACACCCTGGCCGAGCCGCTGCGCCCGCTGGCAGCCGCCCAGCCCGCGACCATGGTCGACATCATCGTTCCGGTCTACCGGGGCCTGGGCGATACGCAGCGTTGCCTGCAGTCGGTGCTGCAGGCAGCCACGCAAACCAACAGCCAGCTGGTGGTGATCAATGACGCCAGTCCTGAGCCCGAGCTGAGCGCTTGGCTGCGCGAGCTGGCCCAGCAGGACAGCCGCGTGCACCTGCTGGAGAACGACAGCAACCTGGGCTTTGTGGCAACCGTCAACCGCGGCATGGCGCTGAACCCCAGCCATGATGTGCTGCTGCTCAACAGCGACACGGAGGTGTCCCACGAATGGCTGGACCGCCTGCACCGGGCGGCCTACAGCGCGACGGATGTGGGCAGCGTCACGCCGCTGTCCAACAACGCGACGATCTGCAGCTACCCACGCTTTTGCGAAAAGAATGCGCTGCCGGCCGATGCCGATCTGCTGCGCCTGAACCACCTGGCCGCCAGCGCCAATGCCGGGCAGACGGTCGAAGTGCCCACCGGCGTGGGCTTTTGCATGTACATCCGCCGCGACTGCCTGGCGCAGACCGGCCTGTTCGATGTGGCGCAGTTCGGCAAGGGCTACGGCGAAGAGAACGACTTCTGCATGCGCGCCCATGACCTAGGCTGGCACCACCTGCTGGCCTTGGACACGGTAGTGCTGCACACCGGCGGCGTCAGCTTTGGCGACAGCAAGACGCCGCGCGAGCAGGCCGCCTACCAGACCCTGCTGCAGCTGCACCCCAGCTACGACAGCCTGGTGCAAGCCCACCTGAAAGCCAACCCGGCCCAGGCCGCACGCAATGCCATCGACAAGGCGCGCCTGCGCCAGCACCCGCTGCCGCGCATCCTGATGGTGTTGCACAACGCCGGCGGCGGCACCCTGCGCCATGTCAAGGAGCTGGCCCACAGCCTGCGCGACCGCGCGGTATCGCTCGCCCTGACCCCGCTGGAAGACAACTACATCCGCCTGCAGTGGCTGGATGCAGCCGAGGGCTATGACGAGGAGTTCCACTGGCCCACGCAATCGGAAGCGCTGGTGGCGCTGCTGCGCGAGCTGGGCGTGAGCCATATCCACTTCCACCACCTGATGGGCCTGAACCTGGAAGTGATGCGCCTGCCCGAGCTGCTGGGCGTGCGCTATGACTTCACCGCGCACGACTACTACGCCATCTGCCCGCAGATCAACCTGATGGAACCCACCCACAACCCGCGCTATGCGGCCTTGGGTGTGCCGCAGTGCCCGCAGTGCTCGGGGGCCGAGCCGGCGCCCACCGGCGAGTACATCGATGCCTGGCGCATGCGCCACCGCCTGTTCCTGAACCAGGCGCGCTATGTGCTGGCCCCGAGCAAGGATGCCGCGCTGCGCATGCACCAGTACTTCCCCGAGGCAGCGGTGCGCTATGTCACCCACCACGACATCCCCGATGCCGCCGCGCTGCCTGTGCCCAAGGGCCAGCCGCTGGCGCCCCATGCCCACTTGCGCGTCTTCATCCTCGGCGGCGTCAGCCTGGCCAAGGGGGGTGATGTGATGGAAGCGGTGGCACTGGCCGCCGCCCAGAGCGAAGCGCCGGTCGAGCTGCACCTGCTGGGCTACCCGCACCGCCGCATGCGCACCCAGCCCCATGCCAGCCTGACCATCCATGGCCCCTACGACGATGCTGACCTGCCCGCGCTGATAGCGCGCCTGCAGCCCGATGTGGTCTGGTTCCCGGCGCTGTGGCCCGAGACCTATAGCTACACCTTGAGCGCCTGCCTGCAGGCCGGCGTGCCGGTGATCGCGCCCGATATCGGCGCCTTCCCCGAGCGCCTGGCAGGCCGCCCCTGGACCTGGCTGCGCCCCTGGAGCACCTCGGCCGATGAATGGCTGGCGCTGATGCAGGACATCCGCCAGCGCCAGTACGTTGAAGGTCAGCCACCGCTGCCGGCGCCGGCGGCTGCGGTCGATCTGAAAGCCCAGTACCTGCAGCCCTGGAGCTACGGACACGATTACCTGACGGGCCTGCGCCCATTGGCCAATTAAATAAAATAGGCCAATAGTGCTTGCAAATCAAGCACCCACCGCTACAAAAACAAAGAGCCACTCCTTGTCATCCACTCTCTCTACCTTGCGCAAGCTGCCTCATAAGCTGCGCCAGCTGGGCCGCAGCATGTACCTGCTGGCCGCCGATCCACGCCAGTTGGGCAGCAACAGCCGCCGGCTCTGGCGCGCCTGGCGCACGGGCGGCACCCAGATGCTCAAGCACCAGCTGCTGTCCTTGGGCCACCCCGATGCCCCCACCGTGCCCGTTGCCCCCACCGATGCCTGGCAGGACTACCAGCAGCGCTTGGCCAGCGAGGTGCTGCCGGTGCTGCGCGCCGAGATTGCAGCATTGACGCAGCCGGTCAGCATCTCCATTCTGGTTCCCACCTACAACACCGACCCGGCCATGCTCACCGCCATGGTTGACTCGGTGCGCGCCCAGATCTACCCGCACTGGGAGCTGTGCATCGCCGACGATGCCTCCACCCAGCCCCATGTGCGCAGCATGCTGCAAGCACTGGCCGCGCAGGAGCCGCGCATCAAGCTGCACCTGGGCGAGAGCAACCATGGCGTATCGCATGCCAGCAACCGGGCGCTGGCGCTGGCCACCTCCCCGTTTGTGGTGCTGCTGGACCACGACGACCTGCTCCAGCCCCAGGCCATCTACCGCGTCGCCCAAAGCGTGATGGCCGATGACCCAGACATGCTGTATTCGGACGAAGTGCTGGTCAACCCCGATGGCAAGCAGGTGCTGCAGTACTTCCACCGCCCGGCCTTCTCACCCGAATACCTGCGCAGCCACCCCTATATCGTGCACATGGTCGGCTTTCGCACGGCGCTGCTGCGCAGCCTGGGCGGCTTTGACGAGGCCCTGGGCATTTCGCAGGATTACGACCTGATCCTGCGGGTCAGCGAAGCGGCCAGCCGCATCGTGCACCTGCCCGAGCTGCTCTACCAATGGCGCACCCACACCGGCTCGGCCGGCCACGACAAGATGGCCCAGGTGATGGCCACCTCGACCGCCGTGCTGCAACGCCATCTGGACCGTAGCGGCGTTGCGGCACGCTCGGCCGCCGGCGTGTCCTTCAATTTCTTTGAGACGCAGCACCAGATCGCCGATGGCCAGCGCGTGGCCATCATCATCCCGACCAAGAACTACGGCAGCCTCGTGCGCCAGTGCGTGGACAGCATCCGCGCCACCGTGCAGCATGCCGCCTATGACCTGATCGTGATCGACCATGACTCAACCGAGCAGGCCAGCCTGGACTACTTTGCCCAGTTGCAGCAAGAAGGCACCGCCACCGTGCTGCGCTACCAGGGGCCCTTCAATTTCTCGGCCATCAACAACTGGGCCGTGCGCCAGCTGACCCGCCCCTACAGCCACTACCTGTTCTGCAACAACGACATCGAGGCGCTGGAGAGCGGCTGGCTGGAGCACATGCTGTCGCAGTGCCAGGACCCGAGTGTTGGCATGGTGGGCGCGCAGCTGCTCTACCCTGATCGCACCTCGATCCAGCACGCCGGTGTCTGCGTGGGCGCCTTTGGCATTGCCGAGCACTATGGCAAGTTCCTGAAGCTGCCACCCGACCGCGTTGACATCGCCTTCATGGGCCGCCTGGTGAGCACGCATGAGGTATCTGCCGTGACCGCTGCCTGCCTGCTGATGCGAAAGGAAACCTTTGACGCCATCGACGGCTATGACGAGAAGCTGGCCGTGGGCTTTGGCGATGTGGACCTGTGCCTGCGCACCTTGCAGCTGGGCTGGCGGGTGCTGTACTGCCCGCAAGCCACCTTGATCCACCACGAATCCATCACCCGCGGCAAGGCCGAAGGCTATGACCCGCACCCCGAGGATTCGGCCCTGTTCGCCAGCCGCTGGCGCGATTTCCTGGACCAGGGCGACCCCTACTTCCACCCTGCTTTTGAAGTGCGCCACACCTGCTGGCTGGTACGCACGCCCTTGCACTGCCAGCCCTCGATCAACCGCCGCCTCTTCAGCCGCAGCGGCCTGGGCCAGCGCATGCAACGCCTGAGCTACAGCGCCAGTGTTTCTGAACCGCTGCAGCAGGCAGCGTCTGCGGCAGGCACCCAACCCGCCGCCTGATGGCACACTGGCCGGGGCCCTGAGCGGGCTGCCGGCCAGCGATCAAACGGGGCGTTGCAGCAGCAAAAAGATCTCGTTGTTGGTCAGCACCTCGCGCGGGTACTGCGCCAACAAGGCTTCCGGCACGGGCGCCGGCTCATAGTGGCGGCGCTCCTCACGTGCCACCGTAAAGCCCGCTTCCTTGGCCAGCGCCACCAGCTCATCGGCGGTCAGGCGGTTGAGTTCCTGGTATTCCTTGAACACAAAGCGCTTGTATCCCTCCGGCCCAAAATCGGCAAAGCCAAAGTCCACCTCATCGGGGCTGAGTTCGCCGTCATAGGCTTCAATCACCTTCCAGAGCGCATCCTCATCCACCAGCAGATGGTGCCAGGCGACATCGTCATAGCGGCGCAGATGCGAGCCAAAGGCCGAGTAGAACAGCGGCTCGATCTGCAAGAAGAAATGCCCACCCGGCTTCAGGCAGGCCAGCAGGTCTTTCAGGATGGGCAGCAACTGGTCGCGCTGCACATGCTCAAAGGTCGACCAGCTCATGATGCCGTCATAGAGCGGCGCCTGGCCCGCCAACGGTGCGCTGGGCGTGATCGTCTGAAAACTCAGCGCAGCCGGAATGCGCTGCATGCCCAGCTGCTCCTGCGCAATGCGGGGCAGCTTGGCGTATTCCTGGCGCACATCGATGCCATGGATGGCAGCTGCGCCATGGCGCAGCACCAGGGCCAGATCGGTGATCCCATCGCCGCAGCCAAACTGCAGCAGGCGGGCGGATTTCAGATCCATCACCGGGCTGAGCCACTGCGCCACCACATCGGATGCGTAGTGGAAGTGGGAGCGGAACCACTCGTCGGTGATCCGGCTGTCGTCCCAGGGGGAGAAGCCTAAAAATCTGTCCTGCAGTCGGCGCAGCAGTTGCATGGCATCGTCCTTGTGTCGTTCCTGCCCGGCGTGCAGCTCAGGCTGGACGCTGCATCAGTAAAAATATCTCGTTGTTGACCAGCACCTCGCGCGGGTAACGCTGCAGCAGTGCTTCCGGGATCGGCGCAGTGGGCTCGGTGTCGCCACGCTTCTCGCGCAGGATGGCAAAACCGGCCTGCTTGACAAGTGCGACCAACTCATCCGCCGTCAACTTGTTGAGCGCCAGGTACTCATCGAAGATGTAGCGCTTGTACTTCTCCATTCCTAGGTCTTCCAGCGCCAGATCCGCCTCGTCCGCCTTGATCGCATCGCGGTGCGCCTGTACGGCTGCCCACAGTTCGTCTTCGGAGGCCAGCAGATGGTGCCAGGGCACCTCGCTGAAGCGACGCAGGTGCGAGCCGTAGGCCGAGTAATACAGCGGCTCGATCTGCAGGAAAAAGTGGCCGCCTGGCTTGAGGCATTGGTAGAGGTCGCGCAGGATCGGCAGCACCTGCTCCCGATTCACGTGCTCAAACACCGACCAGCTCATGATGCCGTCGTACAAGGGCTTCTGACCAGCCAGCACCTCACCGGGCTGGATGGTTTGGTAACTCAGCGCTGCGGGCAGGCGGGCCATGCCCAACTGCGCCAGCGCGACTTCGGGAAGCTTGCGGTAGCCCTGCATGACATCCACACAGTGGATGGACCGTGCACCATGGCGCAGCACAATGCCCAGATCGGTCACGCTGTCACCGCAGCCAAACTGCAGCAGCCGGGACTGTTTGACATCCAGCACACTGCCAATCCACTGGTGGGTTACATCGGCGGCGTACTCAAAATGGATGCGAAACCATTCGTCGGAAATCTTGCCAGCATCCCAAGGGGCCATGCCCCAGATGCGTTCGCGCAGTCGATCCATCCAAGCCATCAGACGCCTTTTTTAAAGTGGACGCTGCAGGACAAAGGCGTCCTGGTGGTTCCAGAAATGCACGGGCGAGAAGCGCAGCAGCTTGTCCAGTCCCATGACCGCATCGATCTGTTCGCGCACGAACTGCTCGGAGGTAAAGGTCAGCCCATACTCCTGAAAATCGATCGCGTTCGACTCGCTGAACGGGGTGAAGAAAAAGCCCTCGTCATCCAGCACGACCCGGTCATAGGCCGTCGCCTTGGCGCCGTGGGTGGTGAAGACCAGCACACCGCCAGGCTCGACCAGGTCGTACAAGGCCTTGAGCCAGGTGTTCCAGGTGGCACGCGGCAAATGGGTGAAGAGCGACAGCACGAACACCACATCGTATTGGCGCGGCGCCTGCAGGTCCTCAGGCTTGGAAACCGAGGCAAAGCCCTGCACACCAAAAGTCGCCTTCGCAAAGGCCACACCATCGGCCACCACATCCGATACCGTCACACGCTCAGGGCCCAAAGCCTTGGCCAGATGCCGCGTAAAACGGCCATGCCCGCTGGCAAATTCAAGAAAGTTCCGGGTGCCCATCAGAGGCTTGCCCACACTCTCCAGCAAGGTCATCAGCTCGGCCAGCGTGCGCCAGCCGTCGGCCAGGTAGTCCCGCAAGGGGTTGTTGCTCGATGGGTGGCCGCAGAAGAAACCAAAGATATCGTCCTTGTCGGAGATGCTGCAGTCAAGGCCAAAGATATTGCTGAAGCAGCCGTCCAGCCCGTACTGTTCGATCAAGGCATGCGCCTGCAGCAAGGTCGCCTTGTCGGCGCGGGCACGCAGGAGCAGCTCAGAGGCCCCGGCACGATTGCCATCGGCCAGCAGTTGCATGGCCTCATCAATGAGCGGATGTTCGGAGCTCGTGGTCATAAAGATTAGATTGGAATGCGCTCGCCGGCCAGTGCGCAGCGCTCAGCTCCAGGTATGGGGGAGGCGAACGAGGCCTGGCAAGGGCTTGGGGTACACAAACCGGAAGGTCTGGTACTGAAACCAATGATCATACACTGCGAGGCCGGAGCGATCGAACAGATAGGCGCTCACCGTGTAGTCCCCGCTGTGCAGTGGCAAATCGGTAAAACGCAGAACCGATTGCCAGCTCCCATCGGGCTGACGCAGCGGCTCCGCCCCCTCTTCGTGGGTGGCAATGCAGGTGATGCCCACGCCATCCTTTTGCTCCAGCATGAAGCCCACATTGGGCACCTCATCACCATTGCCGCGCACCTTGATCGTCACCACCAGGTCATCACCGCGCAGCACCGGGGGATCACCGCCATCCAGATTCTCGATATCGGCGGACAGGATGCAGGCGCCTTCGTGCGGAACGACCCGGCTGGTATCGGGCGGCTTGACGACGAAAGGTGCATCCGGGGCATCGGGCAGATCTGCAGAATCCGCATGGTCCGCCATAGCCAGAGCGTTCGTCGGCGCATCTTCGCCCCACTGCAGGCGGTCTTTTTCCTTTTGCAAATTGCGGGTGCGTGCATCGTAGGCCACCAGCACCGCCTCGGTTTCACCGAACATCTGCACCTGGCCCTTTTCCAGCCACAGTGCGGCATCGCAAAGATGGCGGATATGGTAGGGGCTGTGCGAGCAAAAAAGGATGGTGCAGCCCTTTTGGCGAAAGTCCAGAATGCGCGCTATGCACTTTTTCTGGAAACTCTGGTCGCCCACGGCCAGCGCCTCGTCGACAATCAGCACATCGGGCTGCACGGCGGTGACCAGCGCAAAGGCCAGGCGCACATTCATGCCCGAGGAATAGGTTTTGACCGGCCGGTCGATCGCGTCCTGCAACTCGGAGAAGGCAATGATCTCCGGCTCCAGCTTGCGCATTTCCTCATGGCTGATGCCGATCAGGCTGCCGGCAAAATACAGGTTGTCGCGGCCGCTGAAGTCAGGGTGAAAACCAGCGCCGAGCTCCAGAATGGCAGTGATGCGCCCCGAGCGCTCGATCGTCCCAGCAGACGGCTGCATGGTGCCAGCCAACAGCTTGAGCAGCGAGCTTTTGCCCGCACCATTGTCACCAATCACCCCGATGCACTGGCCGCGCTCCAGGCTGAAGCTGACATCGCGCAGCGCCCAGTGGCTGCGGTGCGTTGCGCGGCCCGTCAACAAGGCGCGCGCGCGCAGGCGTGGCGAGTCGTAGAGCTTGTACTCCTTGCCCAGGCCTTGCACCTGCAAAACCGGCTTCTGAAGAACCACATTGCTTGCATTCATCTACGTCTGCCCCTCACTCGCCAACCAGCGAAAATCCACAGCCATTGATACTCTCCCTCAATCCTTGGGGGATGGGGAAGCCTTCGGAGCCAAGATATCGATCATGAAGTCCAGCGCATTTTCTTCCACGCCACCTCGTCCAATACGGTCCAGCGAAATACCATCCATGATCTGTTTCCAGTTCTCCGGTTTTGCTCCCAGCCATTTCGAATCGTCGCCGGCCAACTCCACGCCGGCTTGCTGGCCGTCAAAATAGATATCCAGCTGCTTGCGCCTGTCTCCCCGCACATGCACAACGTATTTTGCGGGCTGCGGCGGCATGCTCAGAAGGTCACCTTGCCGATCTGTGCGGCACGCTTGCGTACCTAGCAATGCAGCAATGGAAGACGGTGTATCCGCTTGCTGAAACTTCCCCGCAACAGCTCCCTTGGCAATGGGCAATTGCGTTGCCACCACGAACGGCACCCGCGCCAAGGCGCTATCGCCAAATCGCGCAAACTCATGTGGCGTCAGTGGCGTCATGCTGCGATGGTCCCCGACTATCATTAGCACACCATTGCGAAAAAAATCACGCCTTTCCAACTCCGCATACAGCATGCCAATTTGCTTGTCTGCGTAAGCAAAAACACCAGCCTCATCCTGGCTTTCGTTTTCAGGGTTGATGAAGGGCGGATGGGTGGATACTGTCAGGAGCACCGATAACCAGGGCTGGGCATTGCCTTGCCGCGCATCCAGCCACTGTAAAAACCGCTGATACAGCGCCTTGTCCTCCGCCGCATTGAAGTGGCGGCGCTTCCAACCGTCGTAGAACGGGTGCTCTGCGCCCTCCCAAGCATCAAAACCCACCCCCTTGAGCCATTTCGGTTTATCCAGAAAGCCCAGATCGCCCGTGGTGAAGAAGTTGGCCGTATAACCGTGAGCGTGAACAATCTCAGGCAACGCAGCCTGCGGACTCTCAAACCCGGCAAATGCCTCAAAGCTCTGGTAACGCCCCAACGACGGCACCGGCGCCTTACCGGTGATGAGAGAAATCAGGCCACCATCGGTGGTAAAGCCATTGGCGATGAAATCAGGGAAATAGGTATTGCTGAGGGCAATGGCATCTAGATTCGGCGTGTAGTTATTGGTGCCGCCAAACAACTTGCTGTGGTACATCGACAAGGATTCCACCGTCAACACAATCAAATTGGGCTGCACATTGCGCCCAGGCCCGCAGCTGGGTGCTGGTGGCACATAGGCTTGGCGCAATGCTTGCGCATAGGAAGGCGAATACCTGCGGTCCACACTGTCGCCTAAGTTAGCCGCAATGAAGTTTTGCAACAGAGGGTAGTTGATGTACTTCATCGTCATCGGCGACCACAGCCCAATGAGAAAACACAGTCCCGCTGCCGCAAAACAAACCATCGCCGCCCTGGGCCGGCGTGGCCGAGGCAAAAGCGCCAGCACAAGAACGGCAAGAGCCACCGCCACACCTACCAGCATCAGCTTGCCCAAGGCCGAGGCCAGCAGCACATCGCTGAAGCGGCCAATCGCACTGATCTCCTTACCAAACTTGGCAATATCGTTCAAGTACAGGTGCTGCGCCAAGGTCTTCAGCAGCACGGCATCAACACCATAGGCCAGCAGGAGCAATGCGCTAATCAGCATCCACGGCAATTGCAGCCAATAGCGCGCTGTCAGCAATGACAGCCCGGTCAGGGCCAGCAACAGCGCCAAGATGCTGCTGTCCTGCTGCACGGCCGTCGCGCCCATGCACCAAGGGCAATCGGTCAAGCCTGTGGTTATGCCCGCCAGCACATAGGCACGCAAGCCCAACAGCAACAGCAGGAGAACAATCAGCAGGGCAGCACCCAGCAGGCCTTTACGCCTGGCACCGGAGCGTTGAGAAGACATGGTCATCAAAATCTAGGCAAGAATAGGGGCAAACCCGGCACGCATCCGCTTGCGGCAACGCCAGCGCGAAGGTGGGGAGCGGCTACAGCCAGTCCACCAACTGGTCACGGCTACGACGAATGAGGATGTTGAGCACTCCGGCCAGCAAGCCAATCCACACCAGGCCTACCGCCCACACGGCCATGGTCGGCCACTGCCCTTGCAGCAGCACCGACTGGTAACCCAGCACATACGACGCCATTGGGTTTAACCACAGAACCCAACGCCAGTTCTCGGGAAACATGGTGATAGGAAACAGAATCGGCGTCAGGTAAATACCGACCGACAACGCAAAACCCACCAACTGCACCGTGTCACGCAGGGCGGCTGCAAAAATGGCCAAAGCATAGGCCAGCAGCAAGCTCATGAGCAGTTGCAACAGCATGAGCGGCAACAATGCCAACAGCCCCGATTGAAAATGGTGCAGTGGCGCGTAGCACAACGCCACCAGCAACATCAGTGGGCCAAAAATGGCCGTGCTGGCCAGCACGGCACGCACGGGGAACAGCACCGGCGGCAAAGGGTTCTTCTGCAGCATGGCGCCCGCCTCCAGCAGACTACCCATGCCGCGCCCGATGGCATCGCAAAAAGCCATCCATGGCAAGGCCCCCACCACCAGGAAAGTGCCCACCGCATGCGTGGATGCACCCTCTCCTAGGCGCATGGAAAACACGATATCAAACACCAGGTAATAAGCCGCGACCGTCAGCAGCGGTTGCAGATAAGGCCACAAAATGCCAACCGCTGTGCCCGCATGGCGGGCAGCGACCTCACGCCGCACCATCACCATCACCAGAGAGCGCGCATTCCATACCGCGCGAACATCATTACCAATGCTTGTCAATGGCACCGCCTTGAATTCAAAAAAGCCAGCACTGCTTTCGCAGCGCCAGCCTTGGTCGCAATAGGTAGAATTTTAGCCCAGCTAGGCCTGGCAGATACCTGCAGGCGCAGGGCAAGCGCCCCACGCTAGGCAGGCATTACTTGGCCTGCGTTTTGGCTTGCGCTTCGTATTGCTTGCTGAAAGCCTCGATCGCATCCTTGTTCACCGTCATTTTTTCGGTGAGCTCCTTGACCGCTTCGGTGCGCGCCTTTTGCACCAGCTCATTCGTTGCCTGCTCCTTGAGCTTGGACTCCACCTCGGCATAGCTCAGTTGCTTGGCAGGAAGCTTCTCTTCCAGCTTGATGATGTGGTAGCCAAACTGCGACTTGACCAAGCCACTCAGATCGCCCGGCTTGGCCAGGCCGAACACTGCGGCTTCAAATTCCGGCACCATGCGGCCCCGGCTGAACGTACCCAGATCACCGCCCTTGACGGCGCTGCCCGGGTCTTCGGAATTGGCCTTGGCGACAGTGGCAAAGTTGGCACCGCCCTTCAGCTCCTTGAGCAGCTTTTCGGCCTTGGCCTTGGATTCAGCACTGTCGCCCGAGATCAGGATATGCGCGGCGCGCACGCGCTCGGGCTCAGCAAATTTTGCCTTTTCAGCCTGGTACTGGGCCTTGGCCAAATCAGTGATGGCCTTGTCCGATGGCTTGTGCTCGGCATCGAACTTCTTCAGAAAGGCGTCGGACACGATCTTGTCCACGGCAATCTGGATGGCGGCCTGCATTTCGTCGGATTTGTCCACGCCGGCCTGGCGGCCGCGCTCGGCCATCACACGGCGCACGTACAGATTGGTGGACAGCTCTTGCACGATCTTGGTGTTGGCCATGTAGCCGGCACGCGCATCGTCGGGCATGCGCTGGGAATCGGCCTGCACATCGGCCGAGGTCACGGTTTTGCCATTGCCGGTGATAAATGCCTGGGGCGCCTGCGCCAGAGCCCAGGTGGACAGCGATGCCAGACCCAAGGCCAGCACCACAGGGCGGGCTGCGCTCCACAGCATTTGCTTGTTCATGCTTTTTTCCATATCCAGAGAATCAGAGATCAAAAATCTGTCAGAAAGAAAAAAGGCAGGGAAAGTTCCCTGCCTTTTTGTTTAGCCTAGGCTAAGTCAACTTTTTTGCTTGCGCAAATTAGTTGCCGTAGCGGTGAGGCCAGGTGATACCGTAGGTACCGCTGAAGCCGTTGGCCAGGCCACCAGCGTTGGTCAGCTTGATGAACGAGGAGCCCACCACTGGCAGACCGCCCACCACGTTGACAGCCGAAGCTGGCTTGCCCAGGCTCACATTGGCCCAGCCGTTCACATAAGCTTCAGCAGTCACAGTGTGAGCCACGGTTGCACCCAGAACCGACTTGTCGTTGGTGAACGACAGAACGCTGGTTTCACCGCAGAAGCGCAGCACCTTGCTGTCCACTGGCGAGGTGAAAGCGCCACCGGTCTTCGACGATTCTTCACGGTCGAAGTACTTGGTAGCGGTCGAGCCCACGCACAGGTTACCCGTAGCAGCGTCCACCGTGATGGTAGAACCATTGAAGTAGTTCAGTTCGGTAGCTGCTTGCGTAGGATTTGCACCCACGGTAGCTGCGGATTGTGCGGCACCTGCCAGTTGACCAGCGGCGTTCACACCCAGGTTGAACACTGCGTAGTTGTCGGCGTTCACGGTGGTAGCAGCGTAGTTAGCGGCAACGCTGTAACGACGGGTAGGCATGGAGAACACCCAGTCAGTCTTGGCTTGCAGGCTAGCGTCGGTAGCGTACTGGTTGCTCACAGCGCCCTTGGCCAGCGAAGCAGTCAGGTCAAATGCTTGCTTAGCAGCATTCACACCGGCAGTGTCAGCACCGCCTACGAAGTAAGGCGTAGACAGGTCTGGGAAGTCAGCGTTGTTAGGCGTAACCAGAGGACCCTTGACGATCTTGCCGGTCTTGTCGGCAGGCTTGGTGATCAGCAGTGGGTCAGCGGTGAAGCTGTCGGCAGCTGCAACTGTTTCACCTTGCTGTGGGAACAGCACGTAGTTACCACGGGCAGCAGCATTATCAGCGGTAGTAGCCTTCAGAGCGGTAGCAGCACCGGAGAACGTGGTGGTTTGGTCCACGTTCAGGATGTACCAGTCGCCGGTCAGCTGGCCCGTAGGCGTGTTGAAACCGTAGTTGGCCTTTTGGGCTTCGGTATTCAGTTCACCTTCGTAGTTCAGGGTCTTTTCCAGAACGGTGGTGGTGCAAGGTGCCACGCCATTCACGTGCTTGATAGCAGTGTACAGCTGGGACTGTGCGTCACCATTCGCGCCATAGATCTTGTCGCCAGGGATGTCAGCAGCGTTGAGGATTTCAACGTAGCCTTCCTTGGTGTTGTTGGTCAGCTTGGCGGCATCCCAGCTCTTGTTCAGACGGCTCTTGCCGAACTGCACGTCTTGCTTGCGGATGTCAGGGATGGTGCAGGAACCATCGTTGGTACGGAAGTACGAACCATTTTCGTTGGCTTGCACGGCACCAGTCCACACGTCACCAGGCGACAGGAACACGGTGAAGTCCAGCAGGTCGTCAGAGTTGGCGGCGCCGCGGAAGCGCACCTTGACAGCCTTGCCGTTGTTCAGGTCGGTGTTGACCACGTGGATCACCGACATGTTCTTTTCTTGCGAGGTGAAGTAAGGCACCAGCAGAATGTGACCCGAACCGCCTTCAGACACTGCAAACTTGGTTGCAGTAGATGCATCCATCGTCGAGTTTGCGTCGTTGGTGATGGCCAGGGGGCCGGTGCCAGGCTCTACGTTTTGAGCAGATGCAGCACCAGCAAAGCCGCCAATCATGGCAGCAATGCTCAGAGCCAGAACATTTTTCTTCATAAACACACTCCAGTTAAAAAAAGTTAGTCAGCGCAACTACCACGATTGTTTACGCTAAGAAATAGTAGCATAAGGCCACTCGGGCAAGGCTGGCAAGACGGTGTTTTTTTTGCGGGGCTGTTGAGAATTTACAACATCCCCCTCTTATGCCGTGCGGCTACTGCGGGCCTACCCGCGCTCCCACGGCCCAAAGGCCGCCTAGCTCAGCGAGTGGTACGCTGACCACCGGTCTGCGATGTTAACCAATTTTGGCGGCCTTGGCTTGGTTTTTATTAGGGCTTGATATAAATCCACCACTGGCCATCGGCCAGCAGCCAGGTTTCGGTGGCGTACATGTCCACTTCCGCCATCTTGTTGCCAATGATGGGCGGCACCACGCGCATGTTAATGCCCACATCGCATTTTTCTGCGTCGCACTCCACTTTTTTCACGGTGACAGATTTGGCAAAGGTGCCGGGGTATTGCTGGCCAAAGTCTTTTTCAGTGTAAACCTGCTTGTACGACGGATGGGTGTAGCCGTAGGCCTTGGCCTTGTCGCCGGCGATGCGGGCGTCCCAGTAATTTTGGGCGCGCTGGGCCACGGTTTGCTCGGGCGTCTGCGGGGCCTGCGTAGCGCAGGCACTCAAGGTGGCGGCAGCGATGATGGCGATGGCGGCTTGGATGCCGAAGGGGAAGGTGCTGCGGGTGGGCATGGGTGCTCCTGGTGATGGTTTGGGCCTCTACGGGGAGAGAATGGAAGGCAGGGTTTGATTAAAAATAGGAGCTAATGGCGCTTTATGACGCTTGTTTTTAGCATGCTTTACATATAAAACTTAGGCGCAACGCGCGTCAGTAGCTCACTTTTTATTGGGCCTGCAGGGGCTGCACGGTGCTGATGGGCTTGCGTTCTGCGGATGCGCTGTTGGCATCTTTTACAAAGAGGTCGTCATTGAGGCCGCGCAAACGGTCACGCAGTTCTTCGCTGACTTCGCGCACATCCACATCGGTACGTATGACACGAGGCGTCATGACCAGCAGAAGTTCCGTACGGGTGGTATCTCGGCTGGTAGTGCTAAAGGCCTTTCCGATGATCGGAATGTCTTTCAGCAAGGGAATGCCTGAGTTGGTGTCTTCATTGCGGTCTCTGATCAAACCGCCCATGACAATCGATTCACCCGAGCGCACCGCCAGCTTGCTGGTCAGTTGGCGGTTGGAGAACTTGGTCTGTTGCGACGCGGTGTCGAGGCCGGCGCTATCGATCACCGATTGGTCGATCTGCAGACTGACCATATTCCCGGAGTTCACGGAAGGTGTGACATTCAGAATCACACCCGTGTCCTTGAGCTGGTAATTGTCTGACAAGAAGCTGGTCGAGGTGACGGTGCTGCTGACCTTCACTGGAATCTGCTCGCCCACCGAAATGGACGCTGGGTGGTTGTCCATCACCATCACCGAAGGGCTGGACAGCATCTTCACTTGGGTCTTACCCGCCACGGCACTCAAACGTGCGGCGATATCGCCACCGTTGTTGAATAGCGAATAGGTAAAGCTGCCTGCCGTGGCACCGGTGCCAGTCCCCGTGGCACCCAAACGTCCAAGGCTACCCGTGCCCGAGTAATCGCGTCCCCCGATACCACTGTTGCGGAACAACCATTCCACGCCATATGCCAGATTGTCATTGAGTGTCACCTCAATGATGCTGGCCTCGATCAGCACCTGGATAGGCGCCACATCCAGGCGCTTGAGCGATGCCTCGATCTTGCGGAACTGCGAGCCGGTGGACCAGACCAGGATGGTGTTGTTGAACTCATCGGCCACCACGCGGATATCGCCAATGGCGGTGGCAATGATGCTGGGGCTACCGCCCTGCTGCTGGGAATTTCCGCTGTTGCCAAAGCGGTTGCTGTTGTTGTTGCCGAAGCCCGAGGAGAAGCCGGAGGTACTGCCGAAGCTGTTGAAACCACCGCCAAAACGGTTGTTGTTATTGTTGTTGACACCATTCAGACCCGGTGCCACGCCCGAGGTCATATTGCCACCGGCGCCCTGCTGGCCACCAAAGATGCCGTTGAGCACCTGGGCCAAATACTTGGCATTGCCGTTTTGCACGCGGTACACATAGAGTTCGGGCTCGCTGCCACCATAGCCCGGCACATCGAGGCGGCGAATCCAGCGCTCGGCCTCGTCCAGATAGGAGGCACGCGGCGTGATCACCATCAGTGCATTGAGGCGTGGGATGGGCAGCACCCGCAGCGCGCCAAACAGTGGGTTCGAGTCGCCCAGCGATGTCAGCAGCGCAGCCGCTGCGGCTGCATTGCCGCTGAGCTGGTTGTTGGCATTACCGCCGGCGGTAACGCTGGCAGGCTGGCCGGGACGGCGTGCTGCAGCGCTGGCAGTGCCGCCCGCGATACCTGCAGAGCCAGCGCCGCCCTGGGCCGCCTGACCACCACCACCATTGACCATCTGCAGCGCAGCACTGACCTCTTCGATGGATGCGTGCTTGAGCGGGTAGATGCCCACGGACATGCCCTTGAGCAGGTCCACGTCAAAAGTCTTGACCATCTCCATCCAGCCCTCGGACTGGGTACGCGTGCCCTGCATGATCAGCACATTGCGCACCGTGTCCACCTTGATCAAGGCCTCTCCCGGAATGATGGGCTTGAGGATGTTGGCCATCTCGGAGGCGCCGATGTATTGCAGCGGCACCACGATCACGCCATAACCGGGTGCCATGCTGCCGGGGGCACCGGCCATGCGCACATTGCCGACGAGGCTGCGCAGCACCTCGGGCTTGCCGACCTGGTAGGTGCCGCGCGCATCGCGCACCATTGCCAGGCCGTTGGCCTGCAGCGCGGCTTCCAGCAAGAACACCGCCTTGTCCGGGTCAATCGGCTTGGGCGTCGTCAAGGTCACCGTGCCTTGCAGCGGCGGGTGCATCACATAGTCGATCTTGAGGATATCACCCAGCACCGTGCGCACCACCTCGGCCACCGGGGCTTCTTCAAAGCGGAAGCTGACCGGCGCACCACCAGCAATGGGGGTCGACTTGTCGATGTTGAGCAGCTTGTCGGTGCCGCGCAGCACGCGAGGCTCGGTCGATGTGCCTTCTTCTTCAACGCCTGACTTGGGGCCGATCAAGATGCTGGGCGCTTGAATGACGGGCAGCGAGTCATTGGACTGCGCTGCAGGCAGGACAGGCGGTTGGGTTGCCGCTGTCTGCGCATGCAGCGGCAGCAACATGCCCATCTGGCCCAATGCAACTACCAGCGCTGTCTTGAAAAATACGGGAGACTTCATGGTTCTAACCCTAGGATCCATCTATTTATAAAGATTGCCGCGCTCAAGGGCGCAGGCCAGCGTTTGAGCCACCGAGGCTTGCGCCACGACGGCGTGGTGGGGCATCGGCATTGGCATTGGCAGGGGGCTGCCCGGTCTGAACAGGCATGGCTCTTTGCGGCACATTTCTCTCCAGGGCGGGACCATTGCCTTGCTGCAGCTTGCCCTTTTGCAAGGCAATTTCCTTGGTCACGCCGGCACGGGTGAAATACACCCGGTTATCTGCGATCGAACTCAAGGTCCAGCCATCGAGCAAACCCTGCAGAGGCAGAGACTTGTCCTTGCCCTGGAACTTGATGATGACGCCGCCAGTTTTGCCATCTGCGCTGACATAGACGCCGCTGAGCACGGCATCGGCCAGGTAATCGGGCGGTGGAGGCGGCGCTGCTGCCGCAGCGACAGGCGGCGGAGGTGGTGGGCGCCGGGTGGGCGAGAAAAGCGGACGGTCGAGCATCGCCAGGAACTGTCTTTGGTCCATCGCCTGCGCCTTGCCCAGGCGGGGCACGATCCCATCCAGATTGGCCTTCTGGCCTCGGGGCATTGCCCACTGGGTATTCCTCAGCCCGCCACTGGGGCTGAACCACATCCAGACCAACAACAGGGCCAACGCGACATTGGCAGCTATCAAAATGACACTTGTATAGCGCTTCATGGACGCTCCCTCAACACGCTCAAGGTCATCTGGAGGCTCAAGCGCGGCGCCACCTTCTCATTCATTACCTGCAAGCTTCCCTGGTTTCTGACTTCGACATCGGTCAGCAGCATCACCGGCAGTTGCTCGTTCAGCACGGCCAGTGCGCTGTCCACAGCCAGCAAATCACCTTCTGCGCGCACCGACAGCGGAATGCGGTCAAAACCTTTTTCCTCTTTGGCTGGCAGCACCTGGCTGCTGACCACCGTCAAACCTGCGGTGGTCAGCAGGCTGCGCACTTTTTGCTGCACCGCGTTGCCCGTCTGCGCCACATCCTGGCTGGCGGGGTAAACATACTCAGCGCGGATCTGCAAGGCACGTTCCAGCGACTCGTCGATCTCCTCGCGCTGCAGATCAAGGCCGCGCAGTCGCGCAAAACGGGGCTCCAACTCCGACAGACGCGCCTGCGCCCACATGTGCTTGCTGGCGACATAACTGCCAAGACCGATCAATGGGAGCAGCACCAGCAAAGCGGTGGCAACCAGGATCAGCAATTCCTTGCGGTTGGGACGGGTCACTATCATGGTTTTTTCCCTCCAGCGTCAGAGGGAGAGGTTACTGAGCCACCCAGGCTGGCTCTGGGCTGGGCACCGCCACCCAATGTGGCTCTGGAGGCAGGGCGTGGGGCTGCGTCAGCAGCGGCGCCCGCGGCTACAGCAGCAGTTGGCGCGGAGGGCGCAGCACCTGCCGAGGCCGGTGCTGCCTCCGCACCAGCGGGTGCAGCGGCGGTTGGCTCTGCAAGCTGTGGCTTGGCTGCAGCTTCCGCCTCCGCCAGCGTCTTGGGGCCAAATACCTTGGCATCCAACCCCAACTCGATGGTGAAATTCTCTTTGCTGCTGCCGCCCATACGGGTGGCGGCGCTGGGCGCACGCACGTCCTTGACGCCATCCTGGTTGCTCAGCTTCTGCATCAAGGCCGAGGCGTTCTCGGTCAAACCGGAAATCGTTACCTTGCTGCCCTGTATACGGGCCAATTGCAAGGCCGAGTCATCGGGCAGCACGCTGGTGAGCATGCTGAGCACCTGGACTCCATCAATGCGCTCGGCCAGCAGTTCCGCCAGGCCGCTGACCTTGTCGGCGCTCTGCATCAAGGTCTCGCGCTTGGCCACCACATCCTTGGTCTTGGCAGCCATGCCCTCATAGGCATGCACCGCCTCAATGGCGCGCAGGCGCAGCTGCGCCGTGGGGGTGGCCGCAATGGCACCCGCCAGCAGCACGGCCAGCACCACGCCGCCCATGTTCCACCACAGACGTTTGCGGCCCCAGGCATAGCGTGCTTGCTCACCAAACCCTTGGAACACCACCGGCCTGCGCTCAGGTGCAAAAACCCAGACTTCGGGCTGGGCCAGCACATCGGCCTTGCCATTGCCCTGGCGTGTCGCTGTCTGCAGCTGCTCAGCCACCCGGGCCTGCAGGAATGGCTCGGTCTGCGCCTTGGAGGCAAGCACGACCAACAACTTGACCGCCTTGCTACTGCGACTCAGTTCGGTGTAGCCCCAGAGCAGGTCATCCGCTGCAAAAGGGCTGATCGCCTGCACTTCCAGCTCGGCAGCGCTGGCGCAGTCCTGCGGATCCAGCGGAGGTAGCGCCACGGTCTTGCGCAAGACCATGTGCTCGGGCAATTCCACCGCCCAAAAGGCAGGCTCCTTGCCGGGCTTGGCCACCGCCTCGCCGCTCTCCCACACCACCGTCGGCACGCCTTCGGCGGGCACCAGGCGCAGCGTCTGCTCGGGCCGCAGCCAGGACAGCGGCGGCCACTGCGGCGCCCTGCGCCAGGTTTTGAGGATATCGGCCTTGAGCTGGTTCAGATCCAGCCCGAAAAAGCGCGATTCAGTTGAAATTGCCATAAGGGTTCTTTGCTTCGATCAGGATGCTGGCTGCAGCATCTGGCGCGCTTCAAACGTGTACCAGGGCAGGCCGTCGCGCGTTCTGGCCCCAAAGTACACACTGCGATCTACGAGAAAAATACGTCCGTCCGCCATCGGGACCTGGGCCGTTATCCGGTAACGGCGTTGGGCACCGCCAGGGCGGGCCAGGTTGGCATCCAGGCCGGTGGTATCCAGCCCGGGCTGGCCACGCGATGCGGCAATACGGGCGGCGATGCCCTCGTCGCCATTGGCCAGCACCCGCAGCACCTCCGGTGGTGCCGCCAGCGGATTGACCGTGGTCCCTCCCGAGCCCGTGGTCGCCGCCGTGATCAAGGGCGCGAGTCTAGCATAGAGGTCGTAATCGATCCCTGGCACCTGCATCAGGTCTTCGATCGCCTCAAAACGCTCGGGTCGGCGGCCATCCAGCGACGAACTTTCACGGCGATCAAGGACCGCCACGGCGAGTTCCTGGGCTGCACCTTCCGGCAGCCCACCACCGACGCTCATCAGCGCCGTCAGCAGCGGCAGCGATGCGCCATTGATATTGATCAGGCCGTTGAGCGGCATCACGCTGACTGCCACCTCTGTACCTTGGTAATTGACCGAGGTCTCGGTGATCTCCTGCAAGATCGTGCGGTCGGCCGACAGCTGCTGCAGCACCATGACAACGGCGGCGTCACCCACCGCCTGCGCGGTGACCTTGTCCTTGGCCACGCCAATCATCTTGGCTTCCTGGCGCACGACGCCGCTGACGCCGGTCACCATCAAGCTGAGTGCAGCCACCAGCCACAGCACCGCAATCAGCGCCATGCCTTGTTGCGCAGGCAGCAACATGGCCCGCCGTTGTGTCGCTGGGTGCATCATTCGACCGATCCTCCCAGCGTTGCACCGCCACCGCTGCCACGGGGATCGCCGGCTGGCATCACCCGCAGCTGCACCACCACAGGGGCCAGCACCGCCGTCTCGGTCGACATCAGCACCTGCACCGCCTGCGGCAATTGGTCCACCGCGCCCCAGTCGCTGCCCCATTGCGGTGGATCGATAGCACCGTTGAGGTACTGGAAGGACAAGCCAGTCGCATGCGTCAGCAGCGGGTAGGTTTGCGCCGCGCCCCAATCGGGCAAGGTCTGCGCATCGATCCAAGGCAGGTAGCTCAAGATCACCGCAGGCGCGCCATCGTAGCTGCCCATGCTCAGCCGGAAATGGTAGCGGCCGCCGACCCCATAACGGGCAGGCATCACGCCCACCCAGGTCATCGATTGGCCCGCACCTTCAAAGAAAAAGGCCGAGGGTGCTGCACTGAGCATGCCTTGCTGCTGCAGGCCCTGCACCCGTTTGGCGGAGATACGGCCCAGCACGGAACGCAAGAAATCGGTGCTGGAGCGCGACTCATCCATGCGTTCGAGCCGGTTGTCGATGCTGGTCTCCGTCCGGCCCATGGTGCCCATGGCACCGGCCAGACCCAGGACGATCAGCGACAGCAAGGACATAGCCACCAGCATCTCCACCAAGGTGAAGCCGGACGCAGACGCGCGCAGGCCATGGGCACTGCGCAGGCTGGGGCAAATGCGGCGGCCCATCATCCTGCAGGCACCACATTCTCTACCGGGTCGGCAGGCCGGCGCTGTGCACGCAAGGTGCTGAGCTCGAACACACGGGGGCGGTCGCCCTCGGCCCAGCTCACGCTGATATGCACCTCATGCAAGACGGGGATGTTCGAGCCCTCGTCCACGCCAGTCTTGAAGGGCGCGCTTTGCACACTCCACTGGTAGCCATTGCTCTGGCCGGATTCGTTCCAGCCGCTTTCATAGACGGAATCGCGCGAATCCATGATGGACTGCGCCAGCTGCACCGCATATTGGTAGCGGTCCAGATCGCCCACGCTGCGCGCATTGCTGCCGGTGGCACGGTAGATCATGCCCAGCGAGATCGCCATGATGGACAGCGCCACCAGAATCTCCAGCAAGGTCATGCCGTGCTGGCGACGGGGCCGCTGATAAAGAGACGACAGCGCCCTCATTGGAACAAGGGCTCCTGGCTGACCCGGCCCGAAAGCCAGTCCACCCGCAACCGTGTGCCGGCGCCGTTCTTGCGCAAGATTTCCACACTGCCGCCGGTGGAGCCACCCGAGGCCAGGAACACGATCGAGGCCGAGCTGTTGGGCACAAACTCCCGGTCCGCCACCGTGGCGCGCAGATCCACGGTCTCTGGAATGTCCTTGACCGAACCCGTATAGCCATAGTGCCGGGTCTGCAGGTCCACGGTAAAGCGCACCGGCTCGCCTTGCGAGACGGCGATGTAGCGGGCCGAGCGCAGCTGGCTGATCATCGTGCGCACGGTGTCGCGGTACTGCACCCCGTCCTTGAGCCGGTCATAGGCGACCGGCGCCATCGCCACCACCAAGGCCATGATGGCGAACACCACCATCAGCTCGATCAAGGTAAAGCCTTGATGGGCTGCTGGGCGCTTTGCGGCGCGTAGGTGTCGGCTCAGCCATGGCAAGGCAGTCGGCACGGGGGTTCCTGGTCAGACCAAAAAAGTGGCAGGCGCCGAATTACTGTGCGTTGCGCACGTCGGCGGCTTCGCCTTCGCCGCCTGGCTGGCCATCGGAGCCCAGGGACAGAATCTCCACCCGGCCGCCGTTGTAGCTGTAACGGTAGGGGTTGTTCCAAGGGTCATTGGGCACGCCACCCGACAGGTAGGGGCCGTTCCAACCGCGCACATTGCCCGGCTGCTTGGCCAGCGCGTCCAGACCTTCTTCGGTGGTCGGGTAGCGGCCGGTGTCGAGCTTGAAGATATCCAGCGCCTTTTGCAAGTCAGCAATCTGCACGCCTGCCGTCTTGGACTTGGCGCCGCCCAATTGGCTCAGCACCTTGGGGCCGACCAAACCGGCCAGCAGGGTCAGGATGGCCAGCACCACCAGCAGTTCGATCAAGGTAAAACCACGGCTCTTGCGTGGCGACTTTTGGGTGAATAAGGCCTTCATGGCGGGCTCTCCTTGCAGTATTAAAAATTAAGCAGCCAGATCGTTGACGGACAGAATGCCCATCAAGATAGAAACAATGATGGAGGCAATCATGATGCCCAGTACCAGAATCAGCACTGGCTCGATCATGGTCAGGGCGCGTTTGATGCCGGTTTCCACCTCGCGGTTCAAAATATTCGACAGCTCCAGCATCATCGAGCCCAGGCGCCCGGTCTCTTCACCGACGCGCACCAGGTTCACCGCCAAGGGCTCGAACACCGTCGTGGTGTTCATCGCCTGCACCATCTTGCCGCCCTCTTTGACGATGGGTGGAATCTTGGCCAGCTCGGCCTGGATCAGGCGGTTGCTGACCGTATCGGTCGCGATATGCAGCGCCGTGAGCAAAGGCACGCCATTGCCCAGCAGGGTGCCGAGCGAGCGCGAATACAAGGTCAGCTGGTACTTGAGCGCCAGGCGACCCAGAATCGGCATGCGCAGCAACACGCCCTGCCACCACAGCCGGCCCTTGGGTGAGCGCAGCCAGCTGCGCATCAGGTAGACCACGGCGGCGCCGCCGAGCAAGATGACCCAGCCGTTCTTGCGGAAGGCCTGGCCAATGGTCATCACGATCTTGGTGGGCGTGGGCAGTGCATCGCCCATATCGGTGAACAGTTTCTCGAACTGCGGCACCACAAAGCCCAGCATCGCAATCAGCGACAGGATCGCCACTGCCACCAGGATCATCGGGTAGATGGTGGCCGAGACCACGCTTTCCTTGAGCGCGCGCTGGCGCTCCAGGTGTTCCACCAGGCGCTGCAGCACGGCCGACATCTGGCCGCTGGCCTCGCCCGAGCGCACCATGTTGATGTAGAAATCGCCAAACAGCTCCTGGTGCACCATCAGCGCCTTGGACAGCGGCACGCCGCCCTTGACGGCTTCCAGCACGCCGGTCAGCAGCTCGCGCATGCTGTCCTTGAAGGCCATGTCGATCAGCACGCGCAGCGCGTTGTCCAGGGCCAAGCCGGCCTTGAGCATAATCGACAGCTCCGAGGTCATCGCCAGCACATCGGCCGCCTTGGCCGGGCCCTTTTGCGACTTGGGTGCCTTGGCCTTGCCAATGGCGCTGACAGCAGCCGGCTTGGCCCCTGCTGCCTTGGCATTGGCCGGCATCAGCGCGGCAGCATCAGCCGCATCCACAATGCGCACCGGCGTGAGCTTTTGCGCGCGCAGGTGCTTTTGCACGGCCGCCGCATTGGGCGCTTGGAAAGTGCCGCGAACCTGCTCGCCCGCAGCATTGATCGCGTGCCAGGCAAAATCAGCCATCGATCTGGTCCTGGGTGACGCGGGCGACTTCGTCCAAGGTGGTCATGCCGGCGGCCACCTTGCGCAGACCGTCCTCGTGCAGGCTCAGCATGCCGGCCTTGGCCGCCAGGTTGAACAGCTCGTTCGCATCCTTGCCCGCATTGATGGCATTGCGCATCGGCTCGTCGAGCACGAAGAGCTCATGGATGCCGGTACGGCCCTTGTAGCCGGTCTGGCGGCAGGCATTGCAGCCCACGGCGCGGTAAATGGTTTGGCCCACTTCGCTGAAGCGCGCCAGGCCGGAGCGCTTGCGCACCTCCTCGCCGGGCTCGTAGGCCTCTTTGCAATTGCTGCACAAGGTACGCACCAGGCGCTGGGCCAGCACCCCGTTCACCGAGGAGGTGATCAGGTAGCTTTCCACCCCCATGTCCTGCATACGGGTGATAGCGCCAGCGGCGGTGTTGGTGTGCAAGGTCGACAGCACCAAGTGGCCCGTCAGCGCAGACTGCACTGCGATCTGTGCGGTTTCGCCATCACGCATTTCACCGATCATGATGATGTCCGGGTCCTGGCGCAGGATGGAGCGCAGCGCATTGGCAAAGGTCAGGTTGATCTGGGCATGCACCTGGATCTGGTTGATGCCTTCGAGCTGGTACTCGACCGGGTCTTCGACGGTGATGATCTTGTTCTCGAGCGCGTCGATCTTGGACAGCGCTGCATACAGGGTCGTGGTCTTGCCCGAACCCGTTGGGCCGGTCACCAGCAAAATGCCATGCGGGCGGGCCAGCAGGTCGTTGAACTTGGACAGCGTGTCCTTGGCAAAGCCCATGGTTTCGAGCTGCAGCCGCACACTGGCGCGGTCGAGCACCCGCATCACGATGCTCTCGCCATGCACGGTGGGCACGGTGGAGACACGCAGGTCGAGCTCGCGGCCCTTGACGCGGGTCTTGATACGGCCGTCCTGCGGCAGGCGGCGCTCGGCAATGTCCAGATGCGCCATCAGCTTGACGCGCGAGCCCACGGCCGCAGACAGGCGAGGCGGCACCAGCTCACCGGGGTGGATCACGCCGTCGACCCGGTAGCGCACATGCAGACCATCGTCAAAAGGCTCGAGGTGGATATCGGAGGCGCGCAGGTCGGTCACCTTGCCAATGATGCTGTTGACGAGGCGAATCACCGGCGCCTCGCTGGCCAGGTCCTTCAGATGCTCGACAAAATCGCCCACATCGGAGCCATCGCCAAACATGTCGTCGCCGTCATCTTCCTCGGCTTCGGGCTCAGGTTCCTGCAGGGCTTTTTCAATATCAGCCTGCAGTGCCAGGTGCGGGCGAATCTGCAGCCCGGTCGACATTTGCAGCGCCTTGATGACAAAGGGATCCTGGGGCGAGGCCATGGCCACATCCAGCACGCCGTCTTGCAACTGCAAGGGAAAGACATGCTGCGAATGCTGGAACTCGGGCATCAGGCCCGGCACGCTGACCGCTTCCGCAGGGAAATCCGTGCCCAAGGTATAGGGTATCCGCAGCTGGGTCGCCAGGGCCTGCATCAGGTCTGGCTCGGAGACCAGGCCCAGCTGCACCAGCACCTGGCCGATGAGGCTGCCCATCTCCTGCTGCGCCTGCAGCGCACGCTCCAGATCGCGTGGCGACAGCTTGCCCGCCTGCACCAGCATCTCGCCCAGCAAGGGGCGGCGCCCGGGCTCGGTGGCCAGGGCTGCATCGCTGAAATCGTCAATAGTGCTGCTGCTCATGCGTCTATGGTCTCAAAGGCCTATGACAGGCGTAGTGTTCATCCCCTTAGCCTATAGGGCACCCAGTGTAGGTGCCAGGTATGGGAGACAAATGGGAGGAAAGGCAAACTCAGGCAAAAAAATCGGCCTCGGCAAAGGCCTTGCCCTGCTGGTCCTTGGCCGACAGCTGTGGCTCCAGACCGTTCAACTGCCAGTCAATCGACAACTGTGCATCATTCCAGATAATGCAGCGCTCGTGGGCCGGCGCGTAGTAATCTGTTGTTTTGTATAGAAACTCAGCCGTTTCGCTGAAGACCACAAAGCCATGGGCAAAGCCTGGCGGCACCCACAGCTGGCGTTGGTTGTCTTCGCTCAACTCCACCGCTACCCATTGGCCAAAGCGGGCCGAGCTTTTGCGGATATCCACGGCCACATCCAGCACCCGGCCCTGCGCCACGCGCACCAGCTTGCCCTGTGCCTGCTCCACCTGGTAGTGCAGGCCGCGCAGCACACCGCGGCTGCTCTTGCTGTGGTTGTCCTGCACAAAGTCATAGTGCCGGCCCACCGCCGCATCAAAGGCCTGCTGGTTGAAGCTCTCGTAGAAAAAGCCGCGCGCGTCGCCAAACACCTTAGGCTCGATGATCTTGACCTCGGGCAGGGCCGTATCGATGACTTGCATGGCCTTACTCCTTGGGTTCCTGCAGCAGGCGCTGCAGGTACTGGCCGTAGCCGTTCTTGGCCAAGGGCTTGGCCAGTGCAGCCAGCTGCGCATCGTCGATGTAGCCGCTGCGCCAGGCAATCTCTTCCGGGCAGGCGATCTTCAAGCCCTGGCGGCTTTCCAGGGTGGCGATGAACTGGCCGGCATCCAGCAGGCTGTCATGCGTGCCGGTATCGAGCCAGGCATAGCCCCGGCCCATGATCTCCACACTCAACTGGCCTTTTTCCAGGTACAAGCGGTTCAGATCGGTGATCTCCAGCTCGCCGCGTGGCGAGGGCTTGAGGCTCTTGGCCAGCTCCACCACCTGGCTGTCATAGAAATACAGGCCGGTCACTGCATAGTTGCTCTTAGGCTTGGCTGGCTTCTCTTCCAGCGACAGCACCTTGCCCTGCTTGTCAAAGTCGGCCACGCCATAGCGCTCAGGATCGGTCACATGGTAGGCAAAGACGCTGGAGCCCGTATCGCGCTGCATTGCGCTGGCCAGCAGCTTGTGGAAATCATGGCCGTAGAAGATGTTGTCGCCCAGCACCAGCGCACTCGGTGCACCGGCCAGGAAGTCTTCGCCAATCAAAAAGGCCTGCGCCAGTCCATCCGGGCTGGGCTGCACTGCGTATTCCAGGTGGATGCCCCACTGGCTGCCATCGCCCAGCAGCTGCTCGAAGCGCGGCGTGTCCTGCGGCGTGCTGATGATCAGGATTTCTTTGATCCCCGCCAGCATCAAGGTGGTCAGCGGGTAGTAAATCATCGGCTTGTCGTACACCGGCAGCAGTTGCTTGCTGACCGCCAGGGTTGCCGGGTGCAGGCGGGTGCCGGAGCCGCCCGCCAAAATGATGCCTTTGCGTGCTTGCACTGTCATGTTCAGAGAATCTCCTGCAGCATGCGTTGCACGCCGGTCTGCCAATCGGGCAAATCCAGTGCAAAGCGCTGCTGCAATTTGTGGGTGTTCAAACGGGAATTGTGAGGGCGGCGCGCCGGTGTCGGGAAAGCCGAGGTGTCGACCGCCTGCACTTCCTGCGCGGTGAAATTCAGCGCAGGGTTGATCTTGCGCGCCGTCTCCAGCACAAAGCGGGCATAGCGGTTCCATGTGGTTTCGCCACCCGCCACCAGGTGGTAGATGCCGCTCAGGTCGTCACCCGATGCCATGGCCGTACGCAGCGCATGCGCGGTCACATCGGCAATCAGGTCGGCACCGGTGGGCGCGCCCCACTGGTCGTCGATGACGGCCAGCTTGTCGCGCTCCTGCGCCAGGCGCAGCATGGTCTTGGCAAAGTTGCCACCGCGCGCGGCATAGACCCAGCTGGTGCGAAAAACAAGGTGCTTCACGCCGCTGGCGGCGATCTGCTGCTCGCCTTCGAGCTTGGTCTGGCCATAGACGGACAGCGGGCCGGTGGCCTGCTCCTCTTGCCAGGGCTGGTCGCCACCGCCATCAAAGACATAGTCAGTGCTGTAGTGCACCAGCCAGGCGCCCAGCGCCTGGGCCTCGCGCGCCAGCACGCCCACCGCCTCGGCATTGATGGTACGGGCGGCCTCGGGCTCGCTCTCGGCCTTGTCCACAGCGGTATAGGCCGCCGCGTTGACGATCACATCGGGCGCCAGCGTACGCACGGTTTCGGCCAGCGCCTCGGGGCGCAGCAGGTCACCGCAGAGCGGGTCGCTGGCGCGGTCCAGCGCCATCACCTCGCCCAGCGGCAGCAGGCTGCGTTGCAGCTCCCAACCGACCTGGCCGTTCTTGCCCAACAACAGTATTTTCATCGCATCGTCCTGTCAGGCAGCCCCGGCATGCAGATACCAGGCCCGCCTCGCTAGCGCCCTCAGGCGTACTGCTTGCTGACCCAGTCCTTGTAGTCACCCGACTGCACCTGGGCCACCCAGTCCTGGTGGTCCAGGTACCACTGCACGGTCTTGCGGATGCCGCTGTCAAAGGTTTCTGCCGGCTTCCAGCCCAGCTCCTTCTCCAGCTTGCGCGCATCTATCGCATAGCGGCGGTCATGGCCGGGGCGGTCCTTCACATAGCTGATCTGCTCGGCATAGGACTGGCCATCGGCGCGTGGGCGCTGTGCATCGAGCAGGCTGCAGACATGCTTGACGATCTCGATATTGGGCATCTCGTTCCAGCCGCCCACGTTGTAGGTCTCGCCCAGGCGGCCCGCTTCCAGCACACGGCGGATGGCGCTGCAGTGGTCCTTGACATAGAGCCAGTCACGGATCTGCATGCCGTCGCCATACACCGGCAGGTTCTTGCCCGCCAGCGCGTTGACGATCATCAGCGGGATCAGCTTCTCGGGGAAGTGGTAGGGGCCGTAGTTGTTCGAGCAGTTGGTGGTCAGCACCGGCAGGCCATAGGTGTGGAACCAGGCACGCACCAGGTGGTCGCTGGCCGCCTTGCTGGCGCTGTAGGGGCTGTTGGGCTCGAAGTTATGGGTTTCGCTGAAGGCCGGGTCATCCTTCTCCAGGCTGCCGTAGACCTCGTCGGTCGATACATGCAGAAATCGGAAACCGGTCTTGCGCTCGCCCTCCAGGCCGCTCCAGTAGGCGCGGGTAGCCTCCAGCAGGCGCAGGGTACCGACCACATTGGTCTGGATGAAATCCTCGGGGCCATGGATCGAACGGTCCACATGGCTTTCAGCCGCAAAGTGCACGATGGCGCGCGGCTGGTGCTCGGCCAGCAGGCGGTCGAGCAGCGCACGGTCACCAATATCGCCGTGGACAAAATGGTGGCGGCTGTCGCCCTGCAGGCTTGCCAAGTTATGCAGATTGCCTGCGTAGGTCAGCTTGTCGAGATTGACCACCGGCTCATCCGAATCCGCCAGCCAGTCCAACACAAAATTCGAGCCGATAAAGCCGGCGCCTCCGGTGACGAGAATCATGGTCAGTACAGGTAGTTCAACAAATAACCGTCCATTATCGCATTGCCCTTCCGTCGCACCGCCGGGCCTTGGCCAATCCGGGGGCTATCGCTGTAACGGCATGTGGATAAGTGTCAGGCCTTCGAACCAAAACGGCTGTGGGCGATATGCAGCAGGCCGTCAAAAATCAGGTTCTCCACCAGCTCGAAGGGCCGTGTCATGCTGGGCATCATCTTCCAGCCGGCACCACCGGTCATCACACAGGCTGGCTCCTGGCCACAGTGGGCCATCACATGCTGCACCATGCGCTCGACCGCGCCGGCAATCGCATAGGTGCCGCCGCTGGTCAGCGCATCGCTGGTGTTGGTGGGGAAAGGCCGCACCTCGCCGGTCGGTACATGCAGGCCGGCAGTGCCCGACTCCAGCGCCTTGAGCATGATGCCGTGGCCCGGCAGGATCAGTCCGCCCAGAAACTTGCCATCGGCATCGATGGCTTCCACCGTGACCGCCGTGCCCACCATGACCACCACCACCGGGCGCTGGCGCCCCTGGGCCAGCACATGGTGCCAGGCGCCCACCATGGCCACCCAGCGGTCCGTGCCCAGGCGGCTGGGGTGGTCATAGCCATTGGTCAGGCCCGCCTCGGCGTTGGAGGACACCACCCAGTTGGGCGCCAGATCCCAGATATCCATCTGCGTCTGTACCCGGCGGCGCACCACATCGCCAGCCACCACGCAGCCCAGCATGTGCCGGGGCTCGGGCAGCTCGGCCCAGCTGCCTTCCGCCAGGCGCTCGATGTTGTCCAAAAACTCCACGCCATGGGCCAGCACAGCGGCGCCAGGTTGAGCTGCGTCATACATCGCCCACTTGAGGCGCGTGTTCCCTATGTCGATGGCCAGAAAATGCATGGGCGGCATTATCGGCCTTTTTACCCGCCCGCCTTGTTGCAGGTGCAACAACCTGGGGCGCCAGAGTCATCCCGGCGCCACTGTGAATTATTTTCAAGCGGCGCCGTCTGACTTCATGGCGCATCCAAACCCCTTTATATTGATCCCTTCCTGTAACCAACCCTCTAGGAGTCACCATGGGACTGTTCAGCTTTATCAAGGAAGCCGGCGAAAAATTGTTTGGCGGCAAGGACGCTGCTGCCGCCACGGCACCGCAAGACCTGAACGCTGCAGCTGGCGCAGCCATCGAGAAGTACATCAGCACCCAGAACCTGGGCGTGTCCGATGTGAAAGTGGCCTTTGATGCTGGCAAAGTGACGGTGACCGGTGTGGCCCCCACCCAGGCGGCGAAGGAGAAAGTCACGCTGTGCTGCGGCAATGTCTCCAGCGTCAGCGATGTGACCAACAACATGACCGTCACCAACCCCGAGCCAGAAGCCAAGTACTACGACGTGGTCTCGGGCGACACGCTGTCGGCCATCTCCAAGAAGATGTATGGCGATGCCAACAAGTACATGACCATCTTCGAAGCCAACAAGCCCATGCTGAGCGACCCCAACAAGATCTACCCCGGCCAGAAGCTGCGCATTCCTGCGCTGTAATCAAGCCAACCTGTCATAAAAAATCCCGCACACGGCTTGGCCGGTGCGGGATTTTTTGCATCCAGGCTGGCGGCTCAGTGGCCCTGCGCCTGCTTGAAGCGATCCACCAACTGCCGCAAATCCTGCTCCGCCTTGTAGATGACGGCCAGGTACTCGTGGTTGTTGATGCCCCAGAGCGAGGAATCCATATCGGTGGTGTGGGCCACCAGGAAGGGCAAGGTGGTGACGACCCGCATCTGGGCCCGACCCTGCAGGTAGCTGTCGATGGTGTTGGTGTGCGGGTCGCGGATGGAGGAATCCCACTGCGACAGTGCCTCCAGCGCGGGCTGGGCATAGATGTTGTGCACCATGCTGGTCATGCGGTCCAGCACCACAAAGGTTTCACCGTCCTGCTCCCGCACCTCCAGCACCTGGGTGCCCGGGTGGATCTTGGCGATCAGGCCGGCAAAGATGTCCCACTCGCCCGCATGTGCGGCCAGCCAATTGTCTACACGAGCGCGGCGCTGGGCATAGTCGGGCGGCATCTCGACATCGTCTTCCATGATCTCCAGCTGCGTCGCACCGGTCTGCAAGGCCTTGCGCGCGAGGTACTGGTAGCTCATTGCGCAGCCCAGCCAGCCCGGGCTGTAGCGCACGCCATCAAACACGCTCACATCCGTTTGCAGGCCCGGCAAGGTCTGCTCAACGAAATGCGCCCGGCGGCGCACCGTCTCGGGCATGCTCAGCACCATGCAGTTTCCTGGCAGCGGTTGCGACACGGTCAGTGCCTCCCACTGTGCCGAATCGATGCGGCCCAGCGCATACAGCGCACGCAGCACCATGAACTCAAACTGCTGGCCACTGCGGGCGATCTCGTCTGCCAGCCCTTGTTGCACCTGCGCAGGCTTTTGCGCTTGCTGCTGCAGCATCTCTTGCACCGCCTGCACCATGGCCTGGGCATCGCCCACTGGCGTCACCCGCAGCGCAGGGTTGTCCAGCAACGCGCTGTGCTGGTGGATATCGGCACTGCTCTCGGTCACCACCGGTGCGCCCAGGCTCAGGCATTCGTACACCCGGGTGGTTTCCAGCAAGGCGCCTTCGTAGTAGTGGATATTGACGACCACCCGCGCCTGGCGCACGGCCTGGCGCAAAGCATCGCCAAACAGATTGCCCTCGATGCGCACGGAGAACTGGCGCTGCAGCGCCTGCAGCATCTCCTGGCGGCGCGGCGCATTCACATCGCCGTAGAACAGCACATCACAGCTGGGCTCCAGCGCCGGCAATGCCGGCTCGCCGCAATCCTGCAGCAGCTGCGAGTAACCGGCCACCCCGCCAATCGGCACCAGGAAGGTGTGCGGGTAGCGGATGCCCTTGGTCTCCAAAAAGGCCAGGTTGGTTGGCGCATAGTCCCAGGCAGACAGCGAATTTTCCAGAATCGCCAAGTACTCGTCGGTGAACCAGCGCGGGCTGACGCTTTGCTCCATCTGGAACACGATGCGCTTTTCGCCCGGCGGCAGCTGCTTGAACATCTGTGGGCAGACCACGATGTACATGTCGAGCCCAAAGCCTTCGGCAGGCACATCCTGGAACAGGCTCACTTCAAAACCAGCCTTGCGCAGCACCTGGGCCAGCGCATGCGCGACAAACTGCGTATGCGCCGTCGCCAAAATGCCGTAGTGGCGGTTGCTGCCAGGCAGCAGGGCCACCGCCGGCATTGGCGTACCCCGGGCCTGGCGCATCTTGCGGCGCAGCGCATGGCGCACCCGGCGGACACCGGCAGGCTCATAGGGCGCCAGCTTTTGTTTGATGCGGAAAACCGCGCTCTTGCCTTTGCGCAGCAAATCAGTGATGCGCCACAGCGGCGACAACTGGCGTGCCAGCGCCTGCATCTGCTGGGCCTGCTGCTCGATCTGCCACTGCTTTTGCGCGGCCTCCTGTTGCAGGGCCGCCAGCTTGATGTCCTGCTGCGCGATGTGCTGTTGCTGCTGCTGTTGGCGACTCTCCCACTGGGCAGTCAGCCATTGGCTCTGGGCATGGGCCTGGTCCAGCGCATTCTGGTTGTGCTGGGCCTGGGTCTGGGCGCCCTCCAGATGGCCTCGCAGTTGCTGGCGCTCCAGCTCCAGGTTGCGGATATCGCCATCGAGCTTTTCGATCCAGCTGTGGCGCTGCTGGCCAGCCGCTTCCAACGACTGGATGGTCTGCTGCTGGTCACCCAGCGCATGCTGCAGCGCCATCATCTCGGCCTTGGCCTCCAGGCGCGCGCCCAAAATAGCAAACACCCGGCAGACGTCGCGCTGGAAGGCGGCATCACCGCGGTCACACAGGCGGCGCAGCAACGCAGGCTGCTGCGCGCCCACCAGCAGCACGCCCAGACCATTGCTGTGCGGGAAGTGCAGGCTCGGATAACGCCCTTCCAGCTCCGCCCAGAGCTGGTGCACGCCAAAGTCATCGCGGTACACATTGCTGTCATGGAACAGCACCACAGCGCGCTCGCTCAGCTTGGGCAGCCAGGTCTCGAAATCATGGCGCACCGCCTCATAGGTGTGCAGGCCATCGATGTGCAGCACATCGATGCTGCCATCGGCAAAACTGGGCAAGGCCTCGTCAAAGCGCATGCGCAGCAGGGTCGAGAACTGGGTGTAGTGCGGATCATGGGCCTGGCGCAGGCTGGCCAGAATGCCCTCGCCGTAGGCGCCAGCATGGGCATCGCCCTCCCAGGTGTCGATCGCATAGGTGCGCGTCAACAAGCCTTGCTGGACAATCGCCTGGCAAAAAGCGAGGTAGGAGATGCCCGAATAAGCGCCCAGCTCCACCAGGCTGCGCGGTTGTGCCACCGCCATCAGCCAGGCGGCAAACGGAATATGCCCCGCCCAGGGCGCGGGATGGGTCAGATGGTAGGGCTCCATCAAGGCGGCGGGGTGCAGCCAGTCATAGTCGGCCCGCGCCTGCCCTGGGAGGTCTGTCATACGGTTCATGGGGAGGAGGTTTCCTGTTGCGCCTGGCCGGCCTGCAGCACGATGGACCGCATGGGGATGCCAAGCAGTCCGGTGGCCATGTTGGTGGACTCGGACTTGAAGTGCAGCGCATCCTGGATCCAGTGCTGCTGCACATGGTCGTGCTGCGAGCCATCGGCCAGTGCGACGTCGATCGCGTAATTGCCCACCGGCATGCGGGGCATGTCAAAACTGAACTCGGCCTGCAGAACCTGGCCGCTGGCACAGACCACCGGCTGGCCCAGGTAGCTCAAATAGCTGTTGTCACCAAACACGGCCTGGCCAGTGCGGTCCTTGACCACAAAACCGACGATGGGCGACTGCAGCGACTGGTGGCACTGCGCCTGGATGCGCAAGACCACCGGCTCGCCGCCCACCACCCAGTGCAAGGGGCGCTGCTGTGTGTCCATCAGCCAGGCGCCGGTAATGCGTGCGCCGCCCAGGCCAAACGAAGGCGCATCCGGGTTGAAGCGAAACACCTCGATATCGTTGCGCAGCGGTTCAGCACGGAAAAAATCGCGCCGCTGGTCATGCCAGGGCAGGCTGGCATCGAACACTGGCGCCGGCGGGGCCGTTTCAGCCACTGGGCCACTGCCCTGCTCGGCTTCATAGCAGGCCTGCATATAGCGGTCACAGACCTCCTTGGTCGGTCCGATCTGCATGACCTGGCCCTTGTCGATCCAGACCACGCGGTCGCAAAGGCTCTTGATGGCGGCGGTGTCGTGGCTGACAAAGAGCAAGGTGCCGCGCTCCATGAAGCTGCGCAAAAAGCGCATGCACTTCTGGGTGAACACCGCATCGCCCACAGCCAGTGCTTCGTCCACCACCAGGATATCGGCGTCCACATGGGCGATCACCGCAAAGGCCAGCCGCACATACATGCCGCTGGAATAGGTCTTCACCGGCTGGTCGATGAACTCGCCAATATCGGCAAAGGCGGCAATCGAGTCAAAGCGCTCGGCGATCTGCGCATCGCTCAGCCCGAGCAGCGCCGCATTCATCGCCACATTGTCGCGGCCAGAAAACTCGGGGTTGAAACCTGCGCCCAGCTCCAGCAGCGCCGCGATGCGGCCATGCGTGGTCACTGCGCCGCAGCTGGGTGCCAGGGTGCCGCAGACCATCTGCAGGAAGGTGGACTTGCCCGAGCCATTGCGGCCGATGATGCCAATGGTCTCACCCCTGGCCACCTGCAGGTCCAGCCCGCGCAACGCCCAGAACTCGCGGTGGTAGGGCTTGGGCTCGCGCCCCAGCAGGCGCGAGAGGCGAGGCATCACAAACTGCCGCAAACGGTCGCCGGGCGCATCGTAGATATGGAAGCACTTGCCCAGGCCCTGCACTTCCAGTGCCAGAGATTCAGAGGACATCGGCAAATCCCTTGCGCGTCTTCTGGAACCAGGCAAAGCCCAGCCAGGCCACCAGGCTGCAGGCCAGCATGCTGATCGCCCAGCCGCTCCAGTCCGGCATGCGGCCCCAGATCAGCACGGCACGCGTCTGTTCAATGAAAAAAGTCAGTGGATTGAGCCACATCGCAGTCTGAAAGCTGGCAGGCAGCGCATGCACGGGGAAGAAAATCGGCGAGATAAACATCAGCATGGTCGTCATCACGCCGGTGATCTGCTTGAGATCGCGTGCAAACACGCCCAGCGACGCAAAAAACCAGCCCACGCCCACACTGAGCAAGACCAGTGGCGCCCAGACCAGCGGCAGCAGCAGGGCGGTCAGCGGGATCTTGCCATTGAGCACCAACAGCGCCACCAGCAGCACCACCAAACTGGCCAGCGCCTGGAACAGCGCCGAGCACACGGCCACCACGACCAGGATCTCCAGCGGGAACACCACGCGCTTGACGTAGTTCACATTGGCAAGCACCAGATGGGGTGCACGGTTCAGCACATCGGAGAACAGGCCATAGACGATCAGGCCGGCAAACAGCACCATCGCAAACTGCGTCTTGGACTCGGGGCCCTCACCCCAGCGCGCCTTGAAGACGACCGAGAACACAAAGGTGTAAATCACCAGCATGCACAGCGGTATCAGCACCGCCCACAGCCATCCGCCGAGCGATCCCTTGAAGCGTTCACTCACTTCCCGCCGTGTCATCTTGACCACCAGCGGCCAGTGCGCACGCATGCTAGCGACCAACGCGCGCGCAGAGGCTGCGCTGCCTACACCGACAGTCAATATGACACTCCATCCATCATGAGGCGGCCAAGTTTACAGGGTCGGCGCTATCCCGACTGCCTCCCAGGCGGCTGGTTACAAGCAGCGACGATTACAAATGTCACTGAGACCAGGGCAAACCCTGGTAACGCCAGCCGCCGAGCTGGCCGCGCTGCCCCTGGGCGTTGGCATCACCCTCAAAGCCCTGCAGGATGTTGTAGGCCTCCAGCCCCAGCTGGCTGGCCCGCTGCGCCGCCGCCACCGAGCGCACGCCGCTGCGGCACAGCAGCACGATCTTGGCGCCGGGCGCCCGCTGGGCCAGCGCCAGCAGCTGGGCATCAAAGTCCGGGTTCATGGCCATGCCCGGCCACTGCTTCCAGGCAATGGCCACGGCGCCAGGCACCTGGCCGACCCAGGCGCGCTCGGCATCGGTGCGCACATCGACCAGCACCGCCTGCTGGTTCTGCACCCAGTGCCAGGCCAGCCGGGCACCAATATCACCGGCATAGCCGTTGGCAGGCGCAATGGTCTGCTGTTCTGCGGTCAAGCTCATAGATACCTCTTCCAATGCGCGGGTAGACCCAGCCCCGCTACGCTGCCCGGTCCCAGGGCGGGGCCGGCATGTCCTTCAATTGCTGGCGCAGTGCCCGGTGGTCCGGCACCACCTCGGCCACGGTGTCCCAAAAGCGGGGGCTGTGGTCCATCACCCGCAAATGGGCCAGCTCATGGGCCACCACATAGTCGATCACGGCCGGCGCATAGTGCATCAGCCGCCAGTTCAGCCGGATAGAGCCATCCGATTTGGCACTGCCCCAGCGCGTTTCGGCACTCGACAGGCGCAGGCTGGTGTAGTGCACGCCCAGCAGCGGCGCAAAATGCGCCAGCCGCGCCAAAAAATGCTGGCGCGCGCTCTGGACAAACCAGGCCTGCACCAGATCACGGATCTGCGTACGCCCAGCACTGGGCGGCAAAGCGAGGTAGAGGCGCGAAGGCGAACCTGGCGCCTCTTCCTCGACCCGCCAGACCGCCCCGGAGCGCGCCACGCGCTGCTCACTGTCCACCACCAACTGCAGCGGCTGGCCCAGAAAAGGCAGGCTGGCACCATCTTCCCAGCGGATGCTAGCGCTCATGCTGCGGGCGCGGCGCTGCTGCATCTCGGCGATCTTGCGCACAATCCAGCCGGCTTTCTCCTGCAGCGCTTCGTCAATGCCCGGCTGCGTCACCCAGCGCGGCGCGCGCACCACCAAGCCATCTTCACTGACCACAAAGCCAATACTGCGCCGCTTGGCACGCTGCAGCAAGTAGGCGACACGCTGGCCTTGCAACAGGATGCTGCGGTTGGCGGCAGGGTGTGCCTGCAAGGAGGCAGGCGCTGCAGGGGCTGCCGGCTTGGTGACGGGCACTACCGGCGTCACCGGCCGGCGCAGTGGGGGGGCTGGCGCTGCGGGAGCCTGTGGCGCCAGAGGCTTGGCATCCACCACCTCCTTCACCACGGGCGCAGAAGGTTGTGCAGCAGCCGCCGGCTCGCTGCGCTCCCACAGGTCAAGTGCCATTTGCACCAGGCGGCGCACATCAACCATGGCCGCACCCCGTTCTGCGACAGCACATCAGCAAGGCACGCTCAGCGGCGAACACAGCAGTCTTTTTCCTTTAATGGGCAGCGGCACCCGGTTCTACTGCTGCAGCGCCTGCAGCCACCGCCGTTGCAGGTGCCTGCAGCGCAGGCTTGCCCACATAGGCCTCGGGGTCCAGGCGGCGCATCTCGGACTCGATCCAGTACTCCACCTCGGCCATCAGTTCATCATGTTTGCGGCCCTTGCTGTCGATGGGCTTGCCGACGGAGACATCGACAGTGCCGGGCGTCTTCACAAAGGCCTTGCGCGGCCAGCATTTGGCCGAGGTGACTGCAATCGGCACTACCTGGGCGCCCGTCATGATCGCCAGACGCGTCGCGCCGGTCTTGTAGTCGCCGCTTTCGCCACGTGGAATGCGCGTGCCTTCGGGGAACATGATCACCCAGATGCCCTGGCCCAGCAGGCGCTTGCCCTGCTCGACCACCTTGTGAAAGGCGCGGCTGCCATCCTTGCGGTCGATATGGATCATGTCCAGGCTGCCAATGGACCAGCCAAAGAAAGGAATCTTCAGCAGTTCCTTCTTGAACACATAGGCCAGCGGCGTCGGCATGATGGCCGGCATCAGAAAGGTCTCAAAAGTCGACTGGTGCTTGCACAGCAGCACCACGCCCTTGTCACTGCCGGGCTGGCCGGCGACGGGCAGATTCTCCATGCCCTGGGTGCGTACTTTGATGCCGCAGAACCAGCCCGCACTGTCTGCCGACAGCTTGAGCCAGCGGCGCGCCACCACATACCGGGCGCGGCTGCTGGCACCACAGACCCGCAACAACAAGATGGTCAGCGTGTAAGGAATGACCGTCAGGCCCATGAAGAGCGTATGCAGAATCGATCGGAGCAGGGACATGGATCAGGTAGAAAAATCAGGGAGACGCAAAAGCCTGGCCCCTTGCTGGCAGGGGCCAGGGGGCCAAGCTGAAAGCCGCGAACCGGGGCAGCGCTGCATCGCGCTTGCGCCCAGGGGCGGCTGCAAAAATGTCGACCTGCACAACGTAACACGGCGCGGCACAGGTGTGCTTGGCTCTAAATCATATCGGAAGCCAAGGCCCTCGTCCGCAGCGCGCGCAGGAAGATGCAAAGAGCAGCAGAACAAGCAACTTCAAAATCGATAATTTTTCAATAGCATCAAAGAATTGCGGTGGATAACTCAGCTTTTTAACGAGAAATTGTGGATAAACGATCATGGGTCTGGACCCGGCTTGCGCGCATGCGTGCAACCGGAGCAAGCACTTATGCACACAATGTGGAAAGCAGACCCCATAGCACAATATGCAGTAGCTATCGGAAAGATTGCTATCCCAGAAAACATAACTTGATGAAAGATATAAATAAAAAAATTTTGTCAGCCAATCCTCCAAGCCAACTGACAATGTGTGGTAATTCTGATCCAGGTCAGAGCGCCGATATTTCAACAAAGTTATCCACAGAAATGTAAGTCCCGTATTGATTTCTCTTGGGATTTGCCTTGTGTATAAGTTCTTTGGTTTGTCACAAGATTGCCGCAGACCGTCTCGCAATCAGGATAAACACCATACTGCGCCGCCAGGGCACCGCGACGGGCCATCCGCCATGTGTCTGCACAGCAGTCGCTACACTCGGAGCTCCCGCGTTTCAGTCCGCCCTCCCCTTGATTTTCCTGTCCATCGCCGTTCACACCCCTGCCTACAGCGCCATCAGCGCAGCCAGTGAACTGCTCACCTACCTAGCCCCCCATGCACTGCCACCCGGCAGTCTGGTGCGCGTGCCCCTGGGCAAACGGGAGGTGCTGGGCGTCGTTTGGGGACCAGATACGGCATTCAATGGCGACCCCGCCAAGATCAAACCCATTACCGCCGTACTGGAGGCGATTGCACCCATGCCTGAAAGTTGGCTGCGTTTGGTTCATTTTGCAGCCCGTTACTACCAGCGCAGCCTGGGCGAGATGGCAATTACCGCACTGCCACCGGCCTTGCGCGACCTGACGGTGGAGCAGCTGGCCCGGCGTTTGAAGCGCAAGAAGACAGCGAGCGACAGCGATATCGCCGCCGACCAGGCGCTAGCGCTGAGTCAGGAACAGATGGAGGTTTGCGCGCAGATAGACCAACATGCCGGCCCCTTTCTGCTTTTTGGCAGCACCGGCAGTGGCAAGACCGAGGTCTACCTGCACCAGGCCGAGGCCTTGTTCCAGCGCGATCCTGAGGCCCAGGTGCTGGTGATGGTGCCGGAGATTAACCTCACCCCCCAGCTGGAGGCCCGCTTCCAGGCGCGCTTTTCGGCCCGCTTGGGCGAAGGCGCGGTCGTCAGCATGCACAGCGGCATGACGGCGCCCCAGCGCCTCAAGAGCTGGCTGGCAGCCCATACCGGCCAGGCCCGCATTGTGCTGGGCACGCGCATGTCGGTGTTTGCGTCCATGCCGCAGTTGCGCCTATTGATCGTCGATGAAGAGCATGACGCGAGCTACAAGCAGCAGGAGGGGGCCCGCTACTCGGCGCGCGACCTGGCCATCTGGCGCGGCCATGATCTGCAGGCCCAGGTGATTCTGGGCTCGGCCACCCCCTCGCTGGAGAGCTGGTGGGCCAGCCGCCCGGCCACGGGTCAGGATGCAGGCGGCCGCTACCTGCGGCTGGCCATGCCCAGCCGCATCGGTGCCGGCCAGATGCCCCGGCTGCGCCTGGTCGATATGCGCCAGCAGCCGCGCCAAACCCTGTTTTCGCCCGCGCTGCTGCAAGCGATTACGCAGCGGGTGGAGAGGGGCGAGCAGGCGCTGGTGCTGCTCAACCGGCGCGGCTTTGCGCCGGTGCTGTTCTGCGGCGACTGCGGCTGGAAAAGCGATTGCCCGCACTGCAGCGCGCACCAGGTCTTCCACAAGATCGACCGCACGCTGCGCTGCCACCACTGCGGCTACAGCCAGCGCGTGCCGCAGGCCTGCCCCAGCTGCGGCAACCCGGACATTCTGCCACTGGGCAAGGGCACCGAGCAGCTGGAAGAAGCGCTGGAGCGCCTGCTGCGCAATGTGCAACGCCCCGACGGCCAGCCGGCCCGCATCGCCCGCATCGATGCCGACACCACCAAGGCCAAGGGCGCGCTGGAAGAGAAGATGGCCGATGTGCATGCCGGCGATGTCGATGTGCTGGTCGGCACGCAAATGGTTGCCAAGGGCCATGATTTTCGGCGTGTGACCCTGGTCGCCGCCGTGCAGCCCGATGATGCGCTGATGTCCAGCGACTTCCGCGCGCCGGAGCGGCTGTTCTCGCTGCTGCTGCAGGCCGCCGGCCGCGCCGGGCGCGATGCCGCCTATGTGGCCGCCCAGGGCAGCGCGGTCGAGATGTGGCTGCAGACCCAGCAGCCCGAGCATGCCGTCTACCAGGCGCTACGCCAGTGGGACTACAGCGGCTTTGCCGCCCAGCAGCTCCAGGAGCGGCGCGATGCCGCCATGCCGCCCTTTGCCCACCAGGCCATCATCCGCGCCGATGCCCGCTCGCAGCAGGAGGCCCAGGCCTTTTTGCGCGCCGCGTCCGAGCTGGCCCATAGCCAGCAGCTGCTGGAAGGCAGCGAGGTCTTCGTCTACCCGCCCATTCCACTGTCCATGCAGCGCGTCGCCAATGTGGAGCGTGCCCAGATGCTGATCGAAAGCCCTTCACGCAAGGCCTTGCAGCAGTTCCTGCGCGCCTGGCAGCCCTGCCTGCACTGGCTGCGCGCCCATCCGGAGCACAAGGGCCTGGTGCGCTGGCTGGTCGATGTGGACCCGCAGGCGATCTAACGACCTAAACCAACCAGGTCACCGCCGCCGAAAAGCTGACAAAGGCCAGCGCCGTGCTGACCAGGATGATGTGCGCAATGCGGCCGTTGTGGGCGCCATAGCGGCCCGCCAGCAAGGTGACATTGCTGGCGCTCGGCAACGCAGCCACCAGGGCGACCACCAGCAGAGCAAAAGGGTTGATGGGCAGACCCACCGCTATCGCAGCATGGCCCAGGCCCAGCACCAGCAGCGGGTGCACAAAGAGCTTGACCAGCGCCAGCGGCACATAGCTGGCGGGGGCCGCGTATTCCTCTTCCACCATCTTGGAGCGGGCCAGCACGGCGCCGACGGCAAACAGCGCCACGGGGGTGGCGGCACTGCCCAGCAGGCCTGCGGTCTGGTCCAGCGCCTGGGGCAGCTTCCACTCCATGAACGAGGCCAGCGCGCCCAGCAGGATGGCCCAGGGCATGGGGTTGGTGAGCACGCCTTTGAGCGCCTTGAGCAGCGCCGCACGCGCATTGCCCGCCGCCCCATCCATGCGCGACAGCGCCAGGCACAGCGAGGTGGTGAACACCATGTCCACCAGCATGGTCACAATGGCCGGGCCGGCCGCCGCATCGCCGAGCAGCGCCACCAAGAGCGGTAGGCCCATAAAGCCGGTATTGGGAAAGGCCGTCACCAGCGCGCCAAAGGCGCTGTTGTTCCAGTCCATGCCCCGCAGGCGCGAGGCCGCCACGCAGCCCGCCACCAGCAGGAACTGGCACAGCACATAGAGCAGCAGGATCGGCAGGTTCATCAGCTGCGCAAAGGGCAGCGAAGAGCCGGCCTTGTACAGCATGCAAGGCAGCGCGAAATACAGCACAAAGGCATTCACGCCGGCAATCGCCTGCAGCGGGAAAATGCCGCGCCGCGTGGCCACAAAGCCGCACAGAACCAGCGCAAAAAACGGAAAGGTGACTAAAAAGACGGACAGCACGGCTCGATTGTGCCCAGATTGCGCCAGCGCAGATGTAGCGCGAGGGACCGGCAGCGATGCACCCGGCCCATAAAAGAAAAGACCAGCCATGCGCATGGCCAGTCTTGCAAGGCCCAGATGCAGCAGAAAGCCAGATCAGCGCCTAAAACAGTCTAAAAATCTTAGATCGTCACCAATTTTTCAACTTCAGCGCTTTTGCGGCGGGCCAGTGCCAGGTTGCTGCGCTGCTTGTCCAGCACCAGGTACAGGAACAGGCCTTCCTTCAGCGCCACTGGGCGGATGATGTGGTACTGCGAGCCCAGGGTGATCAGAATGTCGTCGATGGAATCCTGCAGACCCAGCGACTTCATCGTCTTGAGCTTGGCACGTACCACCTCGGTGTTGCCGGCCGCTGCCAGCTCCAGGTCCAGGCCCGATCCGGCACTGCCCAGCAGCATGCCGCTGCCACTGTCCACCAAGGCGGCGCACATGGCGCCTTCCACCGTCAAAAGTTGCGTCAACGCTTCTTGAACCGATGCCATCACACTCCCCCTTCACACACTGGCGGTTTATCGTGACTGCAGCCTGCGGCCAGTGCGGCGCATGCACAGCTCTCCCATGGCCAGGTGCTGGCTTGCCGCCAGCCAGGCCATCAGACTTTGTTCATCTCGGCGCCCACTTCGGCCGCCGCCCACAGCACGCGGCCGAGGATTGCATTGGTATCAAGCACCATGCACAGAATGCAGGGGAACTCGGAGGTGACCGACTGGAACACCACCACGCCGCTCTCGGTCTCGAAGGTCAGGCGCTTGCAACCGGTGTGGTTGATCTCGCGCCCCACGGCGCGCGCCATGGCCATCAGGGAGCCGGCCATCGCCGACAGGCGGTTCAGCTGCAGTTCGCTGTTCGTACGCAGGGACGCAATTTCAAATCCATCGGGCGTGCTCAGCAGTGCAACACGCACGCCATCAACAGGACCAATAAGCTTATCAAGCGCCTGCTGGCCTGCCTTGACGACCTGGGCAGGGATCAGAGGTTGTGATGCAGTCATGAATTCTCGCTTTGCAGAGACAGCATGGAAACTAGTACGCTCATCGCATCCAGCAGCTGCCCACGGTCGCGTGGGTCCGCTTCCAGAACGGGAATCACCCCATGACCAGCAGAATACACGCCTTGGGCGAATGTTTCAATTTGTTGTGTTGCTGCCGGGCGCGCGCTCAGCACCAGCGTGACAGGTGGCTGGGGCAGTTGCCGGATTTCATCGAGGATGTGGTTGGTCTCCGCCAGGCTCGTGGGGCTGTTCACATCGGTCATGATGAACACGCCCATCGACACCGACAGCACCCACTGGCGCACAAAGCTGAAACGCTCCTGGCCAGGGCAGCCGCAGATCTGCACCACCTCGCCACCGCCCAGATCGATCTCGCCAAACTCGGTGCCGACCGTGGTCAGTTCCTTGCTGTGGGCCGCCAGGTCCAGGTTGCGGACATCGGAGCTGGACATCAGCGCGCCACAGAGCGAACGCACGGCGGTCGTCTTGCCAATACCCATGGGGCCACACAGCGCAATGCGCGGCATCTTCTGCGGCCCTGATCCGCCTGCTTCTTGGTTCATCCCGGCTTACCTCCCCCTCGTATCCATCGGCCCAAACGGCTGAGCAAACCTTTGGAGTGTAGCGGCTCGCGATGGTGGGAGGGGGAAGAAGCAGGCGTAATTACCGGCATGGCCACGCCGCGCAGCACGCCACGGCGGCCCAGTTCGACCAAAAGGCCGCGGGCCATGGTGTTGTCCAGGCCGCTGTGCAGGCAGAGCTGGGCAATCGAGACCGGCTCGCGCGACAGCAGGGCCAGCGCGCGGATGCAGGCGCCGGTATTGAAAGGCGCACCCACCGACACCCAGGACTTGAGCTGGTAGCGGAACTCCTGGCGCGTCGTCGGAGCCGGTTGTGCAGCGGCCTGCTCCGATTCCTGGCGGATGACCTTGTTGCGCGCATCCCAGTCGAGCAGAAAGACGGCGGCGCGGTCAAACATGTCGATCAGATCGCTCAGGGTGTAGTCCACCTCCAGACGGCCCACCCAGCTTGCGCCATCGAGCATGGCCGTGCGCACCTGGCCGATGCAGACCACGCAGGGCGCCTTGCCCAGCGAGGAGATAGCGTCCGCCATGCCCTGGTCCAGCACAATCAGCTGGGCACGGTCACGCGGCACTTCCTTCCAGGGAAGCACCGATTTACGCGATGCCACACCATACAGCGGCGCAAAGCGGTTGCGGCTGCTCGGGGTCAGCAATTCAGCGGAAATACCGGCGGTCTGCATGGCGCTTATCTCAGACTTTTATTGGCTTAATTAATAGCGTTTGCCACTTGATAGAAGCAATGCTATCGGCATTCTAGAAGCTTGTTCGCCAGACGCAAGCTTTTCCCCGCAGGTTTTACCAACTGCTCTACATTCATTGACAATTCCAGGAATTCTGTGGTTTTTTGTGTAAGCAAACATGTAAAAACCAATGTCCTGCATCTGCAACCGAAAGCCGGTTTGCGGCTATTCTTCTGCGCTTTCCTCCTTGATCTGCAAAGGTTCTTTCGCCCCCATGGCCCATGGTCTCAATCTCGCCCAATTACAAGCAGTGCACTACACCCAGGGGCCTTGCCTGGTGCTGGCCGGTGCCGGATCGGGCAAGACCCGGGTCATCACCCACAAGATTGCCCGCCTGATCGAGACCGGCATGGCGCCGCGCAAGATTGCCGCCATCACCTTCACCAACAAGGCGGCGTCTGAAATGCGCGAGCGCGCCAAGAGCCTCATCGGCCGCCAGGCCAAGGATGTGCTGGTCTGCACCTTCCACGCGCTGGGCGTGAAGATGGTGCGCGAGGACGGCCATGTGCTGGGGCTCAAGCCGCAGTTCAGCATCCTGGACAGCGACGATGTGGTCGGCATCCTCAAGGATGCGGCCGGCGGTACCGCCGATGTGGCCACCGCGCGCCAGTGGCAGTGGACCATCAGCAAATGGAAGAACATGGGCCTCGACTACAAGGAGGCGCTGGCCCAGGCCGCCGATGACAACGAGCGCGCCATTGCCGTGCTGATGCAGCGCTACGACGAGCGGCTGACCGCCTACCAGAGCGTGGACTTTGACGACCTGATCGGCATGCCGCTGCGGCTGCTGCGCGACCACCCCGAGGTCCGCGCCAAATGGCAGACCAACCTGGGCCATGTGCTGGTCGACGAATACCAGGACACCAATGCCACCCAGTACGAGCTGCTCAAGCTGCTGGTGGGCGAGCGCGGCCACCTCACCGCCGTGGGCGATGACGACCAGAGCATCTACGGCTGGCGCGGTGCGACCCTGGACAACCTCAAGAAGCTGCCGGTGGACTACCCCCAGCTCAAGGTCATCAAGCTTGAGCAGAACTACCGCTCGACCAGTTCCATCCTGCGCGCGGCCAACAATGTGATCCAGCCCAATCCCAAGCTGTTTCCCAAGACCTTGTTTTCCGAGCTGGGCGAGGGTGAGCCGGTGCGCATTGTCGATTGCGACTCGGAAGAGCACGAGGCCGAGCGCGCCGTTGCCCGCATCCTCAGCCTGCGCGCCGCCGCCAACCCGCCACCGGACTGGAAGAATTTCGCCATCCTCTACCGCGCCAACCACCAGGCCAAGCCCTTTGAGAAGGCCTTGCGCAAGGCCAATGTGCCCTACAAGGTGTCGGGCGGCACCAGCTTTTTTGACCGCGCCGAAATCCGCGACCTCTGTGCCTGGTTCCGGCTGTGGATCAACAACGACGACGACCCGGCGTTTCTGCGCGCCATCACCAACCCCAAGCGCGGCATCGGCCACACCACCTTGGGGCGCCTGGGCGAATTCTCCAAGGCCCACCACTGCAGCATGTTTGGCGCGCTGTTCAACACCATGCTGGAAGACGCCATGCCCGCCAAGGGCCGCGAGAGCCTGCTGGAGTTTGGCCGCTACATCAATGACCTCGAATACCGCGCCCGCCAGACACGCGGTGCCGAGGAATCGCTGGCCTTTCTGCTCGACTGGCTCAAGGAGATCGGCTATGAGCAGCACCTCTACGACGCGGAAGACAGCGAGAAAGTCGCTGCCGCGCGCTGGACCAATGTGCTGGAGTTCTGCGACTGGATGGCCCAGCGTGCCGGTGGCCAGACCACGACGGCGGCCGACACCACGACCGTGAGCGAGTCCAAGAGCCTGCTTGAAGTCTCGCAGACCATTGCGCTGCTCTCGACCATCAGTGAGCGCGAAAAAGAGCAGGACATGGTGATACTGTCCACCCTGCACGCCAGCAAAGGCCTGGAATGGCCGCATGTGATGCTGATCGGCGTCAACGAAGGGCTGCTGCCCTTCAAGCTCGACGACGATGATGGCCGCCAGCAAAAGGTCAGCGAGGACACCGCGCAGCGCCTGCAGGAAGAGCGCCGCCTGATGTATGTGGGCATCACCCGGGCCCAGCGCTCGCTGGCCGTGAGCTGGACCAAGCGGCGCAAAAAGGGTCGCGAGCTGGTCTCCGCCCTGCCCAGCCGCTTTATTGCCGAGATGGGTCTGGACAGCAGCACCGCCCGCGAAGACCCGCGCGAAAAACTGCGCAAGCTGCGCGAAGAATTCGCGCGCAAGGCCCAGAACAGCGCCGCCGCCAGCCCCGATTCGAACTGAGTATCCATGACCAAGACCCTGATCCTGACCGCTTTCTGCGCTGCACTGACGAGCGCCTGTACGACCACCCCAGCCCCCCGCCCCGCCTGCCCCACTGCGATGCAGATGGAGCAGCCCGAGCTGCTGGGCCACTGGCAGGCCGAACTGCCCGGCCTGCCCGGCCCCGTGACTTTGCAGCTGGCGCCCCACCCCGAATGGAACGACACCGTCAAAGGCCAGATCCAGCGGCCCGGCAGCACGGCCATCGTGGTCGGTGATGTGGACAAGGGCAAGCTGACGATGGAAGAGTCGGCCGATGGCAAAAAGGTCTCGGGCACCTGGCTGGGCGAGGTGGTCGACGGCAGCTGTGGCCGCGAGATCCGGGGCGAATGGTTGGATGCAAACGACAACAGCCACGCCTTCGTCATGCGCAAGCCACCGAAAACGCCGCGATAAACGCAATAATGTGTATCCGCGCTGCCATTCCAGCCACGCGCCCTCTCTCCCTCCTCGACCATGACAACAACGAAATTTCTGCGCTCGCCAGCCCCGCTGGCGGCGAGCCTGCTGATGGCCGGTCTGCCGCTGGGCAGCTTTGCGCAAACGCCTGCCGCTGCCAGCGGCTCGGCCGCCCCATCCACGGTCTGGCAGCAGTGCACGGCGCTCAGCGACGGCGCCGCCCGCCTGGCCTGTTTTGACCAATGGGCGCAGCAGCAATCGCAGCAGCCGCTGGTCAGCCAACAGGCACAGCCCGCCGCCACGACCCCGCCGGCATCGGCCAATGCCATACAAGGCCTGACCCCACCTGCCAGCGCACTGGCCACAGCCGACCTGCCTGCCCCCATTGGTGGCTGCCGCGATGATGGCTACACCGAGATGTCCCGTTTCTGGGAACTGGAAGCCGGCACCGATTGCGGTACCTTCAGCTTCCGTGGCTACCGGCCGCTGTCGGTGTCGTTTGCCGTGGGCGATAAGGTCAACCGCCAGCCCAGCTCGCTCAACCCCGTCAACTCGGCCACGACCGAGACCGACTACCAGAAGCAGGAAATGCGCATCCAGCTGTCGGTGCGTACCAAGCTGGCGCAAAACCTGTTGACGGATCCGAATGGCAAGCTGCGCGATTCGCTATGGATCGGCTACACCGGCCTGTCCTACTGGCAGGTGTTCAACTCGGACCTGTCGCGCCCCTTCCGCACGACCGACCACCAGCCCGAGATCTTCTACATCTACCCGACCACCGCCCAGTTGCCCTTTGGCTGGCGCTGGCGCTACAGCGGCATTGGCCTGGAGCACCAGTCCAACGGCCAAAGCGATCCGCTGTCGCGCAGCTGGAACCGAACCTACCTGATGACCGGTTTCGAGCTGGACAACCGCTGGCAGCTGCAGGCCAAGATCTGGCACCGCATCAAGGAAAGCGCCGAGGACGACAACAACCCCAATATCCAGAACTACATCGGCCGCAGCGAGCTGAAGCTGGGCTGGAACGTCAACCAGCGCAACTGGATGGGCGTGACCGCGCGTGGCTCGCTCAACGGCCATGGCAAGGGCTCTGGCCGTGTCGAATGGATGCACACCCTGGGCGAAGGCTGGATGGGCGGCAAGAGCAACCTGCGCCTGCACGCCCAGCTCTTCCACGGCTATGGCGACAGCCTGATCGACTACAACTACAAGCGGACGGTGTTCTCGCTGGGCTTCAGCTTGCTGGACTTCTAAGAACCTGCTGAAAGCAAAAAACGTCTGCCAGGCAGACGTTTTTTACATAGCGTCTAGGTAGACAGCCGCAGCAAGCGTTGGCACAGATCCGACTGCGGATCTTCCAGCCCATGCAGCACCGAGAAATGGTCGCAGCCGGGCAGCGCGGCCTGCTCGGCCACATTGCCCGCTGCCTGCCAGGCGCTGTGCATCAGCAGCGACTGTCGCTCAAACTCCGGTTGTTCGCGCCCACCCCAGACCAGGTGCATGGGGGTGGTGCAGCGCCTGGCCGAAAACGCGGGCGAGTTGCGGGCAATCACACCATCATCGAGCTGGATCATCGGCTGCAGATAACTGTAGCGCAGCGGTGCCAGGTCATAGAGGCCACTGAGCAGCAGCGCGCCGCGCAGCGGGTCATCGGGCAGGCCATAGTCGCGCGCCCAGGGCGTTTGCAGGCACATCGCGCCCAACTGGCCTCCGGCGGAATGCCCACCCACCACGATCCGCGTCGGGTCGCCACCATAGGCCTCGATATGGCGCAGCACCCAAGCCAGGCTGGCTCGGCACTGGCGCACGATCTCATCAATGCTGACCTGGGGGCACAGCGCATAGTTCACCACCACCGTGCAAAAGCCCAGCGCCTGCGGCCCCAGGGCCACGCAGCTGAACTCCTTGGAGGTATTGGCGCGCCAGTAGCCGCCATGCAGAAACACGAACACCGGCGCGGGCGCGCCCGCTGCGGCGGGGAAGATGTCCAGGGTTTCGGCCAGTGTCGGGCCAAAGGGCACATCCAAGGCGCAGCGCAGGCCCATGCGGGCCTGGGCACTGCGCTCGGCAAGATGCTGGCGGGCGGCAGCCGGGTCGGCCACCGGCCGCGCGGTGTCGTACTGCGCATCGATCTGCGCCTGCGATTCAAAATCGCGGTACAGCCGGGGTGGCGTGCTGGCAGCCATGCTTGGTTCAGCCGGCATCGGGCACCACGGCGGTAACCTCGATCTCCACCTTGGCCCGGTCCTCGATCAAGGCGACCACCTGCACCGCCGTCATCGCGGCGTTGAAGCTGCCAATCAGCTCGCGGTAGGCCTTGCCGATCTCCGCCTGCTGGGCCATATAGGCCTGCTTGTCGGTGATGTACCAGGTCATGCGCACGATGTGCTCGGGCTTGGCACCGCCTTCGGCCAGCACCTCCACAATGTTCTGCAGCGCCTGGCGCACCTGGCCGGCCAGGTCATCGGTGTGGAACACGCCTTGTGCATCCCAGCCAATCATGCCGGCAACAAAAATCTGCCGGCCGCTGACCATCACGCCATTGGCATAGCCCTTGGGCCGGGGCCAACCTGGGGGAAGTAGTACTTGCATTGCGCCTCCTTTAGCAAACAAATCTCAGACGGTGCATTCCGCCGCCATCCACTGCGCGATGCGGGCCTGGATGGCCGGGGGAATGCTTATCGCTTCATGGCTGTCCAGGCTGGTGAACACCAGCACCTGGTGGGCTAGCGCCCGCACCGCGCCATCATCGCCGACACAGCGCAGCGCCAGCTGCAGCGAGCGGCTGCCCAGCCGCAGCACGGCCAGCTCCAGCTGCACCGCATCGCCCATGCGGGCAATGGCCCGAAAATCACAGGCCAGGTGCACGATGGGCAGGCCCGTGCGCTCAGGCCCCAGCATCTGGGCATAGCGGTAGTGCAGCCCCTGGTTGAACCAGTCCTCCACCAGGGACTGGAACAGCAGCAGGTACTGCGGATAAAACACAATGCCCGCCGGATCACACTGCGCAAAGCGGATGCCGGTGGCCACGCGGAACACGGCGCCGTTCTCGGGCCAGGTCAAGGCTGCCATGTCAGACCCCGATATAGCGCTGCCATAGCTCAGGCTGCGCCTCCAGCTGGGCCGAGCTGCCCTGCCACACCACCTGGCCGCGCTCGATCAAGGTGTGCTGGTCGGCCAGCGCCATCAGCCGCTTGACGTATTTGTCGATCACCAAGATCGCCTGGCCCTGCGCGCGCAAGGCCGCCAGGCACTGCCAGATCTCCTCGCGGATCAGCGGCGCCAGGCCCTCAGTGGCCTCGTCCAGGATCAGCAGATGCGGATTGGTCATCAGCGCCCGGCCAATGGCCAGCATCTGCTGCTCACCGCCCGAGAGCCGGTTGCCGGGGTTGCTGGCGCGCTCGGCCAGGCGCGGAAACAGCTGGTAGACGCGCTCAAGCGACCAGGGGTTCTCCGAGGCATTGCGGTTGGCCGCAAAGGCCTGCAGGTTTTCCTGCACCGTCAGATTGGCAAAGATCTGACGGCCCTCGGGCACCACGGCCATGCCCATGCGCGCAATGCGGTCCGCAGGCAGGTGCTCGATGCGCTCGCCGCGAAACCGCACGCTGCCGGCCGATGCCGGTGTCATGCCCAGCAGGCTGCGCACGGTGGTGGTCTTGCCCATGCCATTGCGGCCCAGCAAGGTCGCGACCTCGCCCGCAGCCATGCGCAGATGGATGCCAAACAGCACCTGGCTGCTGCCGTAGCAGGTTTCCAGGGCTTCCACTTCCAGCAATGCGCTCATCAGGCGGCCTCCTCTGCAGCTTCGTCGCCCAGGTAGGCGCGGCGCACATCGGGGTCGCGCCGTATCTCATCCGGCGTGCCGGTGGCAATCACCTTGCCAAACACCAGGGTCGAGATGCGGTCCGCCAGGCGGAAGACCGCGTCCATGTCGTGCTCCACCAGCAGGATGGTCGTGTCCTGGCGCAGCTGCAGCAGCAGCTGCACCATGCGCTCGGATTCGTCCGGCCCCATGCCTGCCATCGGCTCATCGAGCAGCAGCATGCGCGGCCGCGTGGCCAGTGCCAGCGCCACCTCCAGCTGGCGCTGCTCGCCATGCGCCAGCAAGCCTGCGGTCTGCTGCAGCTGGGCAGCCAGGCCCACGCGCTCGGCCACCTCGGCGGCCTGCGCATAGCGTGCGCTCTCAGTGCGCGCCGGGCGCCAGAAGCGCCAGCTTGATCCATCGCGCGCCTGCACGCCCAGCGCAATGTTCTCCAGCACCGTCAGGCGCTTGAAGATGCTGGTGATCTGGTAGGAACGCACCAGGCCCGCCTGCACCCGCGCAGGCATGGGCTTGCGCTCCATCGCCTCGCCGGCAAACAGGATCTGGCCGGCATCGGGCACCAGCGCGCCCGACAGCTGGTGGATCAGGGTCGTCTTGCCGGCGCCGTTGGGCCCGATCAAGGCATGGATATGGCCGCTCTGCACCGCAAAGCTGGCATGGTCGGTGGCAGTCAGGCCACCAAAGCGTTTGACCAGGTTCTGCACCTGCAACAAAGGGGTTGGCATCTTGGCCGTGCTCATCGCTTGCTCCACATGCCGCGCCGCAGGCTCAGCAAACCATTGGGGGCCACCAGCACCACGATCAGCAGCACGGCGCCCAGGCCCAGTTGCCAGTGCACTGTGTAGGCGGCCAGCACTTCTTCCAGCAGCAGGAACACCGCTGCACCCACCAGGCCGCCATACAGATGGCCGACACCGCCCAGGATGACCATGATCAGCAGGATGCCGGACTGGGTCCACTGCAGCATGCCGGGGCCGACAAAGCTGCCCTGGTTGGCCAGCATCGCGCCCGCCAGCCCGGCAAAGGCGCCGGCCAGGCTGAAGGCCACCAGCTTGTAGCGGTAGACCGGAAAACCGATGGCCTGCATGCGGGTCTCGTTCTCCTTGATGGCCTGCAGCACATGGCCAAAACGGGCATTGAGCACCCGCGCCATCAGCAGCAGGCTGATGCTGACCAGCGCCAGCACCACGTAGTAGAACGTGGCATCCTGCGCCAGATCCAGGCCCAGGCCGATGTCCGAGCGGCCGGGCAGCGACAGGCCATCATCACCGCCCAGCGATTTGAACGACATGATCAGGTAGTACAGCATCTGCGCAAAGGCCAGGGTGATCATGATGAAGTACACGCCCTGGGTGCGCAGGCTGATGGCGCCGACCAGCAGCGAAAAGGCCGCGCCCATCAGCATGGCCAGGGGCCATGCCAGCCAGGCGGAGCTCACCCCCTGCTGCATCAGCAGGCCCACGGTGTAGGCACCCAGGCCCACAAAGGCCGCATGGCCAAAGCTCACCATGCCGCCAAAGCCGAGGATGAAGTTGAGGCTGGCAGCGGCCAGGCCAAACACCAGCACGCGGCTGGCCACGCCGATGTAGAAGTCCTCACCCGTTGCCTGGGCGATCAGCGGAAAGGCGATCAGCAGTGCCAGCAAAGGCAGCACCAGCCGGGGCTGCAGCCGGTGGTCGAAGACGCTGGGCTGCGCCGCTGGCGTGGCCTGGGCCGCAGCGGTCTGTGGGGCGGTGGTGTCAGTCATTGGCAGGGAAAAGACCTTGGGGTTTGGTGAACAGCACGGCAGCCATCAGCACATAGATCAGGATCGAGGCCACGGCCGGGCCGGCGTTGGCCGCCACCTCGGGGCCCATGGCCTTGTCAAACAACAAGGGCACCAGGGTGCGGCCGGCGGTATCGACCAGGCCCACCAGCATGGCGCCCAGCAGCGCGCCCCGGATCGAGCCAATGCCGCCAATCACGATCACCACAAAGGCGAGGATCAGAATGCTCTCGCCCATGCCCACCTGCACCGCCAGCAGCGGCCCCAGCATGCCGCCCGCCACTGCACACAGCGCAGCGCCCAGCGCAAACACCAGGGTGAAGAGGCGGCGCACATTGGCGCCCATGGCCGTCGCCATCTCGCGGTTGGCCGCACCAGCGCGCACCTGCATGCCAAAGCGCGTGCGGGTCACCAGCAGCCACAGCAGCAAGGCCACGGCCAGGCCCACGCCGATGATCAGCAGCCGGTAGGCCGGGTAGGAGAAACCATCCATCAAGCGCACCGGCCCGGCCAGCGCGGCCGGCGGGTTCAGCATCAGCGGCTGGGCGCCCCAGATGATGCGCACGATCTCATTGCTCATCAGCAAGATGGCAAAGGTGCCCATCACCTGCGACAGGTGGTCGCGGTGGTAGAGACGGCGCAGCACCGTGTACTCCAGCAGCACGCCCACCAGCACCGTGGCCAGCACCCCCAGGCCCAGGCCCAGCCAGAACGAGCCGCTCGCCTGGCTGAAGCTGGCCACCAGGTAGGCGCCGATCATGTAGAGCGAACCATGGGCCAGGTTGATCATGTCCATGATGCCGAACACGAGGGTCAGGCCGGCGGCCAGCAGAAACAGCATCAAGCCGAACTGCAGGCCATTGAGCGTCTGCTCAAGAATCAGGATGGTGTTCATCGATCAGGACGGCATCTTGCAGTCTTTGACGTAGGCATCCTGGTGGTTCTTGAACACCGTGCCCACCGTGCGGTTGGTCAGCTTGCCCTGGCTGTCCTTGCTGACCACGCGCAGGTAGTAGTCCTGCACCGGGAAATGGTTGCTGTTGAACTTGAAGCTGCCCCGCACCGACTCGAACTTGGCCGCCTCGATGGCCTTGCGCAAGGCCGCCTTGTCATCGAGCTTGCCCTTGACATCGCGCACCGCCGCATCCATCAGGCGCGCAGCGTCATAGCCATGCGATGCATACAGCGATGGCATACGGCCAAATTCCTTCTGGAAGTCGGTGACGAACTTCTTGTTCGCGGCATTGTCCCGGTCATGCGCCCATTGCGAGGTGTTGAAGGTGCCCAGCATCGAGTCACCCACCGCACGGATCACATCCTCATCGGCGGAGAAGCCCGGGGCGTACAAGGTGATGTCCTTGGACAGGCCGGCGCCGACAAACTGCTTGATGAAGTTCACGCCCAGGCCACCGGGCAGAAAGATATAGACGCCATCGACCTGGGCTGCACGCATCTTGGAGATCTCGGCGCCATAGTCCAGCTGGCTCAGCGAGGTATAGGTCTCCATGCCGATCTCGCCCTTGTAGAAGCGCTTGAAGCCGGCGATCGAATCCTTGCCTGCGGGGTAGTTGGGCGCGATCAGCGCCACGCGCTTGAAGCCCTTGTCCTGCATGGTCTGGCCGGCGGCCTCATGCAGCGCATCGTTTTGCTGCGAGACATTGAAGAAATACGGGTTGCACTGCGCGCCGGCGTACTGCGAGGGGCCGGCATTGGGGCTGATGAAGAAGGTCTTGTTCTGGAACGCCGCCGGGCCCACGGCCAGCATCACGTTGGAGAACACGGTGCCCGTCATGAAATCCACCTTGTCGCGCTTGAGCAGGCGCTCGGCCGTCTGCTTGGCCACCTCGGGGTTTTGCTGGTCATCGACCACCACCACCTCGGCAGGCAGGTTGCCGATCTTGCCGTTCATGTGCTTGACGGCCAGCTGGAAGCCGTCGCGGATGTCGGTGCCCAGACCGGCGCCGGGGCCCGACAAGGTGCTGAGCAAGCCCACCTTGACCTGGTCGGCCGCACTGGCACTGCTGGCGCAGAGCAGCGCGATGGACAGACTCACAAGACTGCGATGCAAAAGATGACGCTTCATGCTGGTTCCCTGGTTGGTGTGCCAAAAAAATTTAACGAGCCGCTACTATGCCGGGCTGTGCAGCCGAAACCGTTGTAGTTTTCCCGTAGCCGTGCGCGGCAGCTGCGCGACAAAATCCACGGCCCGTGGGTATTTGTAGGGCGCGACCGTGCTTTTGACGAAATCCTGCAAGGTCTTGACCATGTCCGCGTCCGCTGCAAAGCCCGGGCGCAGCACCACAAAGGCCTTGACGATCTGGCCGCGCTCGCTGTCGGGCAGGCCAATCACCGCGCATTCGGCCACCGCTGCATGGGCCAGCAAGGCGTCTTCGACCTCGGGCGCGGCAATGTTGTAGCCCGAGGAGATGATCATGTCATCGGTGCGTGCCTGGTAGACGAAGTAGCCGTCCGCATCCATCACATAGGCGTCACCGGTCAGGTTCCAGCCCGCATGCACATACTGGGTCTGGCGGCTGTCGTTCAGGTAGCGGCAGCCGGTGGGGCCTTGCACCGCCAGCTTGCCCACCGTACCGGCCGGCACTTCCCGGCCCTGCTCGTCGACCACCTTGGCGCGGTAGCCGGGCACGGCGCGGCCAGTGGCGCCGGGCCGGGCCTCGTCCTCGCGGTGCGAGATAAAGATGTGCAGCATCTCGGTCGAACCGATGCCGTCGATGATCTCGATGCCGGTGGCGGCTTTCCACAGCGCGCGGGTCGAGGCATTCAAGGCCTCGCCGGCCGACACGCATTTGCGCAACCGGGTCTGGCGCAGCCGTTCGCCCTGTTGGGCCATCACGCGGTACGAGGTCGGCGCGGTGAACACCACGGTGGCGCCAAACTGCTCGATGCCATCGACCAGCTGCAGCGGTCCGGCCTTCTCCAACAGCGCCATCGAGGCACCAATCGCCATCGGAAACAGCACCTGGCCACCCAGGCCAAAGGTAAAGGCCAGCGGCGGGCTGCCAATGAAGACATCATCGGGCTCGGCCTGCAGCACATGGCGGGGCCAGCAGGCGCAAACCGCCATCACATCACGGTGGAAATGCATCGTCGCCTTGGGCACGCCCGTGGTGCCCGAGGTAAAGCCCAGCAGGCAGGTGTCGGTTGCCGCCGTCTGCAGCGTGTCGAAATGCGGCGAGGCCTGGGCCATCAGCGGCTCCAGCGCCTGCTCTGCCGGCAGGCCGCTGCCATTGAAGTAGCGCACCGCCTGCAAGCGCGGGTTGGCCGCCTGCGCTGCCTGCACCTCGGCCAGCAAGGCCGCATCGCAGAGCGCATGGCTGATCTGGGCAATCTCGATGATGGTGCCCAGCTCCTTGGCGCGCAGCAGCGGCATGGCGGCCACCGCAATGCCGCCGGCCTTGACGACGGCAAACCAGCTCGCCACCATCATCGGGTTGTTGGGGGCACACAGCAGCACGCGGTTGCCGGGCACCAGGCCCATCTGCGTGGTCAGCAAATTGGCAATGCGGTTGGCCTGGGCCTGCAGCTCGGCATAGGTCCAGCGCACACCGGGGGCCTGCAGGCAGAGGCGCTCGCCCCGGCCTTCGGCCACATGGCGGTCCAGCAGCTCGGCGGCGCAGTTGAGCCGTTCGGGGAACTGCAGCTCGGGCAGGTCAAAGTGGTACTCCGGCTGCAGCTCGGGCGGCGGCAGATGCGTGGCGGCAAAGCGGTCGATATGCGCGGTATAGGGCGTGGCAGACATCTCGCAAACTCCAGGCTGAAGGCGGAAACCGGGACCGGCGTCCAGGTACTCGGCAGTGGTCAAGGCGCGGTGGGCGCCACTTGTTTGAGCAGCTCGCGGGCGATGATGAGTTGCTGCACCTCGGTCGCCCCTTCGTAGATGCGCAGCGCGCGGATCTCGCGGTACAGGCGCTCGACCGGCTGATCGCTGACGACACCCAGACCGCCCCACATCTGCAGCGCCGCATCAATCACCTGCTGCGCGTTCTCGGTGGCGGTCATCTTGGCCATTGCCGCCTCGCTGGTCACGCTCTGGCCCTGGTCGCGCTGCCAGGCGGCGCGGTAGGTCAGCAGCGCGGCGCTGTCGATCTGCGTCGCCATTTGCGCGAGCTTGGCCTGGGTCAGCTGAAAATCGGCCAGCACGCCCTGGAACATGCGGCGGCTGGTGGCGCGCTGCAAGGCCTCGTCCAGCGCACGGCGGGCAAAGCCCAGCGCGGCGGCCGCCACCGAGGTGCGAAACACATCCAGGGTGCGCATCGCCAGCTTGAAGCCCTCGGCCGCCGCGCCAATGCGCTGGCTGACCGGCACGCGGCAGCCGCTGAAGCGCAGCCGCGCCAGCGGGTGCGGCGCAATTACATCGATGCGCTCGGCAATCTCCAGGCCGGGCGTGTCGGCATCCACGATCAGCGCCGAGATACCGCGCGCGCCCGGTGCCTCGCCGGTGCGCACAAACACCACATAGAAGTCGGCAATGCCGCCGTTGGAGATCCAGGTTTTTTCGCCGTCGATGACATAGTGGTCGCCGTCCAAACGGGCGGCGCAGGCCATGGCGGCCACGTCCGACCCGGCATCGGGCTCGGACAGCGCAAAGGCCGCAATCGCCTCGCCCCGTGCAACCCGGCCCAGGTAGCGCGCCTTCTGCGCCTCCGTGCCCGCCAGGCTGATCGCGCCGGAGCCCAGCCCCTGCATTGCAAACGCAAAGTCGGCCAGGCCGTTGTGGCGCGCCAGGGTCTCGCGGATCAGGCAGATGGCGCGGGTGTCGATTTGCGCGGCTGCGCCGCCATGCGCCTCGCCCGCCACCGCATGGCGCAGCCAGCCCGCCTGGCCCAGCGCCTGCACCAGGCTGCGGCAATCGCCATCGGTATCGCCGCTGTGCACATGGGCCACATGCTGGGCGGCCCAGGCATCCAGCGTCTGCGCCAGGTCCGCATGGTGCGGCTCAAAAAACGGCCACTGCAGGTAACGGGTGTCGGCCATGTCAGTTCCCCTGGAATTGCGGCTTTTGCTTGGCCACAAAGGCCTCGTAGGCGCGCTTAAAGTCTTCGGTCAGCATGCAGATGGCCTGCGCCTGCGCCTCGGCCTCGATCGCCTGGTCAATGGTCATCGCCCATTCCTGGTGCAGCATGGTCTTGGTGATGCCATTGGCAAAGCTGGGGCCTGCGACCAGGTCGGCGGCCATCTTCTGCGCCTGCTCCAGCAGCGCTTCGGGCTCGGCCAAACGGTTGAAAAAGCCCCAGCGCTCGCCCTCTTCGCCGCCCAGGCTGCGGCCGGTGTAGAGCAGCTCGCTGGCGCGGCCCTGGCCGATGATGCGCGGCAGAAAGGCGCAGGCACCCATGTCGCAACCCGCAAGGCCGACGCGGTTGAACAGGAACGCCGTCTTGCTGCGCGCCGTGCCCAGGCGCATGTCCGAGGCCATCGCCATGATGGCGCCCGCACCGGCACAGATGCCATCGACCGCCGCAATGATGGGCTGCGGACAGGCGCGCATGGCCTTGATCAGCTCGCCCGTCATGCGGGTGAACATCAGCAGCTCGGGCGCCTTCAGGGCCACCAGCGGGCCGATGATTTCATGCACATCGCCGCCCGAGCAGAAGTTGCCGCCCGCGCCCACCAGCACCACGGCCTTCACATCCTGTGCCCACTTCAGCTGGTGGAACAGGTCGCGCAGCTCGGCATAGGACTCGAAGGTCAGCGGGTTCTTGCGCTCGGGCCGGTTGAGGGTGATCGTTGCCACCCCGGCATGGACCTGCCACAGAAAATGCCGGGCCTGGTAGCCGGCCAGTTGCTGGTGGTTGCCCGCCACCAGGGCGGGGTCGATTCGGTATTCACTCATGCCTGTCTCCAGAGATTCGGGGTTCACATCACTTCGCCGCCAGCCACCGCAATGGACTGGCCGGTCATCGCGCCAGCCCCCTTGCCGCAGAGCCAGACGACGGCATCGGCCACCTCTTGCGGCTGCACCAGACGGCCCTGGGGGTTGTCGCGCACAAATTCGGCCATGGCCTGCTCGGGGCTGCGGCCGGTCTTGGCCACCACCCGGTCGATGCTGGTCTTGACCAGGTCGGTTTCGGTATAGCCCGGGCACACGGCATTGACCGTGATGCCCCGGCTCGCCACCTCCAGCGCCAGCGCCCGGGTCAAGCCCACCACGCCATGCTTGGCTGCCACATAGGCCGACACATAGGCGTAGCCGATCAAGCCTGCGGTGCTGGCCACGTTGACGATGCGGCCATAGCCCGCCGCCTGCATCGCCGGCAGCACCTGCTGCATGCAGAGCATGGTGCCGGTCAGGTTCACCGCCAGCATCTGCGACCAGAGCTGGGCATCGGTCTTCATGAAGGGTGCGCTCTGCGCCTGGCCGGCGTTGTTCACCAGGATCTGGATATCGCCAAAGGCGGCCACGGCCTGCGCAAAGGCCGCCACCACCTCTGGCCCCTGTGCCACATCGGCCAGCACCAACTGGCACTGGCCCGGGAAGGCATCCACCAGTTTTTGCAGCGGCTCGGGCCGGCGGCCCAGCACCGTCACCCGCGCGCCCTGCGCCAGCAGCTGGCGCGCAATCGCCTCGCCAATGCCCTGGCCGGCGCCGGTCACCAGCGCATGTTGTCCTTGCAAGCTCTTGGTCGCCATCTGTGCTGCTCCTCAATGGCCGGCGGCCGCTTGCTGGGCCTTTTCGCGCTCGAACAGGCTCTCCATCTGGCGCTTGCCGGCAAAGTAGGGCTGGGGCCAGGCGATGGCGGTGTAGCCAATCTTGGCCGCCTCGGTCAAGGTCCAGGCCGGGTTGGCCAGGTGCGGGCGTGCCACGGCACAAAGGTCGGCACGGCCAGCCGCGATGATGGAGTTGGCATGGTCGGCCTCGCTGATCGCGCCGACGGCCATCGTCGCAATGCCCGCCTCCTGGCGGATGCGGTCGGCAAACGGGGTCTGGAACATACGGCCATAGACCGGCTTTTCCTGCTTGCTGACCTGGCCGGATGAGCAGTCGATCAGATCCGCGCCAGCGGCCTTGAAGGCCTTGGCAATCTCCACCGCGTCATCGGGGGTGATGCCGCCGGGCACCCAGTCATGGGCGGAGATGCGCACCGACATGGGCCGCTCCTGCGGCCAGACGGCGCGCACGGCCCGAAACACCTCCAGCGGGTAGCGCAGGCGGTTTTCCAGGCTGCCGCCATAGGCGTCGTCGCGCTGGTTGGTCAAGGGCGAGATAAAGCTGGACAGCAGATAGCCATGGGCGCAGTGCAGCTCCAGCCAATCGGCGCCCACCTCGGCAGCCATCTGGGCAGCGTGCACAAACTGCTGCTTGACCTCGTCCATCTGGGCCAGGCTCATCGCCTGCGAGATCTGGCTGACGCCCTCCAGGTACTGCTGGGGCGAGGCCGAGATGATGGGCCAGTTGCCCTCGGTCAGCGGCAGGTCCGTGCCCTCCCAGGCCAGGCGGGTCGAGGCCTTGGCGCCGGCATGGCCGATCTGCATCGCAAACTTGGCATCGGTATGGGTGTGGATCCAGTCGCTGATGCGCCGCCAGGCCTGCTTTTGGGCCTCGCTGTAGGTGCCCGGGCAGCCGGGGGTGATACGGCCTTCGGGGCTGACGCAGGCCATCTCGGCAAACACCAGACCGGCGCCGCCCATGGCGCGCGCGCCCAGGTGCACCAGGTGGTAATCGCCCGGCACGCCATCGACGGCCGAGTACTGCGCCATCGGCGAGACGACGATGCGGTTCTTCAAGGTCAGGCCGCGCAAGGTATAGGGCAGAAACATCGGCGGCGGCGCCTTGCCCTGCACCTGCACCTGCACCCCGTTTTGCGTAGCCAGCCAGGCCTCATAGCCGCCCAGCCAGGCGGCATCGCGCAGGCGCAGGTTCTCGTGGCTGATGCGCTGGCTGCGCGTCAGCATCGAGTACATGAACTGCTCGGGCTCCAGCTGGTCGCAGTAGCGCTTGCCGCAGACCTCGAACCACTCCATCGCGTTCCAGGCGGCATTCTGGATGCGCAAGGTCTCCACCCGGCGCAGCGCCTGGTAGGCCTCCAGCACCGCAGGGATCTGCGCCTTGCCATCGCCCAGCTGCTGGAACTGCCGCGCCAGCTCGATCGCATCCTCGATCGCCAGCTTGGTGCCCGAGCCAATCGCGAAATGCGCCGTGTGCACGGCATCGCCCATCAGCACCACATGGCTGCCCTTGGCGTTCTGCAGCCACCACTGGTCGCAGACCACGCGCTGAAAATTGATCCAGGCCGAGCCGCGCAGATGGCGGGCATTGGTCATCAGGTGCGCGCCCTGCAGGTTATCGGCAAACAGCTTTTCGCAGAAGGCAATCGACTGCTCCTGGTCGGCCGTGTCCAGGCCGCAGGCCTTCCAGGTCTCCTCGGTGGTCTCGACGATGAAGGTCGAGGTCTTGTCGTCGAACTGGTAGATATGGGCCTGGAACCAGCCATGCTCGGTGCGCACAAAGTCAAAGGTGAATGCCTCGTAGACCTTGTTGGCGCCCAGCCAGATAAAGCGGTTGGGGCGGGTGACGATACCGGGCTTGAACACCTCGGCGTATTTAGTGCGGATGCGCGAGTTCACGCCATCGCTGGCGATGATGAGGTCGGCATCGGCATAGTCCTCGTCGGACTGCACATCGGTCTCGAACACGAGCTGGACGCCGAGCTGCTCGCAGCGCGCCTGCAGGATGTTGAGCAGGTGCTTGCGGCCAATGCCGACAAAGCCATGGCCACCCGAGCGGATCTTGCGGCCTTTGAAGAGCAGCTCGATATCGTCCCAGTGGTTGAAGGCCTGCTCGATCTGCAGGGCCGTCGCCGGGTCCCACTCACGCATGTTGTCCATCGTGGCATCAGAGAACACCACGCCCCAGCCAAAGGTGTCATAGGGCTTGTTGCGCTCCACCACGGTGACGTCATGCACGGGGTCCATCTGCTTCATCAGCAGCGCGAAATACAGGCCGGCGGGGCCACCGCCTATGCAGACAATTTTCATGGCCAGAATCGTCCCGAAAAATACTTTATAACTAAATTATTGATGCATAAATAATTCACTAAAATACGAACTTACCCTATCACTGGATGGGCCTGCGGTACTGCACCATGGGCGCCATGGCTGACATGCAAACCCTCTGCAACTCCCCCTCCGACACCGGCGGCGGCATGGCGGGCCGCGAGGCCGGCCTCTCGCATGACGAACACCAGGCCGTGCGCCTGTGGCTGCGGCTGATGACCTGCAGCACCCAGATCGAACAGGTGATTCGCAGCAAGCTGCGCACCCAGTTCGCCACCACCTTGCCGCGCTTTGACTACCTGGCGCAGCTCAGCCGCTTCCCCAAGGGTCTGCGCATGAAGACGCTCTCCGAGTACCTGATGGTGACCGGCGGTAATATCACTGGCCTGACCGACCAGTTGGTGGCAGAAGGCTGGGTGGAGCGGGTGGCCGATGACGAGGACCGCCGATCGATGACGGTGCGCCTGACGCGCAGCGGAAAAAAGCAGTTCAGCGCCATGGCCAAGGCGCATGAACAATGGCTGGAGCAGTTGCTCGCGCCCCTGGGCGCGGATGCCGCACGTGAGCTGTATGACCAGCTGGGCCTGCTGCGGCAGATTGTGGGCCAGCGGGTGGAGCCAGCTGCGGGCTAAATAGCCGACCCCAAAATGACAAAGAGCCTGCGGACCGCCCTGGTCCGGCAGGCTCTCAGGCTTCTCTGGCCCTCCGCGGAAATTACATCGCGGTATCGGCCTGGCTGAGGTCGCCATCGACCTCATCGGCCTCCAGCACTTCGGGCATCTTGACGATGGTGGTCGGCACCTTGCTGTGGCGGGCCACCTCGCGCGAGACCGAGCCAATCAGAATGCTGCCCAGCATGGTCTCCCCCGTGGCACCCAGCACGATCAGGCCGCAGCCCTTTTCTTCGGCAATGTCGAGCAGGCTCACATAGATATCGCCCAGGCGGATCTCCACCTCATACGACACACCGGCCAGGCGCAGCATGTCCAGCGCGGGGGCAACCAGGTCCATGCCCGCTTCCAGGCTGGCATTGGCGATCAGCTCCGAATCCTGCGTGGCCAGCTCCAGAAAGCTGGCCTCTTTTTGCACATGGGCGACCACCACATGGGCACGCAAGCCCTGCTGCACCAGTTGTACGCCGTGCTGTACCGCCTGCAGCGAGTTGGGCGAACCGTCGACGGCGATCATGATGTTGAGCATGGGCTTCTCCTTGGCAGTGAAAGATAAGACCAGTGTAGCGATCTGCCAGCGCACCCTGTGTCGGAGACGAGCCTGCGAAACCCGCCGCGCCGTCAACTACCGCACATCTGCGAAAATGCCCGGTTATGCTGCAGTTCGACCTTCTCAAAACCGATCCCACCAGCCACGCACGCCGTGGCACGCTCACGCTCAACCATGGCGTGGTGCAGACCCCCATCTTCATGCCCGTGGGCACCTATGGCACCGTCAAGGGCGTGATGCCGCGCAGCCTGGAGGAAATGGGCGCCCAGATCATTCTGGGCAATACCTTCCACCTGTGGATGCGCCCGGGCCTGGATGTGATGAAGAGCTTTGGTGGCCTGCACGGTTTCGAGAAATGGGACAAGCCCATCCTGACCGACTCGGGCGGTTTCCAGGTCTGGTCGCTGGGCGCGATGCGCAAGATCACCGAAGAAGGCGTGCATTTCCAGAGCCCCGTCAATGGCGACAAGCTGTTCATGTCGCCCGAGGTCAGCATGCAGATCCAGACGATTCTGAACTCGGACATCGTCATGCAGCTCGACGAGTGCACGCCGTACGAGACCAATGGCAAGAAGACCACCGAGGCCGAAGCGCGCAAGTCGATGGAGATGAGCCGCCGCTGGGCCAAGCGCTCCAAGGAAGAGTTCGAGCGCCTGGGCAACCCCAATGCCCTGTTCGGCATCGTGCAGGGCGGCATGTTCAAGCACCTGCGCGAGGAATCGCTGCAGGGCCTGCTGGAGATCGACTTCCCCGGCTACGCCGTGGGCGGCGTCTCGGTGGGTGAGCCCAAGGACGAGATGCTGGACATCATGCAGCACACGCCCCATCTGCTGCCGGCCAACAAGCCGCGCTACCTGATGGGCGTGGGCACGCCCGAGGACCTGGTGCAAGGCGTGGCCGATGGCGTGGACATGTTCGACTGCGTGATGCCCACGCGCAATGCGCGCAACGGCACCATCTTCACCCGCTATGGTGATTTGAAGATCCGCAACGCCCGCCACAAGACCGACCACCAGCCCATCGACACCTCCTGCACCTGCCACGCCTGTGCCGGCAAGAGCGGCGTGAGTTGGGACAACGGCGGCCGCGACGGCTTCAGCCGCGCCTACCTGCACCACCTGGACCGCTGCGGCGAGATGCTGGGCCCCATGCTGACCACCATCCACAACCTGCACTACTACCTGAACCTGATGCAGGAAGTGCGCCAGTCGCTCGATGCCGGCAACTTTGCCCAGTTCCGCGCGCAGTTCAAGTCGGACCGGGCACGCGGCATCTAAGCCGCATGCACCGCCAAGGCCTCGTGCGCTACAAAGCGTGGGGGCCACGAGACAGCGCAGCACGGCGCTTGACAGCGCTTGCGTAAAGTACGAGACAGCGCCATCTCGGGCTTGGCGCCCTGGTCGATGCGCTTGCCCTCAGCAGCCAAGGCGCGAACTTTCAGCCGAATTTTTCAGATTGATGCGCCAGCCGGCATGATTCTTTAGCTCCCATTTTGGAAGCAATAGCGATTGACTGAGGTTATCTACTGAGCAAAACCTCAGCCAGAACCTGCGCAACCGGGGCGTTCCGCCCGTCCGCCAATGTGTGACTGACCCACGGGGTCGGGCCCATGTCTGTGCAGGGGAGCGGGTATATTTCGCCCATCCTCCCTCACACCCATGCCGACCGCGTCGTCCGTCCACCCCTTGGAGCAACCCCGTAGCGGTCGCTTGCTGCTCTGCGCCAGCTTGGCCGTATTTGCTGCGGCCATGGTGGGCATCTTGCTGCGCCCGCTGGGCTATCTGTCGGTGTTCTGGCCCGCCAACCAGATCGTGCTGGTGCTGCTGCTGCGCTACCCGCGCCTGATGCGGCCTGTTGGCCTGGCAGCCCTTTTTGCCAGCTTTGTGCTGGCCGATCTGATCACCGGCACCTCCTTGTGGCTGTCCTTGGGCTTTACGACCGCCAATCTGTGCGGCGCCGCCTGCGGCTGGTTGTTCTTGCGCCGGCAGTCCAAGCGCGATCTGCAGATGGAAGGCCAGTCATCCGCGCTGATGGTCTTCTTTGCCAGCGGCATGGCATCGGCAGCATCGGCGGCCATTGGCGGGCCCATCAGCGCCTGGGCCTTTGAGATGTCGATGAGCCATGGGCTGCTGATGTGGTGGACCGGCGAATGGATGAACGCCATGATGCTGCTGCCGTTCCTGCTGGCCCTGCCGTCGGCCAGCAAGCCCACTGCGATGCAAGATCGCCAGTCCTGGGCCTTGAAGCTCCTGCCCGCCCTGGCGGTGATCACTTTGGAGACGACCAGCTATATGGTGGGCAACAAGGTGGGCTCCTTGGTGTTCTCGCTGCCTGCGCTGCTGTGGTGTGCGCTGTCCTACCGCATCTTGACGACGGCCATCATCACCATGCTGGTGTTTGTGACCAAGGTGATCGTGATCTCCAACATCGTGGGCTTTATCCCCGCCAATGTGCTGGATGTGGCCAGCCTGCGCCTGGGTATCACGATGCTGATCCTGGGTCCGCTGTCGGTGGCGGGCTCGCATGCGGCGCGTGCCGAGCTGCTGCACCGCATGCGCTACCAGGCCCACCACGACAGCCTCACCGATGTGCTGAGCCGCAACGGCTTTGTGCAGGCCAGCCATGCGCTGCTCAAGCGCCTGACGCATGAGGGCAGCTCGGCCGCAGTGCTGATGCTGGACCTGGACCATTTCAAGCGCGTCAACGACAACCACGGCCATGCCAGCGGCGACCGCCTGCTGCGCGATGTCAGCCAACTGCTGACCGAATCGCTGCGGCCCCAGGATGTGCTGGGCCGCATAGGCGGTGAAGAGTTCGCCGTGGTGTTGCCCCACATCAGCTTTGAGGATGCCGCTGCCATCGCCGATCGCCTCTGCCAAACCGTGCGCAGTGGCCGCTTCCAGACCGCGCACAACGAGCCATTGCGGGCCACGCTCAGCATCGGCCTGGCCTACAAACAGACGCTGCGACCCGGCGACAGCCTGGAAGACCTGCTGCGCGAAGCGGACCTGGCCCTGTACCAGGCCAAGTCCCATGGCCGCGATTGCGCGGTGTGGACGGCGCCGCTCTAAGCCGTTTAACGCAGCAACACCGGCGCAGACGCCAGGCCGCTGCGCTGCATGAACAGCAAGGCGGAATCCACCGTTGCCGTTTCGATATGGCCGGCAAAGCGCTTTTCCGGCGGGTGGTCGTCAAAGGCGATGTTGGCGCGCGTCATGCGCCCGCCCAGCCGAGTCATCGCACCAATGCGTAAATCGCTGGGCTGGTAGCCCTGCAGCTGCAACCAGGCCTGCGCCTGGCCCCGGTCGTGCACGGTTTGCGGCGCCATCGCCTGGGCCAATGTCTCCAGCGCCCACTGGTTGCTTTGCTGGTAACGCTGGCTCCAGGGATAGGCCAGCATGCTGTAGCGCGGCTCATGCAGCTGCAAGGGCTGTGCGTTGGCCGACAGCGCCAGCAGCAGCTTTTGCTGCACCTCCTTGGTCGGCAGCACCATCACCGCCTGGTAGCGCCACATATCGTCCAGAAAGAACTCACCCAGGCCCTGGCGGTAGACATGGGAAGCGGCGGTGCCGCAGTCATTGAGCTTGTGCACCACACGCCAGGCGCCGGTGGCCGATTTGTAGGCCCAGCCCATGTGCGAAAACTGCAGCTGGTACTTGCGCAGATCCTGGCCCTGGCGGCCCAGCAACACCACCTGCGCGCCGCTGGCATCCAGCGTCTGCGCCACGTTTTGCGCCAGGTTCAGGCTCTGGCGCACGCTGTCGAGCGTGGGCTTTTGCGGCTCGCAGCTGCGGCCTGCCTGGGCGGCCGTGGCGGCCAGCAGTGCAGCGGCCACCAGGCTGAAGCGTAAAGAGGTCAACATGGCAGGTCTCCCCTGTTCACAAGCGCTCGTTGTAGAGCAGCGCCTTACCCACCGCATTGGGGATAAAGGCAATCACCTCGCCAGTGGCTGACAGCAGCACGCCGGCCCCCACCACGCTGACGAGGATGGCCGTGCCCACACCGGCAGCGCTGGCGCCCAATGCGCCAGCCGACAGCTCAATGCTGGCCGCTGCCCCGTCCGATGCGCTCTCCAGCAGCCATACCGTTCCCTTGGCCGATGCCTGCACGCCCTTGACGATGAGCTGGGCCCCATCGACCGACAGTGCGACCGGAAGGGCGACCACGCTGGTCGATGCACCCACCGAGGCCGCCGTGCCGACAACCACCGATGCAATCGGCAGCGCCGAGAGCATCAGCGAGGCATCGCTTTGCGCCCGGGCGGCCGGGGCGGTGGCCAAACCCAGCACCAGGGCGGTGCTGGCCAGGGTGGCAGCAGCGCGGAGCTGCCATTTGCGGAAAGTAAGACTGAACATGTGCTGCTCCCGGGTTGGCTGCATCATCCGATGGGCGCTCACAGGCGCTCCTGGGGGTTGCCCACGTCCTGGTCGCGGGGGGCGCTGCGCATGCTGCGAGCATGGTGGATGGCGCTGGCCAGGTCCGATTCATGCTTGTCACGCAGCATCTTGGCCAGGGTGAAGGCGGTGGTGATCATGTACATCCAGCTCACGCCCAGAAAGGCCTTGTAGGTGGGGTTGATGTTCATGCCCAGCAGGCCCCAGCCGGTCAGGCCCATCGCAATCGCAAAACCACCCCAGACCACAAAGCGCCACATGGGCGTGTCGCCTGCCGCCTGGCTGCTGTCCGCTTGCTTGTCCCGCACGAACTTGGCCAGCACAAAGGCGGCCGAGAGGCAGAACATATAGCCCATGACCATGAACGCCTGCTCCAGGTGTTGCCCTGGCAGCCAGGCCAGGCCGATCGCGCACATCGAGATCGCTATACCGAACGAGATCCACACCTGGTATTGCCATGCACGGGTGTCACGCTGAACAGGGTTGAAGGACTGAGACATGGTGGGTCGGAGCAACAAGGCCCCGCTTTGGTTGAACACGGCGCCATCATGCGGTCAGGCGGCAGCGCCAGCATCCCTGTTTAATGCCGGTAGCAGTTTTCAACGAAACAGGTATCGCACAGCAATACTTTTGCGCACAGCCTGTGTCGCCTGGCCTTGCGCCTGGGCGACGCTTCCGTGGCATGATTCCCAGCATCCAATCCAAGACCTAGACAGGAGACCACCGTGCGCCAGCCGCCCCACCATTTGCCCGCCACCCCGCATGCTGACCCGGCCGAACTGGCCGAGTGGTGCGATGCCTTCGATGGACTGCTGGCGGCCTATGGCTCGGCGCAGGGCAAGGAGCAGGCCGCCGCGCTGCTCGATGCGCTGCTGGCCCACGCCCGCAAGCGCCATGTGGCCTGGAAGCCCTCGGGCAACACGCCCTATGTCAACACCGTCACGGTGGATGAACAGCCGCCCTACCCTGGCGATGTGGAGCTGGAGAAAAAGCTCTCGGCCATCCTGCGCTGGAACGCGCTGGCCATGGTGGTGCGTGCCAATGCCGCGCATGGCGAGCTGGGCGGCCACATAGCCAGCTATGCCTCGGCGGCCGATCTGTTCGAGACCGGCTTCAACCATTTCTTCCGCGCCGATGATGGCCACCAGGCCGCCGACCTGGTGTACTTCCAGCCGCACTCCTCTCCCGGCGTCTATGCCCGCGCCTTTCTCGAAGGGCGCCTGGGCGAAGAGAACCTGGCGCACTACCGGCAGGAGCTGGTGGCCGCCAGCCAGGGCATCCAGGGCCTGTGCTCCTACCCGCATCCCTATCTGATGCCCGAGTTCTGGCAGTTCCCCACCGGCTCGATGGGCATCGGCCCGATCAATGCCATCTACCAGGCGCGCTTCATGCGCTACCTGGCCGACCGGGGCCTGAACGACACCGCCGGCCGCAAGGTCTGGGGCTTTTTTGGCGATGGCGAGATGGACGAGCCCGAGTCCATCGCCGCCCTCACGCTGGCCGCACGCGAGGGGCTGGACAACTGCATCTTCGTCATCAACTGCAACCTGCAGCGGCTCGACGGCCCGGTGCGCGGCAATGGCCGCATCATCGATGAGCTGGAGGCGCTGTTCAGCGGCGCGGGCTGGAACGTGGTCAAGTGCCTCTGGGGATCGGAGTGGGATGCGCTGCTGGCGCGCGACCACAGCCATGTGCTGGCCCGCACCTTTGCGCGCACCGTCGATGGCGAGTTCCAGACCCTGTCCGCCAACGATGGCGCTTTCAACCGCGAGCATTTCTTCAACCAGAGCCCCGAGCTGGCCGCGCTGGTGGCCCACCTGTCCGACAGCGATATCGACCGCCTGCGCCGGGGCGGCCATGACCCGGTCAAGATCCATGCCGCCTTTGCCAGCGCCGCTGCGCACAGCGGCCAACCCACCGTGGTGCTGGCCAAGACCATGAAAGGCTATGGCATGGGCAGCATTGGCCAGGGCCGCATGACATCGCACCAGCAAAAGAAGCTGGGCGCCGAGGACCTGCTGGCCTTCCGCGACCGCTTCAACCTGCCGCTGAGCGATGCCCAGGCCACCTCGGCCGCCTTCCTCAAGCCGGCCGATGGCAGCGCCGAGATGCGCTACCTGCTGGCGCGCCGCCAGGCGCTGGGCGGTTTTTTGCCGGCGCGCAAAGGCCAGGCCACACCGGTGGCCGTGCCCGATCTGCAGGCGACGGCCGGCTTTGCGCTGCAGGCCGAGGGCAAGGCGATGAGCACCACGATGGCCTTTGTGCGACAGCTGGGCAACCTGCTCAAGGACGCAACCCTGGGCCCGCGCATCGTGCCCATCGTGGCCGATGAGGCGCGCACCTTCGGCATGGCCGGGCTGTTCCGCCAGGTGGGCATCTATGCGCCGTTTGGCCAGCTCTACCAGCCCGAGGACAATGCCTCGATGCTGCTCTACCGCGAAGACAGCAGCGGCCAGATTCTGGAAGAAGGCATCAGCGAGGCGGGCGCGCTGTCGTCCTGGACGGCGGCCGCCACCAGCTACAGCACCCATGGCACGGCCATGCTGCCCTTCTTCATCTTCTACAGCATGTTCGGCTTCCAGCGCGTGGGCGATTTGATCTGGGCCGCCGCCGACCAGCGCGCACGCGGCTTCCTGATTGGTGCCACCTCCGGCCGCACCACCCTGGGCGGCGAAGGCCTGCAGCACCAGGATGGCAGCAGCCTGCTGAGCGCCTCCACGGTGCCCAACTGCAAGAGCTATGACCCGGCCTTTGCCGGCGAGCTGGCGGTCATCATCGACCATGGCATGCAGCGCATGCTGCAGGAGCAGCGGGACGAGTTCTTCTACATCACCGTCACCAACGAAAACGTGGCCAACCCCAGCCTGCCGCCGGAGGCCCATGAAGGGGTCATCCGCGGCATGTACCGGCTGCAGAGCGGCCCTGCGCACAGCGCGCGCCGGGTGCAACTGCTGGGCAGCGGCGCGATCATGGGCGAGGTGCTCAAGGCAGCGGCCATTTTGGAGCGCGAGCATGGCGTGGCGGCCGATGTCTGGAGTGTCACCAGCTATGCCGAGCTGGCCCGGGATGGCGAGGCCCAGTTGGAGCGCTGGCGCGCCGGTGACGCGAGTGCGCCCAGCTGGTTTGCGCAGCAGCTCGAAGCCTCGCAAGGCCCGATCATTGCCGCCAGCGACTATGTGCGTGCGCTGCCCGAGCTGGTACGCGCCCACCTGCCCACCGACGAGCGTGGTCTGCCGCGCCAGCATTACTACACCTTGGGCACGGACGGCTTTGGCCGCAGCGATTCGCGCGCCGCACTGCGCCAGCATTTTGCGGTCGATGCGGCAGCCATCGTGCAGACCTATCTGCGCAGCCAGCCCGCCTGAGCCTTTTGCCCAAGGGGGTGCGCAAAAAAGCCAAGCCAGTGTGCACAAGCGCCCAGGTCGGTGCAAAACTCCTGATTTGATAGCTGCCCGTGCTTTGAAGCAAAGCACGGGCAGCTATTTTTATGCCAAGTCGGTTGCATGGCAGCGGGTACACAGCGGGCGGCCAGCGCGTGGTTGCCCCAATACCGCCCGGCGCTGTGCATGCCAGTATCTGTGCCATGCGGCTGCCGCATTGAGATAACACCATAAACATCAGGAGCAACTATGCAACGCACTCGCCTGGCGCAGGCCTTGGCCACCTTGGGTCTGCTCGGCTTGACCGCCGCCATGGGTACCGCCCATGCACAGGACAAGGTCAAGATCGGCTACATCTCCGACATGTCCAGCCTCTACGCCGACGTCGAAGGCAAGGGCGGCGCCACCGCCATCCAGATGGCCATTGACGATTTTGGCGGCAAGGTGCTGGGCAAGCCGATCGAGCTGCTGAGCGTTGACCACCAGAACAAGGCCGACATCGCTGCCAGCAAGGCCCGCGAATGGATCGATACCCAGAACCTGACGATGATCTTCAGCGGCACCAACTCGGGCACCGCACTGGCGCTGGCCAAGGTGGCCGATGAGAAAAAGCGCGTGATGATCAACAACGGTGCGGGCACCTCAGCGCTGACCAATGAGGCCTGCACGCCTTACACCATCCACTACGCTTATGACACCGTGGCGCTGTCCAAGGGTGCGGCAGGCGCCATCGTCGAGGGCGGTGGCAAGAACTGGTTCTTTCTGACGGCCGACTACGCTTTTGGCCATGCGATGGAAGCCGATGCCACCAAGGTCATCAAGGCCAAGGGCGGTTCCGTGGCTGCTGCCGTGCGCCACCCGCTCAATGCCTCCGACTTCTCGTCCTTCCTGCTGCAGGCGCAAAGCTCCAAGGCCCAGGTGCTGGCCCTGGCCAATGCCGGTGGCGACACCATCAACGCCATCAAGGCCGCCAAGGAATTCGGCATCGACAAGACGATGAAGATCGCGCCGCTGCTGGTCTTCTACAGCGACATCCACAGCCTGGGCCTGAAGAACACCGCCGGCATGCAGTTCGTCACCAGCTGGTACTGGGACATGAATGACGCCTCGCGCAAATTTGCCGATGCCTACATGAAGAAGACCCAGCGCCGCCCCACCGAGATCCAGGCCGCCGACTACTCGGCCACGATGAACTACCTCAAGGCCGTGCAGGCCGCCGGCACCACCGATGCCGACAAGGTGATGGAAACCTGGCGCGGCATGAAGATGGACGACTTCTTTGGCTCGGGCACCTTGCGCGCCGATGGCAGCTACATCCATGACATGTACCTGGTCCAGGTCAAGACGCCGCAGGAATCCAAGGGCACCTGGGACTACTACAAGATCGTCAAGAAGCTGCCAGGTGACGAGGTCTTCACGACCAAGGAAGAAACCAAGTGCGCGCTGTGGAAGTGATCTGAGCCCAGCCCCCACCACGATGCCTGGCGATGCCAGGCATTTTTCTTGCATGGACACGGCGGCCCCAAGGCGCTACAAGCCTTGTCACAGGCTGTTTTTTATCGTCCTCCATAATGGGCCTGCCATCCGTAGAAAAGGAAATCCTATGTCCCAGACTCCCAATGCCGATTTCGACTCTCTTCTCCCGGGCCGCGCCACCATGGCCGGCAGCACCCGCCGCAGCGCCCTGCAAATGGCGTTGGGCGTGGGCTACGCCGCAGCGGCCGTGCCGGTGATGGCGCAGACGGCCATCAAGACCCCCGATGCCGGGCTGACGGCCGGCACCATCCAGTACACGGTCGATGGCTTCCAGGTCAGCGCCTACCGCGCAGCGCCTGCTGGCAAGACCAACCTGCCGGTGGTCCTGGTGATCCAGGAAATCTTTGGCGTGCACGACTACATCGCTGATACCTGCCGCCGCCTGGCCCAGCTCGGCTACCTGGCGATTGCGCCCGAACTGTTCGCGCGCCAGGGCGACCCACGCAAGTACACCGAGATCAGCCAGCTGCAAAGCGAACTGGTCAGCAAAGTGCCCGATGCCCAGGTCATCAAGGACCTGGACGCCGCACTGGCCTGGGCCAAAGACAATGGCGGCGACACCAGCCGCGCCGGCATCACCGGTTTCTGCTGGGGTGGCCGCATCACCTGGCTGTATGCCGCTACCGGCAAGGTCAAGGCCGGTGTCGCATGGTATGGCCGCCTGCAAGGCGCCGCCAACGAGCTGCAGCCCAAGCACCCCATCGACCTGAGCAGCGCGCTCAAGGCCCCTGTGCTCGGCCTCTACGGTGGCAAGGACCAGGGCATTCCGCTGGAATCGGTCGAAGCGATGAAGCAAAGCCTGCAAAAGGCGGGCGCTGCTGGCAATGCCGCTGCTGCGGCCTCCAGCTTCCATGTCTACCCGGAAGCGGGCCATGCCTTCCATGCCGACTACCGCCCCAGCTACCGCAAGGATGCGGCCGAGGACGGCTGGAAGCGCATGCAGGACTGGTTCAAGACGCATGGCGTGATCTAAAGCCGGATCAGCAGCTCAGTAAGACGAAACCCCTGCCAGCGCGGTATGTGCTGGCAGGGTTTTTTTGCGTTGTACCGCAGCCAGTCGTGGGATTTAGTTCGAGGGGTTGTCGCGCCAGAACAGGTCCCAGGGGTCCATTTCCTTGCCGTCGGGGAAGCGGCACAAGGTGTTCTTGCCCTTGGGCGTGTTGAGGATGGCGCCGCCCATCTGCACGCAGTAGGCCGATGCGGGGCTGCGCGGACCGTCATAGACGGTGGCGCGTGTGAAAGCCTCCTTCTCTTCAGGGTCATGCAGCGGCTTCAGGCCCGAAGTACTGGTGCAGGCCGCCAGGGCGGACATGGCCACCAGGGCTGCCACGCTTTTGTACAGAATCGTTAGAGAGGTCATCACAAAGCCATTCGTTGTCCAGCCTGCATTATCCCAAAGCGGGCGAACCGCTGCCATGGCCGCCCTCCTGGTCCAGCAGTTCGCCCACACGCTGGCGCAGCTGCTCGGCCGAGCATTCGGCGGCCGGGCTGGCGGCACCGATGCGCAAGCTCACGCGGTTGAAGAAGCCTCGGCGGAACGGCCGGGTCATCGCGCCCTTGGGCTCGATGCGGCTGAAGAACGAGCCCCAGAGGTTGGACAAAGCCATCGGCACCACGGGCACATCCAGCCCATCGGCCTGCGCCTGCTCCAGGATCTTCATCACACCGCCCTTGAACGCCTGCAACTCGCCATCGCGGGTGATGCCGCCTTCGGGGAAGATGGCCAGCAGATCGCCCTCGCGCAGCACCTGCGCGGCCCTGGCAAAAGCGGCCTCATAGATGGCAGGGTCTTCGCTGCGGGGCGCCACCGGAATCGCCTTGCAGAGGCGGAACAACCAGCCCAGCAAGGGCGTGCGGAAGATGCGGTAGTCCATCACAAAGTAGATCGGGCGTGGGCTGGCGGCCATCATCAGGATGGGGTCGACAAAGCTGACATGGTTGCAGGTCAGCAGCGCCGGCCCGCTGGTAGGAATGTGGTGTGCGCCCTGCACCCGAAAGCGGTAGACGACGTTCGTAATCAGCCAGGCAATGCAGCGCAGCAGGTATTCGGGCACCAGCAAGAAGATGTAGGTGGCGACGATGGCATTGGCAATGCCGGTGAACAGGAAGATCTGCGGCACGGTAAATCCTGCCCCCAGCAAGGCGCCGGCGATGACCGAGCTGGCGATCATGAACAGCGCATTGAGGATATTGTTGGCCGCAATGATGCGGGCGCGGTGCGTGGGCTGGCTGCGCAGCTGGATCAGCGCATACATGGGCACGCTGTAGAGGCCCGCAAACAGCGACAGCAGGGCCAGATCGGCCATCACACGCCAGTGCGCCGGCTGGCTGATAAAGGCCAGCGCCGTCCAGGCCTGGGCGGGCTGCGCCAGGCCACGCGATGCAAAGTACAGGTCAATCGCAAACACGCTCATGCCGATGGTGCCAATGGGCACCAGGCCAATCTCCACCTGGCGGCGCGAGAGCACCTCGCACAGCAGCGAGCCCAGGCCGATGCCGATGGAAAACACCACCAGCAGCAGCGAGGCCACATGCTCGTTGCCATGCAGCACCTCCTTGGCAAAGCTGGGGAACTGGCTCAGAAACACCGCGCCGAAGAACCACATCCAGCTGATGCCCAGCAGTGAGCGGAACACCACCACATTGCCATGGGCCAGCTTCAGATTGCGCCAGGTCTCGCTCACCGGGTTCCAGTTGATGTGCAGGCCGGGATCGGTGGCAGGTACCACGGGCACGCCCTGCGCCGTCAAACGCCCGACCACGGCCAGGCTAAAGCAGGCTACCGCGACCGAGGCATGGCCAATCTCCGGCAAGGCCACCAGCAGGCCCCCCACCACATTGCCCAGCAAGATGGCGACAAAGGTGCCCATCTCGACCATGCCATTGCCGCCTGTCAGCTCATCGTCGCGCAGCACCTGGGGCAGGTAGGCAAACTTGACGGGCCCGAACAAGGTGGAATGCAGGCCCATCAAGAACACGCAGCCCAGCAGCAACGCCGGGCTTTCGATCCAGAAGCCCAGGCCGGCGATCAGCATCACGCCAATCTCCAGGTCCTTGACGAAGCGGATCATGCGGTGCTTTTCGTACTTGTCGGTCAGTTGCCCCGAAGTGGCCGAGAACAGCAGAAACGGCAGGATGAACAAGGCACCAATCACCAGGCCGGCCATCGCCGGCGGCATCCAGGCCACCTGCAGCTGGTAGGTCACCATGACGGTGAAGGCGAACTTGAACAGGTTGTCGTTGGCGGCCCCGGCGAACTGGGTCCAGAAGAAAGGGGCAAAGCGGCGCTGGCCCAGCAAGGCAAACTGGTTGGGGTGGTCTGGCGCCTCGGAGGCGGGCACAGACGGGGCATGTGGACGGTTCATGGAACAAGCATCTCCTGGCGGATCAAGGGCGGTGGGGGTGGTCGGTACCGGGCATTCAGCGCAAATGCCCTGCCCCCAGCGCGCCGCCCCCGATTGTGCCTGCGGACGCGCCGTTTGCGTGCGCCCGGTGGCGCAGTTGCTGCAAGCTGCGCAACAAAGGCAGCACCGCCAGCGCTGCGGCCAGGTGCTTGAGCGCATGGCCGGCCACCAGATGGCCACTGCCGGCCCAGACGGCGGCATCGCCCAGCTCAAACAGCTTGGCCAGCGCATACCAGGCTACGATGGCAGCCAGGGGCCAGCGGATGAGCTGCGCGGCCGGGGGGCTGCGCTGCTGCCACACGGCCAGCACCACGAGCAGCACCATGCCCGCGCCCTGCAACACGGCCCAGGGCAGCAGCTGCCCGGTCTGCAACCAGATCCACAGCGCCAGCGGCCCGCCCAGCAGCACGCAGAGCGCCGTCTGCCAGGCCGCGCGAGTGTTGAGCAGCGACTGCAGCGCCAGGCCCAGCACACCGGCAAACACCGGCACCATGCCCATGCGGTCCCAGAAGACGCGCACATCGCCGGGCAGCAGGTGGTAGTAGGACGAGCCCAGGGCTGTCAGCACCAGGCCACCAAAGACCAGCAGCAACCAGGGTGTCGCCCCTTGGGAGCGCAGCGTCTCTGCGGGCGTTTTGAAAGTGGCCAGCAAGCCCCAGACACCGAGCAGCAAAAATGGCAGATTGCTCAGCACATCGGCCGCATTGACCAGGCCCAGCAGCGGGCGCTGGTCGGCAAAGTCGTGGTAATGGGCCGCCTGCGGCACATGGGGCCCCAGACAGGCGAGGGCCAGCATGGCGGCATAGAAGGCATACAGCGCGTATTCCGCAGCCGGGCTGCGGGGGCTTGGGGGTTGGGAGGTATCAGTCATGGCCTGCACTGTGCCGCTGGGGCAGCAGAGCGTCCTGAAATCCTGCCGTGATCCCCTATGATGGCACCCAAAGTATGACAGGACGATACCCATGAGCACCACCGCCGATCTGGTACTGGCACTGAAGAAAGAGCTGAAAGCCGCACAGATGACCTATGCCGACCTGGCCGAGGCCCTGGGCATGGCGGAGTCCAGCGTCAAGCGCATGCTGGCCAAGGGCGACATGCCGCTGTCGCGCATCGATGCCATCTGCCATGTGCTGCGCCTGGACTTTGCCGACCTGGCGCGCCGCGTGGCCGACAACCAGCCGCTGATCAAGGAGCTGACGCAGCAGCAAGAGCAGGCCGTGGTCGCGGACAAGAAGCTGCTGCTGATGGCCATCTGCGTGCTCAGCCAGTGGACCTTGGAGCAGGTGCTGACCACCTACCGATTGACCGAGGCCGAGGGCATCAAGTACCTGGCACAGCTCGACCGCATCGGCATCATCGAGCTACGCCCGATGAACCGCTACCGGCTCAAGCTGGCCAAAACCTTCCGCTGGCGCCCACATGGCCCGGTGATGGAGTACTTCCGCGAGAACGCGGTGCACGACTATTTCTCGGGCACCTTCGACAAATCGGGCGAGGGCTTGATGCTCGTGCATGGCGCCATCAGCCGCACCCTGGCGCCGGCCTTTTTGGAGCGCCTGCAGCGCGTGGCGCAGGACTTTGCCCAGCAGCACCTGACCGACCAGCGCCTGCCCGAGAAGGAGCGCGAGGGCTATACCCTGCTGCTGGCGATGCGCAGCTGGGAGCTGTCGGTGTTCACCGAGATGCGGCGCCTGCAGCCGGGTGGCAACCGTTAAGCAACCTGGGTAAACAGCATCAGCGCACCGGCATAGCGGTGCAGCTGCTGGCCGGCAATCTCGCCCTGGCTATAAAAGCCCACCAGCGGGATATCGCCCAGCACATGGTGGATCAGCTCCAGCTCGGCACCAGGCGCGCCGAAATAGGGGCTGGCCCGCTCCGCGCAGCTGATGTAGACGGCACCGGCAATGCTGCGGCCAGCCGCAGCATCACCCAGGGCGCTATCGCCCAAAGGCAGATCGGTCTGCGCCTCGGCGGGTGCCAGCGACTCGCGCAGCTCGGCACACATGCGCAGCAAATCGGCACGCGCGGCCGACAGGTTGCGCTGGCAAAAGCAGAGGTACTGCTGGGGCTGGGCCAGCTCGGGCAGCACAATGCCCCGGCTGGCCATGTCCACACCCACCAGTGGCACCACCCGCGCCTCAGGGCCCAGCTGGCCGGCATGCATGGCCGATTCGGGCGCATGCGGCTCCAGCGCCGCATGGATATGGCGCATTGTGCGGGTGGCCCGCTCGGGGTCGGCATCCAGGCGCACGGGCATCAGTTCTTCCAGCACATCGAGCGCGGGCCGGCCATCCAGGGCCAGCACCACATGGCCTTGCATGGCGGTGATGCGCATGCGCGCGCCCATGACCTGGCAGCCCTGGGTCAGCTCCTGCACCACGCCAGCCTCGGCAGAAAAAGCCATACCCGAGAGCCCGCCGCGCAGCACGCCGCTGTGGCTGGGGCCCAGCGCCTTGCTCCAGGCCAGCTGCAGCGGCGCCACCGCCTCGGAGCTGAGGCCGCCAAGCACGCTGCCGGCGCGGGTGCGTGCGGCCAGCTCTTCAAGCAGCTCTGCAAAGTCCGGCAACCCCGCATCGGCATGCACCAGCGCACGCTCCCAGGGCGATGAAGGCGCCACCGGCAGCGGTGCGATACCGGAGAACAAGCGGTAGGAATGGGCAGGCAGCTCCAGCAGCATGACCGACAGCGCTGGCTCGTTCAGGTACTCGGCATGCGAGGCCATCACGCCAACGCCGACCGAGCCGCTCCAGTCGCCGATCTGCGGAAACTCATCCTGCAAGGCCTCCAGCAGCTGCGGCGCATGGCGCGCATAGGCATCCGTGAAATACACCAGCCCCAGGCTGGGTGCGCTGGCGTAGCCCGCCTGGGCCATGCGCCCGCGCAGTTGCGCCACCACCAGCGCCACGGCCATCCGCCAATCGGGGTGGGTCACATGGCCATAGGGAAAAAGCTTTGTGCCTGCCATTGTCAAAAACCTGCTGCTGCGCGGCGGCCAGGCCAGTCCCGCGCTAAAAAATCACCAACGCTCAATCTACTTTTCTGACTCAACGCTGGCCGGGGGAAGGCTTGCGCGGGGCGGCCTTGCGGGGAGCGGACTGTGTAGTGCCGTTGGTGGGCGTTGCCTTGCGGGGGGCCGCCTGCTTGCTGGCGCTGCGTGCGGCGCTGGGCTGCGGCCCGCTCTTGGGCTTCTGGGTAGACGGCTTGGCAGCGTGATTGCTGCCTGACGAAGCCGTGCTGCGCACCGCCTGCGCGGCCGATGCTGCCGCCTGCTGGGTGTTGGCGGCATGGGCCATCGCCTGTTCGGTGACATCCTGCACGGCCTGCTGGGCAATGTGCTGGAACTGCTGGGTCAGGGCACCCCACCATTGCATGGGATCGGTCACCGAGGCTGCTGCGGCACTGCTGGCCTGGTCGGCTTTTTCAGGGGGTTCTGCAGCGGCAGCGGCCGGTGCGGGTGCCGGAGTGGCTGCAGGCGCAGGGCTGGGTGCGGCTTGCGCTGGTGCCTGCGGCGCAGCCGCTGCGGCAGCCTCTTGCGCCTGCGCTGCCGTACTCTGCGCAAACTGCTGCCAGCTTTGCACCATGGTGCTGGCCCAGTTCTCTACCGGCACATTCATGGTCTGCAGCGCGGACAGGGTCATCTTCTGCACCTCCATCGCCTGGATGGTGGCGGCCAGCGCGCGCTGGTTCTGCTCCAACCAGAACAGCACGGTTTTCAGCTCCTGAATCCGCTTTTCCAGATCCGGCACATTCATCGTCGGAGCCACCCATTCCTGCCACTGCGCAAAGGCTGCAGAGGGCTTGGAGGTGCTGCCTGCTGCGAGCTTTTGCAGAAAATCAAAACCAGGGGCAAAGGGGTTGAAGGGCTGGGCGGAGTCCTGCATGGTGTTGTCTCCAGTGGTTGGGGCCGTTGGCCGCGTGTGCAATGCCAAGGTGTATGCTGCACAGCTTAGCGGATTGTGCAGCCCCTGCCTATGTGATAAGTCGCATGCAGCGGTGTACAACCCATCTTGCAACCCGCCTTTTGAGCCCGCCACCATGCAGAGCCTTTTCCATCTCGCCTTCCATGTGCACGACCTGGATGCTGCACGCCACTTCTACCGCGACACGCTCGGCTGCGCCGAGGGCCGCAGCACCGACAGCTGGGTGGATTTTGATTTCTTTGGCCACCAGATTTCCTGCCACCTGGGCAAGCCTTTTGAGACCAGCAATACCGGCCTGGTGGGCAACCACAAGGTGCCCATGCCGCACTTTGGCCTGGTGTTGAAACTGGAAAACTGGAAGCAGTTGGCCGAGCGCCTGCGTGCCGCCAACACCCGCTTTGTGCTGGAGCCCCAGGTGCGCTTTGAAGGCGAGCCCGGCGAGCAGTGGACGATGTTCTTCTATGACCCGAGCGGCAACCCCATCGAGGTCAAAGGCTTTCGCTCGTTGGAGCAGTTGTACGCGCATTGATGCTGCGCTGCGGTCCCGCCAAAGGCCGTCGGAGGCGGGGTAAGCGTTGGTGCCGCCCTGCCTGTGGCGGCTAGCGCAGCGATCAGACCTAGTGCCTGCTGATGCTTGGGAAGCGGGCACAAAAAAGCCAGCTCGAAAGCTGGCTTATGGTGTTCTGGTTGCGCGAGGAGGATTTGAACCTCCGACCTTTGGGTTATGAGCCCAACGAGCTACCAGACTGCTCCATCGCGCACCGCAATTATAGCGCGACTTTGCTGCTGCATTTTGCCGGAAGGCGCTTTTAGCGCATATTTTTCGCGCTTCGACTTTTATAGCAATCTTGGGCCCGTCGAAGTTGCACCGATCCCGGCCTGCATTCAGCCTGCCCAGGGGGTCGGAGATGGCCCTGCCCGGTACCCGGCAACAAAAAAGCCAGCTCGAAAGCTGGCTTTTGGTGTTCTGGTTGCGCGAGAAGGATTTGAACCTCCGACCTTTGGGTTATGAGCCCAACGAGCTACCAGACTGCTCCATCGCGCACTAGCATTATAGCGCGGGTTTTCCTTAATATGAAGCGCTTTGTCATCATTTGGAAAACTATTTGTGCAATCTGAGCCTGGGGATGCGCCTGGCAAGGGCCGCAAAGGCCTCGCCACCATAGAAAAAGCCCACCGAAGTGGGCTTTCTCAGTGTGAACCTGCAGAGGGCTTATTCAGCTGCGGCATCACCGGCTTCTTCAGCGCGGTCCACCAGTTCAACATAGGCCATAGGCGCGTTGTCGCCCACGCGGAAACCCATCTTCAGGATGCGGGTGTAGCCGCCTGGACGGTTTGCCGAGCGAGGACCCAGCACGTTGAACAGCTTGGTCACGCTGTCGCGGCTGCGCAGACGGTCGAATGCCAGACGGCGGTTAGCAACGGTGTCCACCTTTGCCAGCGTGATCATGGGCTCGATCACCTTGCGCAGTTCCTTGGCTTTAGGAACGGTGGTCTTGATGGCTTCGTGCTCGATGAGCGAATTCATCATGTTTTGCAGCATCGCCTTACGGTGAGACGAGGTGCGGTTCAGTTTGCGGAGGCCGTGTCCGTGACGCATGGTGCTTTTCCTTTTAGATTGATTCAATCAAACAGCCGTATCAGGTACTGTTCGACGCACTACGATTGAGCTCCCCCACCATTGGGAGAGCTCTCCATTATAACTTAACGCTTTTCCAAACCGGCTGGTGGCCAGTTTTCAAGCTTCATACCCAGGGTCAGACCACGGGAAGCCAGAACTTCCTTGATCTCGTTGAGCGACTTACGACCCAGATTCGGGGTCTTGAGCAACTCATTTTCGGTGCGCTGGATCAGGTCACCGATGTAGTAGATGTTTTCGGCCTTCAGGCAGTTGGCGGAACGCACGGTCAACTCCAGCTCGTCCACAGGACGCAGCAGGATCGGGTCGAACGTGGCGTTGTTGCGCGCCTGGCCACCTGGCTGGTCGAACACATCCAATGCGCCGCCTTCGAGCTGCGCAAACACGGCAAGCTGCTCCACCAGGATCTTGGCCGACGAGCGCACTGCATCTTCTGCAGCGATGGCGCCGTTGGTTTCGATCTCGAGAACCAGCTTGTCCAGATCGGTACGCTGCTCCACGCGGGCGGATTCGACCGTGTAGCTGACGCGCTTGATCGGCGAGAACGATGCGTCCAGCACAATGCGGCCGATCGACTTGGTCGACTCGTCACCGTAGCGGCGCACGTTACCGGGCACATAGCCACGGCCTTTTTCCACCTTGATCTGCATGTCCAGCTTGCCGCCTTGCGACAGGTTGGCGATGACATGATCAGGGTTGATGATTTCTACATCGTGAGGCGTCTGAATGTCAGCAGCCGTCACCACGCCTTCGCCATCCTTGCGCAGGCTCAGCGTCACTTCGTCACGGTTGTGGAGCTTGAACACCACGCCCTTGAGGTTCAGCAAGATGTTAACGACATCTTCCTGGACGCCGTCGATAGACGAGTACTCGTGCAGCACACCTGCAATGGTCACTTCCGTCGCTGCATAACCCACCATCGAGGACAGCAGAACACGACGCAGCGCATTGCCCAGCGTGTGCCCGTAGCCGCGTTCAAACGGCTCCAGCTCTACCTTGGCGCGATTGTGGCCCAGCTGTTCTACGTTAATTGTCTTGGGTTTCAGCAAATTGGTCTGCATGCAAACTTCCTCTCAATACCCCCGGCTCGTTACACCGGTAAGGCTGGTGAAGCACCAGAACCGCGATGCCTCGCGGTTCTGGGACGGATACACTTTCGCAGTCGAGAACGACTGTGAAATTAACGAGAATACAATTCGACGATCAGCGATTCGTTGATGTCAGCACCGAATTCATCGCGGTCTGGAGACTTCTTGAAGACGCCTTCAGCCTTGTCAGCCGACACGTCCACCCAAGCGGGGAAGCCCACTTGACCAGCCAGTTGCAGCGACTCGATGATACGGGCTTGCTTCTTCGACTTTTCGCGTACAGCAACCACGTCGCCTTCCTTCACGGAGTAGGAAGGAATATTGACCGATTGACCGTTCACGGTGATGGCCTTGTGGGACACCAGCTGACGCGCTTCGGAGCGGGTCGAGCCAAAGCCCATGCGGTACACCACGTTGTCCAGACGGCTTTCCAGCAGGCTCAGCAGGTTCGCGCCGGTGTTGCCACGGCGACGATCAGCTTCAGCGAAGTAACGGCGGAATTGCTTTTCGAGCACACCGTAGGTGCGCTTGACCTTTTGCTTTTCACGCAGTTGCAGACCGTAGTCCGAGGTACGCGTGCCGGAGGTACGGCCGTGTTGACCTGGCTTGGTGTCCAGCTTGACCTTGTCCGCGATCGAGCGACGTGCGCTCTTCAGGAACAGGTCTACGCCTTCGCGGCGGGAAAGTTTGCCCTTAGGGCCAATAAAACGTGCCACTTGAATATCCTTTTTTCAGCTGCCGCAAAAATGCGGGAGCCGCCAGAGCACCATGCACTGGCGGCGGTGGGCTTATGGTGAGTTAGATACGACGACGCTTTTGAGGGCGGCAGCCGTTGTGCGGGACTGGCGTCACGTCGGAGATCGACGTGATGCGGATGCCCAGTGCACCCAGAGCACGCACCGAAGACTCGCGACCTGGGCCTGGGCCCTTGATCTCGACGTCCAGGTTCTTGATGCCCTGTTCCATGGCAGCACGGCCGGCCACTTCGGAAGCAACCTGGGCTGCGAAAGGCGTCGACTTACGCGAGCCCTTGAAACCCTGGCCACCCGACGAAGCCCAAGACAGGGAATTGCCTTGGCGGTCGGTGATCGTGATGATGGTGTTGTTGAACGAAGCGTGAACGTGTGCAATGCCGTCAGAAATGTTCTTGCGAACTTTCTTACGTACACGTGCAGCTGCGTTGTTCTGAGACTTAGCCATTGTGTACCTTCAATCTCTTTATTTCTTCAAAGCCGCTGCGCCTTTGCGCGGACCCTTACGGGTACGGGCATTGGTGCGGGTACGCTGACCACGCATGGGCAGACCACGACGATGACGGAAACCGCGGTAGCAGCCGATGTCCATCAAACGCTTGATGTTCATCGTGGTTTCACGGCGCAGGTCACCTTCCAGGGTCAGGTGAGCGATTGCGTCGCGGATCTTTTCCAGATCAGCGTCCGTGAAGTCCTTGACTTTCTTGGCGTAGTCGATACCAGCGGCTTCGCAGATCTTGCGAGCGGTGGTGCGACCGATGCCATAGATAGCGGTCAGGCCGATCTCCGCATGCTTGTGCGGAGGGATGTTAATACCAGCAATACGTGCCATTTGTGTCCTCTAATACTTTAGATTAACCTTGGCGCTGCTTATGGCGCTGGTCGGTGCAGATCACGCGTACGACACCCTTGCGACGGATGATCTTGCAGTTACGGCAAATCTTCTTTACCGAAGCTGAAACTCTCATTTCATTCTCCTAAAACTTCCATCCGCTCCAGTCTGTGACGGCATTTCAAATATTTAGCCCGAACAGACTGGAGGGCACACTTTCCTGTCGATCTCAGTTTTTGGCTGAGGCCTTGAAGTTCGCCTTCTTCAGAAGCGACTCATACTGCTGAGACATCATGTAGTTCTGGACCTGGGACATGAAGTCCATGGTCACCACCACGATGATCAACAAGGAAGTGCCACCGAAATAGAACGGAACGTTGTACTTCAGGATCAAGAACTCTGGCAGCAGACACACGAAGGTGATGTAAACAGCACCCGCAAGCGTCAAACGCACCAAAATCTTATCAATATAACGTGCTGTCTGATCCCCTGGGCGAATCCCGGGAATAAAGGCACCACTCTTCTTCAGGTTATCGGCCGTTTCGCGGCTGTTGAAAACCAAGGCCGTATAGAAGAAGCAGAAAAAGATGATCGCTGCGGCATAGAACATCACATAGATGGGCTGACCAGGAGTCAGCATGCTAGAGATGTCCCTGAGCCAACGCATCGATTCGCCAGCGCTGAACCAGTTCACAACAGTGGCAGGCAGCAAGATGATCGACGAAGCGAAGATGGGAGGAATCACACCTGCCATGTTCAGCTTCAGTGGCAAGTGCGAAGACTGACCACCATACACCTTGTTTCCAACCTGACGGCGCGCATAGTTCACCAGGATCTTGCGCTGTCCACGCTCGACAAACACGACGAAGTACGTCACGGCTGCCACTACGAGAACAATGAAGATCGCGGCAATGATGCTCATCGCACCAGTACGCACCAATTCGAGCAATCCACCGATGGAGCTGGGGAGACCCGCAGCGATACCGGCGAAGATCAGGATCGAGATCCCGTTGCCCAAACCACGCTCGGTGATCTGTTCACCCAGCCACATCAGGAACATCGTACCGGCGGTCAAGCTGACCACGGCGGTAAGACGGAACCCGAAACCAGGGCTGAGGACCAAACCGGCTGTGCCTTCCAGCGCCACGGCAATGCCGAGCGACTGGAACAGCGCAAGCGCCAGGGCACCGTAACGGGTGTACTGGGTAATCTTGCGACGGCCGGCTTCGCCCTCTTTCTTCATCTGTTCGAATGTCGGGACGACGTAGGTCATCAATTGCATGATGATCGATGCCGAGATGTACGGCATGATCCCCAGTGCAAACACGGTGAAGCGCGAGAGCGCTCCGCCCGAGAACATGTTGAACAGGTTGAGGATGCCACCCTGTTGGCTATTGAACAGCTGCTGCAACTGGTTGGGATCGATACCAGGCACCGGAATATGAGCTCCGATGCGGTAGACGATCAGCGCCAGCAACAGAAAAACCAAACGACGACGCAGATCGCCGTATTTACCGGTCTTTGCAATAGTTGCGGTGTTCGTAGCCACTGATGAATCTTTCAGAAAGGGTTAGGCGATGCTGCCGCCAGCGGCTTCGATCGCAGCCTTGGCACCAGCGGTGGCGCCAATGCCGTTCAGCTTGACAGCCTTGGACAGAGCACCGGTGTTGATCACCTTGACGACCTTGGCGCGTTGGCCAACCAGACCAGCTTGCTTGAGCACTGCCAGATCCACTTCCGCAGCACCCAGCAGCTCGAGAGCAGCCAGGGAGACTTCGGCGTTGAACTTCAACGTGGTGGACTTGAAACCGCGCTTGGGCAGGCGACGCTGCAAAGGCATTTGACCGCCTTCGAAGCCTACCTTGTGGTAGCCACCCGAACGCGACTTTTGACCCTTGTGACCACGGCCGGCGGTCTTACCCAGACCCGAACCGATACCGCGACCGACGCGACGCTTGGCGTGCTTGGCACCTGCTGCAGGCTTGATGCTATTGAGTTCCATCATCAATCCTTTCAGAGAACCTTCACCAGGTAGGCGATCTTGTTAATCATACCGCGCACTTCAGGGGTGTCCTTCAGTTCGCTGATGCTGTTCAGCTTGCGCAGACCCAGACCACGCACGGTGGCGCGGTGGTCTTCCTTGGTACCAATCGGGCTACGCACCAGTTGGACCTTCACAGTTTGTTGCGTTGTCATAGTGACTCCGATCAGACGAACAGGTCTTCAACCGACTTGCCACGCTTTGCAGCCACTTCCGCAGGGGTCGTGGAGTTGTTCAAAGCGTCGAAAGTGGCGCGGACCATGTTGTAGGGATTCGACGAGCCATGGCTCTTGGCCACGATATCGGTGATACCCAGAACTTCGAAGACGGCGCGCATTGGGCCGCCGGCGATGATACCGGTACCCTTGGGAGCAGGAGCCAACATCACGTTGGCAGCGCCATGGTGACCCATCACTTTGTGATGCAGGGTGCCGTTCTTCAGCGACACCTTGATCATGTTGCGACGGGCTTCTTCCATAGCCTTCTGCACGGCAGCAGGCACTTCCTTGGACTTGCCCTTGCCCATGCCAACGCGGCCGTCACCATCGCCAACCACGGTCAGTGCAGCGAAGCCGAGAATACGACCACCCTTCACAACCTTGGTGACGCGGTTGACCGCGATCATTTTTTCGCGCAAACCGTCGTCACGACCTTCGTCTTGCACTTTGGGGGAAAATTTAGCCATTTCTATCCACTCCGCTTAGAACTGCAGGCCGGCTTCGCGGGCTGCATCAGCCAGAGCCTTGACGCGGCCGTGGTAGGCGAAACCTGCACGGTCGAATGCAACCTTCTCAACGCCAGCTGCCTTCGCCTTTTCAGCGATGCGCTTGCCGATGAGAGTAGCTGCGGCGGTGTTGCCACCCTTGCCGGCAGCGCCCAGGTTGCCGCGCACTTCGGCTTCTGCCGTAGATGCGGTAGCAATGACCTTGGTGCCGTCGCCAGAGATGATCGTGGCATAGATGTGGAGGTTCGTACGGTTCACCGTCAAACGCGCAACGCCTTGGTTGGCAATGCGGATACGGGTTTGCAGGGAACGACGAAGACGCTGCTGTTTCTTGTTCAACATGATGCAGCTCCTTATTTCTTCTTAGTCTCTTTGATCGTGACCTTCTCATCCGAATAACGGATGCCCTTGCCCTTGTAAGGCTCGGGAGGACGAACGGCACGAATCTCAGCTGCCAGCTGACCAACGCGTTGGCGGTCAGCACCCTTGATCACCACTTCCGTAGGGGTAGGGGTGGCCACGGTGATGCCAGCAGGCATTTCAAAGTTGACTGGGTGGGAATAACCAACGCTCAGGTTCAGCTTGCTGCCAGAAGCAGCGGCCTTGTAACCCACGCCGACGAGAGACAGCTTCTTTTCGAAGCCCTTGCTCACACCAACCACCATGTTGTTCACCAGCTGACGCATGGTGCCGCTCATGGCATTGGCTTCACGGGAGTCATTCACCGGCTCGAAAGCCAGCTTACCGTCGTTGTTGGAAACCTTGACCAGGGCGTTGGGGGTCAGCAGCAGCGTGCCGCCTGCGCCCTTGACGCTGATTTGGTCTTCCTTGATGGAGACATCCACACCTTGGGGGATGCTCACAGGCATTTTTGCTACACGGGACATGTCAGTATTTCTCCTTCAATGCCGCGTTAAGCCACATAGCAAAGCACTTCACCGCCGACACCGGCAGCGCGCGCTTTACGATCGGTCATCACACCCTTAGGCGTGGTCACGATTGCAACACCCAGGCCGTTTTGGACTTGGGGAATTGCAGTGCAGCCCTTGTACACACGCAGGCCAGGACGGCTCACGCGCTCGATACGCTCGATCACTGGGCGACCGGCGTAGTACTTCAAGGTAATTGCGAGTTCAGACTTGCCATCTTCGGTCTTCACTTCGAAGCCATCGATGTAACCCTCGTCCTTCAAAACCTGTGCAATGGCAACCTTCACTTTGGAGGAAGGAACCAGCACGGTGGCTTTGGACACCATTTGTGCGTTACGGATACGGGTCAGCAAGTCAGCGATTGGATCACTCATGCTCATGTTTAATCTCCTGACTGCTTACCAGCTGGCCTTGGTCACGCCAGGGATGGCGCCGACGAATGCCAGTTCACGAATCTTGGCGCGGCCCAGACCGAATTGACGGAAAGTGCCACGGGGACGACCCGTGATTTCGCAACGTGCACGTTGACGAGTGGGGTTTGCATTGCGAGGCAGCTTTTGCAGGCCTTGACGGGCTGCATCGCGCTCTTCGTCGGAACGCTTAGCGTCGCCGGCGATGGCCTTCAGTTCTGCATACTTGGCTGCGTACTTGGCAGCCAGCTTTTCACGCTTCAGTTCGCGTTGGATCAGTGCTTGTTTAGCCATGCATCACCTCAGTTCTTGAACGGGAAGCGGAAAGCCTGCAACAGTGCCTTGCACTCGTCGTCATTCTTCGCAGTCGTCGTAATGCTGATGTTGAGACCACGCAGTGCGTCGACTTTGTCGTACTCAATTTCAGGGAAGATGATTTGTTCTTTGACGCCGATGTTGTAGTTGCCACGGCCATCAAAGGCGCGACCAGAAATACCACGGAAGTCACGCACGCGGGGCAGAGCCACGGTCACGAAACGGTCCAGGAATTCATACATCTGAACGCCACGCAGGGTCACCATGCAGCCGATAGCTTGGCCTTCGCGGATCTTGAAACCAGCGATAGCCTTCTTGGCCTTGGTCACCACAGGCTTTTGACCAGCAATCTTGGTCAGGTCAGCCACGGCGTTGTCCATCACCTTCTTGTCGGAGACGGCTTCGCTCACACCCATGTTCAGGGTGATCTTGGTCAGGCGAGGCACTTCCATGGAGGAGGTGTAGCCGAACTTCTTCATCAGTTCCGGAGCAATTTGCTCACGGTATTGTTTTTGCAGTCGTGCAACGTTTGCCATGTCTTACTCCTTAGGCTGCGATATCAGCGCCATTGGACTTGAACACGCGAACACGTGCGCCGTCGGCGTTCACCTTGATGCCCACGCGATCAGCCTTGCCGGTTGCCGCATTGAAGATAGCCACGTTGGATTGGTGGATAGGCATGGCCTTTTCCACGATACCGCCGTTGGTGCCCTTCATGGGGTTTGGCTTGACGTGCTTCTTCACCATGTTGATGCCTTCGATCACCAGGTGAGAGTCGTCCGCACGCAGCGTCACAACGCCACGCTTGCCCTTGTCACGGCCGGTCAGCACGATAACTTCGTCGCCCTTGCGAATCTTGTTCATAGTGCTATTCCTTTAGAGAACTTCAGGGGCCAGCGACACGATCTTCATGAACTTTTCGGTACGCAGTTCACGGGTCACGGGGCCAAAGATGCGGGTGCCGATAGGCTCCAGCTTGGCGTTGAGCAACACAGCAGCGTTGCCATCGAATTTGACGAGCGAACCGTCAGCACGGCGAATACCCTTTGCGGTACGCACCACCACAGCACTGTAAACCTCGCCTTTTTTGACGCGGCCACGTGGAGCAGCTTCTTTCACGCTCACCTTGATAATGTCACCAACGCTCGCATAGCGACGGTGCGAACCACCCAGCACTTTGATGCACTGGACAGACTTCGCGCCGGTATTGTCGGCAACCTCGAGTCGAGATTCTGTCTGGATCATTTAAATATTCCCAACTTGCACCAGCAGACCAGACAGCCCAATAAGAATTAATCCTCATGGACAGCCAAGCAGCCAGTCAGTCTTGGGCCCGTCGTCCACACCGCAACCATTTACGATGCTTCTCCTGGGCAGAAACCTCGCGCATTAAACGCGAAGCCCTCCATTCTGTCAGAGCTAGCACACTCCGTCAAGAGTGCGTACCCAAACCAGCGGTAAATTTGTATTTTTACGCCACTTTTTCGCCGGCGTACTGCTGCGCCAGCACCAGGAAGGCGGTCAGCGCGGTGTCTGACCCCAATTCTTCCTGCAGGATGGCCGATACGCGCGGGGCCAGCTTGGCGGCCAGGCGCGCATCCAGGAACAGCAGGCGGCTGCGGCGGGCGAGCACGTCTTCCACGGTGCGCGCATATTCAAAGCGCGCGGCAAAGCGCACCATGGCCTCGCTCAGGCCATTGGCCAGCCAGATGTCCGCACCCGGCAGGGTGGCCACAAAATTGGCCTCGCTGCCATAGGAGTGCATGCCCTGGGCCATGTGCATGCTGTGCTGGGCGCGGCCCGATGTTGGTGTACCCACCAGCGGCAGCTTCACGGTCACGCCACCGGGCTTGCGCGGCAGGCGCTGGGCATCGAAGCAGGCATTGAGCACGTCCTCGGCCATTGCGCGGTAGGTGGTCCACTTGCCGCCGGTCACCGTCACCATGCCGGACTTGCTGGTCAGCACCGTGTGCTCGCGGCTGATGCCCTTGGTGTTTTCGCCATCATCGTCCTGCGGCTTGACCAGCGGACGCAGGCCAGCCCACATGCTGCGCACATCGGCCATCGTCGGCGCGCGGCTGAGGTACTTACCCGCTTCGCTCAGGATGAAGTTCAGCTCTTCCTCAAACGGACGGGGTTCGCGCGCCAGGTCATGGCGCGGGGTGTCGGTCGTGCCCAGAATCACCTTGCCCAGCCAAGGCACCGCAAACAGCACCCGGCCATCGGCCGTCTTGGGCACCAGCAAGGCATGGTCGGAGGGCAGGAAATCCCGGTCCACCACCAGGTGCACGCCCTGGCTGGGCGCCACCATGGGCTTGACGGGCTTGCCCATCAGCTCGGCATCCTGCTGGCGCAGGTGGTCCACCCAGGGGCCGGTGGCGTTCACCACGCAGCGCGCACGCACCGTGTAGCGCTGGCCGGATTCCGCATCCCGGCAGACCACGCCAGCCACCCGGCCCTCTTCCTGCACCAGCTCCATCACCGGGCAGTAGTTGACCAGCAAGGCGCCCTTGGCTGCGGCGGTACGGGCCAGCGCAATGGCCAGGCGGGCATCGTCGAACTGGCCGTCCCAGTATTTGACGCCGCCCTTCAGGCCCTTGTCCTGCACCGTGGGCAGCAGGCGGCGCGTGGCGCCGGCCGACAGAAACTGCGTGGAACCCAGACCCGCCTTGCCCGCCAGCGCGTCATACATCTTGAGGCCGATGCCGTAGAACGGCGTGTCCAGCATCTTGTAGGAAGGCATCACAAAGGCCAGCGGCTGGGCGATGTGCGGCGCGTTGTTCAGCAAGGTGGTGCGCTCGTGCAAGGCCTCGCGCACCAGCGAGATATTGCCCTGCGCCAGGTAACGCACGCCGCCATGCACCAGCTTGGTGGCGCGCGACGAGGTGCCCTTGGCAAAGTCCATGGCCTCGAGCAGCGCGACCTTGAAGCCGCGTGCCGCCGCATCCAGCGCCACGCCCAGGCCGGTGGCACCGCCCCCGACCACCACCAGATCAAACACCGGCGTGGCGCCCAGGCGGGCCAGCAGATCAGTACGGTGAACAGACAGCGGTGCAGCAGCAGTGGACATGCGAAATAGATATGAAGGTCTGAGGGTTGCGGCGCCGGCAAACAGGGCAGCAGCGCGGCAAATAGCCAAAGCCTGGAAGCGGAGATTCGCTTTTGCGCTTTTGTCTCTAAATTTTATTCGTTTTTGATCTTTTGTGTTCGTTATTGCAAAATTTGCCGTCTGCAAACCCCAAGATCTCCGCAGCCCAGCATGCCAGCCTGGCATGCCAATCTGATGACAAAACCACCCGCCAGCCATGGCTGCTGCTGCAAAAGCGCCTCAGCGCGCACCCGCAGCGGCTGGCCGAACTGTTGCGTTTTGCACTATATTGGCGGGAGTTTTCGTTTTTATTCGTTTCAGACCCACGCCATGACGGAGCTCTACAACAGCAATCCACGCCAACTGCTGCTCTTGCAAGAGGTGCAGCGCCGCAGCTCGGCCACCGTCGAGGAACTGGCCGCTTTCCTGGGCGTGACCCTACAAACCGTACGCCGCGATGTGCAGCGGCTGTCCGAAGCGGGCGTGCTCACCCGCTTTCACGGCGGCGTGCGCGTGCCCAACTCCACCACCGAGAACCTGGCCCACCAGCAGCGCGAAGCCCTCAATGCCGACGGCAAGACCCGCATCGCCCAGGCCGTGGCCGCCCAGGTGCCGCACAACTGCTCGCTGATCCTGAACATCGGCACCACCACCGAGGCGATTGCCCGTGCGCTGATGCAGCACCGGGGGCTGCGCATCATCACCAACAACCTCAATGTCGCAGCCACCTTGAGCAGCAATGCCGACTGCGAGGTGATCGTTGCCGGCGGCGTGGTGCGCGGCCGGGACCGGGGCATCATCGGCGAGGCTGCGGTGGACTTCATCCGCCAGTTCCGCGTGGACATCGCGCTGATCGGCATCTCCGGCATCGAATCGGATGGCAGCCTGCGCGACTACGACTTCCGCGAGGTGAAAGTGGCCCAGACCATCATGGACCAGGCGCGCGAGGTCTGGATGGCGGCCGACCACAGCAAGTTTGGCCGCCCGGCGATGGTGGAAGTGGGCCCGCTGTCGCGCATCGACCGGCTGTTTACCGATGCCCCGCCGCCCGAGCCTTTCCCCCGGCTGCTGCAGGAAGCCCATGTGCGCTGCACCGTCGCCTGACGGCCAGCCCCCCCCCCCTGCCCCTTTGTTGACTTGACTGAACTACCGGCTCAGACCGGCCTTGAGACATGACCTATCTGCTCGCTCTGGACCAGGGCACCTCCAGCTCCCGCACCATTGTGTTTGACCGCCAGGGCGCCATCGTGGCCCAGGCGCAGCGCGAGCTGCCGCAAATCTACCCCCGCCCCGGCCATGTGGAGCACGACCCGATGCAGATCTGGGGCACGCAGCTGGCCACCGCGCAAGAAGCGCTGAAGGCCGCCGGCATCAGCGCCAGCCAGGTCACCAGCCTGGGCATCACCAACCAGCGCGAGACCACCATCGTCTGGAACCGCAAGACCGGCCAGCCCATCCACAACGCCCTGGTCTGGCAGGACCGCCGTGCCGAGCCTGTCTGCGCCCAGCTGCGTGCCGATGGCCATGCCGAACGCATCCAGCAAAAGACCGGCCTGCTGGTCGACGCCTATTTCTCGGGCACCAAGCTGCAGTGGCTGCTGGACCATGTGCCGGGCGCCCGCGCCGCTGCCGAGCGCGGCGAGCTGGCCTTTGGCACGGTCGATACCTGGCTGGTCTGGCAGCTGACCCAGGGCCAGCGCCATGTCACCGATGTGAGCAATGCCAGCCGCACCATGCTGTTCAACGTGCACAGCAATACCTGGGACCAGGAGCTGCTGGACCTGCTGAACATTCCGCGCTCGCTGATGCCCGAGGTGCAGCCTTCCGCCAGCCATTTTGGCGATACCGCCGCCCAGGTGCTGGGCGCCGCCATCCACATCGGCGGCATGGCTGGCGACCAGCAAAGCGCGCTGTTTGGCCAAGCCTGCTTTGCACCGGGCATGGCCAAGAACACCTATGGCACCGGCTGCTTCATGCTGATGCACACCGGCACGCAGTTCCACCCCTCACGCAATGGCCTGCTGACCACCAGCGCCGCGCAGACCGACAGCCAAGCCCAGTTTGCGCTCGAAGGTAGCGTCTTCGTCGGCGGCGCCGTCGTGCAATGGCTGCGCGATGGCCTGCGCGCCATTGAGCACAGCGGCCAGGTGCAGCAGCTGGCCGAGAGCGTGCCCGACAGCGGCGGCGTGATGATGGTGCCCGCCTTTACCGGCCTGGGCGCACCCTACTGGGATGCCGATGCCCGGGGCACCATCACCGGCCTGACCCGGGGCACCACGGTGGCCCATATTGCCCGCGCGGCGCTGGAATCCATTGCCTACCAAAGCGCGGCACTGCTGCAAGCCATGAGCCTGGATGCCGTCGCCAACGGCGGCCAGCCGGTGAGCGAGCTGCGGGTCGATGGCGGCGCCAGCGTCAACAACCTGCTGATGCAGTTCCAGGCGGATTTGCTGGGCATTCCGGTGGTGCGTCCTGCCTGCGTGGAGACCACGGCCCTGGGCGCCGCCTACCTGGCGGGCCTGACCACCGGCATCTACCAAAACAGCGAAGAGCTGTCGGCGCTGTGGAAGGCCGAGCGCCGCTTTATGCCCACGCAGGACAAGGCGCGCGCCGATGCGCTGATGGCGCGTTGGGAACAGGCGGTGCGCCAGACCACGGCGCGATAAAGCCAGCGCTGCACAACGACAACAGGGGCCGCAGCCCCTGTTTTTTTATGCCTTCAATGGGATCCGCTTATTCCTCGTCGCCACCCAGCAAGGCGCGGTGGATCAGCGCACCGATCACGGCGCCCACGATCGGCGCCAACCAGAACAGCCACAGCTGCTCCAGCGCAATCGAGGGGCCAAAAAGCGCCGGGCCGGTGCTGCGTGCCGGGTTGACCGAGGTATTGGTCACGGGGATCGAGATCAGGTGGATCAAGGTCAGGCACAGGCCAATGCTCATACCGGCAAAGCCCACGGCCGCCTTCTTAGTGGTCGAGCCCAGAATCACCAGCAGGAACACAGCCGTCAGCACCACTTCGGTCAGCAGTGCAGCCAGCATCGAGAACTTGCCGGGCGAGTGCTCGCCAAAGCCATTGGTGGCCAGGTCCGTAACCTGGGCGCCAGCCTTGCCGCTGGCAATCAGGTAAAGCAGACCGGCGGCCACGATGGCACCCAGCACCTGGGCAACGATGTAGCCCGGCAGCTCGGACGCCTTGAAGCGCCCGGCCACCGTCAAACCCACGGACACGGCCGGGTTGAAATGGCCGCCCGAGATCGGGCCAAAGGCATAGGCACCGGTCAGCACCGTCAGGCCAAAAGCCAGCGATACGCCCAAAAGGCCAATACCCAGCTCAGGGAAAGCGGCGGCCAGCACCGCGCTGCCGCAACCGCCAAACGTCAGCCAGAACGTTCCCAGGCATTCCGCCGACCATTTTTGTATGTTGGATGTCATTGCTCTTCCCCCTTCATCGCCCGAAGCTGTGGCATGCAGCGCACACACAGACAGGCCTCGGCAGGCGAGATGATAAGTAGCGATTCCGGTTTGAAAATGTCAACAATTGCCGGTGCAACAAGGCGCTACACTTGCGAAAAATGCTATGAAAATCAATATCCAAATACATTATTCGTTGGGTCTGTTGAACGCGCTCTCGCTCTCCGCTTTGGTCCTGCTCCTGGCCGGCTGCAAGACCTCGCCGGAACCTGCACACCGCCCCGCTTCCACCTCCACCCACAGCGCCGTTGCCGTCGCCTGCCATGCCCCCGGCAGCCCCGCCTTGCAACTGCTGGGCGAGCAACGCTGGCCGCTGGATACCGAATGGGCCGGCGTCCCCATCGGCGGGCTCTCGTCCATCGACTACAACCCCGCCGATGACAGCTACTACCTGGTGAGCGACGACCGCTCGGCCAAGGACAGCGCCCGCTGGTACCAGGCCCGCATCCGCTATGACGCCAGCGGCCTGCAGCAGGTCAGCATCACAGGCCAGCACTACCTGCAGACACCGGCCGGCACACCCTACCCCAGCAGCCGCACGGCCACAGCCGATACAGCGGTCCCAGACCCCGAAGCCCTGCGGCTGCTGCCCGGCGGGCACAGTGTGGTCTGGAGCAGCGAAGGCGACTTTGCACGCGGCTTTGGCCCCTCTTTGCAGCAGGCCGCGCTGGATGGCAGCTGGCAAAAAACCTGGCCTCTGCCCGCGCTGCTGCAAGGCCCGCTGCAGCCCGAAACCGGCCGGGGCCCGCGCAACAACATGACCCTGGAAGGCATCGCAATCAGCGAGGACCAGCGCAGCCTGTGGCTATCGATGGAAGGCGCCCTGCGCCAGGACGGCCCGCTGCCGCGCCGAGGCCAGATCGGCGGGCCGCTGCGCATCACCCAGTACGACCTGGCCAGCCAGCAGCCGCTGCGGCAGATCGCCTACATCCCCGACGCGCTGCCCAAGGACAACCTGCTGCTGCCCCTGATCGCCATCAATGGCGTCAGCGAGATCCTGGCCGATGGCCCCGACCACCTGCTGGTGCTGGAGCGCGCCTATGTGCTGGGCGCCGGTTTTTCTGCGCGCCTTTACCGCATCAACACCCAGCAAGCCAGCGACACCTTGGCGATCGATACTTTGCAGGACGCCGCATACACGCCGGCCCACAAAGAGCTGTTGCTGGATTTTGCGCAGTTGGGCCTGCGCACCGTGGACAACCTGGAAGGCATGACCTGGGGCCCGCGCCTGGCCAGCGGCGAGCGCGTGCTGCTGCTGGTGAGCGACAACAACTTCAACCCGGCCCAGGTCACGCAGTTTCTGGCGCTGGTGGAAACGCCGGCCTGCGCCACTGCACCCAGCAGCGCAGGTCAATCGCATCGCAATTGAAATTGATAGCAAAACCTGTGCGTCCCGCATGGCTTGCCGCATGGGAGGTTTGAGCTTTGCGCAGGCCGCCGCTATAGTGGCAGCCACAGCAGCACGCGCTGGTTTTGCCCTCTTTTCTCATTGTTTGCACCTGCCGCCATGTCCACTACCGATCTGTCCCAATTCCCCGCCATCGCCTTCATCGGCGGCGGCAACATGGCCAGCGCCATCATCGGCGGCCTGATCCGCCAGGGCCTGCCCAAAGACCGTATCCAGGTCGTCGAGCCCTACGAACCCCAGCGCCAAACCCTGCAGCAGCAGTTTGGCATCCATGCGCTGCCCGCCGCAGACAGCAGCCTGGCGCAGGCCCAGGTCGTTGTCTGGGCCGTCAAGCCACAAACCTTTGCCCAGGCCGCTGCCGCCGTTGCCGACCACAGCCGCCATGCGCTGCACCTGAGCGTGGCCGCCGGCATCCGCAGCGACAGCATTGCCCATTGGCTGGGCAACGACCAGATCGTGCGCGCCATGCCCAACACCCCGGCCCTGGTGGGCCAGGGCATGACGGGCTTGTTTGCCCGCCCCCAAGTCAGCGCCGCCCAGCAGCAGCTGGCCGAGCAGATCATCAGCACCACCGGCCAGTTGGTCTGGGTGCAGCAAGAGTCGCAGCTCGATGCGGTCACCGCGCTGTCGGGCTCGGGCCCTGCCTATGTCTTCTACTTCCTCGAAGCCATGCAGCAAGCCGGTGTCGAGATGGGCCTGCCCGCCGAGCAAGCACTGCAGCTGGCCATTGGCACCTTCAGCGGTGCATCGGCCTTGGCTGCGCAATCGGGCGAGGCGCCTGCCGTGCTGCGTGAGCGCGTCACCAGCAAGGGTGGCACCACCTTTGCCGCGCTGGAGCACATGCGGGGCGCCGATATCGCCGCCCACTTCATCGGCGCAATGCATGCGGCCGAGCGCCGCGCCAAGGCGCTTGGCGACGAGTTCGGCGGCTAAGAGCCAGCGCCTTTGCGGCCGCCCGGGCAGGGGCGGTCTGCGGCGTTGCAGCGCTTGCCAATAGCTGGCTATTGGCTGCGCACTGCGCGGCTGGGCGCCCCCCTAGCATCCCATCCCGCAAAGACACTGTCGCGGTCCGAGGAGAACAGATTCTCAAACTCCTGCAGCGCCAGTCTCCAGCCAAATACAGGTGCGCCCCACCTGCGCCAGCAACTTTGCACAAATGCAGCAACGCATTGCGTATATTTCACACAAAAGTCAAACGCAAAGCGTATAATTCAGCCGCATTTATTCCTCTGCAATCGGAGCACGGCCCATGGACAGCCAACAGGATTTTCTTCGCGACGCAATGCGCCGTTTGAACTTGACGCGCGACGCCTTTGCCGAGCGCCTGGGCGTGCGCCGCCGCACCCTGGACACCTGGCTGCTGCCGGAGGCCTCGGGCGAAGCCCGCGCCATGCCCGATATGGCGCAGAAGTTTGTCTCCGAAATCCTGTACCGCGAAGCCGCCGGTCACGATGCCCAGAAGCACCATCGCCCGCTGGCCGAGCGCATGTCGGCCGATGGCCGCCCGCAGCTGCTGTCGGTGGCCCAGCTGGAGCGCGAAAGCCTCGAGGAGCTGTTCCGCATTGCCGATGTGATGCAGCCCATTGCGCGCCGCCACAAGGTTTGTCGTGTGCTCGAAGGCGCCGTCATGGGCAGCCTGTTCTTTGAGGCCAGCACCCGCACCCGCGTGAGCTTTGGCGCCGCCTTCAGCCGCCTGGGCGGCTCGGTCTGCGACACCACCGGCTTCACCTTCTCGTCGATGGCCAAGGGCGAATCGATCTATGACACCAGCCGCGTGATGGCGGGCTATGTCGATGCGCTGGTCATCCGCCACCCCGAGCAAGGCTCGGTGGCCGAGTTTGCACGCGCCACCAACATCCCCGTTATCAACGCGGGCGACGGCCCGGGCGAGCACCCCAGCCAGGCGATCCTGGACATGTACACGATCCAGCGCGAGTTCTCGCGCCTGGGCAAGCTGATGGATGGCGCGCACATCGCCATGGTGGGCGACTTGAAGTACGGCCGCACGGTGCACTCGCTGATCCGCCTGCTGTCGCTCTACAAGGGCATGAAGTTCACCCTGATTTCGCCCAGCTCGCTGGAGATGCCCGCCTACCTGATCGAGCTGGCCTCGACCAATGGCCATGTGGTGGAGGTCTCCACCTCGCTGCAGGACCTCAAGGGCGCCGATGTGGTCTATGCCACGCGTATCCAGAAAGAGCGCTTTGCCGGTGAGAACATCGAGGGCTACACCCCCGAGTTCCAGGTGCAGAAATCGCTGGTCGATGCCGTCTGCAAACCGGACACCATCATCATGCACCCGCTGCCGCGCGATGCCCGCGCCGGCGCCAATGACCTGTCCACCGACCTGAACCTGGACCCGCGCCTGGCCATCTTCCGCCAGACCGACAATGGCATCCCTGTGCGCATGGCTTTGTTTGCGGTTTTGATGGGCGTTGAGAACCAGATTGCCCGTAATTTGCGAGATGTCACCTGGCGTTCTCCGGCTTTTGTAGGCCCGGATGATGCAGTGTTTGACACTTTGGATTAAACTCTGGCTTACACAACACCATGATTTGAGACATTTTTTCGAAGTATCCACGCAATTCTTCGAAGAAATTAACGTTTTTTTCCTGCGACTCCAGTGTTAGCGGCCATCTAGCGATGGCCGCTTTTTTGTCTGCGTTTCATGCATTTGTCACGCGCGCAGCACCGCCAGATGGGCATGAAAAAAGGACTTGCGGGCAAGTCCTTCAGAGGGTGCTTAGAACAGGTGCTTAGAGCGCAAACGCAAGCGCCACACCGGCAAACAGGCTCACGCCAATCCAATGGCTTTTGCTGAAGGCGGTAAAGCAGCCTTCGCGCGTGCGCTGGCGGATCAGGCTGTAGTGCCACAGCATCTGCGCAGCAGCCACGGCCACGCCCAGCCACCAGGGCCAGGCCAGCTGCAGGGGTGCCAGTGCCAGCACCGTCAGGCCCAGGCAGACCACGAAAAAGGCCATGATGGCCGCCACATCAAAGCGCCCCAAGGTGATGGCCGAGGTCTTCATGCCGATCTTCAGATCGTCATCGCGGTCCACCATCGCGTACTCGGTGTCATAGGCCAGCACCATGCACATATTGGCCAGCCACAGCAGCCAGGCCATCAGCGGCACCTGTCCCTGCACGGCGGCAAACGCAATCAGCACCCCAAAGTTGAAGGCAATGCCCAAGAACGCCTGGGGCATCGCGAAAAAGCGCTTGGTGAACGGGTAGAGGATGGTGAACAGCACCGCAGGCACCGACCAGGCCACCGCTTCCCAGCGCGTGGTCAGCACCAGCGCCAGCGACAGCAAGGTCAGAACAACGCCGACCATCGCCGCCTCGAACACCGAAATCTTGCCCGTGGTGATGGGGCGCTGGGCCGTGCGTTTGACATGGCGGTCGAACTTGCGGTCGGCAATGTCATTGATGCAGCAGCCGGCGCTGCGCATCAGAAAAGTGCCCGCCACAAACACCAGCACCAGGTGCCAGCCTGGAAAGCCCCCCGACGCCGCCCAGAGCGCCACCAGAGTGGGCCAGACCAGCACCAGCCAGCCCGCAGGCCGGTTGAAGCGGATCAGATCCAGGTACAGCGCAAAGCGCTCAGACAGCGAGATGGAGGGATGGGCAGCAGCAGACATAGGGGGCAAGCATAGCGTCAGAGCCCTACCCTGTGCCCTCTCTTTGTCAATTTTGGCGCCCGCCCCGCTCCAGCACCAGGGCCGCCAGCGCGCACCAGGCCAGGCCCAGCAAGGCGCCCGCCAGCACATCGCTGGCAAAGTGCGCCTGCAGCAGGATGCGGCTGAGCGCAATGGTGGCCACCAGCACACCACAGATCCAGGCCAGCATGCGGCTTGCGCCGGGCGAGAGCCGGCCGCGCAGCACCAGCCACAGCAGGCCATAGACCACCACGGCACCGGAGGTGTGGCCACTGGGGAAGCTGGCACCCGATGTCAGCATCTCATGCAGCACCTCGGGGCGGGCGCGGTCCAGCAGGTTTTTCAGCAAGCGCACGGCCAGGCCGTTGAGGCCGATAAAGAACACCCAGGCCCACAAGGCCTGCCACTGCGCACCCAGTGCCAACCAGCCCGCCACCAGCAGCACCAGGACCACCAGCCAGCGCACATCGCCAGCAGCGGTCAGCACATGCAATACCTCGCGCAACGGCGCCGAGACATGGTCTTGCGCCCATTGCTGGGCCGCTGCATCTGCGGCTATCAAGCGGGCATGGCCGCCATGCTCGGGGTAGACCACCACCCAGGCCAGCATCGCAAACACCAGCAGGCAGCCAGCCGCCACGCTCAGCGGCATCGCCACCGGCCGCTTGGCGGCATACAGCAGGGCCGTCTGCCTGCGCGGCAGCCAGCGCCAAACCAGCGCCCCCGCCAGCAACCAGGCAACCAGCAGCGCCGGCATCCAGGCATCCAGCATGGCCAAGACCTGAAAGACGAAGCTCGATCCCCCAGGCAGGTGGCTGCTCTGAGCCATCGCTTGCCCTGCACCGAAAAGCATCAGCGCAGCCAAGCACAGACCCTGGCGACACAGGCCTCGGCCTGCGGCCAACGACGACAGCCGCCGCAGCGGCAACAACACAGACAACACGTTCACAACACCCCAGAAAATACAAAACCCCATGCAGGCATGCCGTGCATGGGGTCCCAAAGAAACCGTGCAGCGCGCTTTAGGCTTGCAGCATGGTCACGCCTGGCAGGTTGCAGGCGAAGATAGCATTGCGCAGAGCGGCGATGGCTTCGTAGCGGGTGAAGCTGCGGCGCCACACCAGCACCACGCGGCGCTTGGGTGCTTCGTCGTTGATCTCGTCGGTCAGCGGAATGTAGCGGATATGGGTCTCGTCCGACTTGCGGCGGCGCACACCCTTTTCCAGCGCATCCTTGGGCACCGACAGGCGGGGCACCAGGGTGACGCCCATGCCGGCAGCCACCATGTGCTTGATGGTCTCGAGCGACGAGCCTTCAAAGGTGCGGCGAATGCCTTCGGTGTTGCTGGAGTAGCGGGCGAACTCGGGGCAGACTTCGAGCACATGGTCACGGAAGCAGTGGCCAGCGCCCAACAGCAGCATGGTTTCGTTCTTCAGCTCGCTGGCCGAGATGCTGTCGCGGGTCGCGAGCGGGTGCACGCTGGGCACGGCGGCAAAGAAGGGCTCGTCATACAGCGGGGCCATGGCCAGGCCGGTATCGGGGAAGGGCTCGGCCACGATGGCGCAGTCGATCTCACCGGTACGCAGCATTTCCAGCAGCTTGGCGGTCATGTTTTCGTTGATCATCAACGGCATCTGCGGCGTGCGCTCGATCGACTGGCGCACCAGCTCAGGCAGCAGATAAGGGCCGATGGTATAGATCACGCCCAGGGTCAGCACACCGGCCAGCGGGTCCTTGCCGCGCTTGGCAATTTCCTTGATGGCTGCGGCCTGGTCCAGCACGATTTGCGCCTGGCGCACGATCTGGTCACCGAGACTGGTGACCGACACTTCCGAGGCACTGCGTTCAAACAGCTTGACCTCGAGTTCTTCCTCCAGCTTCTTGATGGCGACAGACAAGGTAGGTTGCGACACGTAGCAGGCATCAGCGGCGCGGCCGAAATGCCTTTCACGGGCGACAGCAACAATATATTTGAGCTCTGTAAGTGTCATGTCAGTTTTTAGTGCGAATCGCGTATTGTGCATGGCCTGCGCACCGCCTGGCTATACCACCAAGGGGACAAAGTGCCACACTGTGTTTCATCAGAACCGCAAGCTATGAGTTGTACTCTATTCCAGAGCACCATGGGTGCCAATGCGCAACAAGAAAAATAGGATTAATCTATTATGCGTCAAATGCAAGCGCTTGCTCACGGGACACGTAGGTAAATATGGATGCTGGCATTTACACAATGCTACATAGTCATGCACCTTATTGCTTTGCTACCTCCCTGTTTCATAAGACATATTTGCGATAACCGATACCGCAATAAGTCATAAATCCAGTTACAGGATGCGTTCACCATCCTCTATTTAAGCAACACCATCATCATTTTGTGCAGCAGCCATAGCACGAATCAATCAAAATTTACCTAAATTTCGTCGTCTTTTTGCAACTTTTAAATCTTGTTTGCAATGCTGCCATGCAACGTCACTAGTAGCTATGTACTAATTTTCAAGCTTTGAGGTACTCCGCCTTGCCGCCCAGCCAGCGCAAAATATGGCTGGCAGCCAGATCCGGCCAGCGATCGAGCATATGCGGCGCCAGCTCACGTGCCCATTCCAGCAAATGCTTGTCGGCCTCCAGATCGGCAAAGCGCAGCAAGGGCGCTCCCGACTGGCGCGCACCCAGAAACTCGCCCGGCCCCCGGATTTCCAGATCGCGCCGGGCAATCTCAAAGCCATCCGAGGTTTCTGCCATCGCCCGCAGGCGCTCCTTGGCGGTTTCGCCCAGCTTGCCGTTGTCCCCCACGGCATAGAGCAGCACACAGGCCGATGCAGCAGCGCCCCGGCCCACGCGGCCGCGCAGCTGGTGCAGCTGGCTCAGGCCAAAGCGTTCGGCATGCTCAATCACCATCAGGCTGGCATTAGGCACATCCACCCCCACCTCGATCACCGTGGTGGAGACCAGCACGCCCATCAGGCCCTCGCTGAACAAGGCCATCACCGCCTTTTTCTCGGCCGTGGGCATGCGGGAATGCAGCAGACCGACCATGACGCCGGGCAGCGCCTCGCTCAGGTCGGTATGGGTGGCGGTGGCATTGGACAAGTCCAGCGCCTCACTCTCTTCAATGAGCGGGCAGACCCAGTACACCTGGCGCCCCTGGGCAATCTGGTCGGCGATGCGCGAGACCACCTCGTCGCGCCGGCTGTCGCTGATCAGCTTGGTGACCACCGGCGTGCGGCCCGGCGGCAGCTCGTCGATGGTCGAGACATCCAGGTCGGCGTAATAGCTCATCGCCAAGGTGCGCGGGATGGGCGTGGCACTCATCATCAGCATATGCGGCTCCATGCCTGTGGACAGCAGCTTTTGCCGCAGTGCCAGGCGCTGGGCCACGCCAAAGCGGTGCTGCTCGTCGATGACGGCCAGCCCCAGCTTCTTGAACTGCACCTGGTCCTGGATGACGGCATGCGTGCCCACCACCAGCGCGGCCTCGCCGCTCTCGACCAGGGCCAGCATCTCGGTGCGCTGCTTCTTCTTTTGCGCGCCAGCCAGCCAGGCGACCTTGAGGCCACGCGGCGCCAGCAGCGGCTCCAGCCAGCCCACCAGCTTGGCAAAATGCTGCTCGGCCAGGATTTCGGTAGGTGCCATCAGCGCGCACTGCCAGCCGGCATCGATGGCGATCACGGCAGACAGCGCCGCCACAATGGTCTTGCCCGAGCCCACATCGCCTTGCAGCAAGCGGTGCATCGGTATGTTGCGTCCCAGATCGCGGGCGATTTCCTCGCAGACCCGGCGCTGGGCCCCGGTCAGCGCAAACGGCAAGGCAGCCAGAAATTGCTCATGCAGGTTCAGGCTGCCATCGGCCATGCGCTGCGCCGCCAGCGCGGGCGCACGCAGGCTGTCGCGCTCGCGCTTGGCCGTCAGCTGCGACAGCTGCTGGGCCAGCAGCTCCTCGGCCTTCAGGCGCTGCCAGGCCGGATGGCTGTGGTCTTCCAGGGTGGCCAGCGCCACATCGGGTGTGGGGTGATGCAAAAACTGTAGCGCCTCGCGCAGGGTGTAGGCGCGGCCCAGGCCGCCCTCGCCCTGGTAACGGGCATAGGGCAGGTCTACACCGGGTGGCAGGGTTTCGCTCAGATCGGCGCGCTGCACACCGCTGATCACCGCGCGGCGCAGATAGGGCTGGGGCAGCCCGGCCGTGGTGGGGTAGACGGGGGTCAGCGACTGGGGCAGTTCGCCACCGGCCAGACGAAAGGCCGGGTGCAGCATCTGCCGGCCCCAGAAGCCGCCCTTGACCTCGCCCCGGATGCGCAAGGTATTGCCCACGGCCATGGTCTTTTGGTGCGAGGGGTAGAAACTGAAAAAGCGCAGCTCGCAGGGGTCGCCATTGGCATCTTCCACCCGCACCACCAGCTGGCGGCGGGGGCGCAGCTGTACATCGGCCGACACCACCGTCGCCTCGATCTGCGCGACCTCGCCATCGCGGGCATTGCGCAGCGCAATGATGCGGGTCTCGTCCTCGTAGCGCAGTGGCAGGTGCAGGGCCAGATCGATATCGCGCGTCAGCCCCAGCTTGGCCAGGGCCTGCTGGGCCGGGTTCTTGGCAGGGGTCTTCGCTGGGCTGTTGGCGGTATTGGCGGCGCTGGCGGCAGGCGTTGCTGCAGCTACCTTGCGCGGCCGGCCAGGCTTGCGCCCCTTGGCGGGCGTGGCATCTTCAGCGGAGTTGGCAGGCGTGGCAGCAGACATGGAGGCGGTTTCAGCAATGCTGCATTCTGGCATGCTTTGCCGCACGACTGGTTAAAAAGACAGTGCCTGCGCGGCCCAGCGTCACCATCAGCGCCGCAGGCGCCGGCGCCGCAGGTAGCGCTCCCAGAGCTCAAACACCAGCTCCGACAGCAAGGCCAGCGCGGCAGCGGGCAAGGCACCGGCCATCATCAGCGCGCTGTCGTTCAGCGCCAGGCCGGTCACAATGCGCTCGCCCAAGCCACCGGCGCCAATAAAGGCCGCAATCGTGGCCGTGCCAATGCCGATGGCGCAGGCGGTGCGGATACCCGCAACCACGGTGGGCATCGCAATCGGCAGCTCCACCCAGCGCATGCGCTGCTGCCGCGTCATGCCCAGCGCCGAGCCCGCGCTGCGCAGGCCGGGGGAGACCTCGGCCAGTCCGGCACAGGTATTGCTCAGAATCGGCAAAATGGAGTAAGCCGTCAGAGCCACCAGCGCCGGCAGCCGCCCGATCACGCCGAACCAGGCAATCAGCACCGCCAGAAGTGCGAGCGATGGAATCGTCTGCAACACGCCCGCCGCGCCCAGCGCCAACGCCCGCGAGCGCGCATGCGGAAACAGCATGATGCCGGCTGGCACCGCCATCAGCGCCGCCACACCGACGGACACCAGCACCAGCGCCAGATGCTGTGCCGTCAGCCGCCACAGATCGGGGGCGACCAGGCGCGCCCACAGCCGCGAGGCGAAGCTGGGCTGTGCGGCGGCCTTCTGGTCGCTTGCCGTCGATCCATTGGCTTGGGGCGCCTCACCCGCCAGAAACTGCTGGGCAATCTCGGCAAAGCCCTGGCCGTTCAGCTCGGCCTGGGCATTCATGCCGATCATCGCCTCTTCGCTGATCCGGCCCCGCAGCTTTTGCAGGGCCGCCCAGGCCACCGGCTTTTGCTCGGGCAGATCCTGGCGGTAGAGCAGCAGCGCGTCATAGCGCGGGAAATAGGCCTTGTCATCCTCCAGCACCAACAGGCCCAGGTGGTCGATCTTGGCATCGGTGGTGTAGATGTCCATCACATCGATGTGCTGCTGGGTGATGGCCTCATAGGCCAGGCCATGGTCCAGGCCCTGGGGCTTGGCCTGCAAGCTATAGCGCTGGGCCAGACCCGGCCAGCCATCGCCCCGGCCGATGAATTCGTTCGACAGGCCATAGCGCAGCTCGCTGTGGCGCGCCAGGTCGCTCAGGCTGCGGATACCCAGTTCCTCGGCCTGCTTGCGGCGCATCGCCAGCGCATAGCCATCGTTGAAGCCCAGGGGCACACCCACCGCCAGGCCCATAGGGGCCAGCACTTCGTTCAGCGATGCCAGGTCGCTGCCCTTGGCCTGCTTGGCAATCTCCAGCGCAATGGTGCCGCTGTATTCGGCATAGACATCGATCTGGCCGGAGCGCAAGGCCTCGTAGACGATGGCGGTATTGCCCAGGCCCTGGCGCACCTGCGTCTTGACACCAGCGGCCTGCGCCTGCTGGGCCATGATCTCGGCCAGCACATAGGATTCGGTGAAGCGCTTGGAGCCCACGCGCAGGGTTTCCTCCTGCGCGGCCCCGGCAGCAGGTGCCGCGAGGATGCCCAGAACCCAGACCAGCCATACGGTCAAGCAGCTGCGAAGACGTTGCATCGGGCCACTATAGCAACTGCGCCGCCCCGGCACGTAGGAGGCCACCACCAACCGCGCCAAGCCCGCGCAGCCTGCTGCGCCTCTGCCACAGTGGCACAATCGCCCCCTTGTTTTGATCCCTGTGAGCTGCAGGTGTGTTCCGCCTGCATGAGCCAACGATGACTGCCTTCTCCGGTGCCCGCCGCACATTTCACCTGAGCGATTTCGATTTCGAGCTGCCCGAAGCACTGATTGCCCAACACCCGGCTGCCGAGCGCAGCGGCTCCCGCCTGCTGGATGCACGCGAGCCCACCTTGGTGGACCGCCGTTTCCACGAGCTCCCCGATCTCCTGCAGGCCGGTGATCTGCTGGTCTTCAACGACACCCAGGTGATCAAGGCGCGCGTCTTTGGCGAAAAGTCCAGCGGCGGCAAGATCGAGCTGCTGATCGAACGCGTGCTGCAGGACAACGAAGTCGTGGCCCATATGAAGGTCAGCAAAAAGCCGGCCGTGGGCGGCGTGCTGCACATGATGGGCGGCAAGAAGGCCGGTGGCTTTGACGCCACCCTGCTGGGCCGCTGGCCCAACGAGATGGGCGCGCTGTTCCGCCTGCGCCTGACGGGCCCACAGGGCGAATCGCCCTGGGAGCTGATGCAGCAGCACGGCCACATCCCCCTGCCCCCCTATATTGAACGCGAACAGCAGACCGGCCAGGACCCCAACCAGGCCGAGGACGAGCAGCGCTACCAGACCGTGTTCGCCAAGAACCCCGGCGCCGTGGCGGCCCCCACCGCGGCACTGCACTTTGACGAAAAAGTGCTGGCTGCCTTGGAAGCCAAGGGCGTGGAGCGCGCCAGCGTGACCCTGCATGTGGGCGCGGGCACCTTCCAGCCGGTCAAGACCGAGAACCTCAAAGACCACCAGATGCACAGCGAGTGGTACAACATTCCCCTGCCCACCCTGGCGGCGCTGGAGCGTTGCCGCCTGCGCGGTGGCCGGGTCATTGCGGTGGGCACCACCACCGTGCGCACGCTGGAATCCTGGGCCCGCACCGGCCAGCTCTCGGACGACACCAATATCTTCATCACCCCCGGCTTCCCCTTCCGGGTGGTGGACATGCTGGTCACCAACTTCCACCTGCCCAAGAGCAGCCTGATGATGCTGGTCAGCGCCTTTGCCGGCTACGAGCACATCATGGGTCTGTACCAGCATGCCATTGCGCAGGAATACCGCTTCTTCAGCTATGGCGACTCGATGCTGCTGCAGCGCATGAAAGAGCCAGCGTCTGCCGATGCGGCCGATGCGGCCAGCGATCAGCCGCCTGCTGCATCGTAAAAACCAGGCCGGCTCAAGCCCGGCCAGCACCTAGCTCAGGCCCGGGCCGCCCTTGTGCGGCCGAGCCCTGCAGCACATACAGCTCAAAGTCGCCGATCTGCACGACATCGCCGGCGTAGAGAATCTTGCGCTTGACCGGCACGCCGTTCACCAAGGTGCCATTGGTGCTGCCATGGTCCTCGATGGTCAGCACGCCAGAGCGCTCACGCAGAAAAAACGCCCCATGGCTGCGGCTCACACTGGGGTGGTCCAGCACAAAGCTGCTGCCCGGGTCGCGGCCAATGGTCGAGAAGCCCTCTTCGACCTTCCAGGTGTGCAGGCTCAGTCGCTTCTTGTCCTTGACCAGAATATCTTTAGCCATGGCAGGTGCTTCCTGTGGTTGCGGTGGCATGGTGGCATGCGCCGGCACCAATCTACCAAACAAAAGCCCTATCAGAAATAGTCGCAGAAGCGCCGGCCGCCCACTTCATGCACCTGCACAGGGATTTCATACAGGTCGCTGAGCACCTCGTCGCGCACCACGACCTCGGGCGGCCCTTCGCAGTACAGCGCACCCGCCTTCATCGCGATGATGTGGTCGGCATAGCTGGCGGCAAAGTTGATGTCGTGCAGCACCACCACCACGGTCTTGCCTGCATCCTGCACCGCTTGGCGCAGCAGCTTCATCATGCCCACGGCATGGGCCATGTCCAGGTTGTTGAGCGGCTCGTCAAACAAGATGTAGCGCGTGTTCTGGCACAGCACCATGGCGATATAGGCACGCTGGCGCTGGCCGCCCGAGAGCTCGTCCAGAAAGCGCTCGCTGAGCGGCTGCAGCTTCAAGTAGTTCAGCGCCGCATCCACATGCACGCGGTCCTCTTCGGTCAGCCGGCCCTTGGAATGCGGAAAGCGGCCAAAGGCCACCAGGTCGCGTACCGTCAGGCGCAGCGCGCTTTGGTTGTCCTGGCGCAGGATGGCCATCACACGCGCCAGTGCATCGCTGGCCGTGGTGCTGATGTCCTGGCCCTCGATGCGCACGCTGCCGGAGGTCATCGGCATCAGCCGGCTGATCAGGGACAGCGCCGTGGATTTGCCCGCGCCATTGGGCCCGATGATGGCGGTCAGCTGCCCTTGGGGAATGCGCAGGCTCACGTCATGCAGCACCGTCGTGGTGCCATGGGTCTTGCGCAGCTTATCGGTTTCAATCATGGATGGTCACCGCGCTCAGCTCTTGGCCTTGCGCACTAAGAGATAGATAAAGGTCAGTCCGCCCAGGAACTCCACCACGATGGACAGCGAGGTGTTGAAGCCAAACAGGCGCTCCAGCACCATCTGGCCGCCCACCAGCAGCAAGCCACCCAGCAGCACCGAGCCGGCCAAGGTGTAGCGGTGCTGGTGGCTGTGCATCAGCTGGTAGGCCATATTGCTCACCAGCAGGCCAAAAAAGGTCACCGGCCCGACCAGCGCGGTCGAGATGGACACCAGAATGGCCACCACCACCAAGACGCCCATCACCGAACGCTGGTAGTTCACGCCCAGGTTAACGGCCACCTCGCGCCCCAGCGCCAGCACATCGAGCAGATGGCGCTGGCGCCAGACCCAGACACCCACCAGCGCAATCGCCGGCAGCGACAGCAGCAGCAGGGGCAGCGAGACGGTGTTGAAGTTCGCAAACAAGCGGTCCTGCAGCACGGTGAACTCATTGGGGTCCATCACGCGCCAGACAAAGTTGTTGAGACTGCGAAAAAAGATGCCCGCGACAATGCCCACCAGCAGCAACAGATGCAGGTTGCTGGCCTGGCCCCGGAACAGCCAGACAAACAGACTGGTCGACAGCAGCACCATCAGCCCCACATTCATGCCAAAGCGGGACAGCTCGGGGATCTGCATGGCCGCCACGCCCAACGTAAAAGCCAGCACCGACTGGATCAGTTGGAACAGCGCGTCAAAGCCCATCACCGCCGGCGTCAGGATGCGGTTGTTGGTCACCGTCTGGAACAGCACGGTGGAGACGCCGATGGCAAAGGCCACCGTCCACATCGTTGCCAGCTTCTTGCCGCGCAAGGGCAGCACAAAGCTCCACTCAGCCTGCACCTGGCTGGTCATGAAGTAGAGGCTGGCGAGCAGCGCCAGCGCCAGCAGCAGCCACAGGCGCCGCGCCGGCGTGCCCAGCCAAGACACGGGAGCGGGTGCCGCCACGGCAGCCGCAGTAGACGAGGTGTTCATCTCAGCCTCCCATGCGCTGGCGGCGCGACAGCAGCAGCGCCAGGAACATGGCACTGCCCAGCACCCCCATCACGGTGCCGATCGGTATCTCGTAGGGTGCGATCACCACGCGCCCGATCAGGTCGCAGGCCAGCGCCATCAAGGCGCCCGCCCAGGCCACCCAGAGCACGGATTTGCGCACGTTGTCGCCCACCACCAGGCGCACCAGGTTGGGCACGATCAGGCCGACGAAGGGAATGATGCCGACGGTGACAATCACCGACGCGGTGACAACCGCCACCACCAGCACGCCCTGCGCCACCAGGCGCTTGTAGTTGAGGCCCAGGTTGGTGGCAAATTCCTGGCCCATGCCGGCCACCGTGAAGCGGTCGGCCGCCATCATCGCCAGCAGCGTGATGCCCAGCGACAGCCAGAGCATTTCATAGCGGCCCTGCACGATGGCCGAGAAATCGGCCGTCATCCAGGAGCGCGCCGCCTGCATCAGGTCAAAGCGGTAGGCGATAAAGGTGGTGGCCGATTCGATCACGCCCGACAGCACCAGGCCGACCAAGGGCACGATCAGCGCCGAGCGCAGCCGTATGCGGCTGAGCACCGCCAAAAACAAGGCCGTGCCCGCCAGTGCAAACACCGCCGCCAGGCCCATCTTGCCGAACACAGGCATATCGGGCCACCACAGGATGCCGATCAGCATGCCCATGCCCGCCGACTCCGCCGTGCCCATGGTCGTGGGCTCGACATAGTGGTTGCGCGCCAGCATCTGCATCAGCAGGCCGGCCACCGCCATCGCGCTGCCGGCCAGCAGCAGCGCCAGGGTGCGCGGCACGCGGCTGGCCACCAGCACCTGGGTGGCCAGGTCATCGTCGTTGTGGGAGAACAGGCGCAGCAAGGTCGTCACCGACACATCGCTGACGCCCACCAGCAGGCTGATAAAGGCCAGCAGCGCCAGCAAGGCGATGGCTGGCAGCACAAAAGCCAGCGGGCGCAGCGCAAGGCCGCGCCCGCCGCGTGGCGCTTTCTCAATCGTGGTTGTCATGCTGTGGCTCGCAAGCGCTGGCTCAGCAAGGCAAGAAGAACGTGTTTACGATCTCTACGCAGCCGCGTTGAAGTGCAATCGGGATGAGTTCGAAGGGCTGGTCCGCAGCTTGCACCGGGGTGCAAGCAAGGGCCAGCGCGCAGAAATCGCCCGATTTCACTCCAACCCGTAGGGACAGTGGCTTTGCGGGCGGTCTGCGTCGTTGCAAATCCTCGCAATAGCATGGCTATTGCTGCGGTATTGCGCCTCGCATCCCATCCCGCAAAGACACTGTCGCGGCGCGAGGAGATCGTAAGCACGTTCTTAAGCCTTGGAGAAGGCGTTGATCAGCTGCGTCACATCGTCATGCAGCGAGCCAGGGCTGGCATTGCCCAGCAGGTACCAATTGGCCGAGTTCAGGTAGACGATCTGCTTTTTCTTGGCCGCCTTGGTGGCGTTGACCAGCGGGTTGTCCAGCAGCTTGGCGGCCGATGCGCCTTCGCGGCCGATGGCGGCATCGCGGTCCAGCACAAACAGCCAATCCGGGTTGGTCTTGAGGATGAACTCAAACGAGATCGCCTGGCCGTGGCCGGCCACCTTGATGTCCTTGTTCGCGGCCGGAATGCCATAGACATCGTGCAGCATGCCAAAGCGCGAGCCCGGGCCATAGGCGCTGAGCTTGCCGCCATTGGTCATCACCATCAGGCCCGTGCCCTTGTTGGCCGTCATGCCCTTGAGCTTGTCGATATCGGCCTGCATCGCGGCCATCAGGGTTTGGGCCTGGGCTTCGTTGCCGACCATCTCGCCCAGAATCTTCAAATGCTTGAAGGCGCTGGCCACCGGCTGGGTGTTGTCCACCGTCAGATCCAGGGTAGGCGCAATCTTGGCCAACTCGGCCACCTTGGCGGCCGAGCGGCCACCGGCGACGATCACATCGGGCTTCAGGCCCTTCACCACCTCGTAGTTGGGCTCGAAGAGGCTGCCAATGCGGGTGTAGTCCTTGCTGGCGTACTGCTCCAGCACGGGCGGGAACTTCACGACCTCGGGCACGCCCTTGACCTCGGCGCCCAGCGCGCGCAGGCAGTCGAGCGCGGCCAGGTCAAACACCAGGATGGTCTTGGGCTTGACGGGGATCTGCACCGCACCGCCCGCTTGCTGCACCGTCAGGGTCTGCTGCGCCAGTGCAGAACCTGCCGCCCAGGGCAAGGTCACCAAGGCACCCAATTGCAGCAGCGACTGGCGGCGGTTGACGGTGGAGCGAGCGGAGCGCGACATGGAACATCCTTTGGTCGGAAAGCTGGCAGCCCCCTGCATGCACCCGACCCAAGACTGTATCGCTACTTTTTTCTTGTGCCCGCAGCGGAAGCCCCAGCGGTTGATGGAATGGAAACTTCGCTTGATGGATGCCAGGCTGCAGCGCCCGGAGGCTTTACAGAGCTGACACATTTGCGAATCGTTCTCATTTGAATGGTAACACGCTGTTTTGTTCCCCTCGGTTTGAGGCGGGTACAAACCCTGAGCAGGCGCAAAGCATCCCCACACTGTCACTGAACGGACAATGCCGGGCCAGAACTGCAGCGACTGCGCCACGCAAGGCGCCCCAGCGCTGGGCAGCTTTCTACAATGGAAGCACACCCCGCCAGCCCATCGACTCCGCAGGAGACCGGCCGCCGCATGGTGCCCTTGCCCGCGTGACTTCCCCGACAGCACCCTCCCATGCCTCCGCGCTGCCTGCCAGAGGCCTGAGCGCCCCTCCCCCCTTTGCTGCGGACAGCGCTGCCAGCGTGCCCGAGACCACCAGCACACCCCCACCCCGCCGCCCTGGCCAGGGCTCAGCCCTCGCCGGCATTGTGCTGACAGTCATTGCCTGCGCCTGCTTTTGCCTGCTCGATACCGGCTCCAAATACGCGGGGGCGCTGCTGCCGCTGTTGATGGCGCTGTGGCTGCGCTATCTACTGCAATCGGTGTTCACCGTTGGCTGGGGCGTCTACCAATACGGCAGTGCCGCGTTTCACACCACGCATCCGCGCTTTCAGGTGGCGCGCGCCGCGCTGTTTTGCAGCAGCAATGCCTGCGCGATGATGAGCCTGCGCTACCTGCCGCTGGCAGAGTTCACCGCCGTCGTCGCGATGACGCCGCTGGCGATGACCCTGGTGGCGGCCCTCTGGCTCAAGCAGCCCGTCAGCCCGCTGCGCTGGGTACTGGTGGCCATGGGCTTTCTGGGCACCGTGGTCATCATCCGCCCGGGCAGCGCCAATTTCAGCGGCGGCGCGCTGGTCTGGCCGGCGCTGCAGCTGGCGGCCAACACCGCCTACCAGATCGTCAGCAGCCAGATGGCCGGCAAGGAGCGACCGGTGACCACGCAGATCTACACCAGCCTGCTGGCCCTGGTGCTGACCTCCGCCAGCCTGCCCTGGTTCTGGCAACTGCCCGGCACCATGGCCCTGTGGCTGGCAGCGCTGGCCATGGGCGTGGGCAGCACCATTGGCCACCTGATGCTGCTCAAGGCCTATGAGCATGCCAAGCCGGCCACCATATCGCCCTTCCTCTACAGCCAGATCCCCTTTGCGGTCTTCGCCGGCTGGATGCTGTATGGCCATATCCCCGACCACTGGGCGGTGCTCGGCATGGTCGCGATTGCGCTGGGCGGGGCGCTGAGCGCCTGGCTGTCGGTGCGCGAATCGCGCTGATCCCGGCGGGCGCAGACAGACGCAAAAAAAGCGCCACCGACACAAGTCCGGTGGCGCCCTGGCTGTGTTGGATCTGTCTATGCGTCAGTAGGCGACCGCCTGGCCGTCCTTGCGCGGATCGGAACCGGCCACATAGTGGCCGCCTTCACGCAAAATCAGCTGCGCACCGCCAAAGGCGAACACGCCATGGCCCTCTTCGATGCTCACTTCATGGCCCAGCGCACTCAGCGCTTCAATCACCTGCGGGTCAAAGCCCAGCTCGACGGAGACCTGGTTGCCACCGGTCACGCGCCAGCGCGGTGCGTCTGCAGCGGCCTGCGGGTTCTGGCCATAGCGCAGCACGCGCACGGACATCTGCACATGGCCCTGGCTCTGCATGGGGCCGCCCATCACGCCAAAGGCCATCTGCGGCCTGCCATCGGCATGCATCGCAAAGGCGGGGATGATGGTGTGCGAAGGACGCTTGCCCGGCGCCACCTGGTTGGCATGGCCCGCCTCCGTGGTAAAGCCAGCGCCCCGGTTTTGCAGGCTGATGCCGGTGCCCGGCACGACCACACCCGAGCCAAAACCCATGTAGTTGGACTGGATGAAGGACACCATCATGCCGCTCTCGTCGCAGGCCGTCAGGTAGACCGTGCCGCCTGGCTTGGGCGCGCCGTAGCGGGCCAGGCTGGCCTTGTTGCGGTCGATCAGCTTGGCGCGCTCGGCCAGGTAGGCCGGGTTCAGCAGGTCTTGCTGCGGGTGGACGCGCATATGGTCGATATCGGCGTTGTACTCGGCCAGGTCGGCCAGCGCCAGCTTCATCGCCTCGATCTGCAGGTGCACGGTCTCAGCGCTGTCCAGCGGCTGGTCGCCGATGCCGATGGCATCGAGCAGGCCCAGCGCGATCAGCGCGGCAATGCCCTGGCCATTGGGCGGAATCTCATGCACCACCGAGTCGCCAAAGGGCTGGGCCACCGTGCCCACCCAGTCGCAGCGGTGGGCGGCCAGGTCCTCGACCGTCATCACGCCGCCGTTGGCCTGGCTGTGGGCCGCCATCTTTTGCGCCAGCGCGCCCCGGTAAAAGGATTCGCCCAGGGTCTCGGCAATCTCTTCCAGGGTGCGGGCATGCGCCTCGCTTTGGAACCAGCTGCCCGCCTGCGGAGCCTGGCCTTCGGGGGCAAAGCATTCCTTGAAGCCGGGCTGGTCACCCAGCTTGGCCAGGCCCAGTGCCCAGAGCTTGGCAATCGTCGGCGATACCGCAAAGCCGTGGCGCGCATAGTCGATCGCCGGTTGCGCCACTTGCGCAAAAGGCAGCTTGCCAAAGCGCTTGGACAGCTCCACCCAGCCCGAGACCACGCCGGGTACGGTGACCGCGTTCCAGCCCTTCTCTGGGATGCCGCCGAGTTTGTCGAAGTATTCCGGCGTCCAGCCGGCAGGCGCGCGGCCCGAGGCGTTCAGGCCATGCAGCTCCTGGCCGTCCCAGACAATCGCGAAGGCATCGCTGCCAATGCCGCAGCCCGTGGGCTCCACCACCGTCAAGGTCATCGCTGCGGCCAGCGCCGCATCCACCGCATTGCCGCCTGCTTGCAGCATGCGCAGGCCCGCTTGCGCTGCCAGCGGTTGCGAGGTGCTCACCACATTGCGGCCCAGTACGGGCGAGCGCTGCGAGGCATAGGGCTGGGCCCAGTCTTTCACGGTTGTCATGTCTTGTCTTTCTGAATGCAATCGAGATGGCAGCCGGGGCGGCAACTAGCGCCCCGGTCTGGTGGTGGCAAGGCTTATTCGAGCGTGATGTGGTTGTCCTGGATCACCTTGGCCCAGCGCGCGCTGTCGGCCTTCACCAGGTCCGCAAACTGCGCAGGCGTACCGGGTTTGGCCACATCGGCGCCCAGCTTGGCCAGGCTGGCCACCACATCGGGATTTTGCATGGCCTTGTTGAAGGCGGCATTGATCTTGGCGGTCAGCTCGGGCTTGAGGCCCGCAGGCGCATAGACGCCAAACCAGGTCACCGAGGAGTAGCCGGGCAGGCCGGATTCGGCCACCGTGGGCAGCTGGGGCGCGAGCTGGGTGCGCTCGGCGCTGGTCACCGCCAGCGCACGCAGGCGGCCGCTGGCCACATGGGGCATGCCGGTGGGGATGGAGTCAAACAGCATATGCACCTGGCCGGTGGCCAGATCGCTGATCGACTGGGCCGTGCCCTTGTAGGGCACATGGGTCAGGGTGATGCCCGCCTGGGCCGCAAAGGCAGCGGTGTTCAGGTGCACGATGGTGCCATTGCCGCTGGTGGCGTAGTTCAGCTTGCCGGGGTTGGCCTTGGCATAGCTGATCAGCTCCTGCACGGTCTTGACCGGCAGCGAGTTGGTCACCAGCAGCACGCTGGCGGCATCGGCCACATGGGCGATCGGGGTGAAGTCCTTGTCTGCGCGGTAGGCCAGCTTGGGCATCAGGTGTGGCGAGATCGCATGGGTGCTGCTGGTGGTGAACAGCAGGGTGTAGCCGTCAGCGCTGGCCTTGGCGGCCTCGGCCGTGCCGATGGTGCCGCCCGCGCCTGGGCGGTTGTCGATCACCAGCGACTGGCCCAGCTCCTGCGACACCTTTTGCGCCACCACGCGGGCCACCAGATCGGTCGCGCCGCTGGGCGGAAAGGGCACGATGACGCGGATCGCGCGCTCAGGCCATTGGCCGCCCTGTGCAGCGGCAAACGGGGACAGCACAGCCAGCGCCGTGCCAGCCACCAGGCCGGCGAGCAGTGGCCGGCGGCCAGGCATGCGAGAGAAAAGAGAATGGGTAGTTGGCATGGTGGTAAGCGTGTTGCAAAACATCTGCGAAGCACTCTGCGCTTGTGGCGCGGGCCAGAACAACCGGTTCTTATGCGCCCATGGCGGGTGTGCCATGCGCGCGAGGGCAAAGGCGCCTGCGTGAAGCCTTGCATATTAAAAGCCTGTGACAAGCGACACCACCACCGATTTGGCAAGGTAGGTTTGCCGATACGGCAATGGGTTTATGCTTAGACCATTCTTTTGCGCAATACCACCATGCCCCACCGCCCGCCCACACACCTACAGGACACCGCGCTGCGCTACTTCCACGAGGTGGTGCAGTGCGGCTCGGTCAGCGCCGCATCCCTGCGCCTGCATGTGGCCAGCTCGGCCGTCAGCCGCCAGATCAGCGGGCTGGAGGCCCAGCTGGGCACGGCGCTGTTCGAGCGCCATGCGCGGGGCATGCAGCCCACGGCGGCCGGGCAGATCCTGGCCGAGCTGGCGCGCCGCATCAGCCTGGATGCCGAGCAGGCCATTGATGCCATCCATGCCCTCGACAGCCTGCGCGCCGGTCTGGTGCGCATCGCCACCTCGGATGCCTTTGCCAATGAGCTGCTGCCCCTGGCCTGCGTGGCCTTTCAGCGCCGCCACCCGGGCCTGCGCTTTGAGGTGAGCATGGTGCCGACCTTGCAGGTCTCCGCCAAGCTGCTGGCCGGCGAGGCCGATATTGGCCTGCGTTTCAGCATGTCTCCGCTCAAGAACATTGCCGTGGTGCACCGCCAAAGCGCACCGGTGCTGGCCGTGTTGCCGCCCGGCCATGTGCTGGCAAGCCAGGCATCGCTCACCCTGGCCGAGCTGGCCCGGCACCCGCTGGCCTTGCCACCGGCCGAGACGGCGATCCGCCAGATGATCGATCTGGCCTGCAGCCGCCAGGGCCTGCAGCTGGACCCGGTGCTGACTACCAACCATGCCAAGACCTTGCTCAATTTTGCGGTGCATGGCGGCGGTGTCACCGTCTCCAGCGAAGTGGGGGTGCGCCATATGCTGGCAGCGGGCAGCCTGGTGGCCCGCCCCTTGACCGATGCCGGCCTGGACCTGCGCGATATCGAGGTGCAAACCCTGGCGGGCCGCCAGCTGCCTGCCGCCGCCCAGGCCTTTTTGGGGCTGCTGGTGCAAGAGCTGCAGGCGCTGCCGAGCCCGCGCTAAGCGCCTGTTTACAAACCCAGCTGCTTGCGAAACGCCTGCGCTTGGCTGAAATGCCCATTGCCGATAAACGGCACCGGCGGGCGCAAGGCGGACAGCGGCGAGGGGTGGTTGCTGGTCAGCACCAGGTGGCCCCGGTCCTGCGGGATCAGCGCGCGCTTGCTCTGCGCATGGTTGCCCCAAAGCATGAAGACCACCGGCTTGTCTCCCTCGGCCACCTGGCGGATCAGCGCATCGGTGAGCAGCTCCCAGCCCTTGCCGCTGTGGCTGGCGGCCTGGCCCTCTTCCACCGTCAGACAGGTGTTGAGCAGCAGCACGCCATGGGTGGCCCATTTGACCAGGCTGCCGCCCGGATCGGGGAAAGGCGGGAACGGCACGCCCAGGTCGCGCTGCATTTCCTTGAAGATGTTCTGCAGCGATGGCGGCAGTCGCACGCCGGAGGCCACGGAAAAAGCCAGGCCCTCGGCCTGGCCGCGCCCGTGGTAGGGGTCCTGCCCCAGGATGACCACGCGCACGCTCTCGGGTGGGGTCAGGCGCAGCGCACGCAGTGGCTCGGGCGGGAAGATCACCGCGCCGGCGTCCAGGCGCTGCTGCAGGTACTGCGACAGCTGCTGGCCCTTGGGGCTGTCAAAGAATTGGTCCACCGTGGCTTGCCAACCGGCAGCCACCTGGTGGTTATGGAACGCTTCAGATGTCAGTTGCATGCCCGCATTGTGCACGCTGCGCGGGCGCCTCAGAATGCGCTCTGCGATGGGCTGAGGGCGACGGGCAGCAGCATCTGCACCGCAAAACCGGGCTGGGTATTGCGAAACTGCAGTTGCCCGCCGTGCAGGCGCACCACCGCCTGCACCGATGCCAGGCCCAGCCCTGTGCCGGGTTGCTGCTGCTGGGCCCGGAAAAAGCGCTGCGACAGCTGGGCCAGATCGGCATCGGCCACGCCCAGGCCATCGTCCTGCACCAGGATTTCCACGCAGGCCGCCGCATCGCCCACCGCCGGCAGGCAGCGGGCCTGCAGCACGATGCGGGGGCCCGCCCCGCCACGCGCGCCGTATTTGATGGCGTTCTCCACCACATTGGCCAGCGCACTGGCCAACAGATTGGTGTCCCCCAGCGCCAGACAGCGGCCATCGCCCTCATCCCCCGGCAACTGCAGCTCCATGCTGCCGCCCTGCTCCTGCACCACCGGCTCATACAGCTCATGCAGCTCCAGCAGCAGCAGCGCCACATCCACCGCGCCAAATGCCTGGCGCAACGCGCCGCTTTCCACTTCGGCAATCGCCAGCAACTTGTCGAACACCACACCCAGCTCTGCCACCTCCTCGGCGACCAGGCGCAGGGTGGCGCGCTGGTCGGCCGCCGGCGCCTGCTCGGCCGCACGCAGGCGCAGCAAAATGCGCGTCATCGGCGTGCGCAGATTGTGGGCAATGGTGTTGGAGACATGGCGCACGCCATCCATCACCTGCTGCAAGCGCTCCAGCATGCTGTTGATGTCGCGGCTCAGCAGCGCAAACTCATCCTTTTCCTGGTGTTGCACCGGAATGCGCTGCGCCAGGTCGCCGGCGGCCACCCGCGCCATGGTGCTGCGGATGCCCAAGGCGCGCGCATCGACCAGGCGCCGAAAGCTGATCGCCCCGACCACCGCCATCAGCAGCGCCACCACCACCACCAGGCTGCTGGCCCGCGCAAACAGATCCTCGATGCTGACCTGGGTCCGCATATCGCTGCCCACCACCAGGTAGTTGCCATCGGGCAGCAACACCGCTTGCACGCGCCCCACCACCTTGCGCCCCATGCGCTGCACCGTGAGTTCGCGCATGCCCAGCTGCGTCAACCGGCGCGCCGGCACGATGTCGGCATTGCCAATGATGGTGTGGCCATCGGGCGTGAGCAGCAGAATGATTTCGGTGTCGGTGTTGATGCCATCGCGCATCAGGTGGTCGATCTGGTCATGCAGCGCGGCGACACCGTGCACGGCGGCATAGTCCTCCAGGCGCTTGAGCTGGGTGGTGGCGTACTGGTCCAGCCGGTTGCGCAGCACGCCCACGATCTGCAGGTAGAACACCGCCAGCACCACCGCCACGGTGAACACCAGCATGCAGCCATAGCTCAGCGCCAGGCGAAAGGCCAGCGAGCGCCAGGGCAGCACCCGTGCCATTACAGCCCCTGCGCCAGCAGGGCATGCGGGTCGCTGGTCAGGCAGTAGCCCACGCCGCGCACGGTATGGATCAGCGCGGGCGCATGCCCCTTGTCCACCTTGGCACGCAGGCGGCTGATGTGCACATCGATCACATTGGTCTGCGGGTCAAAATGGAAGTCCCACACCGACTCGAGCAGCATGGTGCGGGTGACAATCTGGCCGGCATGCTGCATCAGGTAGGCCAGCAGCCGAAACTCGCGCGGCTGCAGCTGCAAGGCCTGGCCGCCGCGCTCGGCATTGCGCGTCATCAGGTTGATGCGCAAATCCTCGACCTGCATCTCACGCGGTTTCTCGACGGTTTGCGAGCGGCGCATCAAGGCCTCGATGCGCGCCACCAGCTCCGAAAACGCGAACGGCTTGGACAGGTAGTCGTCGCCGCCGGCCTTCAGGCCCCGCACCCGCTCATCGATCGACGACAGCGCGCTGAGCACCAGCACCGGCGTCTGCTTGCCCATGGCGCGCAAGGCCTGCACGATCTTGAGGCCATCAAAGTCGTCGGGCAGCATGCGGTCCAGCACGATCGCATCCCAGTCCTGCCCAACGGCCAGCGCCAGGCCGCGCAGGCCGTCATGGCAGACGCTGACCTGGGCGCCTTGCTGGCGCAGGCCGTCCGCCATGAAGCCCGCGTTCAGCGGGTCATCTTCGATGATCAGATAACGGTGGTTGGACAAGCTGTTGGCGACTCCCATGGCTGAAACTATACCCGGGGCAGCAGGCCCCGGCGATGCCACAAACGGGCTCAGGGCTGCACCTGCGGCATATTGCCGCTTGCCACCCGCAGCCGCCACTCGGCCTCCAGCATGTCCTTGACCAGGTCGAGATGGTCCATGCGGCGCTCGCGCAGGGTATCCAGCACGTCGATCAGCTCCAGCACATTGCTCTTGCCCAGCTGGTAGGAATCCTGGGCCATGCGCCGCAGCTGGTCGAGCTGCGACAGCGCATCGGACTCAAAGGCCGCCAGCGCATCGTTGGCCATGCGCAGCTTCTGCAGGCTGCGCCACAGTTCTGCCTGGGCTGCGACCTCGGCGGCTTCCTGCTTGTACTGCGCCTGCATCTCGTCCGCACGGGCCTTGTCGATCGCGCCCTGCTTGCGGTCAAACAGTGGAATGTCCACCGACACGCCAACGATGCCGTAGCGGCCATCCTGCCGGTGGTTGACGCGGGTGTAGCTGAGCGAAGGCGTGGGAATGGCTTCGCGCTGCTGCAGCGCAATCTGCTGGCGCGACTGCTCCAGGTCGGCGGCCGCCGCCTTCAAGGCCGGCAGGCGGCCGCGCGCCTGTTCCCACAGTGCTTCGCTGCTGGCATAGGCCGCCAGGTCCATCGGCTTGAGCGAGCCGATGGCCACCGGCTCCCAGCGTGGCAGCGAGGCCAGCGCCGCCATCTTGCTGGCAGCATCTTTCAGGGCCGCCTCGGCCTTGCGGATCTGCACATCCATCTGCGCCACCTGCAGCACAATGCGGGCGCCGTCGTACTGGCTACGCGCACCCGCCTCGATCTGGCCCTTGACGATGCGGGCCGAGCCCGTCAGATCGTCGCGGGCGGCCTGCCACAGCGCCAGCCGCCGCTGGGCCACCAGCACCTCGTTGAAGGCGCTGGCGCCCTCGCCCAGCGCGTCCTGCACGCTGCTGTCCAGCTGCGCTGCAGCCACATCCTCGGCCTGGCGCGCGGTCTTGACCCGCTGGCTCAGCTGGCCAAAGATCGGCAGCGGCTGCTGGATGCCCAGGTCCTTTTCCTGCCGCTGCCGGCTGGCGGACACGGTGGGGTTGGGCCAGGTGCCCGCCGTCGTGGTATCGGCCCGGGCTGCGGCGATACGCGTGCGCTCGGCCTTGATGTGCGCGCTGTTGCGCGCCAGCAGTTGCAGGTACTCGTTCAGGCTGACCGAGGCGGGCGCCGTCTGCGCGCCGACCGCGATCGGCTGTCCATCGGCAGCGGTGGACTGCTGGGCAGAGGCCATACCGCTGGACAGCGCCAGCATCAGCGCCAGGCACAGGGCTTGTGGCAAGGGTTTAGAGGGCCAAACGCTCATCTTCTTCTTCCTGGGTCATCATGGTTTTGGGGCCCAGCACGGCGTAGAGCACCGGCAGCAGCACCAGGGCGATCAGCGGCAGCAGCATCATGCCGCCCACGATCACCGACGCAAAAGGGCGTTGGGTTTCACTGCCCACGCCGGTAGACATGGCCATGGGCAGTAGGCCCAGGAGCGCCAGCAAGGCCACCAGAATGACCGAACGCATGCGCTCGGCCGCGCCCTCCACCAGGGCGGGCAGCAGCGCCACACCGGCGCGGCGGCGCTCCTCCACGCTGGACAGCACAAGCAGGCCCACCAAGGCAACCTGGCCCAGCAGCGCAATAAAGCCGATGGCCGCGCTGATCGACAGCTCGATATGCGTCACATGCAAGGCCACGATGCCGCCCACCATCGCAAACGGCGCGCAGAGCATGATCACGCCCGCGCTGCGTGCCCGACCCAGCGCGCCAAACAGCAGCGCATACACGATCAGCAGCGACAGCGGCACCACCACCTTCAGGCGCGCAGCGGCGCGCTGCTGGTTTTCCCACTCGCCGCCCCAGACGGCGGTGTAGCCCTCGGGCATCTTCACGTTCTGCGAGAACGCTGCCAGCGTGTCCTTCACCACCGAGCCGATGTCCCGGCCTTCCACATTGAACTTCAGCGCCATGTAGCGCGCATTGCCTTCGCGGAAGATGGAGGAGTTGCCGATGGCCACCTGCACATCGGCCAGCGCATGCAACGGAAACGACTGGCCCTTGGGCGTGGGAATGGCGATGTCGCGGATACGGGCCTCGTCCATGCGGTTGACATAAGGCAGGCGCACACGCACCGGCACCGGGTACTGACCTTCCCAAAGCGTGGTGACGATATCGCCGGCCAAGGCCATCTCCAGCGTCTTTTGCGCGGTATCCATGTCGATGCCATGGCGCGCCAGTGCATCGCGGTTGAAGGTGACATGCACCTGCGGCGCCGGCGCATCGCGGTACAGGCCCAGGTCGACCACGCCGGCAATCGGCTGCACCACCTCCAAGGTCTTTTGCAGCAGCGCGCGCAGTTGCGGAATCTCCGGCCCGAAGACCTTGAGCACCACCTGGCCGCGCGCACCCGAGCTCGACTCCTCGACGCTGTCGCGGATGGGCTGGGCAAAATTGAAGGCCACGCCAGGTATCTCGCGCAGGCTCTCGCGCATCTGCTCGATCAGCTGCGGCTTGGTCAGGCCCTTGGTCCACTGCTCATGGGGTTTGAGGCGCACCAGCACCTTGGCCAGGTTCAGGGTTTCGTTATCGGTGCCCGATTCGGGGCGGCCCTGCTCCGAGATGACCGAGACCACCTCGGGGTACTGGCCCAGGCGCATGCGCACATCGCGCAGCACTTCCTGGCCCTTTTCCAGCGATATGGATGCCGGCATTTCCACCAGCACATAGGCATCGCCCTCGTCCAGCTCCGGCAGAAACTCCGTGCCCAGCCAGCGTCCCGAGTAACCGGCCACGGCCAGGATCACCACGGCCACCAGCGCCACCAGCCAGCGCGCACGCGTGGACTGCAGAACCTGGCCGACCCAGCGCTCATAGCCATGCTGCGCCTGCTCGAACAGCTTGGGCTCCTCCACCATCACATGCTTGGGCTTGAGCAGCAAGGCGCAGAGCGCGGGCACGAGGCCCATCGCAAACACCAGCGCCCCCAGCAGCGCGAAGGTATAGGTCATCGCCAGCGGGCGGAAGATGCGGCCTTCGATGCTCTGCAGCGAGAACACCGGGATCAGCGCCGCAATCACGATCGCCATCGCAAACAAGGTGGGCTTGGCCACCGCCACGGCCGAGTCGATGATGATGTGGCGCATGTCGGCCTGGGTTTGCGGCTTGCGCTGGCGGGCGTTGCGGATGATGTTCTCGGCCAGCACCACCGCGCCATCGACCATGATGCCGAAGTCGATGGCCCCCATTGAGATAAGGTTGGCAGGCATGCCCAGCCAGTGCAGACCGATGAAGGCCACCAGCAGTGACAGCGGAATCACCGTGGCCACGATAATGGAGCCGCGCAGGCTGCGCAGCACCAGCCACAGCACGCTGACGATCAGAACCGCACCAAACAGCAGGTTGTGCTGCACGGTGTCCAGGGTGTGGCCCACCAGGGTGGATCGGTCATAGCTGGTCACCAGCTTCATGCCTTCAGGCAGCTCGCCGCCATTGAGCTGGTCGACCTTGAGGTGGATCTGGTCGAGCACCAGCGAGGGGTTCTCGCCGCGCTTGAGCAGCACGATGCCTTCGACCACATCGTCGTGCTCGTCCATGCCCACCGAGCCCTGGCGCGGCGTGTGCGACTGGAACACGCGCGCCACATCGCCAATCGTCACCGCCTGCTCGCCGCGCATGGCCACCACCACACGCTGGATGTCTTCGGGCTTGCCCAACAGGCCAATGCCACGCACGATCAGCGATTGCTCGCCCCGGCGCAGCAGGCCGCCGCCGACATTGCGGTTGGACTTGGCCAGTGCATCGCCCACCTCTTCCAGCGAGATGTCGAGACTGTAGAGCTTTTGCGGGTCCACCTCGACATGGAACTCCTTGACGAAGCCGCCGATGCTGACGATATCGGCCACGCCCTGGATCTGCTTGAGCACCCGGGTGACATGCCATTCCTGCTCGGTGCGCAGCTGGGCCAAGGTGTGGCGGTCGCTCTGCAGGCGGTAGTAGTAGATCTTGCCCAGCGGCGTGTAGTCAGGCGCCATCTGGGGAGTCACGCCCTGCGGCAGATCGGCCTGCGGCAGGCGCTGCGCCACTTCGGCACGGGCCTTGAAGCTGTCGGCGTTGTCGTCGAACACCAGGTTGATCATCGACAGGCCGAAGTAGCTCTCCGAGCGCAGCGACATCAGGCCGGGCGTGCCGTTGAGCTCGCGCTCCAGCGGCTGGGTGATCTGGCGCTCCACCTCTTCGGGCGCAAGGCCGGGGGCCTGGGCAATCACCCCCACCTGGACATTGGTCACATCCGGATAGGCCTCGATGGCGGTGTGCAGATAGGAATAGATGCCATAGATGGCAATCAGCAAGGTGGCGCACAGCGCCAGCATGCGGCGGTGCACGACGAAGGAAATCAGGGAACGCAGCACGGTGGTGGTCCTGCTTAGAGCATCTGGCTGGCGGCGCCGTCCAGCAGCAAGCCGCCACGGACCACAATGCGGTCACCGGCCTGCAGGCCGCTTTGCACCGGCACCATGCCGCGCAGCGGCTGGCCCAGCACCACAGTACGCGCCTCAAAGACGGCATCCTCGGCCTGCACAAAGACCAGCGAGCGGTCGCCATCCTTGATCAGCACGGCGGTCACCGGAATCAGCATCTGCTGCGTGGCGGCCAGCGGAATCTCCACCGAGGCCTGCATGCCCGGGCGCAGGCCGGCGGGCTGCATCTTCAGGTCGATCAGTACGGTGGCGCGACGCGATTCCTTGTCCAGCACGGCGCCGATGTTGCGCACCGTGCCTTGCGTGGCCACGGCCAGTTGCTGCACCTTCACCACCGCATCGGCACCCAGATGGATGCCGGCCAGATCGCCCTCAAAGGCATCGGCCACGATGCGCATGGCGCCTGGATCACCCACCAAAAATAGCGCCGCACCCGACTCGGCTGCCGCACCGGGCAAGGCATTGCGCTCGGCAATCACGCCGGCACGCGGCGCGCGCAGCACGATCTTGTCGCCGCTGCCACTGCCCAGCAAGGCGGCCACGCCCTGGGCACGCGCCAGCTCCTGCGCGGTTTCACGCAGCTTGGACTGCGCCGCGCGCAGCTCCATCTCCACGCCTACGCCCTTGGCCAGCATGGTGCGCTGGCGTTGCTCCTCGACGGCCGCCAGCTCCTTGGCGGTGCGCGCAGCCTCCACCTCGTAGCGGATGCGCAAGGCCTCAGGGCTGACCAGGGTAGCCAGCGTGGCACCAGCCTGCACCTTGTCCCCCACCTGCACGTTGACGGACACCACCCGCCCTTCGACCGGAATGGCAACAGCCGCCACCTTGTCGTCCTGGAAGGCCACGCGCGCGGGCATGGCCACGGTTTGCGCCGCGCCGGACTGGCTCAGGCTCACGATGTCCAGCATCTTCAAGGATGCGGGCTGCAGCCGCACCTGGCCGGGTGCCAGCGCAGCGGCCTTGGCACGGTCGGCTTGCGCCTCCGGGGCAGCGGCATCGCTTCTGCCGCTGCAGCCAGACAAGGCCAGCACCAGGCTGGCTGCCGTGGTGGCCCAGACCAGCGCCCGGCCGGTGTTGGAGTTGAAGAGAGATTGCATCCTTGCCCCTGGTGTTCTGAGTGTTCATGTCGCCGCGTGGCGCGGGCTCCATGCTAGACAGACACCGGGGGGCTTGGCATTACCGACGCATTACCGTTTGGTTAGGTGGGCCGAGGGGCTGGCGCTTTGCTTCACCGCCCGCTGCCAGCGCCACAGGCAGCCTGCACCCTGGCCGCGTTGGCTGGTTGCAGCAACGCCACCAAGCCGCAGGCGATGGAGCCCTGCCAGTGCACATAGTCGTGGCCCGTGCTGTGCTCCCGCTGGGTCACGCGGTAGCCCTTGGCCCGCAGCACATCGCCCAGCTCGCGGCTGGTTTCCAGAATGCCGGCCTGGCCGCCGCGTGCGCTTTCGTAGAGGCCCGCATCCAGGTAGAAGCGGACGTCCTTGCGGGGGGCGGCCGCCCACCAGCGCGCCATCGCATTGGGCGCTTCGGCCTCCGGTGCCCACCAGTAGGAGCCGGACAGGCTCAGCACATTGCCAAAGCGCTCCGGATGGCGCAGCGCCATATAGCTCGATGCCAGGCCGCCATAGCTGGAGCCGGCAATCACCGTGCGCGCAGCGGGCACATCCAGCCCCTGCGTGGCCAGCCAGGGCATCAGCTGCAGGCCCATGAAATCGGCAAACGCTGGGTTGGGTGGCAGCTCGGTATTGCGCAGCTCGCTGCTGGCATTGGCCACCAGCACCACGGCCGTGGCGGGGATCAAGCCCTGTGCCTGCAGCCGCTCAACGATCTGCGGCGTGGGCACCTGGCGCAGATAGGCATGGGCATCGAACAGCACCAACAAGGCGCGCAGCTCCGGGGCGGCCTGCGCCCAACCCACAGGGCGGTAGATCCAGACATCGCGGCCATTGCCGAGGGCCGCCGAGTGCTGCCAGTGGCGCTGCAGATCGCCCGGCAACGGCCCGCTGGCTGGCTGCGACCAGGGCTGCGCCGGCGCATCGGGCAGCTGCAGAGCCGAGCGGCCCTGGTATGGGTCCACTGCGGCAGCGCCATCGTCCGACGCGGCCCAGCTGCGCGGGTTCAAGGGGTCGCGCTGCAAGGTCGCCAGAATGCTGCGGCGCTGCTCGATCGGCGTGCCTTCGATATTGGGCACATCGGGCGCCATGCCATAGCTCAGGCGCGCATCGCTGGGCATCACAAAGCTGCTCCACCAGACATCCGAGTTGCCCAGGCGCTGCAGCGATTCATGGTTGCCCGAGGGGCTGCCAAACAGGCGCACGCTGTGCTGCGCGCCGCGCCACAGAAAGCTTACGAGCCGCTCCTTGTCACTCCAGGGCTCCACCAAGGGCGTGCCGCGCTGGGCCATTTCTTGCCAGAATGTATCGCTGCTGCCGCCACCTTCCAGGTCGCGCGCCAGGGCCTGCAGGCGCGGGCTTTGCAGCGGCTTGTTGGGCAAGGCCACCGACTGGTCGGCGCGCGGGGCCCAGGCGCGTTGGATCTCCAGGCGGTAATGTCCGGCAGTCGCCTGCGCGGGCAGCTGGCCGGCCTCGGCGTTGCTGCTGGCATAGGCCACTGCTGGCTGGGCATTCCAGTGCAGCAACAACTGCTGGCCCGCCTGGGCCTGCCAGGTAAAGCCCTCCCCCACGCCATCGCTGCGCAGCAAGCGGCGCAAATGCCGGCCTGCTGCATCTTGCAGATCCAGCTGCACACCACTGCCATCCACCTCCGCGCGCACCACGCTGCCGGCGGGCAGCTGCTGGGCGTCGAGCTGCCAGCGCTGCTCTGCGCCAGGGGCCAACTGGCCTTGCACCGTTTGCCCGATGCGCAGCAGCTGCGCAGGCGCTGGGCGCTCGGGTGCGCTGGCACAGCCGCCCAGCACGGTCAGCCCCAGCGCTGCACTGGCAGCGAGCCCGCGCATACGCGATGGTGGTAGGACAAAGGCGCTGGGCGCTTGGGGGGCATGGCGATCATGGATACTCATGGACAAACAACGGCAAACAGGCCGGCGGACCCTGCTGAGCATGGGGCCGCTGGCCGGATAGGAAGGGATAGGGGCGAAGAAAAACCCATTTCTGAAATTTAGAAATGGGAATTATTCGCAATTGATACTAGCACAGCGCCTGCGCTGCCAAACCCACCACACTGCTTGACGCGCTATGCCCCATCAACGAACCCCCTGGACCCAGGCCCTGGCGGCAGCCTTTTTGCTGTGCAGCCTGGCAGCCGGCGCGCAGACCGCCAGCAGCGACACCAGCACCACCGAGCGCGAGATTCATGCGCTGTTCCAGGCCTTGCAGCAGTCGGGCTGTGAATTTGCCCGCAATGGCCAGTGGTACAGCGCCAGTGAGGCCAGCGCGCATTTGCAGCGCAAGTACAGCTACCTGCAAAAAAGGGCATTGGCGCCCACGGCTGAGGACTTTATTGCGCGTGCTGCCAGCCAAAGCAGCATGTCGGGCAAGCCCTATCTGGTGCGTTGCCCGGGCCAGCCGGAAGTGCGCAGCCAGCCCTGGTTTGAGGGCCAGCTGGCCAAGGTACGCGCGGCGCAGTAGCGGCATTGCGCCGCTACCCGTTTTTTCTTAGTTGCTTTGCTTAAGCGAACAGCTTGGCCAGCGCTTCGCCCGGCTCATCGGCGCGCATAAAGGCCTCGCCCACCAGGAAGGCGTGGATGCCGGCATCGCGCAAGGTCTTGACATCTTCCGGGCTGGCAATGCCCGATTCGGTCACCAGCAGACGGTCCGCAGGCACCTGCTTTTGCAGATCCAAGGTGGTCTGGATGCTGACTTCAAACGTGCGCAGATCGCGGTTGTTGATGCCGATCAGCGGCGTCTTGAGCTTGAGCGCACGCTCCAGTTCGGCGCCATCATGCACCTCGACCAGCACGGCCATGTCCAGGCTGCGTGCGATCTGCTCCATCTCGGCCATCTGGGCGTCGTCCAGGCAGGCGGCGATCAGCAGCACGCAGTCGGCACCCATCGCGCGCGATTCATAGATCTGGTAGGGATCGACCATGAAATCCTTGCGCAGCACGGGCAGCAAGGTGCTGGCGCGGGCCTGCTTCAGAAAATCAGGCTCGCCCTGGAAGAACTGGCGGTCGGTCAGCACCGACAGGCAGGCGGCGCTGGTCTTGCCATCGCCCACCATATAGCTCTGGGCAATGTCGGCCGGGTCAAAATCGGCACGGATCACGCCCTTGCTGGGGCTGGCCTTTTTCACCTCGGCGATCACCGCGGCCTGGCCTTGGGCGATCTTGGCGCGCAGTGCACCGACGAAGTCACGCGTCAGCACACGGCTTTCGGCATCGCGGCGCATCACCTCGAAGGGGCTGCGCTTCTTGGCCTCGGCCACTTCGATGACTTTGGCCTCACAGATTTTTTTCAGAATATCGGACATTTGTTTTCCTTGGTTGGAAGGCCGGCTCAGGCGGCGAGTTGGCGCGTCAGGGCCACCAGGTCCTGCAGCTTTTGCAAGGCCGCACCGCTGTCAATCGCGGCGCGGGCGCGCTGCAGGCCGTCTTCGATCGAGCTGGCCACATTGGCCGCATAGAGCGCGGCACCGGCGTTGAGGCAGACGATATCGCGTGCGGGGCCTTGCTCGCCTTGCAGGATGCCCATCAGCATGGCCTTGGACTGCTCGGCATTGTCCACGCGGAAGGCGCGCGTGCCCACCATTTGTATACCAAAGTCCTCCGGATGGATCTGGTACTCGCGCACCACGCCATCCTTGAGCTCGCCCACCAGGGTGCTGGCGCCCAGGCTGATCTCGTCGAGGCCATCGCGGCCATAGACGACGATGGCGTGCTCGGCGCCCAGGCGCTGCAGCGCGCGCACCTGGATACCGACCAGATCTTCGTGGAAGACGCCCATCAGGATATTGGGCGCGCTGGCCGGGTTGGTGAGCGGGCCCAGGATGTTGAAGATGGTGCGCACGCCCAGCTCCTTGCGGACCGGGGCCACATTCTTCATCGCCGGGTGGTGGTTGGGCGCAAACATGAAGCCGATGCCCACTTCGGCAATGCTCCGGGCGATCTGCTCGGGGCTCAGCTGGATGTTGACGCCCAGTGCTTCCATCGCATCGGCGCTGCCCGATTTGCTGGAGACACTGCGCCCGCCATGCTTGCTGACCTTGCCGCCGGCAGCGGCAATGACAAACACCGAGCAGGTCGAGATGTTGAAGGTATTGGCGCCATCGCCACCGGTGCCGACGATGTCGACCAGGTGCTGGCGATCGGCCACATGGACCTTGTTGGAGAACTCGCGCATCACCTGGGCGGCAGCGCTGATCTCGCCAATGGTTTCCTTCTTGACGCGCAAGCCCGTCAGGATGGCGGCGGTCATCACCGGGGAGAGCTCGCCCTGCATGATCATGCGCATCAGGTGCAGCATCTCGTCGTGGAAGATTTCGCGGTGCTCAATGGTGCGCTGCAGCGCTTCTTGGGGAGTAATCGACATGGAGTTTCTCGCTGTATCAGGGGTCAGGCGCCGGGCTTGTCGGTCAGCGCCAGCTTGAGGCCAAAGCCAATGAACATGGCGCCGGCCGTGCGGTCCAACCAGTGCAGCCGCTGGCGCAGCCAGCCGGCACGCCGCGCCATGCCGGCACCCATCCAGACCCAGAGCACATTGACGGGGATGGCGTTCAGGTTGAAGAGCAGGCCCAGCGCGGCAAAGGCCAGGCTCTTGTGGGCGTAGTCGGCGGCGATGAACTGCGGAATAAAGGCCAGAAAGAAGATGGCGACCTTGGGGTTGAGCACGTTGGTCCAGAAGCCGCCCCAGAAGATGCGTGACAGGCTGGCGCCCGGCTCTGCCAGACCCGGCATGCTATCTGCAGGCGCCATCAGCTTGCTATTGTTTTTGCTGCGCAGCATCTGCACACCCATCCACAGCAGATAGGCCGCGCCCAGCCACTTGAGCACGCTAAAAGCGGTGGCCGAGGCAGCCAACAGCGCGCCCACACCCAAGGCAGCAGCGGTCACATGCACCATGCAGCCGGCGGTGATGCCGGCGCTGGCCACCAGGCCGGCACGCCAGCCCTGGCGCGCTGCATGGCTGAGCATGTAGAACACGTCAGGGCCCGGGGTGAGGTTGAGCAGCCAGCCAGCTGCCATGAACATCAGCAACTGGTGCAGCTCGATCATCAGCGCTGCTCCAGAAAGTTCTTCAGCATGGCGTGGCCATGCTCGGTGAGGATGCTCTCGGGGTGGAACTGCACGCCCTGGATCGGCAGGCTCTTGTGGCGCACGCCCTGGATTTCGCCATCTTCACTGGTGGCCGTCACTTCCAGGCAATCAGGGCAGCTGCTGCGCTCGATCACCAGGGAGTGGTAGCGGTTGACGGTGAACTGCGCAGGCAGATCGGCAAACACGCCTTCTTGCGTGGTCGTGATCACGCTGGTCTTGCCATGCATTTGCTGCACGGCCCGCACCACCTGGCCGCCAAAGGCCGCGCCAATGGCCTGGTGGCCCAGGCACACGCCCAAAATCGGCAGCTTGCCGGCAAAGTGCTGGATGGCCGCGATGGAGATACCGGCTTCGGCCGGCGAGCAGGGACCGGGCGAGATGACCAGCCAATCGGGCTGGTGTGCGGCGATGGCCTCCAGCGAGGTTTCGTCATTGCGCACCACCACGACCTCGACCCCCAGCTCACCAAAGTACTGCACGATGTTGTAGGTGAAGCTGTCGTAGTTATCGACCATCAACAGTTTTTTCATCGTCACTCCCGGGGTTTGCCGCCCGCTTGCAAGCGGGCCAGTTCGCGGTGCTCGTAGGCGATATAGGCCTCCATCATCGCGCGGTAGATGGCCTCGATCACATCGGGCTGGCCGCCTTCGAGCGCAGCGCGTTCGCGCACGCGGCTGACGATGGCTTCGATGCGGTCTTCATCGCGCACCAGCTCGGGGTTGTTCTTGACCTTGGCAGCCTGGGTCATGTAGCCGCCGCGCTCCACCAGCAGGGGCACCAGGATGTCGTCGAGTGCATTCACATTGCGGCGCACATCGGCCATGGTGTTGCAGTCTTCTACTTTGTCGATAGCGCGGGTCATTCCAGTCCTTCTTCAACGAGTTCGGCAGCGCGCAGCAGTGCGCGGGCCTTGTGTTCGGTCTCTTTCCATTCCAGCTCGGGCACCGAGTCGGCGACCACGCCGGCCGCCGCCTGCACATAGAGCATGCCGTCCTTGATGACGCCGGTGCGGATCGCAATGGCCAGGTCCATGTCGCCGGCAAAGCTCAGGTAACCGCAGGCGCCGCCATAAATGCCGCGCTTGACCGGTTCGAGCTGGTCGATGACCTCCATCGCATGCACCTTGGGTGCGCCCGACAAGGTGCCGGCCGGGAAGGTGGCCTTGAGCACGTCCATGCTGGTCATGCCGTCCTTGAGGATGCCTTCGACATTGCTGACGATGTGCATCACATGGCTGTAGCGCTCCACCGCAAAGGCCTCGGTCACCTTGACGGAGCCGGTCTTGGCAATGCGGCCGATGTCGTTGCGCGCCAGGTCGATCAGCATCACATGCTCGGCGCGTTCCTTGGGGTCGTTCACCAGCTCCTGCTCGGTGGCCTTGTCCTTTTCCGGCGTTGCGGCGCGTGGGCGGGTGCCGGCCAGTGGGCGGATGGTGATCTTCTGCCCTTCCTCGACCTGCTCCTGGCGCACCAGAATCTCGGGGCTGGCCCCCACCACCTGGAAATCCCCAAAGTGGTAGTAGTACATATAGGGGCTGGGGTTGAGCGAGCGCAGCGCACGGTACAGCGACAGCGGGTTCTCGGTGTAGCGCTTCTGGATGCGCTGGCCCACCTGCACCTGCATGAAATCGCCCGCGGCAATCATCTCCTTGGCTTCCAGCACGGCCTTGAGGTAATCGGCCTTGGCAAAGCTGCGCTCGGAGGGGTAGCTGTCTCCGGCCTTGATCTGCGGCACGCTGACCGAGTAGCGCAACTGCTCCTTGAGCTGGCGCACGCGCTTCTTGGCCTTGGAATAGGCCTCTGCCTCGGCCGGGTTGGCGTAGACGATCAGGTAGAGCTTGCCCGAGAGGTTGTCGATGACGGCGACCTCTTCGCACTGCAGCAGCAGGATGTCGGGCGTGCCCAGGGTGTCGGGCGGGCAGCTGTTTTCGAGCTTTTTCTCGATGTAGCGCACGGCGTCATAGCCAAAGTAGCCGGCCAGACCGCCGCAAAAGCGCGGCAGGCCGGGCGACAGCGCCACCTTGAAGCGTTTTTGGTAGTCGGCAATGAAATCCAGAGGATTGCCCGCATGGGTCTCGACCACCTGGCCATCAGTCACGACCTCGGTGCGGGCATCGGCGCCAAAGCCGCTGGCGCGCAGCAGGCTGCGGGCAGGCAGGCCGATAAAGCTGTAACGGCCAAAACGCTCGCCTCCGACCACGGATTCGAGCAAAAAGCTGTGCTCGCCATCGTCATGCGTGTGGCAGAGCTTGAGGTACAGGGAGAGAGGGGTTTCCAGATCCGCAAACGCTTCTGCGACCAGAGGAATGCGGTTGTAGCCTTGGTTGGCCAGACTTTTGAATTCGAGTTCGGTGATCACGAAGAACCATCCCCAGCTTGAGCAGCGCACGCTGGATGTGTGCGTATCGTGCGCTGCAGTTCATCTTTGGTGGACTGGTCTTGCAACCAGCCCTCGGGCGCACGCTGGGGCGTGTTACCCAGCGGCAATCAAACAGGCATAGATACAGGCTTACGCCAGGGCCAAGCTCCCCGGTCGGAACGACCTGTAATGACTGCGTGATGGATGAACATGGCGCCTAGTGTAGCAAACGAATCTGCAAACGACGGTGTAAAAACCAGAAAATCGGGGATTTCAGCGCGGCAAGCCCGCAGCCGCCGCTGGGCCGGCCTGCAGACTGCCCCGCTGCAGCCGCTGGTGCTGGCAGCGCCTGGGCTGCAAAGCAGCCACCAAGGTATCGACGACCTGCTGCGCCTTGGCCGAGTTGTCGCCCGAGAAGTTGCAGACATAGACATCGAGCGTGACATGGCCCAGCTCCGGCCAGGTGTGGATGGCCACATGCGACTCGGCCAGCAAGACCACGCCGGTGACGCCACCGGGCTGGCCGTTGTGGCTGGGAAACGGCACCCAGCTGTCATGCATGCGTGTTAGCCCCGCATCGGCCACCGCCTGGTTGCACAGCGCAGCCAGCGCCTGCGCATCGACCAGCCAGGCCGCCGGGCACTGGCAGTCATACAGGTCGGCCGTCAGGTGCAGTCCGTCCACGGCAAGTGGCCTCAGGCCTGCAGCTCGCTGAGCGCATCCACATAGCCGGTCGCTGCCACCTGGCGGATCGGCTGGCCGTGGTTGTAGCCATAGCTGACCAGCACCACCGGGCAGCCCGCGTTGTGCGCCGCCTCGGCATCGTTGCTGCTGTCGCCCACCATCAAGGTCAGGGCCGGCTTGCTGCCCAGGGCCTCGCAGGTCTTGAGCAGCGGCAGCGGATCGGGCTTCTTGCGCTCAAAGGAATCGCCACCAAACACATGGTCAAAATAGTCGCGCAAGCCCTTGGCGCGCAGCAGCGGCTCGGCAAAGGTCAGCGGCTTATTGGTCAGGCAGGCCATCTTCAGCCCCTTGGCGCGCCATTGCGCCAGGCCCTTCTCCACCCCGTCATACACCCGGGAGAAGCGGCCATTGATGGCCAGGTAATGGTGCTGGTAGCGCTCCCAGGCCTGAGCATAGCGGTTGTCGATCTCGGTGGCCGGGACCGGCTGGCCGCTCGCCTGGTGCACCTGGGCCAGCACATGGGTCAGCACCGCGCGCAGCAGATGCTCCGAACCCTTGCCCACCATGGGCTCGATGGTCTGCACATCAATCGCCGGCAGCTGCAGATCCGCCAGCATGCGGTTGAGCGCCTCGGCAAAGTCCCCCATGGTGTCGACCATGGTGCCGTCGAGGTCGACGATGACGGCTTCGCAGCCAGGGAGCATTTTCTTCAGATCAAACATGGCATTCAGCCCACGCAGGGGCTCGGTAGACAGTGCCGCGCCATTCTGCCCCAGTTTGCGCAGGGCCTGGGAAACATCTTCCCCGCGCTGCGGAGCACCGTTTGTCATGCCGAAACCGCCACTGGCTCCGGCTGGTCCCCCATCACCGCCCGATTGCTTTAATGTCACCAAACTCGCAAGTTATAACAATATAGCTATCTTCAATAGAAAACATCATGGTGATTGCATGATCCGAAAGCTCTCCCCCACCCGCCCCTGGCAACAGGGCTTTACGCTGATTGAAGTCATGATCGTGGTGGCCATCATCGGCATTCTGGCAGCCATCGCACTGCCCTCTTACCGCGATTACGTGATTCGAGGACGCATCCCCGAGGCCACCGCAGCTCTGTCTACCTACCAGGTGCGGATGGAGCAGTGGTTCCAGGACAACCGCAAGTACCGCAATGCGGACAGCGCCTGTGGCGCACTGCCAGCGGACAACAACAGCGGCAAGTATTTCAACATCAGCTGCGCGGCCAGCTCGGATACCGTCTACACACTGACCGCGACCGGCAAAGGGCCCATGAGCGGCTTCACCTATACCGTCAACCAAGTGGGAGGCAAAGCCACGACGGCCGTACCCAGCCGCTGGACCACTTCCGACACCTGCTGGATCACTGGCAAGGGTGGCACATGCTAGGCCTTGTGCGTCCACGTGCCCGGCCGCACATGCGCGGCATGACCTTGATCGAGTTGATGATCGGCCTGACCATCGTGGCCATCGTGCTGATGCTGGGCATGCCATCGATGGTGGTGTGGATGAACAACTCCCGCATCCGCACCGCCGCCGACAGCCTGCACAACAGCATGCAGGCAGCCCGGGCCGAGGCTGTGCGTCGCAACCAGGTGGTACGCGTTCAGGTGGTGGACAGCTTGAACAACGACTGCAGTCTCAGCTCCAACGGCCTGTACTGGGCCATCAGCCTGGGAGCTGGATCCAATCCCGCAACCAGTTGTGCCAGCGCGATTGACGACAGCACCGCTCCCAAGATCTTGCAAAAAGGGGCTATCGCCAATTCTGGAAACGTCGCAGTCAGAGCCTCGCAAACCGTGTTTGCCTTTAATGGTCTGGGTCAGCAGGCCAGCACGACGTCCCCTACCACCACGGCCCCTCAGGCCATGACCGTGCAGATCACCTCCAGCCAAGGTAGCTGTGTCCAGGCAGGTGGCGAAATCCGCTGCTTGACTGTCACGGTCAGCCCTGCGGGCCAGGTGCGCATGTGTGACCCGGCCATTTCAACAACGGGCGATGCACTCAAATGCTGAAGGAATCTGTGATGAAAGCTTCACCCCAGCTGCGCCGAGCTTGGCGCCCAGGTCTTGCGCCATCGCAGCAGCGCGGCGTGCTGCTGCTCGAAGCGCTGATTGCCATTCTTATTTTCTCACTCGGGATTCTGGGCGTGGTCGGCCTGCAAGCCGCATCGATCAAGCAAGCCACTGCAGCGGAAGACCGTGCCAAGGCAGCATCCCTGGCCAATGATTTGATCAGCCGCATGTGGGCCAGCAACCACACCACGCTCAGCACCAACTTTGGCGCTACCGGCGACGGCTTTACCCGTTGGATGGAGACCGTCGAGGGTTCTCAGCTTCCCGGGGTCAAAGACAGCGACACCCTGAAACCTACGATCAGTTTCACCGATGGGCCCACCAGCGCCACCGGCATTGCACTGAGCACCCAGGCCAAGATCATCATCAAGTGGCAAGCCCCTAACGAGAGCACTGCCCACCAATATACCGCGATTGCTGTCATCAAATGACTACATCCCTCTCTCGCTCGCGCCAAGCGGGCTTCAGCCTGATCGAGATCATGGTGGCCGTGGTAATCGGCATGGTCGGTGTCATCATCATGACCCAGGTGCTGATGCAATCCGATAGCGCGCGGCGCAACACCACCAGTGGGGACGATGCCCAGATCAACGCCTCCATCGCCTTGTCAGGCATCGAGCGCGATATTCGCATGTCCGGCTATGGCCTCAATTCGCTGAACCTGCTGGGCTGCTCCTGGACCTTCACCCCCTCCAGCGAAAGCAGCGCGTTGACCAGTGCCCTCAGCATTGGCCCGGTGGTCATCAACCCCGCCACCAGCCTGGTACCTGCAGGCGATGCCAACACGGATACCTTGCTGGTCATGTACGGCACCAGCAACAGCCCTGCCGAAGGTGATGCCTTGATAGCGGCCAGCGCCAGCACTACGTTCAAGATGACCACTGCACCGTCCTTTGCGACGAATGATCGAACCATTGCCCTGCCGCTTCCGCGCACAGCAAGCTGCTCGGTCCGTACCGATCGCGTTACCAACGTGCCTGGCGATGGAACCATTTCCGTAGCGAACGGTTTGAGCGGCATCAAGGCCGGCGACGTCCTCTACAACCTGGGCGCAAAACCCATCGTTCGAGCCTATGCGGTGCGCAACGGCAACCTGACGGTCTGTGACTACACCGTCTACAACTGCAGCAAGACCTCCTACACCAGCACGCTCAACAGCGACGTCTGGGTGCCTGTGGGCAACAACGTGGTCAGCCTGCGCGCGCAGTATGGACAAGACAAAACGGCAGGCACGATGGCGGGCGTGGTCACGGATTTTGACCGCACCACGCCCAGCTCCAGTGCCTTTCCAGCCTGCGCATGGACCCGTCTGTTGACTGTGCGGCTGGCCGTTGTGGCACGGGGTGGTCAGTACGACAAGGATGTGGTGACGGGTGCCGTACCCACCTGGTCCGGCAGCGGCAGCATTGCCTTCAACCTGGGTAGCGGCAGTGACTGGCAGCACTACCGCTACAAGACCGTGGAGACTGCCGTGCCCTTGCGCAACATGCTCTGGCAGGGCAACCAGCCCAGCTACCAAGGAGGAGAAAGCGGATGCTGAATCGCTCCCATACCTTCGTACGCCGTCAAGAACGCGGCGTCGTGATGATTGTGGCCTTGATCGTGCTGGTAGCGCTGATCCTGGGCGCGCTGGCGCTCACCAAGTCGGTGTTCACCTCCAACCTGATTGCCGGTAACCTGTCTTTTCAAAAAGCAGCCACCAACTCTGCGGATGTGGGGGTGGAAAACGCCATCGCCTGGATCGAACTGCAAAACGGCAGGGCAGGCACCTGCAGCCCAGGTACCAAGATACTGTCCTGTGACCATAAATCCGATGGTTACCTCGCTGCGGTGCAAAACCCGCAGGAAGGAGAGTCCTGGACCGATTTCTGGGAACGAATCATCGTCCCCACGAATGCCGTCAAGACCCTGTCTTCCGACAGCGCTGGCAACACCTCCGCCTATGTAATTCAGCGCATGTGCAGCGCTGCAGGTGACAGCAGCAGCACCGGCATCATTTGCTCCACCTCGCCCAACTCCTCGGGCGGCAGCTGCACAAGCGGCAGCAGCTGTGATACCCAGGGTATCAATCTCTACTCCGTCAGCCAGGTGTATTACCGCATCACCGTCCGTGTGCTAGGACCCAACAACACCGTGAGCTTCGTGCAAGCCATGGTGGCCATGTAATCCGATTTTTAGCAACTATCTTTTGGATATGCTGCCATGACATATTTCACCTCCCCGATGGCCCTCGTCAGGCCCGTCTTGCATGCCCTTGGCACAGGCGTGTTGCTGATGGCCGTGCAGGCCTTTGCAGCCTCCACCGATCTGGCCACAGCGCCGCTGCAAACTTCCACAGCTACCCAGGTCAAGCCCAATATCTTCTTTGTGCTGGATGACTCAGGAAGTATGAAATGGGACTTCATGCCCGACTGGGTGAACCAGGGTCAGGGCGATGACGCCTTGAATCCGCCTGGCTTGATCCGTAACAGCGGCTACAACGGTATCTACTACGACCCTGCTATTACCTACACGCCGCCTAAAAAATACGATGGCACCAGCTACACCAGCTACACATCGGGCTGGAAAAGTGTTCCCTACGATGGGTTCGGCGTACAGACGGCGGCTAACCAGTTTTCGGACCGGAGCAATGCATCCGCAGTGCAGCGCAGCCTGTTCACTCGGACGGATGCCGGAAGCACCCAGGATCTGACTGGTACGGCCTATCCAGCACAGCACTACACATTTGTTGCTGGCGAGTACTGCAAATCGGCCAACATGAAGGAGTGCAATACCCAGAACACGGCCTCCACCGAATACCCGATTGCAGCCAAATTGCGCTGGTGCAGCGATGACGCGATGACGGACTGCCAGGCATCCCGGATCGAGACAGACCCGGGTGATGGCAAGACCTATACGATCGCACGCTACCCCGGTATGTCACTTGCGGGTACATCGGCCACTGCACAGCTGACCATTTCCAGAGTTAGCTGGACCCGTAACGTCTCCAGCATCAAGGTCAACGGTACTGAGATCCTGAACACTACGGTCACTGCGGGGCTCCTATCGAACAACACCTCCTTCGCCCAATCGCTTGCCACAGCGATCAACAATTCTGGCAGCGGTTACTCGGCCGTAGCTAGCGGTACGGTTGTCACCGTCTCCGCACCTACCAGCCTGGGTAACCTGACAGCCACACCGGTGGTGGTCACTACGCTGACCGTCGATGCCACGGCCTTCTCGGGTGGCAAAGCCACCACGACCGTGCCCGGTCAAAACATCCTCACCAATATCGTCAGTGGCAGCACCTACCCGTATCCAGGCTCCACGACCAAAGCTTCCTCACGCAGCGATTGCGCTGGCAATGTCTGTACCTATAACGAGGAGATGACCAATTTCGCCAACTGGTGGGCGTATTACCGCACGCGGATGCAGATGACCAAGACGGCTACTTCAAATGCGTTCGCCACGCTGGATGACAGCTTCCGCCTGGGCTATATGACCATCAATAACAACAATGGCAACAACAGCAATACCGGCAGTAGGGCTACGGATGATGCCAACAGCGACTTTTTGAATGTCAACACCTTTAGTGCCGAAGCGGGTCAGCAAAAGTCCAAGTGGTACGCCAAACTCACGGCTGCAGTTCCCAATAACGGTACATCGCTGCGTGTCTCGCTGTCGATTGCAGGCCAGCTCTACGCGGGCAAGCTCAATGGCGTAAAACAGCTGTGGACATCTGCATCCAGCGGCAAGAAATCGGGCGTTACCGTCACGGACCCCATGCAGTACGCCTGCCAACGCAACTACACCATGCTGTCCACCGATGGCTACTGGAATGGCAGTGGCGGTACCCAGGTTGATGGTTCCACCACCATTGGCGATGAGGATGGCGATGCCGCTCGCCCCTACAAGGATGGCAACAACCGCTCCAACACCTTGGCGGACGTCGCCGCGTATTACTACAACACCGATTTGCGCACGGCTGCTCTGGGCAATACGACAAGCAGTGATGGGACCGACGTGGCCTCCAACAATGTGCCTGACGGCCAACAGCGCATGTTCACATCCACCGTGGGTCTGGGTGCTTCCGGCTATATGCGCTACCAGAGCAACTATGCCAGCGCCACCAGCGGCGACTATTACGACATCCTCAAAGGAACTCAGACCTCAGCACAAACCCGCGCCAAGGGTATCTGCAGCTGGCAAAACTCGGGCCAGTGCAACTGGCCGACACCCGTCGCTGACAGCCAGACCACCATCGACGATCTCTGGCACGCCGCCGTCAATGGTCGCGGCACCTACTACAGCGCTGGCAACCCTGCGGCCCTCAAGACAGGCCTGAGCAACTTCCTGCAAAGCGTCTCGGCCGCCACCGGCAATGCGGCTGCGGCCACCACCAGCAACCCCAATACCGTGCAGGGTGACAACTTCCTGTTCCAGTCCACCTTCCGATCGGTCGACTGGTATGGCGAACTGGCGCGCTATCGCATCGATTTGGACACCGGCGCCCAGATTCCAGACGCAGATTGGTCTCAGTCGGGCACTGTCTATTCGAACGCGGCCAACCGCACATTGGCAACCCCAACGCTGGACAACCGCAATTACAGCAACCGCAACATCTACACCTATGACGGCAGTGCGCGCGCCTCTTTCGACTGGGCGTCGATGAGCGCAACCATGCGCAACCTGTTCAACCTCACAGCCATCAACTCGCTGTCCCAGATGTGCGATGCGGGCGATACCTGCCTGGATGCTGCGGCCAAGACCAACAGCACCACCGCCGGCACGACCACCGGTGCAGCCGGCATCAACCTGGTGAACTTTCTGCGCGGCGACCGCAGCAACGAAGGCCCGGACAAGACCACCTACTACCGCCAGCGTGCGCATGTGATGGGTGATATCGTCGATTCGCAGGCCGTCTACATCAAGCGCCCGATGTACAACTACGCGGACACGGGTTACACCACCTTCAAGTCGGACCAGGCCAACCGCCAGGGCATGGTCTATGTGGGCGCCAATGACGGCATGCTGCATGCCTTCAATGCCGACGACGGCTCCGAATCCTGGGCCTATATCCCTTCGATGCTGCTGTCGCGCCTCTACAAGCTGGCGGACAAGAACTACAGCAACAACCACCAGTACTACGTCAACGCCACGCCCCAGCAAGGCGATGTGTACTACGACGGTACCTGGAAGACCATCCTGGTCGGCGGCCTGGGCCGCGGCGGCCGCGGCTTCTATGCCTTGAACGTCACGGATCCCACCTCCCCTGCCGTCCTCTGGGAGTTCACTGCAGACACAGCCGCAGGCAATGGCTATACCCGCGATGCCGATCTGGGCTACTCGTTTGGAACCCCCGTCATCACCAAGCTCTCGGATGGCACCTGGGTGGTGCTGGTCACCTCGGGCTACAACAACAACGAAGCCACCAATGCCACCGGCGGCGGCTTTGTCTGGGTGCTGAACGCCAAAACCGGCGCCATCATCAAGAAGATCGCCACCGGCGAAGGCTCACGCACGACCCCCTCGGGTCTGACACGTATCCTGGCCTACTCAGAAACGGCCATGACCAACAACAAGGCTACCACCGTCTATGGCGGCGACCTGCTGGGCAATGTCTGGCGCATGGAAATCAGTGCCCTGACCTCCGCTGGCGGCGATGCCCCGGTCACCAAGCTGGCCACCTTGCAGTACAGCAGTACGGCACAGGCCATCACCGCCCGGCCACAGGTCAGCAAGGTCGGAGATGCACGGGTTGTCTTTGTCGGTACGGGCCGCTACCTCGGCGTGTCGGATATCGCCAATTCCGATGTGCAATCGATCTATGCGATCAAGGACGCCAATACCGCCTACGGCAATCCCCGCGACAGCACCTGCTCGGGCACCAGCAAGGTCAACTGCTTCGTCAAGCAAACCTATACCGACAGCAACAACCGGCGTACAGCCAGCTCTACCGTCAGCTATGACGTGGACTTCGACACCATGCGCGGCTGGTATGTGGATCTGCCGATCTCGGGTGAACGTGCCAACACCGACCCCGCCTTGCAACTGGGCACGCTGGTGTACACCACCAATGTGCCCAGCGATGACAGTGCCTGCAGCCCTGGCGGTACCAGCAATATCATCTACGTCAACTACCGCACCGGCCTGGCGGTTCCCGGTAGCACTAGCGTCGGCGGCCTGCTGTCGAGCAACGGTATCTCGGCGCTGGCCAGTGCGCCAACCCTGGTGCGCCTGCCCAATGGCAAGGTGGTGGCCATCGTCAACCTGTCCAACGGCACCACGGTGAACGTCGAGATCCCTGTGGCCTCAAGTAACCAGAAGACGCGGCGTGTGTCCTGGCGCGAGCTGATCACCGGCCAATAAAGGTCATCCCCAAAGCAGAACCGCAGCCATGGCTGCGGTTTTGCTTTTCCAGCGGCGAGCAGCCGCCCCTTCCGGGCTTCAGTGCTGCATCACCCCAGCGCGACCCGCATCTGGTCAATCACCGCCTTGTAATCGGGCTTGCCAAAAATCGCGCTGCCGGCCACAAAGGTGTCGGCCCCTGCATCCGCCACGCGGCGGATATTGGTTTCCTTGATGCCGCCGTCGACTTCCAGGCGGATGTCCTTGCCGCTGGCTTCGATGCGCTTGCGCGTGGCTTCGATCTTGCGCAGGGTCGAGTCGATGAAGCTCTGGCCACCAAAGCCGGGGTTGACGCTCATCAGCAAGATCAGGTCGATGTCCTCGATCACCCAATCCAGAACATCCAGCGGCATGGCGGGATTGAATACCAGACCGGCCTTGCAGCCCTGTGACTTGATCGCCTGGATGCTGCGGTGCACGTGGGCCGAAGCATCGGGGTGGAAGCTGATATAGTCGGCGCCTGCCTGGGCAAAGGCGGCGGCCAACTCGTCCACCGGCTGCACCATCAGGTGCACATCGATGGGCGCCGGCGTGCCATCGGGCTTGATGGCATGGGGCTTCAGCGCCGCGCAAATCATCGGACCGAAGGTCAGATTGGGGACGTAATGATTGTCCATCACGTCAAAATGTATCCAGTCCGCGCCAGCGGCCAGTACGTTGCGCACTTCCTCGCCCAGGCGGGCAAAGTCTGCAGACAGGATTGAGGGGGCAATTCGGTAGGTGGAGCTCATCCCTCTATTGTCGCAGTTAGTATTTCTACCTGACTTCAATCCAGTTTCACATGCCAAAGTTCCAGTTTGAGGTGTCGGTGACACCACAGTACCTGCCTGAGCAGTCCATGCCCGAGGCCGGCGTGTTCCACTTTGTCTATAGCATCATCATTCGCAACAGTGGCGACGTTCCCGCGCAGCTGATTGCCCGTCACTGGATCATCAAGGATGCTACCGGCCTGGTCCAGGAGGTCAAGGGCCTGGGCGTCGTGGGCCACCAGCCGCTGCTAGCTCCTGGCGAATCCTTTGAATACCAAAGCCAGTGCCGCCTGGCCACGCCGCAAGGCAGCATGGAAGGCAGCTACCTCTGCATCAGCGATGAGGGCCAGACCTTTGACTGCCCCATTCCGCGCTTCAGCCTCGACGCAACGCAGTACCCCGCCCAAGACGACGACCTGGCCCAAGGACGAGTGCTGCACTGATGTTCCGCAAGAAGAAACAAGACCCGCTGCCGCAACTGCTCGCCGCGCTGGATCCCGATGCGCCGCTGGCCGAGCGCAACCTCTGGATCATCGAGATTGCCGCCTGGATTCGCGGCCAGCAAAACTCGGTCGATGCCGCCGTGGCCCGCGTCAGCCAGTTGCTTGACGCCATCGAAGCGGATGCCGCATTGCGGGACAGAGTGCAGCGCTGGTGGGCCGTACAGCTGCAGACGGTGGACCTCACCGCGCTGCTCGCCGATTTCGGCTTTGCGCCCCGCACCGCCTTCTTCAACGAGATGGCCGAGCGCCTGCGCTGGAAGCTGCTGCCCTCCACCCCCGAGACCATCGACGCCACTGTGCTGTTCTCGATGGTCTTGCATACGCCTTTCGATGCGCAGTGGCTCAAGGCCATGGACAAGCCCTTGCTGGAGCGCATTGCCCAGCTGCTGTCGCCCGGCTTTGTGTCGCTGGAGGTGATGGTCGTTCCCACCCAGATCGCGCAGAGCGATGTGGATGCCGGCAGCATTGCCGGGCTGGAGCACTACGGCAACCGCCTCTCGCCCTGGCAGCACCTGGTGCTCAACGCTATCACCTATTGCGCGGGCCAGATTCTGGCGGCCGGCTTTGCGCCCGAGCTGCGCCTGCGCATGAGCGGCAGCGCCAAGAACACCCAGCCCTTCTACAGCCTGATCAGCGGTGTGGAAGAGCTGCGCCGCGCGATGCTGCACCACAGCCCCAAGGCCGCCGATGTGCTGGAGGCCGAAGAGAACGTGCGCCGCAGCCTGGACGAATGCCGCACCGCCGTGGCCTCGATCTACGAACACTTTGAAGACAACGGCGTGTCGGTCGGCGTGGTGTTCCGGCTGCGCCAACTGCGCATGCGCATTCTGCGGGTGCGCGAGCTGCTCGATTGCCTGCTGTCGGCCAACCCCAAGGTCATCACGGCCAAGCTGCTGGCCCACCTGGTGGCGGTTGGCCTGGAGCGCCAGAGCATCCGCGCGCTGATCTCGTCCAACTCCTCGCTGCTGGCCTCCAAGGTAGCCGAGCGCAGTGCCGAGACCGGTGAGCACTACATCACCCGCGACAAGCGCGAGTACGCGCAGATGGCACGCAAGGCGGCTGGCGGGGGTCTGGTGATGGCCTTCACCACGATGATCAAGTTCGCGCTGCATGCGGTCGCCATCTCGGCGTTCTGGGGTGGCTTCATCGCCGGCATCAACTACGCGATCAGCTTTGTGCTGATCCAGCTGCTGCACTTCACCGTCGCCACCAAGCAGCCGGCGATGACCGCCCCGGCCATGGCCGCCAAGCTCAAGGAATCGGGCGATACCGAGGCTGGCATCGCGTCCTTTGTCGACGAGGTCAGCTACCTGGTGCGCTCTCAGGTGGCCGCCGTGCTGGGCAATGTGTTCACCGTCTTCCCGATGGTGCTGCTGCTCACCTGGGGCTGGGCCCGTGCCACCGGCACGCCCTTTATCGACCAGCATGAGGCCGAGCAGACCTTGAAATCGCTGACCTTGCTGGGCCCCTCGGTGTTCTATGCCGCCTTTACCGGTGTGCTGCTGTTCTCGTCCAGCATCATCGCCGGCTGGACCGAGAACTGGTTCGTGCTGCACCACATGGACTCGGCCATCCGCTACAACCCGCGCATCACCCGCTTTCTGGGCAAGGCGCGGGCCGCGCGCTGGGCGGGCTTCATGCGCCGCAATATATCGGGCTTTGCCTCCAACATCTCGCTGGGCTTCATGCTGGGGTTGATCCCGGTGCTGGCGCAGTTCTTTGGTCTGCCCATCGACATCCGCCATGTCACCCTGGCTGCCGGCCAGATCGCCGCAGCTGCCACCAGCATGGGTTTTGAAGTGCTGCATTTCCACGGCTTCTGGCTTTGCGTGGTGGCGCTGCCTTTCCTGGGCGGCCTCAATATCCTCGTCAGCTTCTATCTGGCATTCCGCCTGGCACTGCGCGCGCAAAACGTCAGCAATGTCGAGCGCTCACACATCTACAAGGCGCTGATCAAGCGGGTGCTGACCCGGCCGCTGAGCTTTTTGCTGCCGCTGCGCCTGAACCGCGACGGCACGCCAGGAGGGCGCTGACATGGCCGTGGGTGAATTCGCGCTGATTGCGCAGTACTTCAAGCGCCCGGTGCAGCGGGCCGTGCTCGGCGTCGGCGACGACTGCGCCCTGCTCGCGCCGCAGCCCGGCATGCAGCTGGCCATCTCCAGCGACATGCTGGTGCAAGACCGCCACTTCTTTGCCGATGTGGACCCGCGCACGCTCGGCCACAAGGCGCTGGCCGTCAACCTCAGCGACCTGGGCGCCAGTGGCGCGCAGCCGCTGGCGTTTACCTTGGCGCTGGCCCTGCCCGCAGTCGATGGGCCCTGGCTGCAAGCCTTCTCGGAGGGCATGTTTGCCTTGGCCGATGCCCATGGCTGCGAGCTGATTGGCGGCGACACCACCCAGGGCCCGCTGAACATCTGCATCACCGTGTTTGGCGAGGTGCCGGCTGGCCAGGCGCTGCTGCGCAGCGGCGCCCAGCCGGGTGATGACATCTATGTCAGCGGCCAGCTGGGCGATGCCCGCCTGGCGCTGGAGGCCTTGCTCGGCCATGTGCAGTTGCCCTCCGCCGCCTTGGCCGCTGCCCGCCAGCGGCTCGAAAGCCCCAGCCCGCGCGTCGCCCTGGGCACCGCGCTGCGCGGTATCGCCAGCAGCGCGCTGGACTTGAGCGATGGCCTGGTCGGCGACCTGGGTCATATCCTGCAAGCCAGCGCGGTGGGTGCAGAGCTGCAGGCCGACCAGGTGCTGGCCTGCATGGCGGCGACGGCAGGCAGCTCCGCCACGGCGCTCCATTTGCCCATCGACTTGCAACTGCAATGCTGCCTGGCCGGCGGCGATGACTACGAGCTCTGCTTTACCGCCGCCGCCGACCGGCGCGATGCCGTGGAACAAGCCAGCCTGGCCGCGCAAACCCCCGTGCAGCGCATCGGCCGCATCACCGCAGCACCCGGGCTGCGCGTGCTGGATGCACAAGGCCAGGCCATGGCGCAGCGCTGGGCCTCGTTTGACCACTTCAAGGCCTGATCTCCCAGCAGGACTGGCCCACAGCGGCGCGCTGGCAGGCTTATGATGGCGGGCATGAGCGACTCGCCCTCTCCCCCTTCCGCGCCCGGCGCAGCAGACCCCATTGCGGCGCCGCGCCGCGCCAACTGGTCCTTCATGCTGCGCAACCCCTTGCACTGGATGGCACTGGGCTTTGGCTCGGGCCTGAGCCCGGTCGCACCCGGAACGGTGGGCACCCTTTGGGCCTGGGTGGCCTACCTGGTGCTGCAGCTCTGGCTCACGCCGGCGGCGATTGGCTGGGTGATTGCGGCATCGCTGGTACTGGGCTGGTGGGCCTGTACGGCTACCGCGCGCAACTTGGGCGTCGCCGACCCCGGAGCCATCGTCTGGGACGAGATCATTGCCTTCTGGCTCATTCTGTGGCTGGTCATGCCCACGGGATTCTGGGGCCAGCTGTCGGCCTTTGTGCTGTTCCGCTTTTTCGATGCCGTCAAACCCCAGCCGGTGCGCTGGGCAGATCGCTGCTTCAAGGGCTTTGGCTGGGGCGGCGGTTGGGGCATCATCTGGGATGATCTGGTCGCCGCTTTCTGCACCTTGCTCGTCATCGCCATCGGGAGACATCTGCTATGAACGCCACCGCCGCCTTGCTGACCAAAGATGGCTTGCCCATCCCGGAAACCGTCGCGCAACTGGCCCAGCAACTGGGCCAACGGGGCTGGATGATGGCCACCGCCGAGAGCTGCACTGGCGGCCTGATTGCAGGCGCCTGCACCGAGCGGCCCGGCTCCAGCCAATGGCTGGACTGCGGCTTTGTCACCTACTCCAACCGCGCCAAATCCGCGATGCTGGATGTGCCCGCCGCACTGATTGCTGCCCACGGCGCCGTCAGCGAGCCAGTGGCCCGTGCGATGGCCCAGGGTGCGATTGGCCAGTCGCAGGCCCAGGTCAGCGTGGCCGTTACCGGCGTGGCCGGGCCCGATGGCGGTAGCGCCAGCAAGCCGGTGGGCACCGTCTGGTTTGGCTGGCAGGTCGCGGGCCAGCTGCACAGCGAAGTGCAGCACTTTGAAGGCGACCGCCACGCGATCCGCCAGGCCACCGTGCAGCATGCACTGCGCCGCCTGCTGGCGCTGGTGCAGGCCGCCCCGACGCAGTAAGCGCCGTCCGACACCCAAACTTAGCCTTGGCCGATGCAGCAAGCGCCGGCGCTGCGCGACACTGCAGACATAGCAATCCGGTTTGCAGCACTCTTCTGACTGACAGCCGATGCGAACAAGAGGAGAACTCAGATGAAACGTCTTGCAATCACCACCGCTTCCATCGTGCTGGCACTGAGCGGCCTGACCGCCTGCTCCAGCAACCCCACCAATGCCCAGATCGGTACCGGCGTCGGCGCCGTAGCCGGTGGTGTGCTGGGTGATGCCGTGTTCGGCTCGACCCTGGGCACCATTGGTGGTGCAGCAGCCGGTGCCTATTTTGGTAACCAGGTCGGCGACAACATGGATGGCAACCGCCGCCGCCGTTAAGCGTTGAACACCTAGGGGGTGTTCCACCCCCTGCATCCTGCCCGCTTAACGGCTGGCTGCCATCAATAGCACCAGTACCAGGAGCACCGCCAGCGCGGTGAACAGGATTTTTACCCAGCTATAGGGTTGCTCACCGGCCAACTGGCCGGTGTAGCCATTGGCAAGGATCTGGTAGCTCTTGCTGCCATAGGTGTAGCCCACCAGCCAGACGGGCACCAGTACATGCTTGAACGTGCGGCCCTGGTACTGGCGCTGCACCTGCAGGTTGCGGTAGGTGTCGCCGGGTATCTGGCGCGCACACAGGGCCTCAACCTGCTGGTCCATATCCCCTTCATTGATCGTCGCAGCCCGGTTCAGGTCGATCTGGTAGCGCTCCACGGTCCAGCCGCGCACAAACTCGGGCGAATAGGGTTTCAGATCGGTGCGGGTCGGAAACGGCTCGACCTTGTGCAGCAGCCCCTGGTGCACCCCGACCGTGCCCGCCACCAGCTCATCGTCAAAGAAATGCTGCAGGCTGCCCGATGCCGGCTCCCAGCGCACATGGCGCACCTGGCGCGTGCTGATGTTGCCATTGGCATCGCGGTACTGCTCGGTCGTGTAGTAGTAAAAACCGGCGTCGGCGCGCCACTGGGCCTGCACATGGGCATCAAAGGTCCAGTACGGCAGGTAGATGCCTTTGAGCGTATCGGTCAGCGCCGCGTTCTTGAACTTGTTGGGCGCAAACCAGCGGCTGCCATACCATTTGCGGATCAGGTCGCGCACCTGGCCGTCGCTGATCTTGAAGGGCAGCAGGCTTTGGGGCGTGATCGCATCATTGCGCTCTTCATGCGCCTGGATCGCGGGGGAGCCGCAAAAATCGCAGCGCGACGCCACCCGCCCATCGACAAACACCGAAATCGCCCGGCAGTTCTGGCACTGGTACTCGCGCCGTGCCTCGCCCCAGCCGCGCCCGCTGGCGGGGTTGGCCAACGCAGCCGCCAGGTCCTGCTCCACCACCTCGCCGTCCAGCTGCTTTTGCTGCTCCTCGGTCCAGGGCACCACCGTGCCGCAGTAGGGGCACTTGAGCGACTGGGCCTTGGCATTCCATTCCAGGTTGCCGCCGCACTCAGGGCAGACATGCTTGGCCACCATCGAGGTTGGTGGCGCAAAGGGATCGGTGGCGGGGGTGGGTGAATTCACGGTCAAACTCAGCGTCGGCGCAGAGCAGGTCTGCGCCACGGGTTCTCAAAACGGGGACACACGGACGCGCATGCACCGGCCAAGGCCGCAATGCATGCGCGATCCGCGCAGATTTAGCCGCGCAGGAATTCGTTCAGCGCATCCTGCGAGATGCGCCAGGCGCTGCCAATCTTGCGGCCCTTGAGCGCGCCCGATTCCAGCTCGGCCACCACGTCCTGCACCGTCACGCCCAGTGCCTGCGCGGCCTGCTCGGGGGTCAGCACCTGCACGCCGCCTGCAGCAGGGGCCGCAGGCGCGGCTTGTGCCGCCTGCGCTGCCGCTGGCGAGAAGGGGTCGGCTGCGGCCGCACCCGATGGCTGCTGCATGCCCTTCATCATCTCCTGCGCCATGCCAAAGCCCATGGCCATCGTCGCGGGGATGGTGGCCGCTGCCGCGCCCTCGCCGCCATTGGCCATGGCCTGGCCCATCTGGTACTTCACATAGTCGTTCAGGTTGCCGATCGCGCTCATCGACGAGCGGTTGTCGATCGCCTGCTCCACCTCGGGCGGCACCGACACGTTTTCCAGCAGGAAGCTGGTGATCTCCAGGCCGTATTTTTCGGTGACGGCCGGGTTTATCAGTTGCAGCAGCGCATCGCCCATCTCGGTGTAGCGCTGGGCCACATCGAGCACGGGCACCTGGGCCTTGGCCAGCGCTTCGCTGAAGATGCTGACAATGCGCGAGCGCATGGTGTCGGCAAACTCGTCGAGGCGGAAATTCTGGTCCGTTCCCGCCACTTCCTTGAGGAACTTGGCCGGCTGCACGATGCGGAAGTCATAGGTGCCGAAGGCGCGCAGGCGCACAACACCGAAATCCTTGTCGCGCATCATCACCGGGTTGGAGGTGCCCCATTTGTTGCCGGTGAAGAGGCGCGTGTTGATGTAGTAGACATCGCACTTGAACGGCGAGTTGAAGCCGTACTTCCAGCCGCGCAGGGTCGACAGAATCGGGATGTTCTGCGTCGTCAGCTGGTGGCGGCCAGGGCCGAACAGGTCGGCAAACTGGCCTTCGGAGACAAACTGCACCTGCTGCGATTCGCGCACGATCAGCTGGGCGCCGTTCTTGATTTCCTTGTCCTCATCGGGCCAGCGGTACGACAAGGTATCGCGCGAGTCATCGGTCCACTCGATGATCTCGATCAGTTGCTTGGTGATGATGTTCATGAGGTTCATCGGAGATCCTTGGCCAAAAGAAGATGAAAACCAGGCCATTCTAGAGCCACTGCCCGCCTGGGGCGATGACGATCTGCGGCCGGATGGCAAAACAGCCGCAAAAGCGGCTGTTTGTCAGAGGGAAGGCTTAAGGCGCGCGATCAGGCACTACAGCACTTCTTGAACTTCTTGCCGCTGCCGCAGGAGCAGGGGTCATTGCGGCCAGGCACCTCGCCCTTGACGATGGTGGCCTGGCGCGGGCCCATGCTCTTCCAGATCTGGCGCAGGTCATACACCGCCCAGATGGCTTCGCCAAAGGTCTCCACGCGCTCCTGGCTGGTGCTGGCGGGGCCGTTTTCGTCGTACATGCAGACCGTGGGGGTGCCGGTGTCGTCCTCGGTCAGGGCGACCACCGATTCCAGCGCGTCGTTCAGCCAGCGGGCGGCTTCCTTGTCGCGCGGTGCGGTCCACTCGTCGGCCCAGTTTTCCACCACGAACATGAAACCCAGCGCCCAGACCTGGCCAAACGAAGGGATCTCCTGGCCGTCCAGCTCCTGGCGCTCTTCCTCGGGCAGGCTGGCAATCGCGCCGCGCATATCCATCGCATCGGGCTGGAAGGTGTCGTCATCTTCCAGGCTCTTCACATCGGCGTCGAGCTGGGCGGTCACCTCGTTCCAGCGGATCTGCCAGAGCTCCAGAAAGCGGTCCTGCTGGGCGCGGTCCAGGAAGGCTGGCAGCAGCGGCAGTTGGCCTTCGGCATCGCGCTCGACCAGCTCGCCATCGCCCACCAGCATCGGCAGGTATTCCTCGACCGGCACCGCGCGGCGCGTGCAGACCAGCGCGGTCAGCGCACCGTCCGCAAACTCCCACTGCGGGATCTCTTCGGCGCGCGTGCGCATGTCTTCCAGGATCTGGTCGATCTCGGTCAACTGGTCGTCATTCAATCCTTCGGGGATCTGGGGCTGGGTCATGGGAGCTCTCTCAATAGGGGGCCGCGCAGTGCAAACCCCTGCGTGCTTGCAATGTCACCAGCGCCCCCTATGATGGGTCTGGTTTTGTAACAACATTGCAATGGCAGACGGCCGCTGCGCCAGGCAGGGCCTGCAGTGTAGCGCCACCGAGGCGCCTGTGCTGCAGCCTGGGATTTGGGCGCCCACCCGGCCGGTCTGACCTGCACAGACACCCCCATGAACCAGCTCAACCAGATTTTCCCCGTCCGCTACACCGTGATGGTGCTGTGCATGCTCTTGCTGGTGGTCGGCATCATCGCGCTGCTGATGCAGGCCAGCCCCTGGTGGTGGCTGGCCGTACTGGCCGGCGCCGCCCTTACCCTGCTGGGCCTGCGCGACCGGCGCCAGACGCGCCACGCCATTTTGCGCAACTACCCGGTCATCGGCCATATGCGCTTTTTCCTGGAGTTCATCCGCCCGGAAATGCGCCAGTACTTCATCGAAAGCGACACCGAGGCCTTGCCGTTCTCGCGTGCCCAGCGCTCGCTGGTCTACCAGCGCGCCAAGGGCGACCAGGACAACCGCCCTTTTGGCACGCTGATGGATGTGGGCGCACGCGGCTATGAATGGATCAACCACTCGATGGCACCCACGCGGCTGGACGGCCATGATTTCCGCGTCTGGATCGGCGGCTCGGCCGAGGCGCCCTCGCAGTCGGTGGAGCCCTGCACCCAGCCCTACCATGCCAGCGTCTTCAACATCTCGGCGATGAGCTTTGGCGCACTGTCGGCCAATGCCATCCTGGCGCTGAACAAGGGCGCGCAGATTGGCGGCTTTGCCCATGACACCGGCGAAGGCTCGATCAGCCAGCACCACCGCGTGCATGGCGGCGACCTGATCTGGGAAGTGGCCTCGGGCTATTTCGGCTGCCGCAATGATGACGGCAGCTTCAGCGAAGAGCGCTACATCGCCAACGCCACCCAGCCCCAGGTCAAGATGATCGAGCTCAAGCTCAGCCAGGGCGCCAAGCCTGGCCATGGCGGCGTGCTGCCCGGCGCCAAGGTCACCCCTGAGATCGCCGCCGCGCGCGGCATTCCGGTGGGCATCGACTGCATCTCGCCGGCCCGCCACAGCGCCTTCTCCACACCCGAGGAGATGATGCACTTCATCGCCCGGCTGCGCCGGCTCTCGGGCGGCAAGCCCACCGGCTTCAAGTTCTGCCTGGGTCATCCCTGGGAATGGTTTGCCATCGTCAAGGCCATGCTCAAGACCGGCATCACGCCGGACTTCATCGTGGTCGATGGTGCCGAAGGCGGCACCGGCGCAGCGCCGGTCGAGTTCACCGACCACGTCGGCGTGCCGCTGCAAGAAGGCCTGCTTTTGGTGCACAACACCTTGATCGGCGTGAACCTGCGCGACCGCATCAAGCTGGGCGCAGCCGGCAAGGTCATCACCGCCTTTGACATCACCCGCATGATGGCGCTGGGCGCCGACTGGTGCAATGCCGGCCGGGGCTTCATGATGGCGCTGGGCTGCATCCAGGCCCAGACCTGCCACACCGGCAACTGCCCCACCGGCGTCACCACGCAAGACGGCGTGCGCCAGCAGGCCCTGGTCGTGCCCGACAAGGCCACGCGCGTGGCCCAGTTCCACAAGAGCACCCTGCATGCGCTGCAGGAGCTGGTGCAGGCCGCCGGCCTCCAGCACCCTTGCGAGCTCAATGCCCACCACATCGTGCGCCGCATCAGCGACACCGAGGTGCGCCTGCTGTCCAACCTGCTGCTGCAGGTGCGGCCCGGCGCGCTGCTCGACGATCTGGAGCACCAGCACGACGTCTTCCGCACCTACTGGCCGCTGGCCAGCGCCGAGAGCTTCCAGCCCCTCGCGCAGCCCCATGTCAAACCCTCGGCACCGGCCGACCACCAGGACATGGTGCCCCAGGCGGCAGGTGGGCGCTGAGCGGGCAGCGATAATGCAAGGTTTTCACTGTTGCTGGAGTGGCCGCTGCGGCGTGCGCCCCGCTTGCGCATGACCGATACCGCCTCCCCCTTACAGCCCCCTGCCCCCGCTGACGCCGCGCCCGGCACCTTGCCCGCCGAGCGCCCAGACTATGCCGGCTTTTTGCAGCAGCACCTGGCCAGCCAGAGCTTCAATGTAGTGCGCTACGAGCTGCCGGGCGAATCGGTCTGGCTCAAGAAAGCCGGGCCGCCGATTGCCGCCTGGCGCTACCGCAGCCTGGGCCTGCTGGCGCGCTGGCTGGATGTGCCGGTGCTGCAACCCGTGGTCAACCCCGGCGGGCGCACGGCGATTGCCACCGAGGTGCGGCGCCTGCGCGATCTGCATGCAAGGGGCCTGCGCGTGCCGCTGGTGCTGGCCGATGCGCCCGATGGCTTTCTGATGCGCCACCTGGGCCTGCCCGGTGGCGATACCCCGTCGCTCAGCGACGAGATCGAAGCCGCCGCGCGCCAGGCCCCCGCCTGCACCTTGGCGCTGTGGCAGCAGGGCTTTGCCGCGCTGCAGCGCGTGCATGCCAGCGGCACCTGCCTGAGCCAGGCCTTTGCCCGCAACATGGTGCGCTGCCCCGATGGCGTCATTGGCTACATCGATTTCGAAGACGACCCGCTGGCGACCCTGTCCCCGGCGCTGTGCATCGTCAAGGATGCGCTGTGCTATGCACATTCCACCGCGCTGTTCCTGGACAATGCCGGCACCCTGGAGGCAGCCCGTGTCGACTGGCATGCCTGGCTGGCGCAGACCGAGCCTGCCGTGCGCGCCGCGCTGGAGCGCACCGTGCAGCAGATGCGCTGGGTTGGCAAGCTGCCCAACCAGCGCAAGCTGGGGCGCGATACCTTGCGCCTGCGGGCCATGTACGGCCTGCTGCGCCCGCTGCCCTGAGAATCTGCTTTAAGGCATTTCACAGACAAAAAAATGGCCTGCATCTGCAGGCCATTTTTTTGGAGCGGGGTTGTGATCAGCCCTTGGCGGTATCCACCACGGGAACCTGCACGGGCGCATTCTCCAGCACCGGCTCGTTGTTCAGCACCGCGTTCAACTTGGTGTAGTCCAGCGCGTTTTCCCAGCGCGAGACCACCACCGTGGCGACGGCATTGCCAATGAAGTTGGTCAGCGAGCGGCATTCGGACATGAAACGGTCCACGCCCAGGATCAGTGCCATGCCGGCCACGGGCACTTCCGGCACCACGGCCAGGGTGGCAGCCAGGGTGATAAAGCCCGCGCCAGTCACGCCAGCCGCGCCCTTGGAGCTCAGCATCGCCACCAGCAGCAGTGCAATCTGGTGTCCCAGGGTCAGGTGGGTGTCGGTCGCCTGGGCGATGAACAGCGCCGCCAGGGTCATGTAGATGTTGGTGCCGTCGAGATTGAAGGAGTAACCGGTTGGAACCACCAGGCCCACCACCGACTTGCTGCAACCAGCCTTTTCCATCTTGTGCATCAGCGAAGGCAGGGCCGATTCGGACGACGAGGTGCCCAGTACCAGCAGCAGCTCATCCTTGAGGTAGCGGATCAGCTTGAGCACCGAGAAACCGCAGGCACGGGCCACGGCACCCAGGATCACCAGCACGAAGAGCAGCGAGGTGATGTAGAAGGTGGCGACCAGCTCGGCCAGGTTCAGCAGCGAGCCCAGACCGAATTTGCCGATCGTGAAAGCCATCGCACCAAAGGCACCGATGGGGGCGAGCTTCATCACGATGTTGACCAGCTTGAAAACGGGCTTGGTCAGCGATTCGAGCAGGTTCAGCACGGGCTTGCCGCTGTCACCGACCATGGCCAGCGACACGCCAAACAGCACCGCCACCAGCAGCACTTGCAGAATGTTGTCGCCGACAAAGGGGCTGATCAGGGTCTTGGGGATGATGTCCATGACAAAGCCGGTCAGGGTCATGTCATGCGACTTGGCCACATAGGAGCTGACTTCCTTCTGGTCCAGATCGGCCACATTGATGTGCATGCCGGCGCCCGGCTGCATCACATTGGCCACGATCAGGCCCACGATCAGCGCCAGGGTCGAGAAGGTCAGGAAGTACACCATGGCCTTGCCGAACACACGGCCCACGGTGCTCAGGTGCGTCATGTTCGCAATGCCGGTCACGATGGTCAGGAAAATCACCGGAGCGATGATCATCTTGATCAGCTTGATGAACGCGTCACCAAAAGGCTTCATCGCCGCACCATATTGGGGCTCAAAATGCCCCAACAAGACACCGATGGTGATGCCGATAATCACCTGGAAGTACAAAGTCCGGTAAAAAGGCGGTGCCTGTACGGGCGCCTGGCTGGCGGTGGTATCGATCTGCATGGTGGGGCTCCAAAGATTCTCGGCACCAACTCGGTGCGCTGAGGCGCGTTTGTATCCCAGCCCTTACAGATTGCCCATTAGACATTAGTATTAGGCGCCGCCTTCCTAGAGCTACGGAAAACCCAAACCCAGGGAAACTACCTAGGTCTTCGTTACATGTTTCCGATCATTCCCCGCCGTTCCCTGCAATCCCTGTGGACCTTCTGTGCCGTGCTGCTGAGCACGGCCGCTGCCGCTGCGGGCGCCTGGCACTGGATGCTGCAGCACAGCCTGGCCGAGGAGAACCTGCAGGCCCACCGCCAGCTGAGCCTGTATGCGCAGGCGCTCAGCCAGCGCCTGGACCGCTACCGGGTGCTGCCCGATGTGCTGGCGCTGGATGCCGAGCTGCGCGAGGCGCTGAGCAGCCCGCAAAGCCCCGAGCAGGTGCTGCGCCTCAACCGCAAGCTGGAACAGGCCAACGGCGCCAGCCTGGCCTCCACCCTCACCTTGATCGATGCCCAGGGCGTGGCGCTGGCCGCCAGCAACTGGCGCACGCCGTCCAGCAATGTGGGTGAGGACTACAGCTTTCGCCCCTATGTGCAGCTGGCGCTGGCCCAGGACAAGGGCAGCTTCTACGGCATTGGCGTGACCACCGGCGAGGCCGGCTACTTCCTCTCGCGCGCCATCACCAGCGATGCCGGCGGCCAGCACCGGGTGCTGGGCCTGATCGCGATCAAGATCGTGCTGCTGGAGCTGGAGCGCGAATGGATCCAGAACCCCGACATCGTGCTGGCCAGCGATGCCAACGGCGTCGTGTTTCTGGCCAGCAACGAGGACTGGCGCTACCGCAAGCTCAAGCCCATCGACGCCAGCGCGCAGCTGGAGATGGACCGCACCCAGCAGTACCGCAGCCAGCCGCTCAAATCCATGCGCTATGCGCAGCAGCAGCCGCTGGACGAAGGCGGCGCGCTGGTGCAATGGCAAGACCCGGCCGTGGGTCGCAAGCTCTGGCAAAGCCTGGCCTTGCCCGACACCGGTTGGCAGCTGCACATCTTGCACGATGTGGACAACAGCGTGGCGTCCGCCTGGTGGGCCGCTGGGGCGGCCGGCGGCAGCTGGCTGGCGCTGTCGCTGCTGCTGCTCTATGCGCGCCAGCGCCAACGCCTGTCGGCCCTGCGCCAGCGCAGCCGCGAGGAGCTTGAAGCCTTGCTCAAGCAGCATGCGCAAGAGCTGCGCAGCGCGCAGGATGGTTTGGTGGTGGCCGCCCACCAGGCTGGAGCCGGCCACAGCCCGAGCCTGGAACACCTGCCCCAGGGCGTGATCGTGATCGATGCCGCGCTGAACCTGGTCGCCTGGAACTCGCGCTACCGGGAGCTGTTCCGGCTGCCGGCGGGCCTGTTGAAAGTGGGCATGTCGGTCGAGGAGCTGTACCGCTACAACGCACGCCGGGGCCTGCTGGGCTCGGGCGATATCGACGAGGCCATCGAGCGGCGCATGCAGTTCTTGCGCAGCGGCAAGCCCCATGCACGCGAGAGCGAAAAGGCCGATGGCACCGTGCTGGAGATCCGGGGCAACCCCCTGCCCGACGGCGGCTTTGTGACCAGCTATGCCGACATCACCAGCTACAAGAATGCGGCACGCGAGCTGCGCTCTCTGGCCGACGCGCTGGAAAAGCGCATTGCCGACCGCACCGAAGACCTGGCCCAGGCCAAGCGCGAGGCCGAGCAGGCCAACCGCTACAAGTCTAAGTTTGTGGCCGCCGCCGTGCATGACCTGCTGCAGCCGCTGAACGCCGCGCGCGTGTTTGCCTCGCTGCTGCGCCAGCATGTGCAGGGCGACAAGGCCTTGCAGCTGGCCAGCGATGTGGAAGGGGCGCTGGCCTCGCAGGACGACATCCTCAACAGCCTGCTCGACATCGCGCGCATGGAATCGGGTCAGCTGGAGGTGAACCGCCGTGACTTTGCGCTGCAGCCCATGCTGGCCCAGCTGGGCAGCAGTCTGGGCGTGCTGGCCCAGGGCCATGGCCTGCGTCTGCAGGTCATTCCCTGCCGCGCCATGGTGCACAGCGACGAGGCGCTGCTGCGCCGCATCGTGCAGAACTTTTTGTCCAACGCCATCCGCTACACGCGCCACGGCCGCATCGTGCTGGGCTGCCGCCGCGTCGGCCAGCATCTGCGCATCGAGGTGCATGACCAGGGCCCGGGCATCCCCGAGAGCCTGCACCGCGAGATCTTTGAGGAATTCCGCCGGCTGGAGACCGGCCGCCAGCATGACCGGGGCGCCGGCCTGGGCCTGGCCATTGTGGACCGCCTGGGGCGCCTGTTGCAGCACCCGATTGGCCTGCGCTCGACCCTGGGCCGGGGCTCGGTGTTCTGGGTCGAGGTGCCCTTGAGCCTCAGCGCCTTGGCCCCGGAGCCAGCGCCCCAGGCTGCCGAGGCAGCGCCTGCGGGCGGCCAGGCCGCACCGCTGCAAGGCGCCAGCGCCTGGTGCATCGGCCAGGCCGCCATCAGCGGCACTGCGCCGCTGCTGCAGCGCTGGGGCTGCCAGGTGGCGCAGCATGCCGATGCCGAGACGGCCTTGGCGCAGGCGCGCAGCGGCCAGGGCCCTTGGCCCGCCTTTGTGGTGGTGGATGCGGCGCATGCCACGCCAGCGGCCATCCGGGCCTTGCTGGCCTGCGGGCCCAAGACGCCGGGCGTTGTCTGGCTCAGCGCGGATGCCGATCAGCAAGATGCCGCCAGCCAACAGGCCAGTGCGCTGGGTTGGGGGGTGCTGACCCAGCCCGCGCGGCCAGCCGCTCTGCGTGCGCTGGTCGGCCAGCTGCTGCTAAGAGCCGGTAACACGACCCAGCAAACCGAAGGTTTGCGGTTGAGACTAGGCGTCAAGCCGCAGGCAGTACAGTAGTACGACAAGGCTTGGCAACGACGTATCAAGGGTTGTGTTAGCGGCTCTAAGGCAGCGCTGAGTCGTCGGTGGGCATACCGCCGTCGGCCTCCAGGTTGCGCACCAGCACGGCGACCTGGGTGCGGCTGTGGCAGCCGAGCTTTTTCAGGATCGCGGTCACATGCACCTTCACGGTGTGCTCGGTCACGCCCATCTCCTGCGCAATCTGCTTGTTGAGCAGGCCATCGGCCAGGTACAGCAGGGTCTTGAACTGGTGCGGGGTCAGCTGCGCCAGGCGGGCGGCCAGCTCGGCATCCTCCTGCGACAGCTCGGCCGCCATCGAGGGGAAGACGGTGTCACCTTCCAGCACTGCCTCGATCGCTGCAGTGATGGCATCGGCCGCTGCGGCCTTGGAGATGAAGCCCGAGGCGCCAAACTGCTGGGCGCGGCGGATGATGCGCGGGTGGTCGTTGGACGAGATAACCACCACCGGCAGCTGCGGGTAGGCACCGCGCACATGCAGCAGCGCCGAAAAACCATGGGTACCCGGCATCGTCAGATCGAGCAGCACCAGCTCGATGCCAGGGTGGGCCGCCAGCGCCGCGCTGAGCGAGCTGGCACTGGAGGCTTCCAGCACCTCGAAGGCGCCAAAACGCCCCCGGATCACCTGCACAACGGCAGCGCGAAACAGGGGGTGGTCATCGGCAACAAGCAAGGCGGGAGGGGACATAGGCGATAGTCTGCCATGGCTGGGCTTCTCCTGTACGGCGCCACCTCCCTGAAGTCCCGTTAAAGCGCTGTGTTTTCGCGTCAATCCATCGAGATCTTCGCCGCATCGACAATCGATTTCCAGTGCGCCGCATCGCGGGCCAGCAGCGGCTTGAACTCCGCCGGCGTCGAGCCCACGGGGATCAGGCCCATGTCCAGCAGGCGCTTGCTGATCTCGGGCATCTTGACGATGGCGGCCAGCTCATTGCCCAGTTTGTCCACAATCGGCTGCGGGGTGCTGGCCGGCACAAAGTAGCCAAACCAGCCATTGGCTTCAAAGCCGCTGTAGCCGGCCTCGGCCATGGTCGGCACATCGGGCAGCGCGGGGTGGCGCTGCGCGCCGGTCACCGCCAAAATGCTGACCTTGTCCGATTTGATATGCGGGTAGGCAGCAGCCGCGTCAATGAAGGCCGACTCCAGCTTGCCGCCCAGCATGGCCGCCATTTCGGGGCCCGAGCCCTGGTAAGGCACGTGGACCATGTCGATGCCGGCCTTGAGCTTGAGCTGCTCGCCATGCAGGTGGGACGAGGTGGCATTGCCGTAGGAGCCGTAGTTGAGCTTGCCCGGCTGGGCCTTGGCCTTGGCCACGAACTGCTGCAGGCTGGTGATGCCCGAGCTGCGCGGCACAAACACCAGGTCGGCCGATTTGACCGCCTGCGACACCGGCGCCAGGTCGCTCAGCTGGTATGGCACCTTCTTGTACAGCGCGGGGATCTGCACCAGCGCCGTGATGCCCAGCAGCACCGTGTAGCCATCGCCGGGCGCCTTGGCCACCAGGTCGTTGCCCATCATGCCGCTGGCACCGGGCTTGTTGTCCACAATCACCGGTTGGCCCCAGCGCTGCGACAGCTGGGTGCCCATCAGGCGGGCAATGATGTCGGTGCCGCCCCCTGCCGGGTAGGGCACCACCAGCCGGATGGGCTTGCTGGGGTAGTTGTCGGCGGCCAGGGCGCTGCCGGTGGCAAGCACCAGGGCAGCGCAGGCTGCAGTGGTGAGCACACGGCCCAGGGCCGAGCGGCGGTTTTGCATGGTTTGTCTCCTATTGCTGGTTATGCCGCTGGCGCGCTCTGTGGCGTGCTCGGGGCGCTGGTCATGATCAAAGCGTTCGGGCAATGATTTCCTTCATGATCTCGTCGCTGCCGCCGTAGATGCGGCCAATGCGGGCATCGGTCCAGGCCCGGCCGACCTGGTACTCGGTCATGTAGCCGTAGCCGCCATGCAGCTGCAAAAATTCGTCGAGCAGCTTGTTCTGCAGCGCCGTCGCATTGAGCTTGACCATGGCCGCGCGGTCCGGGGTCAGATCGCGCGTCAGGTGCAGGCGCATGCAGTCATCGACAAACACGCGCAGCATCGTCGCCTGGGCCTTGGCCTCGGCCAGCTTGAAGCGGGTGTTCTGGAACTCGAACACCGTCTGGCCAAAGGCCTTGCGCTCGCGGGTGTAGTCCACGGTCTTCTGCAAAAAGGCCTCGATCGACATGGCAGCGCGCACCGCCACCACCAGGCGTTCCTGCGCCAGCTCGTGCATCAGGTACTTGAAGCCCATGTTCTCTTCGCCCAGCAGGTTGCCCACCGGCACGCGCACGTCGTCAAAGAACAGCTCCGAGGTGTCCTGCGCCATCAGGCCGATCTTCTCGAGCTTGCGGCCCTTCGCAAAGCCGGGGGTGCCGTCTTCGACGACGATCAGCGACACGCCCTTGGCCCCCAGATCGGGCGCCGTCTTGCAGACCACGACGACGATCTCGGCATTGATGCCGTTGGTGATAAAGGTCTTGGCGCCATTGATCACATAGTGGTCGCCGTCGCGCTTGGCCGTGGTGCGCACCGATTTGAGGTCGCTGCCCGCGCCGGGCTCGGTCATCGCAATCGCGCCAATCATCTCGCCGGCTGCCATCTTGGGCAGCCAGCGGTCCTTTTGTGCGGTGTTGCCATAGGCATGGATATAGGGCGCAACGATGTCCGAGTGCAGCGGAAAGCCCAGGCCGCTGGCGCCCGTGCGGGCGATCTCTTCGATCAGCACGGCGGCATGGCCAAAGTCGCCACCGCTGCCATAGGGCTCGGGCAGCATGGTGTTCAAGAGGCCTTCGCGGCCGGCCTTGCGCCAGACCTCCTTGGGGACGATGCCATCGCGCTCCCACTGCGCATGGAAGGGCACGATCTCCTTGTCAAAGAAATGGCGGACGGCATCACGGAACTGCAGATGGTCTTCGCGGAACACGCTGCGTTGGGTCAGGTCTTGCATGGTGGTCAAAAGTGGAATGAAGAAAAATGAATGAAGGGCATCAGCCCTGGGCGCCGCTGGCACTGCGCAGGCCAAAGCCCGCCTGCGGCGCCTCCTTGAAACGGTCCTTGAGCACGCGGCGCAGCAGCTTGCCGGTCTCCAGCCGGGGCAGGCTGGGCTCGAACACCAGGCGCTGCGGCCGCTTGACCTTGGACAGGCTGCCAGCGGCCTGATCGACAATCGCGCGCGCCATCGCCTCGTCGGGCGCAAAGCCAGGCTTGAGCACCACAACGGCCAGGGTCTGCTCGCCAAAGTCCTCATCGGGCACGCCGACGACGGCCACCTCTTCCACGGCCGCATGCTGGGCCAGCGCGTTCTCGATTTCTTGCGGGTAGAGGTTGACCCCGCCCGACAAAATCAGGTCGGCGCGCCGGTCGCTCAGGAACAGAAAGCCTTCGGCATCGACATGGCCGATATCGCCATAGGTGGCCCAGCCGCGCGCATCAATGGCCTCGCGCGTCTTGCGCTCGTCATTGAGGTACTGGAAAGCGCCGCCGCCCGAGAAATAGACCCGGCCCACCTCGCCCACGCCCAGCTCCTGGCCTTCGTCGCCGACGATGTGCAGCTGGCCGCTGATTGCCCGGCCGACCGAGCCCGGCCGTGCCCGCCACTGGGCCGAATCGATCAAGGTGGTGCCGCAGCCTTCGGAGCCGGCGTAGTACTCCAGCAGGATGTCGCCCCACCAGTCCAGCACGCCCTGCTTGACGGCCACCGGGCAAGGTGCTGCCGCATGGATCGCCACGCGGTGGCTGTCCAGCCGGTAGCGGCGCTTGACCTCATCGGGCAGCTTGAGCAGGCGCCCCAGCATCGTTGGCACCCACTGGCTGTGCGTGACCTGGTAGCGCTCGATCAGCGCCAGCGCCTGCTCGGGGTCAAAGCGGCTCATGATGATGGCCGAGCCGCCGACATCCAGGGTGCGCAGGCTGTAGCGCAAGGGCGCTGCGTGGTAGAGCGGCGCGGGCGAGAGGTAGACGGCATCTTCATCAAACCGCATGCTGCGCATCCATGCGGCGACTTCGGGGTCGCGCTGCGTGCGGTATGCCGCCGCCAGCAGCGGCTTTTTGATGCCCTTGGGCCGGCCGGTGGTGCCGCTGGAATAGAGCAGATCGCGGCCCAGCGGGCGCATGGCCAGGTCGATCTCTGCGCCCTGGGGCACAGCCGCCAATGCATCGGCCAAGGGCGCCACGCCAGGCGTATCGCCATCGACCGAATAGCAGGCCAGCGCCAGGCCCTGCACCGCCTCTTGCGCGGTCGGCCAGGTCTTGCTGGAGACCAGCAGCATCTTGGCGCCGCTGTCCTGGGCGATATAGGCCACCTCGGCAGCGGTCAGGTGGGTGCTGATGACGGCGGCATACAGGCCGGCCAGCCGCGCGGCCAGCACCAGTTGCATGATTTCATAGCGGTTCTCCAGCAGCACCGCGATGGTCTCCTCGGCCTGCAGCCCCTGCTGTGCCAGCCACTGCGCCATCTGCTCGGCGCCCTGCGCTATCTCGCCGGCGGTGTAGCGACGGCCGGTGTCGGCCTGCGTCAAAACCACCCGCTCGGGCTGGGCCTGGGCCCAGCTGAAGAAGTTGTGCATCTCCTCGGTCTCCGTGGTGCACAGCTGACCGCCGCACGCAATCACCTGTGTTACATCTTTACTTTAATTTTGAATCTCTTGTCTCGAATTTCTTCGTTCCACGGACAGTATCTGGCGTTTTTTTCGATTTTTGCTGCGGGTAAATACCAGTATGTATTCAGTTTTTTGAAACCTATTATTAATTTAATGATCCACAAGTCTCATTAAATGATGAAAACACCCGTCATAGTCGATGCCATCCGCAGCCCCATGGCCCGGGCCAAACCCGATGGCGCCCTGGCCGAAGTCCACCCGGTCGACCTGCTCTCCCAGGTGCTGGAACAGCTGGTGGCCCGCAACCAGCTCGATCCCGCGACCGTTGATGACGTGATCTGCGGCTGCGTCAGCCAGGCGGGCGAGCAGGCGGGTACGCCCGGGCGCCTGGCCTGGCTGGCTGCGGGCCTGCCCACCCATGTGCCCTCGACCACGATCGACCGCAAATGCGGCTCCAGCCAGCAGGCGGTGCACTTTGCGGCGCAGGCCATCATGTCCGGCATGCAGGACATCGTCATCGCCTGCGGTGTCGAATCGATGAGCCGGGTGCCGATGGGCAGCTCGCGCATGGGAAAGAACACCACCGGCCCTCGCTTTGACGAGCGCTATGCGCCGGGCCTCGTCGGCCAAGGGGTGTCGGCCGATCTGGTCGCCGCCAAGTGGGGCCTGTCGCGCAGCGATCTGGATGCCTATGCCGCCCGCTCGCACCAGCGCGCCCATGCCGCCCAAAGCAGCGGCGGCTTTGCCCGCGAGATCGTGCCCATCCGCAGCCCGCTCGGCCTCGTCAGCGCCGACGAGACCATCCGCGCCAGCACCACGCCCGAGAAGCTCGCCGGCCTCAAGGCCGTGTTCGAGAGCGAAGAACTCTCGGCCCGCTTCCCGCAGATCCAGTGGAGCACCACGGCCGGCAATGCCTCGCAGATGACCGATGGTGCCAGCGCCATGCTGATCATGAGCGAGGAGCGCGCCTTGCAACTGGGCCTGCGCCCACGCGCCCGCTTTGTGGCCTTTGATGTGGTCGGCGATGACCCGCTCTACATGCTGACCGCCCCCATCCCCGCCACCCAGCGCGTGCTGGCCAAGGCGCGCATGCTGCTGGGCGACATTGCGCACTACGAGATTAACGAGGCCTTTGCCTCGGTGCCGCTGGCCTGGCAGAAAGAGCTGGGTGCCGATGGCGAACGCCTGAACCCGCGCGGCGGCGCGATTGCACTGGGCCACCCGCTGGGCGCCTCGGGCCTGCGGCTGATGACGACGATGCTGCATGCGCTGGAAGACAGCGGTGAGCGCTATGGCCTGCAGTCGATGTGCGAGGCAGGCGGCATGGCCAACGCCACGATTATTGAGGTACTGCGCTAAGCGCCTCAGAGAGCCATCACAACGGCTCCATCGGATTGAACGTTTGAACTGACAAGGATTTTTGAGATGCAATTGACCCAAGGAATGACCGCCCTCGTGACCGGCGGCGTATCGGGGCTGGGCGAAGCCAGCGCTGTGGCCCTGCTGGAGCGCGGCCTGAACGTGGTGGCGGTGGACCTGAACGAAGAGCGCGGCGCGGCGATGGAAAAGCAGTACGCCGGCCAGCTCAAATTCATCAAGGCCGATGTGGCCGATGCCGAGCAGATGCAAAAGGCCGTGTCTGCCGCGCAGGCCTGGGGCCAGTTCCGTGCGCTGGTGCACTGCGCCGGCATCGGCGGCCCGGTGCGCCTGATCGAGAAGGACGGCAGCCCCGGCTCGCTGGAGAAGTACACGAACATCATCCGCATCAACCAGATCGGTACCTTCAACACCTTGCGCCTGTCGGCTGTGGCGATGGCGCAGAACGAGCCGCTGGAAGGCGAGCGCGGCGCCTGCGTGCTGACCGCCTCGGTCGCAGGCTATGAAGGCCAGATCGGCCAGATCCCCTATGCCTCGTCCAAGGCCGCCGTCATTGGCATGACCATCGTCGCCGCCCGCGATCTGGCCTCCAAGATGATCCGCGTCTGCACCATTGCCCCGGGCTTGTTCGACACCCCCATCCTCGCCAAGCTGCCCGAGAACGTGCGCCAGTCGCTGGCCGCCTCGGTCCCCAACCCGGCACGCCTGGGCCGCCCGCCCGAGTACGCGATGACGGCGCTGCACATTTTGGAGAACCCCATGCTGAACGGCGAAACCATCCGCCTGGACGGCGCCATCCGCATGCAACCCCGTTGAACCGCACTGCCCTGCACCCAACAGCCTGTTGAAAGGTCCCCATGTCTGGCTCTGAAACCGCAGAACTCCTGGTCGAAACCCGTGGCCCGGTGCTCATCATGCAGCTCAACCGCCCCCAGGCGCGCAATGCCGCCACCCTGGAGATGGCCGAGGCAATGGCCAGCGCGCTGGATGCGCTGGACAGCCAGCCGGAGCTGCGGGTCGGCATCATCACCGGCGCGGGCGGCAGCTTTTGCGCCGGCATGGACTTGAAGGGCTTTTTGCAGGGCAAGCGCCCCAGCCTGCCGGGGCGCGGCTTTTGCGGGCTGACGATGCGGCCACCGGCCAAGCCGCTGATCGCAGCGGTGGAAGGCTATGCACTGGCCGGCGGCTTTGAGGTGGCCCTCGCCTGCGACCTGATCGTGGCCGCGCGCGATGCCAAATTTGGCCTGCCCGAAGTCAAGCGTGGCCTGGCCGCATCGGCCGGTGGCCTGCTGCGCCTGCCCAAGCGCCTGCCCTACCACGTGGCGATGGAATGCATCCTCACCGGCGACATGTTTGGCGCCGAGCGCTTTGCCGAGTTGGGCCTGGTCAACCGCCTGACCGAGCCCGGCGGCGCACTCGATGCCGCGCTGGCACTGGCGCAGTCCATTGCCGCCAATGGCCCGCTGGCCGTGGCCGCGAGCAAGCAGGTGGCCAGCCAGTCGGGCGAATGGCCGCTGGCGGAGATGTTCGACCGCCAGGCCGAGATCACCGCGCCGGTCTTCAGCTCGCAGGATGCGCGCGAAGGCGCAGCCGCCTTCGCGGAAAAGCGCGCACCGGTCTGGAAGGGTGCCTGAACCCCGTCCAACACTCTCAGTTGCACAGCCCTTGGACGCGCCACAGAAGCGCGCAGCAGGAGACAAACCTATGCCACGTAGCCAGCCTCTTCGCCAGCCCCTGCGGGCCTTGGCGGCCCTGGCGCTGCTCGCCAGCGCACTCAACGCCCATGCCGAGGCCAACTGGCCCACGCGCACCATCACCCTGGTGGTGCCCGGTGCAGCAGGCGGGTCGACTGATATCCCCGCGCGCCTGCTGGCCCAAAAGCTGGGCCAGCGCCTGGGCCAGTCGGTGATCGTCGACAACAAACCCGGCGCCGGCGGCAGCCTGGGGGCCAGCCTGGTGGCGCGCGCCCAGCCCGATGGCTATACGGTATTGGTGGGCAACAGTGGCTCCAATGCCATCAACTACACGGCCTATAAAAAGCTCAGCTACAAGCCCGGCGACTTTGCCCCGCTGACCGACATGATCTCGTTCGCCAACGTGCTGGTCGTGCCCGCCAAATCGCCGATCCAGAGTCTGGATGCGCTGGTGGCCGCAGCCAACGCACAGCCAGGCAAGCTGTCGTTCTCGTCGGCCGGTGTGGGCCAGACCACGCACCTGATGGGCGAGCTCTTCAAGGAGCGCACCGGCACCGATGTGGTCCACATTCCCTACAAGGGCTCGGCCCCCGGCACCATGGCCATCGTGACCGGCGAGACCCAGTTCATGTTCGACAACATGACTGCCTCCCTGGTCCATATCAAGGACGGCAAGCTGCGCCCGCTGGCCGTCACCGGCGACCAGCGCGAGCCCGATCTGCCCGAGGTGCCAACGATGACCGAACTGGGCATGCGCAACTTCAACCAAGTTGGTTGGATGGGCTTCTTCGTGCCTGCCAAGACCCCGCCCGAGGTGCAGAAAAAGCTGGCCGAGAACCTGCAGGCCGTGCTGCATGACCCCGACATCATGCGCCGCTACCGCGAGCTGGGCGGCCGCCCCGGCGGCATGCCGCAAGCCGGCTTTGCAAAGCTGGTGGCCGATGACCAGCAGACCTGGGGCGCGCTGATCCACAGCCAGCAGCTGCAGCTGGATTGAAGCGAGCTGCCCATGCCTGACACCTCTACTGCTTCCCCACGCACCCCGCTGCCTTTCTACTGGCCCAAAGGCGTCTCGCGCGATCTGCGCGTGCCCCGCATCAGCCTGGATGACAACCTGGCGGCCTCGGCCCAGCGCTACCCGGACAAGGCCGCCATCATCTACGCGGGCGCCAGCACCAGCTATGCCCAGCTGCTGGCCCAGGTGGAGGCGCTGGCCGGCTTCCTGCAGCAGCGCCTGCAGCTGGCACCGGGCCAGCGCGTGCTGCTGCAAAGCCAGAACTGCCCGCAGTTCGTCATCGCCTGCTATGCCATCTACCGCGCCGGCGGCGTGGTGGTGCCGGTGAGCGCGATGACCACCGCCACCGAGCTGCGCTACTACGCCGACAACAGCGGCGCGCGTCTGGCCATCGTCGCCCAGGAGCTGCTGGCCAGCGCCCAGCCCTGTGTGGGCGAAGGCCTGCTCGATGCGGTGGTCGTGCATGCCTACAGCGATGCGCTGCCCACCACGCCACCGCCCGATGCACTGCCCGAGATGGTGACCGCGCCGCGCCTGCCGCTGCCCACTGGCCCCTACCATGGCTTTGCCGCAGCGCTGGCGCTGCAGCTGGCGCCCGGCCCGCGTGTGGCGCAGGCCGACACGCTGGCCACCATCCCCTATACCTCGGGCACCACTGGCCACCCCAAGGGCTGCATGCACAGCCACCATTCGGTGCTGGCATCGCTCACCGGGTCGCGCCTGTGGCGCGGCTTCAATGACGACCTGGTGTTTCTGTCGGTCGCACCGATGTTCCACATGCTGGGCACGCAGTACGGCATGAACATGCCCATTGCCGTGGGCGGCACCGTGGTGATGATGCCGCGCTGGGATGCGCTGCTGGCCGCCCGGCTGATCGAGCGCCACCAGGTCACCGCCTGGACGGCGCCGCCCAGCATGGTGATCGACCTGTTCAGCCAGGCCGCTGCCCATGGGCTGGACCTGTCGAGCCTGGCCATGCTGGCTGGCGGCGGCGCGGCCATGCCCGAGGCCGTCTCGCAGATGCTGGCCGAGCGCTATGGCCTGCATTACAGCGAAGGCTATGGCCTGACCGAGACCGCCGCCTTCTTGCACGCCAACCCGCCCGGCCACACCAAGCGCCAGTGCCTGGGCGTGCCCACCCAGGGCGTGCATTCGATGATCGTCGACCCCGAGACCCTGGAAGAGCTGCCCGCCGGCGAGGTGGGCGAGCTGGTCTCCAGCGGCGAACAGGTGATGCAGGGCTACTGGCGCAATGACGAGGCCAACCGCGAGGCCTTTTTCGAGCGCCATGGCCGGCGCTACTTTCGCACCGGTGACCTGGCCTCGGTAGACGCGGACGGCTACTACTTCATGCGCGACCGCTTGAAACGCATGATCAATGCCAATGGCTACAAGGTCTGGCCCGCCGAGGTCGAGAACATGCTCTACAGCCACCCGGCCGTGCTGGAGGCCTGCGTGATTGCCGTGCCCGACGCCAGGCGCGGCGAATCGGTCAAGGCCCTGGTGGTGCTGCGGCCCGGCGCACAGAGCTCCGAGGACGAGATCATCGGCTGGAGCCGTGAACAGATGGCCGCCTACAAGGTGCCGCGCGCGGTGGACTTTCTCGCCGCGCTGCCCAAATCCGCCACCGGCAAGATCCAGTGGCGCGCACTGCAGGAGGCGGCGCAGCAAGCCGCTGCCTCCCCCCTTTCTTTGCATACGGAACACCCATGAGCTCTTTCTCCTTTCGCCACCAGCATGTGTTTGTCGCAGGCGGCAGCAGTGGCATCAACCTGGGCATTGCCAAGGCCTTCGCCCGTGCGGGCGCGCATGTCGTGGTCATGAGCCGCTCGGCCGACAAGGTGGCCCAGGCCGCCGCCGAGCTGGAGGCGCTGGGCGCCCAGGCCCTGGGCCTGAGCGCCGATGTGCGAGACCCGGCTGCCGTGCAGGCCGCGCTGGAGCAGGCGCATGCCCGTTTTGGTCCCATCGATGTGCTGGTCTCGGGCGCGGCGGGCAACTTCATTGCACCGGCCAAGGACCTGTCGCCCAATGGCTTCAAGACCGTTGTCGATATCGACCTCAATGGCAGCTTCCATGTGCTGCGCCTGGCTTACCCGATGCTGCGCAAGCCCGGCGCCAGCGTCATCAACATCTCGGCGCCGCAAGGCGTCAACCCGACCATGTACCAGGTCCATGCCTGCGCGGCCAAGGCGGGCATCGACATGATGACCAAGGTGCTGGCGCTGGAATGGGGGGAGGACGGCATCCGCGTCAACAGCATCTCGCCCGGCCCCATCGGCGATACCGAGGGCATGCGCCGCCTGGCGCCCACGGCCGATGCGCTGGAGCGCGCCGTCTCCACCGTGCCGCTGCTGCGCATGGGCAGCACCGACGATGTCGCCCACATGGCGCTGTTCCTGTCGTCCGAACTGGCCAGCTATGTGACCGGGGCCATCATCCCGGTCGATGGCGGCGCCGCGCTGCGCGGCGGGCGCGACATGCGGGCCTCCTACGTGCCCCGGAGCGCCGCATGAGCAGCAACTACGAACGCATCATTTTTGAGCGCCAGGATGGCGTGGCCACCCTGCGCTTCAACTACCCGGCCAAGCGCAATGCCTTCGACCCGCAGATGCGCGAAGAGATGGCCGAGGTGGTGCGCCTGGTGCAGACCGACGCCAGCCTGCGTGCGCTGGTGCTGACCGGCGAGGGCAGCCACTTCTGCTCGGGCGGTGATCTGGGCAATATTGCGGCCTCGGGCCTGGACAATGCCGGCTGGCGCGCGCGGCTGTCCAGCCTGCACCACTGGCTCAAGGACCTGATGCTGCTGGACAAGCCGGTGATTGCGGCGGTGGACGGCGCCGCCTATGGCGCGGGCTTCAGCCTGGCTTTGGCGGCGGACTTCATCATCGCCTCGGACCGGGCGCGCTTTGCGATGTCCTTTATCCGGGTGGGCGTCGTGCCCGACTGCGCGGCTTTCTACACCTTGCCGCGCGTGGTCGGCGTGCAGCGCGCGCGGGAGCTGATGCTCTCGGGCCGCGAAGTCTCTGCCCAGGAGGCCTTGCAGCTGGGCATTGCCAGCGAGCTGGTTGCCCCCGAGCAGTTGCAGGCGCGGGCCCAGGCGATTGCGCAGAGCTTTGTCGGTGCATCGCCGGTGGCGCTGAGCCTGATCAAACGCTCGCTCGCGATGGCCGCGAACGACTTGCCCGCGCTGCTGGAGCAAGAGGCCAACGCCCAGGCGCTGGCGATGGGCACGGCCGAGCACCGCGAAGCCGTGCAGGCTTTTTTGAACAAGCAGCCTGCGCCCTTCCAGTGGCCGGCGCGGGGCTGACACAACCGGCTTATTCGTTGCTGGCGCTGCCGCGCTTCTTGGGCGGCTCCATCGCATTGCGGCGGCTCATCCCTGCCCGCCCCGCCTTGCTCCAGTCATAGTGCTCGCCATCGGGCGTGCGGCCGTCTTCCACTGCCGCTACCCCTAGTTGGCCGACCATGTCGCGCAGCTCGGACGACATCACCACATGCGCATGGCGCGGATCGGCGCGCAGGCGCTGGCATTGCGCCAGCGCCTCGCTCATCTGCTTGTCGCTATAGGCCAGGCACTGCGGCTGCCAGTCGGGCGGCAGGCCCTCGGCATCCTCGGCGTTGTTGCGCAGGTAAAAAACCACGATGCCCATCGGCAACTCCCTTGATCTGTGCCCGGCCAGGCGCTGCCCAGGCAGGGCAGCATTGTCGCACCCCGGCGCAGTCGGGCGCGCTCAACGGCGCCAGGCGGCGCTGCCATCCCCTGCGCTCACCTGCGCCAGTACGGCCTCGGTATGCGCACCCGCAGCGCACATCGCCGGCGTGTCATAGGCCTGGCCGTCAAAACGCGGCGCCGGTGCTGCCTGCAGCACGCCGCCTTGCTCGTGGTAGACGCCGCGCGCCTGCATATGCGGGTGGGCTGCGGCCTCCAGCGGGCTCAGCACCATGCCAAAGCAGACATCGCTGTCTTCCATCAGGCGCTGCCAGTGCGCGCGCGGCTCGGTGATGAACAGCGCCTGCAGGCGCGCACGGCGGCGCGGCCACAGTGCCTTGTCCCATTGCGACTGGGGCGCGGCAAAGTCCGGGTCGTCCGCCAGGCCCAGGGTCTGCAGCAGCAGCGCATAGAACTGCGGCTCGATGCTGCCAATCGTGATGTGCTCGCCATCGGCGCAGACATAGGTTTCGTAGAACGGCGAGCTGTCATGGATGCTCTGGCCGCGCACATCGGCCACCACGCCGCGCTGGCGGGCGCTGAGCGCCAGGTTCAGCATATGGGCGGCACCATCGACAATCGCGGCATCCACCACGCTGCCCTTGCCGCTGCTGCGCGCCTGGATCACGCCGGCAAGCAGGCCGGTCATCAGGTAGAGCGCGCCGCCGCCGATATCGCCCACCATCGCAAACGACGACACGGGCCGCGCATCGGCCGGGCTGCAGCCCCAGAGCGCACCCGAGACGGCCGCGTAGTTGTTGTCATGGCCGGCGCGCGGGGCCAGTGGGCCGGTCTGGCCCCAGCCAGTCATGCGGCCGTAGACGAGGGCCGGGTTGAGGGCCTGGCACTCGGCCGGGCCCAGGCCCAGGCGCTCCATCACGCCGGGGCGCATGCCTTCGATCAGCACATCGGCATCGCGCACCAGGGCCAGCACCAGGGCCTTGCCCTCGGCACTTTTGAGGTCGGCAAACACCGAGCGCTTGCCCCGGTTGAGCAGGTTGCCGGTGGGGGCCGCGCCTTTTTCCTCGCGCACGATGGAGATCACATCGGCGCCCAGGTCGGCCAGGTGCATCGCGCAGAACGGGCCCGGTCCCAGGCCACCAATCTCCAGCACCTTGATGCCGTCCAATACTTTCATGCTTGTCTCCTGTGGTTGTTTTTTGCGATGCGCTGCCGCCCGGATCAGGACAGGCTGGAGGTGCCGATCAGCCCTTCGAGCGAGCGCACCAGGGTCACCAGGCGCGGGCCGATGTCGGTCTCCAGCTCGCGGCTCTTGGGGTTGTAGGTGGGGACAGAGGCGCCAAACACCCAGCGCTCGCCATCGATGGGCTGCGACAGCGGCACGGCGATCGACAGAATCTCGCGGTGCAGGTCGCCATGGCTGCGGCAAAAGCCGTGCAGGGCCAGGTCCTGGCGCGCATCGTCCAGGCGCTCGCGCAGCAGCGCGGCGCGCTCGGGCGCGCGGCCATCGAGCTCGTCCAGATAGGCCTGGCGCTCGGCCTCGCTCTGGCCCAGCAGGTAGGCGCGGCCGGTGGCCGTACGCACCAAGGATACGGCCACCCCGATCTCGGGCGTGAAGACCTTGTTGTCCATGCCATTGGCCAGCTCGGCCAGCACCAGGCGCCGGCCCTCACCCACCGCCAGCTGGATCTGGCCGCCCATGTAGTTGGCCAGCTCCTGCATCTGCGGGCGGGCAAACTGCCGCACCGTCATGCGCGACAGCAAGGGCGATGCCAGGTTGAGCACCCCAATGCCCAGCACGTACTTGGACAGGCGCTCCGAATAGCGCAGCAGGCCCAGCTCGCACAGGGTTTCGGTCAGGCGGAACAAGGTCGGTTTGGGCAAACCCGTCAGGTCCATCAGCTCTTTGCCACTGAGTTCTTGCTGCTTGTTGTTAAAGCACTGCAAAATACTGACGCCGCGCACCAAGGCGCTGACCAGTTTTCCATCCGCTTCAGAATTCATATTTCAGTATATAAGTTACTTATTACGAGACTCATGTCTCGATTTATGAAATTCTAATCGGGATTGGCCTGATATTGGCAGCTTGCATGCCCGCTTGGTGCCCCCAGCCGCCCTTTGGCGGCAATCTGCAACACTCCCCGTCTGCCATGAGCCTGAACCAACACGGTCTGCCTACCCGCGTTCCCGCCATCGCCGCCATCGGCCAACTGCTGGCCGACCGGCAACTGCCGGCCGACGAGCGCCAGCAAGCACTGGATCTGCTGGTGCAGGACCATGCCGATCTGGACGAGGTGGAAAGCCAGGCCGCGCTCTGGGCCATTACCCAGATGGGGCGCGACGAAGCCGCCTGCTCCGCGCTGCTTGCCTGCGCCGATACCTGGTTGCGAAACGCGGAGATGGCGCAGCCGTTTCTGGAGGGCTATGCCCAGGTCTGCGGCCACAGCATCGTGCCCGCTGCAGCGCCGGCCTTTGCCCAACTGCAGCAGCTGGCGCAGCACGACACCGAACTGGCCGCCCGCCTGCCCACCTTTACGAAAGCGACCTGATGTCTCTGTTGACCACCACCGCCCTGTTTGTGCTGACAGCGATTGCCGAGATTGTGGGCTGCTACCTGCCCTATCTCTGGCTCAAGGACAAGGCACCGGCCTGGGTGCTGCTGCCAGCAGTGCTGGCGCTGCTGGCCTTTGTCTGGCTGCTGAGCCTGCACCCGACCGCCACAGGCCGGGTGTATGCCGCTTATGGGGGCGTCTATGTGACGACGGCGATTGCCTGGCTGTGGCTGGTCGATGGCATCCGCCCCAGCAGCTGGGACATCGCCGGCGTGCTGCTGTGCCTGGCCGGCATGGGCGTGATCATGCTGGGCGCGGCGCAGCGCTGAGCCGCCTAGGCTGTTTTAGCCCTTGTTGGCAGCGCGGCGCGTCTGCACCGCTTGCGCCAGCTGGGCCAGCACCGGCAGGGTCTGCTCCATGCTGATGCAGGCATCGGTGAGCGAGACACCATAGGCCAGTGGCTGGCCTTCGACGATGTCTTGCCGGCCTTCATGGATATGGCTCTCGATCATCACACCGGTGATGCGGCGGTCGCCCCCAGCGATCTGCTGGGCCACATCGGCGGCCACATCGATCTGGCGGCGGTGCTGCTTGCTGCTGTTGGCATGCGACAGGTCGATCATCACCTGCTCATGCAGGCCGGCCTTGGCCAGCACCTCGCAGGCGGCCTGCACATCGGCCGCGCTGTAGTTGGGCTGCTTGCCGCCGCGCAGGATGATGTGGCAGTCCCGGTTGCCCCGGGTCTCGAAGATGGCGCTCTGGCCCATCTTGGTCATGCCCATGAAGGCATGCTCGGACTGCGCTGCCAGGATCGCGTCGCTGGCCACCTTGACGCCACCATCGGTGCCGTTCTTGAAGCCCACCGGGCAGGACAGGCCGCTGGCCAGCTGGCGGTGGCTCTGGCTCTCGGTGGTGCGCGCACCAATGGCGCCCCAACTGACCAGGTCGCTGATGAACTGCGGCGACAGCAGGTCCAGAAACTCGGTGCCCGCTGGCAGGCCCAGCGCCAGGATATCCAGCAGCAGGCGGCGCGCCAGCTCCAGCCCCTCATTGACGGCAAAACTGCCGTCGAGGTGCGGGTCGTTGATATAGCCCTTCCAACCCACCGTGGTACGCGGCTTCTCAAAGTACACGCGCATCACCACCAGCAGGTCGTTCTTCCAGGCCTCGGCCTGCACCTTGAGCTGGCGGGCATAGTCCATTGCCAGGTCATGGTCGTGGATGGAGCAAGGGCCTACGACGACGACCAGGCGGTCGTCCTGGCCATGAAGAATCTTGGAGATGGCCGCGCGGCTCGATTCCACCAACTGGTAGGCCTCGTCGGTGATCGGCAGCCACTCCTCCAGCAGGGCGGGCGTGATCAAGGGACGCACCACCTTGATGCGGGTGTCATCGATGCGGGTCTTGTCAACCGTGGAGAGCCGGGACGGGGACTTGCGAGGCACAGTGCCTGCAGCGGTAGAAGTTGCGGTCATCCCGCTATTGTCGCAGGGCCTGCAAACACGTTCGCAGGCCTAAGGCATCCGCAGGATTAAGAAGAAGACAGCTTCATCAGCACCAAGCCGCTGACGATCAGCAAGGCCGCCACCACGCGCATCGGCGTCAGAGCCTCGCCCAGCACGGTGATACCAACCAGGAAGGCGCCCACGGCGCCAATGCCGGTCCAGATCGTGTAGGCCGTGCCCAGCGGCAGGCTGCGCATCGCGACCGACAGCAGGCCAAAGCTGGCAATCATCGCGACGAGGGTGATCGCGCTGTATTTGATGTTGGTGAAGCCATTCGACTGCTTCATCGTGAACGCCCACACCACTTCCAGCACACCGGCAACCAGCAAATAAACCCAGGCCATATCGAACTCCTTGAAAGAGGGAAATTTGGAATGGCCAGGCCGTCCTGGCGGTGGTGCGCGCTGCAGCGCCATGCTGGGTCGTCCCTGCGCAATGGGTTCCATGATAGCGGCGCGGCCTGCGCCGGGCCAAGCCGCCGCTGGATCGCCTCTGGGGCTGTGGGTGGTTGGCACGCCACAGTGGGCAGCGCGATCAGGCCAGGGATTCGGCCTCGGCCTCGGCAGGCTCCAGCTGCAGCAGGTTGCCCACGGTGGCGCCGTAGTAGGTGGCCACCCTTTTGCGCTGCTTGAGCACGGCTTTGTCCTTGCTCACCAGCAAGGCGCGGTGCTGGCTGGCCAGGTCCAGAAAATGCTGGTCGTCTGGGTCGGTGCAGCTAAAGCGGATCTTGGGCGCGGCATCGACATACTGCACGGCCGCATCGAACGCGGCCATCACGCCCTCGGGCGTCTTGCCGTAGTAGCTGACGCGCGGGGCGATCTGGCTGTAGTGCAGCACCCGCTCCAACTCGATGCGCTGGGCCTCGTCGGCAATCCAGCGCAGCGCGCCCTGCGCCACCAGCGCACGGATCGGCGGGATGTGCGGATCGTCAAAGATCAGCATGTCGAGCACGATATTGGTATCCAGCACCACCGGCCGGGGCAGGGGCCCGGTGTAGCCTTCATTGCAGGAAGGCCACTTGAGCACGACCTTCATCGCTGGTCGCCAGGCGCAGCCTGCTCGCCCCGGGGCTTGAGCGCGCCCTTGATCATGTCAAAGCGGAACAGACGGCATTCGATCGGGCCATTCCACATGGGGGTGCGGCGCGATTCCTTCAGGCGCATCTTGCCGGGCAGCTTCAGGTCGGGGGTCAGCATCCAGGCGCTCCAGCCGCTGTAGTTCTTCTTCCAGTGGCTGGCCAGCTGGGTGAAGAACTCGCCGCCATCCTCGGTCTGCGCCGTCTCGCGCCCAACGCGCTCCACATGGCCCATGCGCTCGGCCGCATTGCGGCCGGCACTGCCGGCGGCGGCAATACGCTCGCCGTAGGGCGGGTTGAGCAGCATCATGCCGGGCTGGTCGCTCGGGGGCATGCGCTGCAGCGCATCGCCGCCGCGCAGCTCGATGGTGTCGGCCACACCGGCGCGCTCGGCATTGCGCTGGGCAAAGTCCACCATGCGGAAGGAGATGTCCGAGCCATAGATGCCCACCGGGCTTTGCGGCAGGATCTGGCGCTCGGCCTCGTCCAGCATCGCTTCCCAGACATGGCGCTGGAAAGGCACCAGCTTTTCAAACGCAAAGCGGCGCAGGATGCCGGCCGGAATCTTGCGCGCAATCTGGGCGGCCTCGATCACCACCGTGCCGCTGCCGCAGCAGGGGTCGTACAGCGGCTGCGGGTCGTCGCCATGCGGGTCCCAGCCACTGGCGGCAATCATCGCGGCAGCCAGGGTTTCCTTCAGCGGGGCATCGCCCTTGTCCTCGCGCCAGCCGCGCTTGAACAGCGCCTCGCCCGAGGTGTCGATATAGATGGTGGCGCCATCGGTGGTCAGGTGCAGGTGCACGCGCACATCGGGGTGGTGCGTCTCCACGCTAGGGCGCACGCCGTGGCGGCGCTCGCGGAAGCGGTCGGCAATCGCATCCTTGACGCGCAGCGCGGCAAAGTTCAGGCTGGTCAGCGGGCTGTGCTGGGAGGTGACCTCGATCTTGAAGGTCTCCTTGGGCGAGAACCAGATCTCCCAGGCCACCTCGCTGGCGGCGCGGTAGAGATCGTTCTCGTTGCGGTACATGCTGTGCGACAGCTCCACCAGCACACGCTGGGCCAGGCGGCTGTGCAGGTTCAGCAGCAGCGCATCGCGCCACATGCCGCGCAGCATGACGCCGCCGCGCGCCACCAACAGGTCCTGGCCGCTGGCGCCGGTGATGGCATGGACTTCGTCCGCCAAAAGGCCCTCGACGCCGGCGGCGCAGGGCAAAAACAAATGCAGTTGGTTCATAAGCAGGGGCGCAAGCATACGCGCTTGCGCCATTGTCTGCGCAAGCGCATGGGAATGTGTACTGTGCCAGCCGCATTCAGGGCCGGCTGCCACGGCAGCAGGTCGGCTGCTATAGTGCCACTCCAGAGCGGGCCGCCGCCCAGTGCGCCCAGGCCCTCCACCCAGACCACCCAAGGAAGACCAGCGGATGCCATACCTCGGAGCCGGCGTACACGTCATCATTGCGCTATTTTTTGCCGTCCATGCGGTGCGCAGCGGCCAGAACAACTACTGGCTGTTTGTGCTGCTGGCCTTTCCCTTCCTGGGCAGCGTGGTGTATTTCTTCGCCATCTACCTGCCCAATTCGCGCCTGCAGCGCCATGCCCGCAGCCTGGCCAGCAGCGCCGTCAAGGCGCTGGATCCCACCCGCGAGCTGCGCGAAGCCCAGGCCGCCTACGACTACAGCCCCACCGCACAAAATCAGATTCGCCTGGCCCAGGCCTTGCTGGCCAATGGCCAGGCCGAGCAGGCCTTTGGCCACTTTGAGGCCAGCATGAAGGGTCCGTTTGCCAATGACCTCGATATCCGCTGGGGCGCCGCGCAAGCCGCCTACCAGGCCGGCCACCCGCAGCAGGCCTTGCAGCAGCTGCGCGTGATTGCCCAGGCCGATGTGCATTTCCGCGCCGAGGCCGTGGGCCTGCTGGTTGCCAAGTCCTATGCCCAGCTAGGCGACCAGGAGATGGCGCGCAAGAGCTTTGACTTTGCGCGCCAGCATTCGGGCAGCTTTGATGTGATGGCCGAGTATGCCATCTGGGCCGCAGGCCAGGGCGACTGGCAGACCGCTAACGCGCTGCAGGCTGAGCTGAACAAGGCCATGACGCACTGGAGCGGCCAGCAGCGCCAGCTCAACCGCGAGATGCTGCAGCGCCTCAAGGCCGCCTTCGCCGCCCAGCCCAAATAAGCGTCGGCACGCGGTTTGCGGCAATAGGCCTGCTGGCAACAGGCCATCAAACCGTCCCGCAGCCCTTGCAGCGCACCGGTTTGCGCTTGCGCAGACACTGGCCGCAGCGCAGTCGCTAAAATCGCGGTCTATGGCAAAAATCATCGTTCTGGCCCTGGTGCTGCTTTTCTTTGGCTGCGGCCTCTACATGCACCTGCGCGGCAAGGTGCGGCACAAGCTGCTGCGCCAGCTGTTTGACCACTCCACCTTCACGGCGCCGTTCAATGTCTTCATGCTGATGTTCAGCAAGGTACCGCGCACGCCCTACCTGCCCACCAGCACCTTCCCCGACCTGGCGCCCTTGCAAGCCCACTGGCGCGAAATCCGCGAAGAAGCCATCGGCCTGCAAAAGGCCATGCAGATCAAGGCGGCGGCCAACAACGATGACGCGGGCTTCAACTCCTTCTTCAAGACCGGTTGGAAGCGCTTCTACCTGAAGTGGTACGGCCAGGCCCACCCTTCGGCCATGGAACTCTGCCCCAAGACCAGCGCCCTGGTGCAGTCCATCCCCGGCATCAAGGCCGCCATGTTTGCAGAGCTGCCACCCGGCGCCAAGCTCAACCTGCACCGCGATCCCTATGCGGGTTCGCTGCGCTACCACCTGGCCGTGCTGGCGCCCAATGACGACCGCTGCATGATCGAAGTCGATGGCACGGCCTACAGCTGGCGCGAGGGCGAAGGTGTGATCTTTGACGAAACCTATATGCACTGGGCCGAGAACCGCTCCGAAGGCAACCGCATCGTGCTGTTCTGCGATGTGGAGCGCCCGATGACCAATGGCTTTGCGCAGTGGCTCAACCGCTGGCTGGGCACGCATGTGGTGGCTGCTGCCAGCTCGCCCAACAACGAAGGCGATCCGCGCGGCTTCATCAGCCGCATCTTCAAGATCTCGTTCTACATGGGCCAGTACCGCCGCCGCTTCAAGGCCTGGAACAAGACGGCCTACAAGCTGACCAAGTTCGGCCTGATGCTGGCCGTGCTGGCCTTGTTCATCTGGTGGCTCTGGCCGAAGTAAAACGGCGTCACCTGAAAGCAAAAACCGCAGTGCGTATAACGCCACTGCGGTTTTTTTATGGGCCCGGGCTGCCTGCGTTTACAGCGCCTTGCGCAGGCTGGCCGGTGGGATGCGCATCGCTTCGCGGTACTTGGCCACCGTGCGGCGCGCGCATTCAATGCCCTGGGCCTGCAGCAGATCGGCAATTTTTGCATCCGACAGCGGCTTCTTCGCGCTTTCCTCGTCCAGCAGCTGCTTGATCAGCGCCTTGACCGCGGTGCTGGAGGCGCTGCCACCCGTCTCGGTGCCCAGGCCCGAGCCAAAGAAGTACTTGAGCTCAAAGGTGCCCTGCGGCGTGGCCATGTACTTGGCCGTGGTCACGCGGCTGATGGTGGATTCGTGCAGGCCCAGCTCATCGGCGATTTCGCGCAGCACCATGGGGCGCATGGCCAGCTCACCATGCACAAAGAAATTGCGCTGGCGTTCCACAATGGCCTGCGAGACGCGCAAGATGGTGTCAAAGCGTTGCTGGATATTCTTGATGAACCAGCGCGCCTCCTGCAGCCGCTGCTGCAGGGCGCCATGTCCTTCGCTGCCCTTGTGGCTGCGCAGGGCATTCGCATAGACATCCTGCACGCGCAGGCGCGGCATCACCTCGGCATTGAGCTGCACGCTGAAGCCAGGCACCGGCAGGTTGCGCTCATTGCTGGGGCGCACAATGACATCGGGGATGATGGTGTTGCGGTCCACATCGGCATAGGGCCGGCCGGGGCGGGGTTCCAGCTTGGCGATCAACGCCAATGCGCTGCGCACCGCCGCCTCGTTGCAGCCGGTCAACTGCATCAGCTTGCGCACATCGCGGCGCGCCAGCAGATCGAGGGACTCCTGGCAGACCAGCAAGGCGGTGTCCAGCGCCAGCGCATCGGCCTCGGGCGTGTCCGAGCCTTCTTCGTCCAACAGCCGCTGCTGGGCCTTGATCTGCAGCTGCATGCATTCGGACAGGTTGCGCGCGCCCACGCCAATCGGCTCCAGGCTTTGCAACAGGCGCAGCGCCACGGTCAGGTGGTGCAGCAGCGCTTCGTAGCGCTCAGGGTCGGTGGCATCGCCAAAGCTTTGCGCCAGCTCGGCCAGGGTCTCTTCCAGGTAGCCGTCGTCGTTCAGCGATTCGATCAGAAAGTAGAGTGCGGCCCGGTCTTCCTGGCACAGGCGCAGCGACAAGGCCTGGCGGTGCAGCACATCCTGCAGGCTCAGGTGCTCGCTGCGGCGGTCGGACATCGGCGTCTCGTCGTCGTCCTCGCTGGCGCTGGCACGGGCCGGCAGCTCGCCGCCCCACTCTTCCCAGTCCGATGCCGAATCGCCTGCAGCGGCCTCGGCATCGACGCCGGTTTCCTTGCCCGCACCAAAATCCAGCGGCTGGTCGGAGGTTCCGGGCTCGAAATCGCTGCTGTTATTGGTGTCGGTGCTGGCCGTGGTCTCAGCGGCCTTGTCGGCGGCATCTGCAGCCTCGGCAGATTCAGCCGACTCTTTACCGGCTTCGGATTCGGGGGCTTCTTCGCCCTCGCGCTCCAGAAACGGGTTCTCGTCGAGCATCTGCTCGACTTCCTGCGTCAGCTCCTGCGTGGACAGCTGCAGCAAGCGGATCGACTGCTGCAACTGGGGCGTCAGGGTCAGGTTCTGCGATACGCGCAGTGACAGCGAAGGCATCATGGCAGCGCCTCCGCACAGGCTGCAGCAGCTGGCAACAGATCAGCCCCACCGGCGCCGCAGTGCGGCACGGTAGCTTGGCTGGCACGCCCGCCAAGGCGTGCGGTGTCACATACGGAAGTGCTCACCCAGGTACACCCTCCGGACCTCTGCGTTTTCCACAATCTCTTGTGGCGTTCCTGCGGCCAGCACCTTGCCATCGCTGATGATGCAGGCATGGTCACAGATACCCAGGGTTTCGCGCACATTGTGGTCGGTGATCAGCACGCCAATGCCGCGTTCCTTCAGAAAGGCCACAATGCGCTGGATCTCGATCACGGCGATGGGGTCAATGCCGGCGAAGGGCTCGTCGAGCAGGATGAAACGGGGCTGGGTGGCCAGCGCACGGGCAATCTCGACCCGGCGGCGCTCGCCACCGGACAGGGCCACCGAAGGCGATTCGCGCAGGTGCTCGACGCGCAGCTCCTGCAGCAGCGCGGTGAGCTGGCGCTCCACCTCGGCGCGCGACAGCGACTTGCCGTTCTCGTCCTTTTGCAGCTCCAGCACGGCGCGCACATTGTCCTGCACGCTGAGCTTGCGAAAGATCGAGGCTTCCTGCGGCAGGTAGGACAGGCCCAGCTGCGAGCGCTGGTGGATCGGCATATTGGCCACCGACTGCCCATCGATGCGGATATCGCCGCCATCGCTGCGCACCAGGCCCACGATCATGTAGAACGAGGTGGTCTTGCCCGCGCCATTGGGGCCGAGCAAACCCACCACTTCGCCCTTGCGCACCGACAGCGACACATCCTTGACCACCTTGCGGCTGCCATAGGACTTCTCGAGGTGCAACACCTCCAGCTGGCTGCGGTGGTCGCTGTTGGCCACCCGGGCATTGACGGAAATGGTCGACGAGTTTTCTGCCACGGTTACTTGGCTCCGTCGTTCAGTTGGGTGCTGGGGCGCAATGGCGTCTTGTCATCGGCTGCGGGCTTGGCCGGGGTGCTGGCCTTGTCGTCCGCCTTGCCGTCGGCCTTGGGCGTCAGAATCACGCGCACGCGGTCCTTCTTGGGGGCGCCGGGCTTGGGATCGGCCGCCGCCTGGGCGCCTTTCTGGCCGGAGACCGTGAAGGTGTCGCTCAGGTTGTTGTAGACAATCAGCGGGCCACTGACCTGGTCGGTCAAGGTGGTCTCGCGGTAGCGGCGCAGCTCGCCACGGCGCTCAAAGTGCACGGTGTCGTCGCGGCCGTTATAGGTGATGACCTCGCCTTCGCCTTCGACGAATTCATCCGGTGCACCAGGTGCGGAATCGCGCTTTTGGCGGAAGAAGGCCAGCTTGCCTGGTGCAGCTGTCACCACGCCGTGCTGGAAGCCGTCGCGGTCCTGGCTCACGGTCAGCTGCGCGCCACGGATGATGATGGTGCCCTTGGTCACCACCACATTGCCCGTGAAGATACTGGTCTGCTTGAGTTCATCATGGCGGCCATCGTCCGCCTCGATGTTCATGGGCTTGGTACGGTCTGCACGCTCGGCGTGCGACAGCAGCGGCACGGCCAGGGCCACTGCCACCAACAAAGAGTTAAAAATACGGTGTCTCATAAGGCATGAATCTTGCTCTGCCCCATTGTAGCCATGCTGGAGCGTTGGGCCGTTTTTGGCACAAAAAAGCCCGCGCGTGCGGGCTTTGTCTAAAGCGTTGGGGAGGCCGCTCAGCCTTGTGCTGCCAGGAACTCTACCACTTGCAGCACGTTGCCCATCGAGCCGGCACGGGTGCCATCGGTGTAGTACTTGCCAGCCACGCCCAAGGATGGAACGCCTTCGACGCCATAGGACTCTTGCAGCTGGGTGGCCTTGCGCACCTGGCCTGCCACGCTGAAGGAGTTGTAGGCTTCCTTGAACTTGGCCAGGTCCACGCCGTTCTTGTCCATCCAGGCGAAGATCTCGTCGTCCTTGTTCAGGCGCTGGCGCTCGACGTGGATCGCGCGGAAGACCTTGACATGCACGTCAGGGATCAGGCCCATGGACTCCAGCGCGAAGTAGATCTTTTGCTGGGGCACAAAGGTGTTGTTGAAGGCGACCGGCACGCGGCGGATCTGCAGATTCTTCGGTGCGGTCTTGACCCAGGCTTCAAACTGCGGCTCGAAAGCATTGCAGTGGGGGCAGCTGTACCAGAAGAACTCGATGACCTCGACCTTGCCAGCGGGCGCATCGGGGTTCACGGGCTTTGCCAGCTTCAGGTAGTCCTTGCCTTCCTTGAACTTGGCCTGTGCGTTGGCACCGGTGGCGAAAGGCAGGCTCAGCGCGGAAGCGGCAGTAGCGGAAGCCGCCAAAGTGGAAAACTCACGACGTTTCATGTTTTGTTAACTCCAGTGACAAGTTGCGGTTAGGAGTGCCCTGCACCGCCAAAAGTTCAACGCTGTACGCGGACGATTTGCGCATCCACGCCGGCGCCATCGAGCTTGCCTTTGAGGCCGTCGGCATCATCGCGCTTGTTGAATGGGCCCACGCGCACTCGGTATACCGTGCGGCCATTGACTTCGCGCTCGCTGACGCGGGCCTCCCAGCCCATCATCGCCAGCTTGGCGCGCTGTGCATCGCCATCCGTCTGGCTGCGGAACGCACCGGCCTGCACAAAGTACTGGAAGCCGTCGCTGCCATCGGCACTGCGCGACTTGGCCAGGTCACCCAGCGGATCGGCGCCCTGGCCGGCCTTGGGGTCGAGCTTGGCGACCTGGGTCTTGTCTGCCGGCTTGTCGGCGGGCTTGGCCGGATCGGGCAGCACCACCTCAGGCTTGGCGGGCTTGTTCTCTACCGGCGGGGTGGCGTTATCGGCCACCGTGCGCGGCGGCTCAGGCACCACCACGCCCTGCGCAGCCGGTGCCACGGCCGCCGGCGCACGCGCGGGGTTCTTGCCATACAGCGGCGAGTTCGGGTCCCAGTTCTGGTTGCGCTGCGCTTCGGCCTTGTCCTTGGCCTCGCCCTTGACGCCAGCTTTGTTGACAAACGGCACCGGCACATTGGTGACGTACACGGCCACGGCCAAAGCCGCGCCCACGCCCACCAGCAGCCCCAGGATCAGGCCCAGGATGGTTCCACCACGTTGATGTCGTCGCATTGCAGTTATTACCTTTGTTCGCAAAATCACATGCGCTCTGGTGCGCTCACACCCAGCACGGCCAGGCCATTGCGCAGCACTTGCGCGACTGCCGCCACGAGTGCCAGACGGGCCAATTTGGTGGCTTCGTCATCCACCAAGATACGCTCTGCATCATAGTAGCTGTGGTAGGCCGAGGCCAGGTCACGCAGATAGAACGTAACATCGTGCGGCGCATTGCCGTCGGCAGCGTTGGTCAGCATCTCGGGGTACTGGGCCAGCATTTGCATCAGCGCCTGGGCCTGCGGGCCTTGCAGCGCGCCCAGGTCAATGCCGCTCAGCGCAGCCAGGCCCGCTCCGCCCTGCTCCTGCCAGCCGCGCAGCACCGAGCAGATGCGCGCATGGGCGTATTGCACGTAGAACACCGGGTTGTCGTTGTTCTGGGCCACGGCCAGGTCGACGTCGAAGGTGTACTCGGTATCGGGCTTGCGCGACAGCAGGAAGAAGCGCACTGCATCCTTGCTGGTCCACTCGATCAGATCGCGCAGGGTCACATAGCTGCCGGCGCGCTTGCTGATCTTGACCTCTTCACCACCGCGCACCACGCGCACCATGGTGTGCAGCACGTAATCAGGGTAGCCCTGGGGGATGCCGACATTGACCGCCTGCAGGCCGGCGCGCACGCGGGCGATGGTGCCGTGGTGGTCCGTGCCCTGGATGTTGACGGCCTTGCCGTAGCCGCGCAGGAACTTCTGCGTGTGGTAGGCCACATCGGGCAGGAAGTAGGTGTAGGTGCCGTCGGACTTGCGCATCACGCGGTCCTTGTCGTCACCGAAGTCGGTGGTGCGCAGCCACAGCGCGCCATCCTGCTCATAGGTGTGGCCGCTGGCGATCAGGCGCTTGACGGTTTCTTCCACATGGCCGTTCTGGTACAGGCTCGACTCGAGGTAGTACTCGTCGAACTTGAGGTTGAAGGCCTGCAGGTCCTTGTCCTGCTCGTTGCGCAGGTAGGCCACCGCAAAGTTGCGGATGTTGTCGTAGTCTTCGACATCGCCATTGGCGGTGAACGCGCGGTCATCGGCCTTGATGGTCTGCTTGGCGAGGAAGGCCTGGGCGATGTCGCCGATGTAGTCGCCGTTGTAGAAGTTCTTGGCCAGCGGGTTCTCGCTGTCGGTGGGCCAGCAGTCGTCACCGGGCTTGAAGCCCTTGGCGCGCAGCTGGGTGCTCTTGGTCAGGGTGTCGATCTGCACGCCCGCGTCGTTGTAGTAGAACTCGCGGTGCACGGACCAGCCCTGGCTGCCGTAGAGGTTGCAGATGGCATCGCCCAGCGCGGCCTGGCGGCCGTGGCCCACGTGCAGCGGGCCGGTGGGGTTGGCCGAGACGAACTCGACGATGATCTTTTCATCGCGCTGCGGCTGCATGCCAAAGCGCTCGCCCTGGGCCAGCACTTCCTGCACCACCTGCTGCTTGGCAGCGGGCTTGAGGCGCAGGTTCAAGAAACCGGGGCCGGCAATCTCGATCGCATCCACCCATTGCGCAAAGGCGGGTGCGGCTTCCAGCGCGGCCTTGAGCTGCTCGCCCAGTGCGCGGGGATTGGCCTTGAGCGGCTTGGCCAGCTGCATCGCGGCGGTCACGGCATAGTCACCGTGGGCGGCCACCTTGGGCGTTTCAAAGGCCGCACGGCTACCTGCGCCAGGCGACAATTTCTCGAGCTCGGCAGCAAGCACTGCGAGCAAATCTTTTTTGACTTGCAACATATTAGAAACTTAGACGAAGCGGTTACCAGCGCCAGGCCGGTTTACCAGCCCCGGGCATAAAACACGGCGACGGCGGCGATCACGGGAATCAGATGGGCTTGCCACATGACCCATTTACGCGTGGCGCGCACCTCGGCGTCCCCGGGCAAAGCGCCATTGTCGCGCAATTGCCGTAACCAGCGGCGGAACACGGCTGTCGGCTTCAGGGACAGCACCACGGCGACGACCACCAAGGTCATCTTCAGGTGGAACAGCGGCTGGCTGACATACCAGGTCACGCCCTTGGCGCCCAGAAACAGGCGTAGCAGGCCGGTGCCCAGCACCGCCAGCGCAGCAAAGGCGTAGATCAGATCGAGGCGCGCCAGGCGCTGCACCACGGCCGCGTTCATCCACTCGGCGCGGCACAAAGCCGCCTCGCTGGAGAGAAAAACCACCATGGTCAACAAGGCCAGCAGGTGCAGGCAGGCCAGAACAGCTTCCAAAGTCATCGTGTTACTCCATCTTCTTCCAGAAATCGGCACGTTCGTAGTGCTGCTTGACGAAATCAATCCACAAGCGCACCCGCAGCGGCAGGTGCTTGCGCTGCTGGAACATCACATAGATGCCATTAGGCGGCGCGGCAAACTCCTCCAGCACCTCGACCAGGCGGCCGGCGGCAATCTCCGACTCGACCTCCCAGGTGCTGCGCCAGGCAATGCCCCAGCCTTGCTGGCACCAGTCGTGCAGCACCTGGCCGTCCGAGCAATCGAGCGGCCCACCGGGCTTGAGGTAGACCACCTCGCTGCCGCCAGTAGCCGCCGGCATGCGAAACGCCCAGCCCCGCGTCTGCGAGGCTTCGCTGGACAAGGTCAGGCAGTCATGCTGGTTCAGCTCGCTGGGGTGGCGCGGAATGCCACGGCGGCGCAGATACTCGGGCGTCGCCACGCAGAGGCGCCGGTTGTCCGCCACACGCACGCTCACCAGCGAGGAATCGGGCAGGTCGCCGACGCGGATCGCGCAGTCGTAGCCCTCGCCGGCCAGGTCGACCAGGCGGTCGCTCAGGTTCAGCGAGATGGTCACCTCCGGGTGGCGCGCATGGTAGAGCGGCAGCAGCGGCGCCACATGGCGGCGCCCAAAGCCGGCCGGCGCCGTCACACGCAGATGTCCTGTGGCCTTGATGCCGCCGGCGCTGACGCTGGCCTCGACGCTGGCCAGCTCGGCCAGCAGGCGCTGGCAGTCTTCCAGAAAGGCGGCGCCCTCATAGGTCAGGGTGAGCTTGCGCGTGGTGCGCACCAGCAGCTTGACGCCCAGGCGCTCCTCCAGCGCATCGAGCCGGCGACCCATGATGGCCGGTGCCACGCCTTCGGCCTTGGCTGCTGCCGTGAGGCTGCCGCGCGAGGCGATGGCGACAAATGATTCGAGCTGCTTGAGGCGATCCATACCAGACTGAACACAGAAAATACGCAAAGCCCGCTGGCCGCCGCTTGTGCGACGCGCTGGCTGGGCCACAGCCTATTATCATCGGGGCTCCGGCCTGGCGGGCGCATGAAAGCGCACATCCCGCTGCGACATCATTGACAGCCGCTCTTTTCCTGCGCCCCCGCTCCTATGCCGCCAGCTTCAACGCCGCCCACCAGTTCCCCATCCAGTGCCGACGCCCTCTGGTACGCCCCCGCCCAGCTGCTGCGCCTGTTTGGCAGCAGCCCGGTGGCGATGGCCTACTGGGGCCGCGACCAGCGCCTGCGCCTGGCCACGCCGCAGTGGTGCGAATGGTTTGGCGTGCCCGCCACCGGCATCGTCGGCCAGTTGCTGGACGAAGCGCTGCCGCCCGACTTTGCCCAGCAGCACCAGGAGGCGCTGCAGGCTGCCGCGCAAGGCCAGCGCCAGCAGTTTGACACCCGCAAGACCGATGCCCATGGCCAGGTCGCCTGGCGCCGCGTCAGCCTGTCGCCCCACCTCTGGCCCGGGCCGGCCGGCAGTAAAACGGCCCAGGGCACCCTGATGCTGATGCAGGACTGCAGCGCCGAATACGCCAACGCGGCCCAGGCCGATGCGCTGCGCACGCAGCTGGCCGCGCTCTCTTCCACTGACCTGGAGCGCGCCGAAGAGAAGAGCGAGCTGCTGAAACTGCGCACCTTGCTGGACTGGCGCACCGCCATGCTCACCGAGCACAGCGAGATGCTGCAGCTGCTGTCGCATGAGATCCGCCAGCCGCTGAACAATGCCTCGGCCGCGATGCAGGCCACCATGTCGGCCATTGCCGATCTGCAACTGGCCCAGACCACGCCGGCCACCAAGGCCTTGCTGCGCGCCGAGCATGTGCTGCAGCAGGTCATCGGCACCCTTGACAACACCCTGGCCGCCGGCACCATTCTGGCCGTTGGCGGGCGCGCCGGGGCTTCGTCCGATACCGATCTGCCGACCCTCGTCAACCTGGTGCTGCACGACATCGCTGCCGATGCCCGGCCGCGCATCCAGGTGGTCTGGGATGCCGAGGCCCGCACCGTGCAGCTGCACCCGGCGCTGATGCGGCTGACCATCCGCAACCTGCTCAACAACGCACTCAATTACGCGCCCGCAGACAGCCCGGTGCTGCTGCGCCTGGCCGATTCGGACGACCCGCTGGCGCTGATCATCGAGGTGATCGATGAAGGCCCGGGCATCCCCGACAGCCTGCGCCCGCGCCTGTTCGAGAAGGGCACGCGCGGCAGCGAACACCGCCACCGCGCGGGCGCCGGGCTGGGTCTGTTCATCGTGCGCTCGGTGGTGCAGTTGCACCAGGGCACGGTGCAGGCCTTGCCGCGCCAGCCAAACGGCACCATCATGCGCATTGAGTTGCCCCAAGGGCTGGACGATTAGCCAGCAAGGCCTGGCCACCGGCCGCTTGCCCCTGCAGAAGCTGGCACCGCGCTTCGCAGGCCTTTTTCATCGATTGCTTCATTTCACGGAACCACCATGCTTCCCGCTACGCTCGCCCTGGTCGACGATGACCCCGAATACAGCGAATTTCTGGCCCAACACTTGCGCAACCAGGGCGTCCAGGTACAGGTGTACAACGACAGCAGCGACCTGCTGGCCGACAACGAGCCCTACCGCTTTGACTTCTATGTGCTGGACCTGATGCTGCCCGGCGTCAATGGCACCGAGCTGCTGCGCATTCTGCGCAAGCGCAACCAATCGGGCGTGCTGATCGTCTCGGGCCGGCTCGGTCCCGAGGTGTTTGCCGAGGTCATCAATGCCGGCGCCGACATGTACCTGACCAAGCCGGTGACCTTCGAACAGGTGGAGCTGGCTGTGCGCGCCGTACACCGCCGCATCATGACCACCGCCCAGGTGGCGACGGCCTGGAAGCTCGACAGCCACCGCAGCCTGCTGCTGACGCCCGATGGCCAGAGCGTCGATCTCAGCCCCACCGACCTGATGCTGATGCAGTGCTTTCTCAAGGCCCAGGGCGCCGTCGTGGGCCGCGACCAGATCCGCGAGCTGCTGGGCTACCCGACGGCCAGCGACTCCGACAACAGCCTGCACGCCACCATCTACCGCCTGCGCCGCCGCATCGAAAAGGCCACGCCGCTGGCGGTGCCGCTGCAATCGCAGCAAAAAGTGGGCTACCAGTTCCGCGCCTCGCTGGTCTCGGCCTAGCCTGCGTACCGCCGATGCTCCAAAAGCAAACGGGCCCATCGGGCCCGTTGTGCTGTGGCGACCAGCGCCAGCTTACATGCTCATGTTCGATTCCACATCGGCCACCTTGCGGCGGGCCAGCGCCAGGTTGGAGCGGGCCTTGTCCAGCACGTAATAGACGAAGATGCCGGACAGACGCTGCGATGGGCGAATGATGTGGTACTGCTTGCCCAGGGTAATGAGGATGTCGTCGATGTTGTCGTTCAGGCCCAGGGCCTTCATCGTCTTCATCTTGGCGCGCACCACCTCGGTGTTGCCGGCCGCAGCCAGCTCCATGTCGACGCCGCTGCCTACGCTGCCCAGCATCATGCCGCTGCTGTAGTCCACCACGGCAGCGCACAGGGCGCCGTCCATCGACATCAAATCATTCAAGCTGTCGTTCAGATTTGCCATAACCACTCCAATCTATGTGACCTAGATCAACCACTGCTACCTTATAAAGGTATAGATGATTCTAATAAGTCACTTCTGATCAGAGCAATCATTCGCTGCATGCGGCTGTCACCCAGGCAGGGGGTACAAAGCAGCAAGCTGATATTTCGATAGCAGCCGCGCATGGGCTGGCTTGCGCTCGACTGCAAAAACAGTGGGCAAGCGCAGCGCCCGCAACTCGTAACAAAGCGTATGTTATTTGCGACGGCGGGGCGAGGTATGGCGCAGTATGGTGGCGCGGCAGGCACCACCCAAGGCAAAAAGCAGAGCTGGCGATAGCGCCAGCCCGGCTTTACATCGTCATCGCGCTTTCGACGTCGGTCACCTTGCGGCGGGCCAGTGCCAGGTTGGCGCGCTTGTTGTCCAGCACGTAGTACACAAAGATGCCGGCCAGGCGCGAGCAAGGACGGATGATGTGGTACTGCTTGCCCAGGGTGATGAGGATGTCGTCGATGTTCTCGTTCAGGCCCAGAGCCTTGATGGTCTTCATCTTGGCGCGCACCACTTCGGTGTTACCGGCAGCTGCCAGCTCCATGTCCACGCCGGTACCGGCGCTGGCCAGCATCATGCCGCTGTTGTAGTCCACAACGGCTGCGCACAGGGCGCCTTCCAGAGACATCAGATCATTCAAGCTGTCGGTCAAATTCGCCATGAAACACTCCTGAGATAGGCTGTGGCACGCGATAAATTACTGCCACCAGATGAAAATGATTGTATCTGATCATTTCTGATTTCCATCAAGCTTTGCGCGCATTTTCTGACGAACTGCTTCTTTTCGGCAACAGCTGTGCTACGGCTTGGCCCAGCAGGCTCAGGGCCGCAAGCATCTATATAGAGATGACAGATCAGATCATGCAAACCATCAAAGCAAAGACAGGCCATTCCGCCGCAAACCGGCCATGATTACCCCCATAAAAGTCATATATCAAAGTGTTTTTAATGGATTGATTGCCATGGTGGGTATGGAATAAAGTGTGCTGATGGGTGCTCCTGCGCACCTGCAGTTGTCAAGTATTGAAAGGTAGACACCATGACTGAACGCACCACCGTCCACGGCCTGCAAGTGGCCCAGGTTCTGTATGACTTTGTGAACACCCAGGTCCTGCCAGGCACCGGTGTAGAGCCCGCTGCGTTCTGGCAAGGTTTTGATGCCATCGTGTCGGACCTGGCGCCCAAGAACGCCGCCCTGCTGGCCGAGCGTGACCGCCTGCAGACGGAGCTGGACAGCTGGCACAAGGCCCACCCCGGCCCGATCACCGACATGCCGGCCTACCGCCAGTTTCTGACCCAGATCGGCTACCTGGTCGAACAGCCCAAGGACGTGAAGGCCAGCACCGAGAATGTGGACTCCGAGCTGGCCGTGCAAGCCGGTCCCCAGCTGGTGGTGCCCATTCTGAATGCCCGCTATGCACTGAACGCTGCCAACGCCCGTTGGGGTTCGCTGTATGACGCGCTCTACGGCACCGATGCCATCAGCGAAGACGGTGGCGCAGAAAAGGGCAAGGGCTACAACCCCGTGCGCGGCGCCAAGGTTGTTGCCTATGCCCGCCAGTTCCTGGACCAGGCCGCGCCGCTGGCCCAAGGCTCGCATGCCGATGCCACCGGCTACGCCGTTGAAGGCGGCCAACTGGCCGTCTCCCTCAAGGACGGCAGCAAGACCGGCCTCAAGGACGCCGCCAAGTTTGTCGGCTACCAAGGCGATGCAGCTGCGCCCAAGTCGGTGCTGCTGAAGAACAACGGCATCCATATCGACATCATCATCAACAAGGCCACGCCCATTGGCAGCAGCGATGCCGCCGGCGTCTCCGACGTGGTGGTGGAAGCGGCGCTGTCGACCATTCTGGACCTGGAAGACTCGGTCGCCGCGGTGGATGCCGAAGACAAGGTGAACGGCTATGCCAACTGGCTGGGCATTCTCAAGGGCAGCCTGACCGAGTCCTTCGACAAGGGCGGCAAGACGGTGACCCGTGGCCTCAACGCCGACCGCGAGTACACGGCCGCCAATGGCGACCGCCTCAAGCTCCATGGCCGCTCGCTGATGTTCCTGCGTAATGTCGGCCACCTGATGACCAACCCCGCCATCCTCTGGGGTGCCAACCAGCAAGAGATCCCCGAAGGCATCATGGACGCCGTGGTGACCACCGCCATCGCCATGCACGACCTGCAGGGCAAGGGCGCCCAGGGCATCCGCAACAGCCGCACCGGCAGTGTCTACATCGTCAAGCCCAAGATGCACGGCCCCGCCGAAGCAGCCTTTGCCGACGAGCTGTTTGGCCGCGTCGAACAGATGCTGGGCCTGCCCGCCAACACCGTCAAGCTCGGCATCATGGACGAAGAGCGCCGCACCACGGTGAACCTGAAGGCCGCCATTGCTGCTGCGCCGGCGCGCGTGGCCTTTATCAACACCGGCTTCCTGGACCGCACTGGCGACGAAATGCACACCGCCATGTACGCCGGCCCGATGGTGCGCAAGGCCGACATGAAGACCTGCGCCTGGCTGCCGGCCTATGAAAAGAGCAATGTGCTGGTGGGCCTGACCATGGGCCTGCGCGGCCGCGCCCAGATCGGTAAGGGCATGTGGGCCATGCCGGACCTGATGAAGGCCATGCTGGAGCAGAAGATCGCCCAGCCCAAGGCCGGTGCCAACACCGCCTGGGTGCCCTCGCCCACCGGCGCTACGCTGCATGCGCTGCACTACCACCAGGTCAATGTGGCCGAAGTGCAAAAGGAGCTGGAAAAGACCAGCGCCGACACCGAGCGCGACAACCTGCTCAATGCCATCTTGCAGGTGCCCGTGGCTGCCAACCCGAACTGGAGCGACGCCGAGAAGCAGCAGGAAGTGGACAACAACGTGCAGGGCATCCTGGGCTATGTGGTGCGTTGGATCGACCAGGGCGTGGGCTGCTCCAAGGTGCCCGACATCCACAACGTGGGCCTGATGGAAGACCGTGCCACCCTGCGCATCTCCAGCCAGCACATCGCCAACTGGCTGCAGCACGGCATCGTGACCGAAGCCATGGTGCGCGACAGCTTTGCCCGCATGGCCAAGGTGGTCGATGGCCAGAACGCAGGCGACGCGGCTTACAAGAGCCTGGTGGCCAACCCCCAGGGCGCCGCGTTCCAGGCCGCGCTGGACCTGGTGTTCAAGGGCAAGGAACAGCCCTCGGGCTACACCGAACCCCTGCTGCACGCTTGGCGCCTGAAGGTCAAAGCCGGTGCCTGAATAGAGCTTGAGGCGTTCAGCGCCAGCACCCACGGTTTACCCTAGGGTAAATACCAAGAGCAGCCCCTGGGGCTGCTTTTTTTATAGCAACTAAGCTAATCCTCTTCGAAGCCTGCCCAGTGGGGGCAGGCTTTTTTACGTATTCGTAAAAACAAAGCTCAAAAGTAAAGCGAGTTGCCAATTTGCAGATCTTTGTAAAGAAATTGCCTACGCATCCATTCAGTTTATAGCCTCATATGTAATTCAGTTGTTACCGACATATTCGATTTCTATAGGCAGTTCCAAAAAACCTAAATCTGATTGCTACGAGATATTTCTTATGTCATGAAATATTCATGATTCACCCGGTTTCAACTCGTCATTTGCCCACGCCGGACTGCAGTTAAAAACACGCCTTAGCAAGTTTTCGGCTATCGGCAAGGAGCTATTGAGCATGGGCCATCAATCCATTTCCAGCGCCACGCAGGCATTCACCCAGGCATTGGCAAAACAGCGGCATCTGCTGCTGTGGGCAGGTCTGGGGCTGAGTGCCTCGGTATTCGCCCAGAACAACCAGCAGGTGGTGGTGAATGGCGGCATCGTCAATATCTCCGGGCCCGCAGCCCAGGCGGTGATGAATATCTCGTCGAACAAGAACATACGCCAGATCCGCGGCAACAACCAGGTGACCTCGGTCAATGGCGTGGTCGCGAACATGGCCAGTTTTGGTGCTTATAGCGAATTGAATATTGCGTCGCGCAATGGTGGTGTCGGCAGCGGCAGCCAGGTGGTTTCCGTCGGCGGCCCCGTGGTCAACCAAGCCACCGGCACCGGCATGCGCAGCGTAGTGAACATTGGTGGACGGTAGCAGGGCGCCATGCGGCCGCACGCCAATGAACGGTTCGGTTTCTCCGACATGGGGAGCTGACTGCAGAGGTGCATCACAAGGACATGCACCATATTCTTTCAGTAACGAGGAGATTTTTATGAAGAAGTTTTTCGCAATTCTGGTTTCGGTTTCGGCTATCGCGATGTCTGCACAAGCAGAAGTGAAGATCAAGGGCAACAACGAGCAGAAGGTCACCGTGAAGAACGGCGCCGTCGCCAATATGGCCATCGGTGCTGGTGCTACCGCCACGCAAAACCTGGCCTCCAACAAGGGCAACGTCAATATCGGCGGCAATAACAAGCAGGAAGTCTCGGTCACCAACGGTGCCGTGGCCAATATGGCCATCGGTGCGATGACCAAGGCCGAGCAAAACCTCGCCTCCAACGACGGCAAGTAATCCCCTCCCCTTCATCCCCGCTGGCCACCGATTGCGTCTGGAGACCGTTCGCTGGCCAGCCCCTATAAAAAAGATCTTCTGCAGAGCATTCGCCAGCGCCAAGGGATGCGACCGCATTTCTGAGCCTGCGACCGTTGTGCAGAGGGTCCCTCCAGGAGACTGCGCATGAAAGCCAGCTATGCCGGGGTATGGGTTCTCGCCCTGTTGTGCGCCGCCGCGCAGGCGCAGCAAAAGCCACCCGCAGGCCGTACCGGGCTCGACCCGGCCTCACGCAACAAGGTGAGCAATGCCATGGCCCGCAACTACCTGACGGAGCAGGATTCCAGATCCGCCATCGAGCGTGAAATGGTCACCGGCCCCTCGGGCAAGAACTGCAATACCAACGTGGGCGCAGCCCCCCAGATCAACGAAGGCACGGCCGGTATCGGTAACCGCTATGGGGCCGGCAATGCCGACCAGGTCACCGTCGTTCGTGGCTCCGTCATCAACATCTGCAAATAAACACGATGGCTTCTGCGCCAGAGCCTGAGAACTCTGCGCAGCCGCCCCGGGGCGAGGGAGCCCGGCAGGACGCTGGCCAGCGCGGCAGCGCCGCCTCAAGCGCAGCCCCACCATCGCAATAACGAATAACCACCATGCATTTTTCATCGATTCGCCGCCTGGCCCTGGCGCCCTGCGTGCTGGCCTTGTCTGCCTGCAGCATCCAACCCACCTTGTCCGATCGCAAGGACATCATTGAAAAAGGCATCACCGAGCAATCGCCGCTGGTCACGCCCACCAAATCCGCATCGGCGATGCGCGAAGGCCTGGCCTGCATGGACCGCATGCTTGCGACCGAGCAGGTGCCCTCGACCCTGGTCGCGGTCAAGAGCATCCCCGATCCCTCCGGCCTGTTCTCCACCGGCACCAAGGAGATGGTGATCACCGCCCTGTCGCGCATGTCACGCACCAGCCAAGCCTTCCGCGTGGTGGACTATGAGGTCGACGCGCTCAAGCAGGACACCGTGCAGACGATGACCAGCCTGCTGCTCAACAACGGCCAGATCGAGCTGCGCAAGCCGCAGATCTATGTCTCGGGCGCCATCAGCTTTGGCGACAAAACGGTGGTCTCCAAGCGCAGCAGCCTGGGCGTCTCCACTGCCAACACCGATACCGGCTACAGCTGGGACTTGCTGGGCACGGTCGTGGGCCTCGATCTGCATCTGGGCGACATGAACTCCCGCACGCTCTACCCCGGTCTGGACTCGGCCAATGAGCTGGTGGTTGCCACCGGCGGCCGCTCGGTCGAGCTGGGCGGGCGCGCCACCGGCCTGCCCAAGCACATCTACCGCCTGGGCGTGCAGTACGAAGTGGCTGCCGATGTGAACCAGGGCGCGGGCGCGGCCGTGCGCCTGCTGGTCGATCTGGCCACCATCGAGCTGGTGGGCAAATGGGCCAAGGTACCGTACTGGGAATGCATCGACTACGAGCAGAACCACCCCGAATTCAAACGCCAGATGCGCACCTGGTTTGACGAGCAAGGCGCTGCCGACCGCATCACCCTGGCCCAGCGCGTGCTGCAGGCCGAAGGCGCCTGGAACGGCCCGGTCGACGGCAACGACTCCACCGCGCTGCGCAATGCGCTGGCGCTCTACCAGGCATCGCTGGACCTGACCCCTGTCGGCGTCGTCAACTTCGAAACCTATATGGGCCTGCTGCGCCTCTATGCCGGCATGTCGGCCGAGGACAAGATCGCCTCCAGCTATTCACCGCAAAGCGATGAGTTGAAACCGCGACCGCATGGCCTGCCGGACAACGAGCCAACCACCGATGCGCTGGCCCTGTCCCTGCTCGGCCACAAGGAGCTGTCATCGCAGCTGCCCATCGGCACCTCGGTGGTGCTGCGCGTGGCGCCGGCCCGCACCGGCTTCCTCTACTGCTATTACCAGGATGCCGCCCAGGTGGTCACCCAGGTCTATCCCAACCCGCAGCAGCAGGCCGTGGTGGCCCAGGGCCGCATCGGCTTGATGGTGCCGGATGTGTCCCAGGCCAACTCCTTCCTGATCGAGACCGCCCGCCCCGGTGTGGAGCAGGTGTACTGCGCCCAGACCACCAAGCCGCTGACGGGCCGCGTGCCGGTGGCCCTGACCCAGGCCCAGCTCGCACCGATTGAGGGACTGACCACCATCGAAGCCGTGCAGCAGCAGATTGCCGCGCAGACCGGCGTCATCGCCCAGTCGCAGCTGCGCTGGGAAGTGGAAGGCCCTGTGGCCGCCGTCCCAGCCCCGCCCGCCGCACCCGCACGCCGCGGCAAGAAGCCATGAGGCGCCTCGCAGTGACCGGCCGCCGGGCCGGCCTGGTGGCGCTGACCGGCGGGCTGCTGCTGCAGGCCTGCGCCAGCTGGGCCGCCATCGTGCTGCCATCGGCTGGCGCTGGCGATGCCGGCACGGCCGCCAGCAGCAGCCAGGCCCCGGCAGCGCCCGCCGCGCCGGGCGCCTCGTCGTCCATCCGCCTGCCGGCCCAGCGCAGCGATGCCAGCCTGCAGGCGCTGCGCAGACAGGCGCAGGAAGGCGATGTCAGCTCCCAGTTCGAGCTGGGCATGTACTACTACCAGAACGCCGGCCTGCCGCAAGCCGGCGCCCAGGCCCGCCAGTGGCTGGGCCAGGCCGCCGCACAAGGCGATGCCCGGGCCATGGCGGCGCTGGGCTACATGCTGGGCACGGGCACCGGAGGGGTGCGGGATGTGCCCAGCGGCCGCCAGTGGCTGCAGCGCGCAGCCGATGCGCGCCTGGCCAAGGCCACCTACCTGCTGTCCCTGGTCGAGCGCCGGGTGACCGGCCCCAAGGCCATGCAGCAGTCGCGCTTGCTGATGGAGCAGGCCGCGCGCGATGGCGATGCGATGGCGCTCAATGACCTGGCCGTTGAGCGCGAGCTCGAAGGGCGCATGAACGAGGCCAAGGAGCTGTACGCCCAGGCCCAGGCCGGAGGCAGCCAGACGGCGGCGCAGAACCTGGGCCGCATCGCCAGCTACCAGCGCGCCAGCACCTCCGAGCAGCTCGGCCGCCTGCGTGCCCGTGCCGACGAGGGCAATGCCAATGCGCTGCTGGAGCTGGCCTACCGCTACCACCTGGGGCGCGGCGTGCAGCGCAATTTCGCCACCGCCATCCAGTACTACCGGCGCGCCGCCGATGCCGGCTCGCCCAAGGCGCGCGAGTTTCTGGCGCTGATCTTCAGCCGCAGCAACGACAAGCAGCCGGTCATCGACGAAGCCTGGATGCAGGAGCTCGCCGCGCGCATCAATGCCGTGGCCCTGCAGGTCGAAGAAAAGCACCCCAGTGCGCCGCCGGATCGCCCGCAGCGCGTGGCCGACCCGCTCTCGCAGCTGAGCCAGCAGCCCTTTGCCTGGCCTGAGCCGCCCGCCGCCGATGGCGATGCGGTGATGGATACCAACACCCCGCCGCTCTCGCAGGAGCAGCTGGTGCCGAACGAGGGGCTCCCCGTTCCCGAGCATGCCCAAGGCATGCAGCCCTCCAACCTGAGTCACAACGCGCCGCTTACTGAGTAACGCAAGAAAGGACAAGCATGCAACAACCCCAATTCAAGCAGGCCCTGGCCGTGCTGACCCTGAGCCTGGCCGCCGGCGGCGTCTGGGCACAAGGCGCCGTCATCTCGGCCCCCGGCGTCGATGTGCGCGGCGGCAGCCAAGGCGCCTCGGTCACCGTCAACGGCTCCGTCGTCAATGCGGCCTCGGGCCGTGGCGCCGTGGCCGAGACCAATATCCCCGGCCGCAGCAGCACCGTGCACGGCGGTGCCGGTGGCGCAGCGGTCGTGGTCGAAGGCCAGGGCAAGTCCTCCACCACCGTGCGCAGCCAAAAGCGCAGCGGCGGCGGCAGCAACCAGGCCCATGTGAACGCCAATATGTCGGGCTCCAACCTGCCCCAGGCCAACTTTGCCGGCCACAGCTTCACCAATGTGGACCTGTCCAACTCCAACCTGCAGGGCGCCAACTTCCAGGGCGCCGAGCTGGTCAATGTGAGCCTGGACAACTCCAACCTGGCCGGCGCCAACCTGAGCGGTGCGACCCTGGTCAATGTGTCGATGGAAGGCGCATTGACCACCGGCGCGATCTGGACCAACGGCCAGCGCCGCTAAGTACCCCTTCGGCAACCCTTCAAGCCTCCAGGCCGCCGGCCAGCCACTACCATTCGCGAATGATGCAAATAAAATTCATTCGCAATGCTGGCTGGCTGCCCGGCCTGTTGGGCTTGGCGCTGCTGGCCGGTTGCGCTAGCCAGGCGCCGCACAGCGCCGCCAACACCGAGCTCGACCGGTCGACGATGTCACTGGCCGAAGCGCCCGATGTGCTGCTGCTGGGCGAGCAGCATGATGCCGCCGCGCACCAGCAGTGGCAGCAGGCCACGGTGGCGCACTGGGCGGCAAGGCGGCAACTGGCGGCCGTGGTGCTGGAGATGGCCGACGCCGGCCACAGCACCCAGGGCCTGGGCGCCGATGCCAGCGAAGCCCAGGTGCAGCAGGCACTGGCCTGGAATGACAAGGGCTGGCCTTGGCGCCACTACGGCCCTGCCGTGATGACGGCGGTAAAGGCGGGGGTGCCCGTGCTGGGCGGCAATCTGCCGCGTGCGCAGATGCGCGATGTGATGCAGCAAACCCGCTGGGACAGCCACCTGCCCGCCGCTGCATGGCAGCGCCAGCTCAACGCGATTGCCGACGGCCACTGCGGCCTGCTACCCGCTAGCCAATTGGCCCCGATGGCGCGCATCCAGCTCGCTAAAGATGAAAGCATGGCCAACACCGCCACGGCCCAGCTGCAGCCGGGCAAGACAGTGCTGCTGATCGCCGGGCGCGGCCATGTGCTGCGCAGCATTGGCATTCCCACCTGGCTGCCTGCGGGCACCCGCTCGGTGGTGGCCATTGGCCAGGCGGGCAGCCAGGCCCAGGCCGATGCGGCCGACCGCGACTGGGTACACAGCACCCCGGCGCTGCCGGCCCAGGACCACTGCGCCGCGCTGCGCGAGAAGTGGAAAAAGTAAGGCTTCAGGTCACCGGGGCGGGGTTGAACAGCACCAGCGCATTGTGCAGCTGCCACTCTTCCGCCCAGGTCTTTTTGCGGCCGCTGGCCACCTCCAGCATCAGGCGGAACATCTCCCAGCCCATCTCCTCGATGGTCGCTTCGCCATCGGCAATGCGCCCGGCGTTCACATCCATCAGGTCATGCCAGCGGCGTGCCAGATCGCTGCGCGTCGCTACCTTGATCACAGGCACCTGCGCCAGCCCATACGGCGTGCCGCGCCCGGTGGTGAACACATGCAGGTTCATGCCGGCGGCCAGTTGCAAGGTGCCGCAGATGAAGTCGCTTGCGGGCGTGGCCGCATAGACCAGGCCGCGCTCAATGCCGCGCTCGGCCAGCCTCTGGCCGGGTGACAGCACGCCGGTGATGGGCGCCGTGCCGCTCTTGATGATCGAGCCCATGGCCTTTTCCACGATGTTGGACAGGCCGCCCTTCTTGTTGCCCGGCGTGGTGTTGGCGCTGCGGTCCACCTTGCCCTTGTCCAGGTAGGCGTCGTACCAGGCCATCTCGTCGATCATGGCCTGCGCCACCTCGGGGCTGGAAGCGCGGGAGGTCAGCTGGTCAATGCCATCGCGCACCTCGGTCACTTCGCTGAACATCACCGTGGCACCGGCGCGCACCAGCAGATCGGTGCAAAAGCCGACCGCCGGGTTGGCGGTCACGCCGCTGAAGGCATCGCTGCCACCGCACTGCACGCCCACCACCAGGGCACTGGCTGGCACGGTCTCGCGCCGGCGCTGGTTCAGCCGTGCCAGGTGTGCCTCCGCCCGGGTCATGATCGATGCAACCATCGACATGAAGCCCACATGGGCCTCGTCCTGCAGGCAGACCACATCAAGCTCGGGCGCGCGCTCGTCGGTGATCGGGAAAGAGCCCGGCGGCAGCAGGCGCTCGGGCTGCAGCTTTTCGCAGCCCAGGCTCACGACCATCACCTCGCCGCCAAAGTTCGGGTTGTGGCTGATGTTGCGCAAGGTGCGCTGCGGAATGTCGGCACCCACCGCATCAATGGCCACGCCGCAGCCATAGCTGTGCTCCAGCCCGACGACATCGTCAACCTGCGGGTAGCGCGGCAGCAGCTCGGCCTTGATGCGGCGCACCGCAAAATCCAGCACGCCGGCCACACACTGCACCGTGGTGGTGATGGCCAGGATATTGCGCGTGCCCACCGTGCCATCGGCATTGCGGTAGCCCTCGAAGGTATAGCCCTCCAGCGGTGGCAGATCAGGGGCTTGCACGGTCGCAATCGGCAGGCCAACCAACGAGCGGGCCTCGGGCATCTGCAGCAGGCGCTCATGCACCCAGCTGCCCGCCGCAATCGCCTGGCGCGCATAGCCGATGACCACGTTGTAGCGGCGCACGGCCTCGCCTTCTGCCAGGTCCACCAAGGCGACCTTGTGGGCCTGCGGCACCTGCTCGACCAGGCGCAGGCCCGAGGGCAGCACCGTGCCGGCCGGCAGGCCGCCGTCATTGGCGATGATCGCGACGTTGTCCGCCGCATGCATGGAAATCGAAAGTGGGGTCGTTCTGGCTTGTGTCATATCAAATACTCTCTGGCGCGGGGCACCAGCAGCTTAACGTGCTGGTGCAACCCGGCCGCGCGGCCCTGTCAGTCACCGGGCCGGCTGCTCACGGTCAATCGGCCTTGATGCCGGCGGCCTGGATCACCTGCGCCCATTTGGCCACCTCGGCCTTCTGGAACTCGGCCAGCTCGGCCGGCGTCATCGTCGAAGGCTGCATGCCAAAGGCCTTCAGGCGGGCCTGTACCTCGGGCGTGGCGACGATCTTCATGATCTCGGCATGCAGGCGGTCCACCACCGGCTTGGGCGTACCCGCAGGCGCAAACACCGCCTGCCAGGAACCCATGTCAAAGCCCTTTTCACCGGCCTCGGCAATGGTGGGCACATCGGGCAGGGATTCCAGGCGCTTGGAGCTGGTCACCGCAATCGGGCGCAGCTTGCCGGCCTGGATATGCGGGCCGACCACCAGGGCCGTGTCAAACATCATGTCCACCTGGCCGCCGATGACATCCTGCACCGCCGGGCCGCTGCCCTTGTAGGGCACATGGGTGAACTTGACCCCCGTCTGGTAGGCCAGCAGCTCCAGCGCCATGTGGTTGGAGGTGCCGCTACCGGGCGATGCCGAGGTCAGCCCACCGCTGGAGGCCTTGGCCTTGCTGCCGGCCATCACATCGGCCAGGGTCTTGAAGGGGCTGGAGGCGGGCACCACCAGCACCAGCGGCCCCGAGCCCAGCATCGCGACCGGCGTGAAGGACTTGACCGGGTCGTAGTCGAGCTTGGAGTAGAGGCTGATATTGATCGCATGCGAGCTGATGGTGCCACCCAGGATGGTGTAGCCATCGGGCGCCGCACGCGCGGCCAGGGCCGAGCCCACGCTGCCGCCGGCACCGCCCTTGTTTTCGATGATCATCGGCGTGCCCAGCGCCTTGCCCAGCGGCTGGGCCACCACACGCGCCAGGGTATCGGTATTGCCACCGGGCGGAAACGGCACCAGGTAGGTGATGGATTTGCCGGTGGGCCAGCTGCTTTGCGCCAGCGCGGATGTGCTGGCCAGGCCGGCGCCCAGCATCAGGGCGCTGGCTGCGAGCGAGCTTTGGATCAGGGTTCTGCGTTGCATGGATGTCTCCTTGGTTTGTAATCGTCGAAAGCAATGAACTCGGTGGGTATCAAAAACGCGGCTGCTTGCCGTCAAAGCTGGGGTCGTACTTGCGCATCTGGCCCAGGTCATCGCGGTTGCGGATGCCGCAGTGCAGGTAGTTGTCATGCAGGCGCGCCAGCGCGTTGCGGTCCAGGCGCACGCCCAGGCCTGGCGTTGTCGGCACACGCAGGCTGCCGGCTTCAAACTGCAGGCGCCCGCCCTCGATGACCTCCTCGTCCTGCCAGGGGTAGTGGGTGTCGCAGGCATAGGTGAGCAAGGGCACGCTGGCGCAGAGATGCGTCATCGCCACCAGGCTGATGCCCAGGTGCGAGTTGCTGTGCATCGACAGGCCCAGATCAAAGGTGCGGCACAGGGTGGACAGGCGCTGCGTCGCGCGCAGACCGCCCCAGTAGTGGTGGTCGCTCAGCACAATCTTCACCGGGCAGCCCATCTCGGCATTGCGCCGGAACTCGGCAAAATCGGTCACCACCATATTGGTGGCCAGCGGCACCTCGCAGGCGCGGGCCACCGCCGCCATGCCATCCAGCCCGGGCGCCGGGTCTTCGTAGTACTCCAGCACGCCGCGCAGCTTGTCGACAATGCGCAGGCTGGTCTCCACCGTCCAGTTGGCATTCGGATCGATGCGCAAAGGCAGGCCGGGAAAGGCCTCGGCCAGGGCCAGAATGCCGGCAGCCTCCTCATCGGGCGGCAAGGTCCCGGCCTTCAACTTGATGCTCTGGAAGCCGTACTGGCCAATCATGCGCTGCGCCTGCGCCACCAGCTGCTGCGGTGTCAGCGCCTCGCCCCAGGCATCGGGCGCATAGGGCTGGCCGGCATGCTCGGCGTACTTGTAGAACAGATAGGCCGAGAACGGCACGCTGCTGCGCGCCGCGCCCCCCAGCAGATCGACCACCGGCGCATTGGCCATCTGGCCTTGCAGATCGAGCATGGCCACCTCAAAAGCGCTGACCACCTTGGCCACTGTTTTGGACACATGGGTGCCCGGCGCCAGCGATACCTGCTGGCCCAAGAACTCCGATGCCGTCTGCACCGGCGGAGCCACCAGCACGGCCACCCGCTGCTCCATCTCGTTCAGCGCCCAGGGCGACAGCCCCACCAAGGCCGGTGCCGCCTTGGCCAGCGCATCGAGCATGGGCTGGTCGCCATAGCTTTCATTGATCCCCACCAGGCCCGAGGCGGTCTCGATCTCGATGATGGAGCGCAGTGCCCAGGGTTCATGGATGCCGGCAGCGTTGAGCAACGGCGGGTCGCGGAAGGCAATCGGCGTGATGCGGATATGGCGAATGGCGTGTGAGGTACTCATCGTGAAAACGCAGAAGAAAGCAGAAGGGGTGAAGGGGTGAGAGGCAATGAACGCTTAGCGCACGGTCATGAAGATCTGCGGCAGCCAGGTGGTGAAGGCCGGCACAAAGGTCACCAGGCCCAGCGCAAAGATCAGCGCGCCATAGAACGGCCAGATGGTGCGCATGACGGTGCCCACCGACACGCCGCCAATGGCGCAGCCGACAAACTGGGTGGTGCCCACCGGCGGCGTGTTCAGGCCCAGCGCGCAATTGATCAGCAGCACAATGCCGAACTGCACCGAGCTCATGCCGTAGTGCTGGGCAATCGGCAGGAAGATGGGCGTGCACAGCAAGATGGTGGCGGCCATGTCGAGGAAGGTGCCGAGCAGGAACAGGATGATGTTGATCAGCAGGAACACCATCCAGGGCGTAGTGGTCACCTGGGCCAGCATCTGGCCGGTGAGCTCGGCCACGCCGTAGAGGCTGATCAGGTAGCCAAAGGTGCTGGAGATACCGATCAGCAGCAGGATGATGCCGGTGTTGCGCACCGCCTTGGAGGCGGCCTTGACAAAGTGCGACCAGCTCAGCGACCGGTAGACAAACACCGTCAGCGCCAGCGCATACAGCACGGCCACGACGGCCGATTCGGTGGCGGTGAACACGCCCGACAGAATGCCGCCCAGGATCAGCACCACCACAAACAGGCCCGGCAGCGCCGCCGCCAAGCTGCGCCCCACCACCTGCCAGCCGGGGAAGGTACCGGCCGGGTAGCCCCGGCGGCGTGCCACCCAGTAGGCCGCGCCCAGATTGCTCAGGGTCAGGATGATGGCCGGAATGATGGCCGCCAGGATCAGCGCCGCAATCGACACCTTGCCGCTGGCTGCCAGCGCATAGATGATGATGTTGTGGCTGGTCGGCATCAGCGCGCCCACCAGGGCCGCATGCGTGGTCACGTTGACGGCGTAGTCCGCGTGGTAGCCCTCTTTCTTCATCATCGGGATCATCACCGCGCCCATGGCCGAGACATCGGCCACCGGCGAGCCCGAGACACCGCCAAACAAGGTGCAGGCCACCACATTGGACATGCCCAGGCCGCCGCGCACATGGCCGATCAGCGCCCGCGCAAAGTTGACGATGCGGTCGGCAATGCCGCCGTGCAGCATCAGCTCACCGGCAAAGATGAAGAAGGGAATCGCCAGGAAGGAGAACACCCCCATGCCGGCGGTCATCTGTTGAAAACCCACCTCCAGCGGCAGCCCCTCGTAGGCCAGGGTGGCCAGCGCAGACAGGCCAATGGAGAAGGCCACCGGCACGCCCAGCAGCAGCAGGACGGCAAAGCTCAGGCTCAGAATCAGCAAGGCTGTGGTCATCGCCGCGCTCCTAGTTGGGCTGCACTTCGCGGCCTTGCGCGAGTGCGATCAGGTGTTCGATGGAAAACAGCACGATCAGGCTGCCGGCAATGATGGCGGGCACGTATTTCCAGCCTTCGGAAACGCCCAGGGTTGGCAGGCGGTAGTCCCAGACCGATTCGGCCAGCGATGCGCAGCCATAGGCCATGGTGGCGCCAAACAGCAGAATCAGCGCATGGATCAGAAACTCCATCTTGGTGCGCAGCCAGTCCGGCGCCAGCACCAGCAGCGATTCCAGCCCGATATGGCCGCTGTCACGCACGCCGACGGCAACGCCGAACATGGTCACATAGAGCACCAGCAACAGCGACAGGCTCTCGGCCCAGGTCGGCGTGTTGTTGAGCACATAGCGGCCAAACACCTGCCAGCTGACGGCAGCAATCAGCAGCATCAGGCCGGCAATACCCAGCCACATGCACAAGCGCGACAAGGCGCTGCAAATCTTGGTAAACATCGTGGTGCCCGAGCAGCCCGGGGGCGCACAGCCTCCGGGCGATGGTTGCAAGGAGCCAGCACCCGGCGGGCACTGGCATTGGCTTGGGGTCAGCGGCTCATCAAGGCGTGTCTTGCGCGCGCTTGACCAGGTCTTTCAGCTTGGCATCGGTGATGAACTTGTCATACACCGGCCGCATCGCCGCCTGGAACGGGGCCTTGTCCACCTCGATGATCTCGGCGCCGCCGGCCTTCACGACCTCCAGCGACTTGGCCTCGCGCTCGGCCCACTGCTTGCGCATATAGGGCACCGACTCCTTGGCGGCCTGGCGCACCCAGCCCTGCTCCTCGGGCGAGAGCTTGTCGAAGGTGCGTTTGGAGAACAGCAGAATCTCCGGCGCCATCGAGTGCTCGGTCTTGCTGAAGTACTTGGCGACTTCGAACGAGCGCGAGCTCTCGAAGGTCGGGTAGTTGTTTTCGGCTGCATCGATGAGGCCGGTCTTCAGCCCGGTGTAGACCTCGCCCATCGGCATCGGCGTCGCATTGGCGCCCATGGCTTCGAGCATGCTCACCCAGAGATCGGACTGCTGCACGCGCACCTTCATGCCCTTCATGTCGGCCAGGCTCTTGACCGGCCGCTTGGCGGTGAACATCGAGCGCGCACCGCTGTCGTAAAAGCCCAGGCCGACAAAGCCCTGCTTCTCACAGGCTTTGAGGATCTCCTCGCCCACGGGGCCATCGAGCACCTTGTGCATATGCTCCACCGAGCGGAACAGGAAGGGCATGGTGGGCACCACGGTCTCGTTGCAGACATTGTTCATCGCGCCGACATTGACCCGCACCATCGCCAGCGCCCCAATCTTGGCCTGCTCGATGGTTTCCTTCTCGCCCCCCAGCGCCCCGTTCGGGTAGACGCGGATGCTGTGCTTGCCGCCTGACAGCGCCTTGAGGCGCTCGCCCATGAACTTCACCGCCTGCACGGTCGGGTAGTCGTCCGGGTGGATATCCGATGAACGAAATTCGGTGGCCTGGGCGCCGAGCGCCAGCAGACCGGCAGCCAGTGCTGCACTGATAGTGGAAAGTCGCATTTGTCTACCTCGTTATCTCTGTGGTTGGGGAACATGCCCGGATGGTTTCCGGGTCTCTGGGTCACACACACCTCGCCTGTTTACAGGGGCCGAAATTCCGTCTCCTCCATTCCTGAAACGCCTGGGCGCAGCGCAAACACGCCACCGGCCAGCGGTTGGTCCGACAGATCGATGCCCTCGGGCCGTATCGATGTGACATAGAGCACATCCAGCGCCGGGCCACCAAAGGCGCACATCGCTGGCTTCTTGACTGGCAGCGGCAGCGAGCGGTCCAGTTGCCCATCGGGCCGGAAGCGGTGCACCAGACCGGCGTCATTGCCGCAGATCCAGTAGCAGCCCTCAGCATCGATGGCCGCGCCATCGGGCCGGCCCGGCAGGCTCGTCATATCGACAAACAGGCGGCGGTTGTGGGGTGTGCCGCTGTCGGTGTCGTAGTCAAAGGCCCAGATCTGCTGGCTGCGCGGGTGCGAATCCGACAGGTACATGGTGCGGCCATCGGGGCTGAAGGCCAGGCCGTTGGGCGTGATCAGCGGGCCCAGTTGCAGGTCCTGCGCGCGGCCTGTCGCCAGGTCATCGCCCCCCAAGCGGTAGAGCTTGCCCACCGGTTGCGCGGCCGCCATGTCCATCAGCATGCTGCCCGCCACAAAGCGGCCCTGGCGGTCGCAGCGGCCATCGTTGAAGCGCATGCCAGGCATGGCGTGGTCGACGGTGGCCAGCGGCTGGGTGTGGGCTCCTCCATCGCCCAAGGTCACCTGGTAAATGCCATCCTCCAAGCCTGCAATCCAGCGCTGCGAATCGCCCTGCCAGGCGGCCATGCAGGCCAGCATCTGCGGCAGCTGCCATTGCGTAGCGCTGCCTTGCCCGGGCTGCCAGCGCTGCAGCAGGCCGCGCGGTATGTCGGCCCAGTACAGCGCAGCCTCCTGCGCGCGCCACACGGGGCTTTCGCCGGTGGCGTTGCGGGCATCGAGGACCAGCTCGGCGGCTGTCATGCAGGCTGCTCCAGCGTATCGCCAAAGGGGCCCTGGGCGGTGAAGGCACCACCCTGGTAGACGGCGACCGGGTCGTTGGCCGCAGGGGCGGGTTGCGCCTCCACCTTGGCGCGCCAGGGCTCGGAGCTGTCCTTGGGCACAAAGCCCAGGTGGGCCGCAGCATGGTTGTCCCACCACAGGTCGCGGTTGGCCGATGCGCCGTAGACGACGGTATGGCCGACGTTTGGGGTGAACAGGCTTTTCTCCACCAGCTGCACCAGGTCGTCATAGCTCAGCCAGCTGTGCATCATGCGCCGGTCCTTGGGCTCGGGGAAGGACGAGCCAATGCGTATGCTCACCGTCTCGATGCCATAGCGGTCAAAGTAGAAGCTCGCCATGTCTTCCCCAAAGGACTTGGACAGGCCGTAGTAGCCATCAGGGCGGCGGCGCGCGTTGGCGTCGATCTTTTCGCTCTGCGGGTAAAAGCCGATCACATGGTTGGAGCTGGCAAACACAATGCGCTTCACGCCATGGCGGCGCGCTGCCTCGTAGAGGTGGAAGATGCCTTTGATATTGGCCTCCAGCACCTCTTCAAAAGGCCGCTCCACCGACACACCGCCCAGGTGCACGATGGCGTCGCAACCGGCCACCATCGCATCCACCGCCTGCTTGTCGGCCAGATCGCAGGTGTTGACTTCTTCTTGGGCATCCCGTGGTGCGCCCATGCCGGCGATGTCGGACACGCGCAAGACGGGCGCCAGGCCACGCAGGCGCTGGCGCAGCACCTGGCCCAGGCCGCCGGCGGCGCCGGTCAACAGCAAGCGTTGCAGCGGGGGAGTTTGTGCCTGCATCTGCTGCTCCTTTTTCATAAAAAAAGGCGCTTATGAAAAGCGCCTTGGTTGCTCAGCCTTGTGCCAGGCCGTCGATGGCAGAACGGATGTTCTTCAGTGCCTTCACCACCAGCGCGGGGTCGGTGGCGAACGACAGACGAACATAAGGCGACATGCCAAAGGCAGCGCCCGGCACGGTCGCCACCTTGGCGGTGTTGAGCAGGAAGCCCGACACGGCAGCATCGCTGTCCAGCACCTTGCCTTCGGCCGTGCGGCGGCCGATCAGGCTCTGGCAGCCGAGGAACAGGTAGAAGGCGCCATCGGGCACCGACGACAGGGTCAGCTCAGGCACGATGGCCAATTCGCTGCGGATGGTCGCCAGCCGGTCGACAAAGGTCTGGCGCGCCTGGCGCACGCAGTCCTGGTCGCCCAGCAGCGCCGCTTGCGCCGCAGCCTGCGCCACCGAGGTGGCGCTGGTGCAGCTTTGCGATTCGAGCTTGTTCATGCCGCCGATCAGCTTCTCGGGGCCTGCCGCATAGCCAAGGCGCCAGCCGGTCATCGCATAGGACTTGGAGACGCCGTTGATGATCAGCATGCGGTCCTTCAGATAAGGACAGGCCTGGGCGAACGAGACAAAGGGCACACCGGTCAGGATGATGTGCTCGTAGATCTCATCGGACATGACCAGCACATCCGGGAAGTCCTTGAGCACCTCGCCCAGCGCTTCCAGCTCGGCACGGCTGTAGACCGCGCCGGTGGGGTTGCCAGGGCTGTTGATGATCAACCAGCGGGTCTTGGCCGTGATGCTCTGGCGCAGGGCCTCGGGCGTGAGCTTGAAGCCCACCGCCTCGGAGCAAGGCACATAGACCGGCACGCCGCCATGCAGGGCCACGATGTCGCCATAGGACACCCAGCAAGGCGTGGGCACCACGACCTCATCGCCGCTCTCCAGGGTTGCCATGAAGGCATTGAAGATCAGCTGCTTGGCGCCGACGCCGGTGGTGATCTCGGCCACGGTGTAGTCAAGCTCATTGTCCTGCTTGAACTTCTGCGCAATCGCCTTGCGCAGGCTCTCGTTGCCGGCGGGCACGGTGTACTTGGTGGCACCGGCCTTGGCCGCCGCCATCGCCGCATCGATGATGTGCTCGGGCGTATTGAAATCGGGCTCACCAATGCTCAGGTCGATGACATCGATGCCTTCGGACTTCATCTTCTTGGCCTGCGAGGAAATCGCCATGCTGGGCGACGATGGCAGGCTCTCGACTTTTTGACTTAGCTTCAACATAAATTCGCAATCGCTCAGTTTCTCTTAGATGCCCTTGTCATTGGGGTTGGCGTAGAGCGCCTTGGTCGAATCGCTGAGCGGGAAGTTGATGTTCACGTTGCGCGGAGGGATCGTGGTCATGAACCACTTTTGGTAGAGCGCTTCCATCTCGCCGGACTTGATCATCGCGTAGACGGTGTCATCGACCAGCTTCTTGAAGGCCGGATCATCCTTGCGCAGCATCACGCCATAGGGCTCGGTGCGCAGTGGCTCGTTCAGGATCACGTACTGGTCGCGCTGGGGCGAAGTGGCGATAAAGCTGGCCAGTTGCACGTCATCGAGCACAAAGGCATCGGCCTTGCCCGATTCAAACATCACAAAGGCTTCGGACGGGTCCTTGCCATAGACCTCGTTGAACTTCACGCCCTGGGCCTTCTTGTAGGCGCGCAGCAGCTGGATCGAGGTGGTGCCGGTGACGGTAGCCACATTGCGGTTTTGCAGATCGGCAATGCCCTTGACTGGCGAATCCTTGCGCACGGCCAGGGTCACATTGGCCGAGAAGTAGCTCGGCGAGAAGGAGACCTGCTCCTGGCGCGCAATGGTGTTGGTCACCGGCGTGCAGTCCAGATCGACGGTGTTGTTCTGGATCAGCGGAATGCGGCTGGTGGGCGTGGTGATCAGGTACTTGATCTCAAGCTTGGGCAGGCCAGCGGCCTTTTGCGCTGCCTCGGCCACCTTCAGGCAGATGTCGTTGATCATGCCGATGGGGTCCGCATTGCCATTGACCTTGTAGCTGAAGGGCACAGACATGTCGCGTGCACCGATGGTGATCGCGCCGCTTTGCTTGATCTTCTCCAGGGTGCTGGGGGTCTGCGCTTGCGCCAGGGAAGCAGCCAGCAGGCTGACGGCACATACGGTGGTTTTCGAGAAAAGCTTGAGCATGATGGGAAAGTAGGTTACAACAAGGCATCAGTCATGTGTTGTCTGATGACAAGGCTGAATTATGATCACAGCTATGCCCAAAAGCCCCTCGGAATTACCCGCATCCCCGTCAATGGCATCCGCCCCGGATGCCATTTGCCACGGTTGCCGTGCCGCACAAGCCAACGGCCAGACCCTTGTTCTGCCGGACCACAGCCATGCTTAAAAGCCCCTCGGAATTAGCCGCACCCCCATCGATGGCATCGGACTCGGCCGCCAGCCTGCGCGGCAGCCGTGCCGCCAAAGGCAGCCGCAGCCTGGCCAATCTGCTGTCGGAAGAGTTTGAAAACAAGATCCGCCAGGGCCTGTTGCAAGAGGGCGACAAGCTGCCCACCGAGACCGAACTGGTGCGCAGCTATGACGTGAGCCGCACCGTCGTGCGCGAGGCGCTGTCCAAGCTGCAGGCCTCCGGTTTGGTGGAAACCAAGCACGGCATCGGCACCTTTGTGCTGCCCGCGCGCAGCACGCCGGGCATGGTGCTGAGTGCCCATGAGCTGAGCGAATCGGTTGATGTACTCGCCGTGCTGGAGCTGCGCATCAGCCTGGAGACCGAAGCCGCCGGCCTGGCCGCCACCCGGCGCCAGGAGCCGCATCTGCGCGCGATGCGCACTGCCCTGCAGGCCTTTGAGCAGAACTTTGCACTGGGCCGCGAGACCGTGAGCCATGACCTGGACTTCCACCTCAGCATCGCCAAGGCCACCGGCAACCGCTACTTCCAGGAGATCCTGCAGCACTTTGGCTCGATGCTGATTCCGCGCAACCGGATTGCCTCGATCCACATCCCCACGCGCGACCCGGACTACCTCAAGCGCGTGAACCGCGAGCATGAAGAAATCTTCTCTGCGATCGAGCGCCAGGATGCCGACTCGGCCCGCGCTGCCATGCGCATCCACCTGACCAACTCGCGCGAACGCCTGCGCCTGGCCCAACGCCTGGCCCAGGAGCAGCAAGCAGCCGGCGCACCGGGCAAGGAGCGCTGAAGCGCCCGCGCAACAGCCAGGCAGGGGCTGTTGCGGTAACGTGCTATCCCTTAGAAGCCGCGCCAGCCAGCCCAGCAAAACACAGCAACGGGCCCGCGCCAGCACCGACACCCAGGCCGCGCAAAGCGGCCTGAATCCCCACCCCAACACCCAGCCAAGCGTTTCCCCTAGTCAAGCAATACTTGGCGATCTGCGTTTTGAGTTGTATGATGTCTTATATCTAAAAAGGAGACAGAGACATATGCATCGCCGTTCGCACCTGATCTATTCAGCGCTGGCCCTGGCTGCCGGTAGCTTGTTATCGACTCCGCTGTTGGCGGCCGATGCCTGGCCGAGCAAGCCTATCCGGCTGATCGTTCCCTACCCACCGGGTGGCAGCTCGGACATCATTGCCCGCTCGATTGGCCAGCTGATCTCGCAAGAGCTCAAGCAGACGGTGGTGATCGACAACAAGCCCGGTGCCAACGGCAACCTGGGCGCCGAGTTTGTGGCCCGCGCCCAGCCCGATGGCTACACCTGGCTGCTCTGTGACCTGGGTGCGCTAGCAATCTCGCCATCGATCTATACCAAGCTGAGTTTTGACCCGAGCAAGGACCTGCGTGGCGCCGCCATGCTGGCCTACTCGCCGCACATGCTGGTGGTGCACCCCTCGGTGCAGGCCAACAACCTGCAAGAGCTGGTGGCACTGTCCAAGAAGCAGGACCTGAACTTTGCCGTCACGGCCACCGGCAGCGCGCCGCACCTGGCCGGTGTGGAACTGGCCCGGCTGACGGGCGCCAAGTGGGTCTATGTGCCCTACAAGGGCGGCGTGCAATCGGTGCAGGACACCGTGGCCGGCCAGACCCAGGTGCTGATGAACGGCATGCTGGCCACCTACCCCCATGTGCAAAGCGGCAAGTTGAAGCTGCTGGGCATTTCCAAGAATACCCGCATGCCGCTGATCGCCGATGTGCCGACCCTGGCCGAACAAGGCGCAGCCGGCTTTGCCTCGGGCACCTGGCAAGGCGTGGTCCTGCCGGCCAAGACGCCTGAAGCGATCATTCAGAAGGTCAACCAGGCTTTGCTGACCGCCATCCGCTCGCCCGAGGTGCGCTCGCGCCTGACCGGACAGGGCGCCGAGGTGGTCACGATGACACCGGTCGAGACCGACCAATTTTTCAAGGCCGAACGCCAGCGCTGGCGCACGGTCGTCCAAACCGCCAACCTGCAGCTCGATTGAGCCTCGCAGATTTGGCACTGTTGCATTAGCCCTCGTTTTTTTGAAAGTTTGATATGAGCACCATGAGCCCCCAGGATGTGAAGAGCGTGATGAGTTCCGGACTGCTGTCCTTCCCCGTCACCGACTTCGATGCACAAGGCAACTTCAACGCCAAGGGCTATGCCGAGCGCCTGGAATGGTTGGCCCCCTACGGCGCCAGCGCCCTGTTCGCCGCCGGCGGCACCGGTGAGTTCTTCTCGCTGACCGCTGACGAGTACCCCGCCATCATCAAGACCGCGGTGGACACCTGCAAGGGCAAGGTGCCAATCATTGCCGGTGCCGGCGGCCCAACCCGCTTTGCGATCCAGTGCGCTCAAGCTGCGGAAGCCGCTGGCGCGCACGGCATCCTGCTGATGCCCCATTACATGACCGAAGCCAGCCAGGAAGGCCTGGCCGCCCACGTCGAAGCCGTCTGCAAGAGCGTGAAGTTCGGCGTCATCATCTACAACCGTGGCGTGAGCCGCTTCAGCCCCGAGACCGTTGCCAAGCTCTGCGAACGCAACCCCAACCTGGTGGGCTTCAAGGACGGCGTGGGCGACATCGAAGCCATGTCGGCCATGTACCTGACCATGGGTGACCGCCTGGCCTACCTGGGTGGCTTGCCGACCGCCGAAGTCTATGCCGCTGCCTACAAGGCACTGGGCACGCCCGTGTACTCGTCGGCCGTGTTCAACTTCATCCCCAAGACCGCGATCCGCTTCTACGAAGCCGTGCGTACCGATGACCACGCTACCCAGCACCAGCTGCTCAAGGACTTCTTCATGCCTTACCTGAAGATCCGCAACCGCAGCGCTGGCTACGCCGTGTCCATCATCAAGGCCGGCGCCAAGCTGGTGGGCCACGATGCCGGTCCGGTGCGCGCACCGCTGGCCGACCTCAAGCCCGAGGAAGTCGATATGCTGGCAGCGCTGATCAAGAAGGTTGAAGCCTGATCTCCGTTGACTTCCTGGCCCGGTAACCACCCGCAGCGCTGTGCTGCGGATGGTGCCGGGCTCTTTCCGTTGAAAGCCCCCTCCACACATGACTGCTACCCAACGCCCGCGCGTGCTGCAAATGGGCAAGATGCCGCTGCCCGCGCTTGATGCCGATCTGGCCCAGGAATTCGATACCACCGTGCTGAGCGCACAAGCGGACCCGCAGCAGTTCCTAGCTGCCCATGGTTCGGAGTTTGCCTACCTGGTCACCTCGGCCAGCATGGGCGCATCGGCCTCGGTGATCCAGGCCTTGCCGGCGCTGCGCGGCATCAGCAGTTTTGGCGTGGGCTTTGATGCGCTGGACCAGCAGGCCATCCTGGCCAAGTCCGCCCGCGTGGGCTACACCCCCGGTGTGCTGGACGACTGCGTGGCCGACATGGCCTTTGCGCTGCTGCTGGACAGCGCCCGCCGCCTGGCAGCGGCCGACCGTTTTGTGCGCGCCGGCCTCTGGCCCAGCGAACGCTTTGGCGTCTACACCCGCGCCTCGGGCAAGCGCCTGGGCATTCTGGGCATGGGCCGCATTGGCCGCCAGGTGGCCCGCCGCGCCAGCGGTTTTGACATGGAGGTGGCCTACCACAACCGCCGCCCGGCCAGCGATTCGCCGCACCGCTACATGGCATCGCTGCAGGAGCTGGCCGAGTGGTGCGATTTTCTGGTCATCACCGCCGCCGGTGGCGACGACACCCGCCACCTGGTCGATGCCAAAGTGCTGCAAGCGCTGGGCCCCAAAGGCTTTCTGATCAATGTGGCGCGCGGCAGCGTGGTTGATGAAGCGGCGCTGCTAAATGCACTGCAACACCAGCGCATTGCCGGCGCCGGCCTCGATGTGTTCGAGGACGAACCCCGCCCCTTGCCCGGCCTGCTGCAGCAGGACAACGTGGTGCTGGCACCGCACATCGCCAGCGGTACGCAGGAGACGCGCCGCGCGATGGCCGATCTGGTGCTGGCCAACCTGCGCAGCCTGATCGCCGACGGCCAGCCGCTGCAGGAAGTGCCCTGGTCCTTGGCTGCGGCACAGGCCCGCGCTGCCTGAGCGCCCTCTCATTCTCCAACCCATTTTTAGACCAGGCCCAACCCGCTTGGCAAGCTTATGACCGCACATAACAACCTGATCAACGGCAGCTGGACACCCGGCAAGACCAGCTCCCCCAACACCAACCCCAGCGACCTGTCCGATGTGATCGGCCAGTACGCCCAAGGCGATGCCAGCGATGTGGATGCCGCAGTGGCCGCCGCCACAGCCGCCTTCCCGGCCTGGAGCGTCTCGGGCATCCAGGCGCGCCATGATGCGCTGGACAAGATTGGCATTGAAATCCTGGCGCGCAAGGAAGAGCTGGGCGACCTGCTGGCCCGCGAAGAGGGCAAGACCCGGCCCGAGGCGATTGGCGAAGTGGCCCGCGCCGGCCAGATCTTCAAGTTCTTTGCCGGCGAATGCCTGCGCCTGGCCGGTGAGAGCCTGCCCTCGGTGCGCCCCGGCATTGGTGTGGAAATCACGCGCGAGCCCATCGGGGTGGTCGGCCTGATCACGCCCTGGAACTTCCCCATCGCCATTCCGGCCTGGAAGATTGCACCCGCGCTGGCCTTTGGCAACTGCGTGGTGATCAAGCCCGCCGACCTGGTGCCTGGCAGCGCCTGGGCACTGGCCGACATCATCCACCGCAGCGGCATCCCTGCCGGCGTCTTCAACCTGGTGATGGGCCGGGGCCGCATCATTGGCGATGCCTTGGTGCAGCACCCCGATGTGGCCGCGATCAGCTTTACCGGCTCGGTCGGTGTGGGCCGGGGCATTGCCGAGGCCTGCGTGAAATCGGGCAAGAAGGTACAGCTGGAGATGGGTGGCAAGAACCCGCAGGTGGTGCTGGACGATGCCGACCTGGCCCAGGCCGTGGAGCTGTCGGCCCAGAGCTGCTTTTACTCGACCGGCCAGCGCTGCACTGCATCGAGCCGTCTGATCGTCACCGACAAGATCTACCCCGCCTTTGTGCAGGCGCTGCAAGAGCGCATGGCCAAGATCAAGGTGGGCGATGCGCGCGCCGCCGGCACCGATATCGGCCCCGTGGTGAGCCAGGCCCAGCTGGAGCAGGACCTGAGCTATGTGGAAATTGCCAAGGCCGAAGGCGCCGTGCTGGCCACCGGCGGCAGCCGCATTGCCTGCCATACCGGCAGCGGCAAGGAAGGCTTTTTCATGCAGCCAGCCTTGCTGGTGGACAGCACACCCCAGATGCGCATCAACCGCGAAGAGGTGTTTGGCCCCGTCGCCAGCGTGATCCGCGTGCAGGACTATGAAGAGGCGCTGGCTGTGGCCAACGACACCGCCTTTGGCCTGTCTGCCGGCATTGCCACCACCAGCCTGAAGTACGCCAGCCACTTCAAGCGCCACGCCCAGGCCGGCATGGTGATGGTGAACCTGCCTACCGCGGGCGTGGACTACCATGTGCCGTTTGGCGGCCGCAAGGGATCGAGCTACGGCCCGCGCGAGCAAGGCCGCTATGCGCAGGAGTTCTACACCACGGTGAAGACCGCCTATACGCTGGCATAAGCGTCTGCGCCAGCCCATGGCGCCTGCGGGCATCTGCTGCTCCTCCACCGGATGCCCGCGCAGTACTTGATCCCCCTCAGGTAATGCCCTTGAAGGAAAATGGCAGGATGAAACTTCTGCCCGACCTTTCTCTGCCGGTAAAAGCCGACATCAACGACCCCCAGCCCCTGATCCTCTACCACGGCCGCAACTGCCCCGATGGCTATGGCGCAGCGCTGGCGGCCTGGCTGTTTTTCTCCGGCAACGCAGAGTTTCGTGGCCTGGACCATGGCGAAATCCAGACCGTGGACGACCTGGGCCCGCTGGCCGGCCGCACGATCTACATCCTGGACTTTGCCTTTGGCCCCGAGCTGCTGGCGGCCATCGAGGCGCAGGCGCACAAGCTGGTGCTGCTGGACCACCACAAGAGCGCGGCCGAGAAGCTCAATGGCTACCAATGCACCTGCGGCGTGGTGCATTTCGACATGAACAAGTCCGGCGCACGCCTGGCCTGGGAGTTCTTCTTCCCCAAGGACCCCATCCCCGCGCTGGTGCTGCACATCGAAGACCGCGACATCTGGCGCTGGCAGTACCCCGAGAGCGGTGCCTTTCTGGCCGCGCTGGACATGGAGCCGCGCAGCTTTGAGCGCTGGGCCGAGATTGCGGCCTTCAGCCCCGAGCAGCTGAGCGCCTTCATGGCCCGTGGCGGCGCGATGGACGAGAAGTACCTCAAGCTCTGCAGCGACATCGCCGAAGGCGCGCAACCGCTGGTGTTCAACGGTGTGGCTGGCCTGATGGTCAACGCCCCGGGCATGTTCCACAGCCAGGTCGGCGACATCCTCGCCAAGCAAAGCGGCACCTTTGCGCTGATGTGGAGCGCCAGCCCCAAGGGCGCCAAATGCGGCCTGCGCTCGCGCTCGGATTTCAACTGCATCCCGCTGGCCGAAAGCATGGGCGGCGGCGGCCATGCCCAGGCCTGCGGCTTCCGCATGGGGGTGGACCGCCTGCCCGAGCTGCTGGCCGGCAGCCTGACCGCCCGGCCCGAAGACGCGCTGCCGCCCCCCCGCCCCGCGCCAGCCGCCGCACCCACCCCGGTGCCCACAGGCACGCCATGATGCCTGCCACCCGCACGGACAGCAGCACCTGGGCGCAGCAATGCCCCTTGTGCGGCCAGCGCAACGGCTGTGCCGTGGCCCAGGGCCTGCCTGCTGCCCAGTGCTGGTGCATGACCGCCGATATCGATTCCCAGGCCTTGCAGCGCCTGGCCCCTGCCGAGCGCGGTCAGCGCTGCATCTGCCCGGCCTGTGGCCGCGCGCAGCCCGATCCCGGCGCCCGCCCCAACCGGGGTGACTGACAAGCGCCAGCCCCAGGATCATCATCAAACGCCCGGGGCCCGCCTGCTTGCAGGCACCCCACCTGGCCCCGCCACACGCGCCCATCCGCCCAGCCCACGCCATGCAGATACGACACCACACCTCCCAGGATCTGCGCAGCCTCTATGGGGACCGTTTTCGCTGGTACCTGCTGTTCAGCGTCATGGTGGGCACGATGGCCTCGATCATCTCCTCGACCATCTTCAATGTCGCCATTCCGGCGATGAGCCTGCACTTTCAGCTGGGCCAGTCGCGCGCGCAATGGGTGACCTCGTCCTTCATGGTGGCCACCACGGTGGCGATGCTGACCACGCCCTGGCTGCTGTCGCGCTACGGCTACCGCAACACCTACCTGGGCGCCGTGCTGCTGCTGATGCTGGGCGGCATTGGCGGGGGCTTCAGCAGCGACTACAACCTGGTGCTGGTGGCGCGCGTGGTCGAGGGCCTGGCGGCCGGTGTGATCCAGCCGATTCCGGCCATCATCATCCTGCATGCCTTTGCCGCCCATGAGCAGGGCCGTGCCAATGGCCTGTTTGGCATGGGCATCGTGCTGGCGCCAGCCATTGGCCCCAGCGTGGGCGGCCTGCTGGTGGACTGGATGGGCTGGCGCTCGGTGTTCTTCATGGTGGTGCCGCTGTGCCTGGCCTCGGTCTGGCTGGGGCTGAAGTTTGTGCCCGTCAATGCGCCGGGCGGCGCCGCCGCCGACCGCCATGGCAACAGCCTGGACTGGCTGGGCCTGGCGATTGCCACCACCGGCACGGTCTGCCTGCTCAATGGCCTGGTGGCCCTGCATGGCACGGGCTGGCAGCAAAGCGCCGTGCTGCTGGCGATTGCGCTGGTCTGCCTGCCCGCCTTCATCGCCTGGCAGCGGCGCCTGCTGGCCCAGGGTGGCAAGCCGCTGATGGACCTGCGCCTGTTTGCCTGCAAGCCTTTTGCGGCCGGCTGCATCGTGGCCTTTATCTATGGCGTGGCCTTGTTTGGCTCCACCTACCTGCTGCCGGTGTTCATGCAGCTGGGGCTGTCTTATTCGGCCTCGGTGGTCGGCACCACGATGCTGCCCGCCGGCCTGGTGCTGGGCGGCGTCATCGCGCTGGCCGGCCGCATGGCCGACCGCACCCCCGTGCACTGGCTGGTGATCGGTGGCCTTTCGCTGCTGGCGCTGTCCTTTGTGCTGACCGGTGTGCTGCAGCCGGGCTCCTCGCTGTGGCTGCTGGTCGGTTACACGGTGCTGGGCCGGGTTGGCCTGGGCTTTATCCTGCCCTCGCTGACCCTGGGCAGCATGCGGCCGCTGGACAAGAGCCTGATCTCGCAGGGATCGAGCAGCTTCAGCTTTCTGCGCATGCTGGGCGGCGCCGCCGGGGTCAGCCTCTGCGGCATCTTTCTGGAGTGGCGCGTGGCCTTCTACGCCAACCAGTCGCCCGCGATCGACATTGCACTGGCCGAGCGGGTCGCGGGCTTTCGCGACACCTTTTTGATGCTGGCCGTGGTCTGTGTGCTGGCTGGCATTGCCGCCCGCCAGCTGCAGCCGCGTGCAGGCGCCAAGCCCTGAGCGGCTGGCGAATGGTCTACACTGGGCCATCCAACGGTTTTCAAAGAGTTTTTGCCATGTGCCAACTGCTGGGGATGAACTGCAACACCCCCACCGACATCAACTTCAGCTTCAGCGGCTTTTCGCAGCGGGCCGGCAATACCGACCACCACAGCGATGGCTGGGGCATTGCCTTCTTTGAAGAAGGCGGCCTGCGCCTGCTGGTGGACCACCAGCCCGCCGTCCAGTCGCCGGTGGCCGAGCTGGTGCGGCGCTACCCCATCCACAGCCGCAATGTGATTGCGCATATCCGCAAGGCCACCCAGGGCCAGGTGATGCTGCAAAACTGCCACCCCTTTGTGCGCGAGCTCTGGGGCAAGAACTGGGTGTTTGCCCACAATGGCGATCTCAAGGACTTCCGCCCGCGCCTGCACAGCCACTTTCACCCGGTGGGCGACACCGACAGCGAGCATGTGTTTTGCTGGCTGATGCAGGAGCTGTGGAAATCCCATGCCGGCACGCCCAGCATTGCCGAGCTGACCCACACCCTGCGCGAGCTGGCAGCGCAGATCGCCCCCCATGGCACCTTCAACTTTCTGCTCTCCAATGGCGATGCGCTCTGGGCCCATGCCAATACCTTCCTCTGCTACACCGAGCGCGCGCATCCGTTCTCGCAGGCGCAGTTGAGCGATGAGGACCTGAGCATCGACTTTGCCACCTGCACTACGCCGCAGGACCGCGTGGCCGTGGTGGTGACGGCGCCGCTGACCACCAACGAGCAGTGGACGCCTTTCCAGCCCGGCGAGCTGATGGTGTTTGCCGACGGCCGGCGCCTGGCGCTGTAAACAACAAACCCGGCAGCGCCGGGTTTGTTTTTAGTACGCCTGCAAAGGCCCTCAAGCCAGCGCGCGGGTGATCAGAATCTTCTGCACATCGCTGGTGCCTTCGTAGATCTGGCAGACCCGCACATCGCGGTAGATGCGCTCCACCGGAAAATCATTGACGACGCCATAGCCGCCCAGGGTCTGGATGGCAGCGCTGCAGACGCGCTCGGCCATTTCGCTGGCAAACAGCTTGGCCATGGCCGCTTCCTTCAGGCAAGGCTGGCCGGCATCGCGCAGGCTGGCGGCATGCCAGATCAGCTGGCGCGCGGCCTCGATCTGCGTCGCGCATTCGGCCAGGCGAAAGCCGACGGCCTGGTGGTTGATGATGGGCGTGCCAAAGCTCTCGCGCTCCTTGGCGTACTGCACGGCCACGTCAAAGGCGCTGCGGGCCATGCCCACGCTTTGCGCGGCAATGCCGATGCGCCCGCCTTCGAGCGCGCCCAGCGCAATCTTGTAGCCCTCGCCCTCGGCACCAATCAGGTTCTCGGCCGGCACTACGCAGTTCTCAAAATTGATCTGTGCGGTATCGCTGCTGTGCTGGCCAAGCTTGTCCTCCAGCCGCGCGACCTGGTAGCCCGGGTTGTCGGTGGGCACGATAAAGGCGCTCATGCCCTTTTTGCCGGCACCCTTGTCGGTCACTGCAATCACAATCGCCGTCTGGCCGTTCTTGCCGCTGGTGATGAACTGCTTGACGCCATTGATCACATAGGCATCGCCCTGTTTGCTGGCGGTGGTGCGCAGCGCGCTGGCGTCCGAGCCGACATGGGGCTCGGTCAGGCAGAAGGCGCCCAGCATCTCGCCCCTTGCCAACGGAGCCAGCCATTGCTTTTTCTGCGCATCGCTGCCGTAGCGCATCAGGATGGCATTGACGGGGCAGTTGGTCACGCTGATGGCGGTGCTGGTGCCGCCGTCGCCAGCGGCGATTTCTTCCAGCACCAAGGCCAGGCTGATGTAGTCCAGCCCTGCGCCGCCCAGCGCATCGGGCACGCAGATGCCGTAGGCACCCAGCTGGGCCAGGCCCTGGTGGGCGGCCTTGGGGAACACATGGTCGCGGTCCCACTGCGCGGCGTGTGGCCACAGCTCGGCCTGGGCAAATTCACGCACCGCATCGCGGATCATCGTCTGGTCGTCGTTCAAAAGCATGGGTTTGTCTCCGGATTTTCTAGTTCTGTCGCTGTCTGCCTGGCGGGCTTACCAATGCTTGGCGCGGCGGCCATCGTGGTGCAGCAGGCGCCCCTTGTCGGCATCGCTGACCGAGGCCAGGGTCTGGCGCATGTCGCTCACGCTTTGCTGCACGGTCAGGGGCGCTTCGTCCCCGCCCATGTCGGTCTGCACCCAGCCCGGATCCAAGGTGATCAGGCGCGCGCCGGGGTAGTCATGCTGGGCGGAGGCCACCGCCATGTTCAGCGCCGTCTTGCTGACGCGGTAGAGCCAGGAGTAGCTGTCATCCACACCTTCGATCTGCGACATCGACGACGAGATAAAGGCAAACACGCCGCCGCTGGCCTCGACGATCGGGCCGATCTGCGGCAGCAGCTGCATGGCACCCAGCACATTGGTGTGCATCACCGCATCAAAATCGGCCTGGGTCGGCACGCTGCGGGCATTGGGCCGACGGATCACACCGGCAACATACATGGCCAAGTCGATCTGCTGGCCGGCCAACGCCGTCGCCAGCGCGGTCACGCTCTCTGGTTTGAGCACATCGACCAGAAAAGCCTGAGCGCCCAGCGCCTGCAGGCGCGCCTGGGCCTCGCTATCACGCACGGTGGCCAGCACCGTCCAGCCGGCCTGCGCATACTCCCGCACCAGCTCCAGGCCGATGCCGCGCGAGGCGCCAATCACCAAAATCACAGCCATTCCCACGCCCTCCTTGGCGGTTGTTGTCAATGTCCCTGCTCTTGCAGAATTTGTTGCTGGTAGCGCGCCACCATGTCCGCCTGCGGCTCAGGCGCCGCACTCAGGCCCATCTGGTCATGGATCATCTGGTTGAGCGTCGGCAGGGTGCTGCGCGCGATCTGTGCCTCAGCCTGCCACAGGCGCGAGCGCATCAAGGCCTTGGCGCAGTGCAGATAGGCTTCGCGCACCTCGATCTCGATCACCAGCTTGGGCCGTTGGCGCTCGCCATCGAACACATCGATGAAGCGGGCCTCATCGCGCAGCTTTGCGGTGCCGTTGACGCGCAGGGTCTCATCCACCCCGGGCAACAAAAACAGCAGCGCAATGCGCGCATCGGTCAGCAGGTTGCTGAGCGAATCCAGCCGGTTGTTGCCACCGGCATCGGGCAGCAGCAGATGCTGCACGCCCCGGCATTTGACAAAGCCCGGCGGCCCGCCCCGGGGCGAGGCATCGAGCATCTCGGCCGCCTGCCCGGCCGTGGCCACCACGCACAGGGGCGACAGCGCTATAAAGCGCTGGCAATGGGCATCCAGGTGGTCGAGCTGCTTGGCCAGCGCGCGCTCGGCGGGCTGGGCGTACAGGGCGCGCAGTTGCTCGGCAGATTCGATCATGCAGCCTCCGGATCGTCAGCATCACCATCGGCCGCTGCGGCGCCTGCGGCCGCATAGACGGCCAGGTAGGCATCCCAGGACGGATCGAATTGCAGCTCCACCCGTCCGGGCAAAGCCTGTGCATGCTGCTGCAGCAACTGCTGGGCGGCAGCGGCGTCATCGACGTAGTAGCAGGCGCTGCGCTCGCTCATGCCTTCGATACGGGTATAGGCCAGAATGCCGGTCTCCATGCGCTCCAGCGCGGCCTGCAGGCCTTCTTGCGCATCGCGTGCCTGGTCCAGGGTCTCGCCATCGTCAAACGGCAAGGTCCATTGCAGGCAGTAAGGCAGATCGGCGCGCGTGGCCACGGCATTGGCCGACAGGCGCAGGCCGAGCAGATCGGGCACGGCATCGGCGGGCGCATCGCGGCGGCGCGCCTCCAGCATTTTCCAGCGGTCATTGTCGGCCGTGGGGAAGCGGTAGCTGCGCCCCAGGCTGTCGCGCAAAAAGGCATCGAACACCGCAGGGAAGTCCGACAGCGGGCCCACACCCGCAACTTCGGGTGCGAAGGCGTCGACCACATCGACCGGGCCGACCCGCACCGCAAAATCCCATTCGCCCAGGACATGGTCGAGCATGATGAAGGCCATGTGCTGGGCCAGCTCGCGCTGCTCGGGGGCGATGATCTTCTCAAAGCCCAGCTCCAGGCCGACAATGCCACCGGCATCGTAGTGGGCGACCAGCACATCCGAGCAGGACAGCTCCAGGCCCTCCATCGCCATGCTGAAATCCTTGATGGGGCTGCGGTTGCGGAAGGCCTGCACCTTGTAGCCCGGCAGGCTGGGCGCGCCGCGCACCAGCGCCATCAGGTTCTCGAACTGGTCGATATTGCCGTGGGCGCTGAACACCAGGCGCGAAAACAGGCTGCCTTCGGAGCGCTCCAGCTCCAGCGCCAAATCGGGTGCAACGCGGGCCAGCATCTCGTTGGCCTGTGTCACAAAGGCCTGGTTGGGCAACAGCGCCAGGTGGCGCTCTTGGTAGACCAGTTCCTGCCAGAAGGACTCGATATCCCGTGCCTGCAGTTGCCCCGGGCCTGGGCCCACCGATTCGTTCGTCATAGTTTCTCCTCTTTCAGGATGACTAGACTACATGATTTCAATCGCCATCGCAGTGGCCTCACCTCCGCCGATGCACAGGGTGGCCAGGCCGCGGCGCTTGCCACGGGCCTGCAGCGCGTGCAGCAGGGTCACCAGGATGCGCGCACCGCTGGCACCAATAGGGTGGCCCAGCGCGCAGGCGCCGCCGTTGACGTTGACGATGTCGTGCGAGACCTTCATGTCAGCCATCAGCGCCATCGGCACCACGGCAAAGGCCTCGTTGATTTCCCAGAGGTCTACATCCTCGACCTTCCAGCCGGCCTTTTTCAGCGCCTTCTCGGTCGCGCCGATCGGTGCGGTGGTGAACCACTCAGGCTCCTGCGCATAGCTGGCATGGGCCACGATCTTGGCCAGCGGCTTGCAGCCCAGCTCTTTGGCGGTGGATTCGCGCATCAGCACCAGGGCGGCTGCGCCATCGTTGATGCTGGAGCTGGATGCGGCCGTGATCGTGCCATCCTTCTTGAACGCCGGCTTGAGGGCGGCGATCTTGTCCAGGCGGGCCTTGCCGGGGCCTTCGTCTTCGGTCACGGTGACATCGCCCTTGCGGGTGGAGACGGTCACCGGCGTGATCTCGGCCTTGAAAGCGCCGGACGCGGTAGCCGCCTGCGCGCGCTGCACGCTGGCAATGGCGAACTGGTCCTGCTGCTCGCGGCTGAACTGGTACTTGGCGGCACAGTCTTCGCCAAAGGTGCCCATCGAACGGCCGGGCTCGTAGGCGTCTTCCAGGCCATCGAGCATCATGTGGTCGAAGACCTTGTCATGGCCCATGCGGTAGCCGCCACGGCCCTTTTTGAGCAGGTAGGGGGCGTTAGTCATGCTTTCCATGCCGCCCGCCACCATCACATCGCGACTGCCCGCCACGAGCTGGTCATGCGCCAAGATGGTGGCTTCCATGCCGGCGCCGCACATCTTGGACAGGGTCACGGCGCCGGTGCTCTTGGGCAGACCGCCCTTGAACAAGGCCTGGCGCGCCGGGGCCTGGCCCTGGCCAGCCATCAGGCAGTTGCCGAACAGCACTTCTTCCACTTTTTCAGGGGCGACACCCGCGCGCTCCACCGCAGCCTTGATGGCCGCGCCGCCCAGGTCATTGGCCGAGAGCTCGGCAAAATCGCCCATGAAAGCACCCATGGGGGTACGGGCTGCGCCAACGATAACGACGGGATCTTGCATCTGGTGTCTCCTGATTGAATTCGGGTCTGGTGCGGCAGGCATCTGAGGGCCCGCTCGCACTGTAAAAAAGGCATCCCTAGGAATTAGGGATGCCTTGCGGGTTTAATCGCGCTTGCGTTCGGCCACCAGGGCCACGGCGCGTTGGTGGACTTCGGCCAGCCCGCCAATGCCTGGCACGGTCATCTCCAAGTCGGTGATCAGGCCGTTCTTGAGGCTGTAGCACCAGCCGTGCAAGGTCACCTTCTGGCCGCGCGTCCAGGCGTCCTGCAAGATGGTGGTCTGCGCCACGTTCACCACCTGCTCGATGGCATTGAGCTCGCACAGCGCATCATGGCGGTGCTGGGGCGGCAGGCTTTGCAGCAGGTCCAGGTGCTTGTCGCGCACATCGCGCACGTGGCGGGTCCAGTTGTCGACCAGGCCCAGGCGCAGGCCTTCAAGCGCCGCGAGCACGCCGCCGCAGCCGTAGTGGCCCACAACCATCAGGTCCTGGATCTTGAGCTGGTCCACCGAATACTGGATGGTGGACAGGCAGTTCAGATCGCTGGGCACGACCACATTGGCCACATTGCGGTGCACAAACACTTCACCGGGCTCCAGGCCGGTGATCTGGTTGGCCGGTACACGGCTGTCCGAACAACCGATCCACATGTACTTGGGGTGCTGCTGCGACATCAGGCCCGTGAAGAACCCGGGGCGGTCACGCTCCATCTGCTCTGCCCACAAGCGGTTGTGGTCAAACAGGTCTTTGATGGAGGTCGTAGTCATAAGGCTATCCTTTGTTGTGTGGGTATCAGGATGGCGCAGCGCAGCCGGTCAGCAGGTCTCTGCGAACAGCTCACGCCCAATCAACATGCGGCGAATCTCGCTGGTGCCGGCGCCAATTTCATAGAGTTTCGCATCTCTCCAGAGGCGGCCGAGTGGATATTCATTGATATACCCATTGCCGCCATAGATTTGCACGCCTTCGCCGGCCATCCAGGTCGCCTTCTCGGCGCACCAGAGGATGACGCTGGCGCAGTCCTTGCGCACCTGGCGCACATGGTCAGTTCCGAGCAGATCGAGGTTTTTAGCGACCGTATAGGCAAAAGAGCGGCCTGCTTGCAACACGGTGTACATATCCGCCACCTTGCCCTGGATGAGCTGGAACTCACCAATGCTCTGGCCAAACTGCTTGCGGTCGTGGATATAGGGAACCACGTTGTCCATCACCGATTGCATGATGCCCAGCGGGCCACCGGTCAGCACGGCACGTTCGTAGTCCAGACCACTCATCAGCACCTTGGCGCCACCATTGACCTGGCCCAGCACGTTCTCGGCCGGCACTTCGACGTTCTGGAACACCAGCTCGCCGGTGTGGCTGCCTCGCATGCCCAGCTTATCCAGCTTCTGCGCAATCGAAAAACCGGGCATGCCCTTCTCGATCAGGAAGGCGGTCACGCCCCGTGCGCCCATCTCCGGCTCGGTCTTGGCGTACACCACCAGAGTGTCGGCATCCGGGCCGTTGGTGATCCACATCTTGTTGCCGTTGAGCAGGTAGTAGCCGCCCTTGTCCTCGGCCTTGAGCTTCATGCTGATGACGTCGGAGCCGGCGCCCGGCTCGCTCATCGCCAATGCCCCCACATGCTCACCGCTGATCAGCTTGGGCAGGTACTTGGCCTTCTGGGCTTCATTGCCGTTGCGGTTGATCTGGTTCACGCAGAGGTTGCTGTGGGCGCCATAGGACAAGCCCACCGAGGCGCTGGCGCGGGAGATCTCCTCCATCGCCACCATATGGGCCAGGTAGCCCATGTCGGCACCGCCATATTGCTCGGACACTGTGATGCCCAGCACACCCAGGTCGCCAAACTTGCGCCACAGGTCCATCGGGAACTGGTCATTGCGGTCGATCTCGGCGGCACGCGGCGCGATTTCGGCCTGCGCAAACTCGCGCACGGCGTCGCGCAGGGCGTCGATATCCTCACCCAACTGGAAATTCAGGCCTGGTAATCCGGACATGGTCTTGTCTCCTATCTATATGGCGCACCAGATGCCGCCGGCACGCCAAGGCGGTAGAGCGGCATCATTACGTTTACGTTCACGTCAACTATATATTATTTTTTGACGGCTGCTTTGCGAGCAAAGCATGGGCTTCCTGCATATGCTCATCAATTTCTGCCAAGTTGGCCTGCAAATCTGCCAACTGCGTCTGCAGGCGCTGGCGATGCGCCGTCAGCACCTCGATAAAGCGGCTCAGCTGCACACCGGTATCGCGCGGCGACTCGTAGAGGTCGATGATTTCCTTGGCTTCCTGCAAGGTCAGCCCCAGGCGCTTGGCACGCAGGGTCAGGCGCAGGCGTGTGCGCTCCTTGGCCGAGTACACGCGCTGCTTGCCGCCGGCGCCGGTGCGCTCAGGGTGCAACAGGCCCATGTCCTCGTAAAAGCGGATGGCCCGGGTCGTCAGATCAAATTCTGCTGCCAGCTGCCCGATGGAATAAGTCGGTGTCATGGTCCCCTTGTCTGCGCTTGTTGTTCTGGATGGGCCATTATGCGGCATGCGCTGCCTGGCAGTGCCAGGCGCTGCCCAAAAGAAAAACCCCTCTACTCGGAGGAGTAGAGGGGTTGATCAGTATAAAAGCCTGACGATGACCTACTTTCACACGGGAATCCGCACTATCATCGGCGCGAAGTCGTTTCACTGTCCTGTTCGGGATGGGAAGGAGTGGTACCAACTTGCTATGGTCATCAGGCATAACTTTTTGCTCCTTGGCGGCTTTGCGCTGATCGGTCGATCAGGGCTAGTCCGCTTTCGAAGCGAATTCATAGAGTCTTATCAGCTAAATTTGATTGCGCTTTGGGCATAACTGCAGTTGCAGTGTTTCTTTGCAAGGGGCCCATCTAAGGGAGGGCCCAATCAAAGTTATAGGGTCAAGCCGCACGAGCAATTAGTATTGGTTAGCTTAACGCATTGCTGCGCTTCCACACCCAACCTATCAACGTCCTGGTCTAGAACGACTCTTCAGGGGGGTCAAGCCCCCGGCAGATCTCATCTTGGAACGAGTTTCCCGCTTAGATGCTTTCAGCGGTTATCTCTTCCACACATAGCTACTCGGCAA
>NZ_SOAL01000006.1 GCF_004364775.1 Comamonas sp. JUb58
TCAAGGTCATCAAGCGCCGCGCCTACGGATATCGAGATGAGGACTACTTCTTTCTCAAGATCCGCGCCGCGTTCCCCGGTATTCCTCGATGAACCTTTTTTTATGGCTGGCGCGGTTACCAATCGGCAGAACCTTAGAACAGGTTCTTGGATTGGCCGACAATGGCGGCTGCATTTTGAACCGCTAGCGCTATGAACGACACCACCACCAGCCCCGAAGGGGGCGAGACCGACTGGGCCGCCTGGAGCCGCGAGGCCGTCGAGACCATGATGGCCCGCAACACCGAATGGCCACGCCAGTTTGGCCTGCAGAGCGCGCCGCAATACCACTGGGATCTGGAAAGCGCCAGCCTGGTGCTGCAGGCGCCCTTGCATGAGGTGCAGGGCACCGTCTGCCTGGTGGGCACCAGCAGCGAGAGCGAAGGCAGCTTTGTGTGGAGCTGGGCCAATGCCAACATCCCCGCCCAGCATGGCCAGGCCCTGGAGGTTGTGCACGACTTTGGCCGCGAGCACCAGCTGGCCTTGCTGACCACCGCAAGCATCCCCGGTGGCCGGCCCGAGGCCACCGAGTGCCTCTGCATTGCCGCCCGGCTGCAGCGCGCCATCGGCACCTTTATCGACCAGCAAGGCGATATCACGCTGTACTTCAGCATCCTGCATCTGCAAGTGGTGCAGAACCCAGACCAAGCGCTGCAGTAAAGGCTTGCCGCCCGCAGCTAGCTACGCACGACTAGCCGCCCGCGACTAGCCGTCCGCAGCTAGCCGCCCGCCGGGCAAAGCAAGCCCAGGCTGCAACCAAAGGGGTCCAGCAGCATCGCCGCTGTAGCCCCCAGGCTGGTTGTCATCGGCCCCCGGTACAGCCGGGCGCCATGCGCCTGCAGGCGATCAATGGCAGCGCCCAGGTCGGCCACCTCCCAGTACACCGTCGTGCCGCCCACGCCGCCCGGGCATTTGCCATCGGCGGGATGGAAGCCGATCAACAGGCCCGGGCCCTGCACAAAGGCATAGTGCGCGTTTTCGTGCTGCACCTCCGTGCCCAAGAGCTGCGCATACCAGGCGGCCGCCGCATCGATATCGGCGACAAACAACACGACAGACTCCAGCTTCTTGAACAAGGCCATTTCCGTTGCTTTGGGGGGGGGAGGTGGTGGGCTGCGCGATTGTGGCATGGTGCAGCGGGGTGCGGGCTTCGGTGCAGTACATCCGCGGTCTTTGCTTCATACAAACACCCATTCAGCCTTAGGCAGATATTGTGTTGCATTGACCGGTTGAATTCACAACCCGTTGCAGTCGGTCGCTTCACAAAGCTGAACTACAGCAGCGCAGCGATTGCCGTCGTCGCTTTCGTCACCCGAGCCCGAAAGATTCAAAATGAAGCCGACCCATCAAACGCCGGGGCCAAACACCTAGGGCAGCGATGGCGATCCAAGGTTTCGTAGTGTCAATTCCGTGCGAAAAGACAGTCTCATAGCGTAGAGCAGTCTGAATGTGCCTTGTGTTGGAGGAGTTCGATCCATCTGCGGGCTCAATCCATTTTGACTTGTGCAGCTTTCACCGCCGCCTGCATGCGCAGCTTTTCGCTGGCCATAAAACGGGTCGCCACATCCGGCGGTGTGAGCTGGATCTCGTAGCCCTGGGCGATGAGCGCTTCGCGGGCTTCTGGGGAGGCAATGCCTTGCACAAAGCCTTGGTAGAGGCGGTCCATTTCGGCCTTGAGCACACCCGCTGGGGCAATGGCGGCGATCCAGCCGTCCAGCTCGTACTGCGGCAGGCCTTGTTCGGCAATGGTGGGGACATCGGGCAGGCTGGCGCTGCGTTTGGCGCTGGTGATGCCGATGGCGCGCAGGTTCCCGGCCTTGATGTGGGCCATGGCGGGTGCGACCGCCACCACGCCCAGCTGCACCTGACCGCTGAGCAAGTCATTCATCAGCTGGCCCGTGCCTTTGTAGGGGATGTGGGGCACATCGATCTGTGCCTGCTCGACAAACATGGCAGCGCCCAAATGCAGGATGGTGCCATTGCCCGATGAGCCGTAATTGAGCGTGCCGGGATGGGCCTTGGCGTGGGCAATCAGCTCCTGCACGGTACGTGCGGGCACCTTGGGGTTGGCCACCAGCACAAAGGGCGTGGTGCCGATGATGGTGATGGGCGCGATGTCCTTGATCGAATCAAAGGGCATGTTTTTGTACAGGCTGGGGTTGACGACGTGGTTGTTGCTGACGATGCCGATGGTGTCCCCATCTTTGGGCGCCCGCACAATCTGCGCCGTGCCAGTGATGCCGCCTGCGCCAGGCAGGTTCTCAATCACCAGGGGCTGGCCTAGGACTTTGCTGATGGGCGTGCTGATGGCGCGAATGGCGCCGTCGGCCCCCGAGCCCGCCGATAGCGGCAAGATGACGCGCAGCGCTTTGTCGTGCCCTGCCGGCTTGGTTTGCGCCAGCGCGGGCAAGGCGCCACTGGTGAGGCTGGCCAGCGCCATGGCCAGTGCGGTGCGGCGGGTGAATGGGCGGGTGGGGTGCATGTTTGTCTCCTGATTGCGGCTTTGCGCCTGTCTATAAAGGATAATTTGCTCTTATATTGGTAGCATTATGCAGCTGCCTGGGCGGCCTGCATGGCGCTGATATGCGCGGTGTCGTAGCCCAGGCTGGCCAGCAACTCGGCGGTGTGCTCGCCCAGGCGCGGCGGGTTTTTGCGTACGACCAGGCGCTCACCCGCCATGCGCAGCGGCAGCAAGGCGGTCTGTGCGGTTTGGCCGGCGCGTTCGCCGTCGGTCAGCGTTACCTCTGCCAAACCGCCGGAGGCCTGCAGGTGTGGGTCGTCCAGCAGCTGTTCTGGCTTACTGATGGGGGCGTAGGGCAGAGCGTTGTCTTCGAAGATTTTGGCGACCTGTGCGACATCCATGCGGATCAGGCGCGCGCGCAGATCGGCGAGCAGGGCCGGGCGCTCACGTACGCGTTCGTTGTTGGTGGTGTAGCGCGGGTTGGCCAGTAGATCGACCCAGCCAAAGGCCTGGCACATGGTGCGCCACTGGGCATCGCTCACGGCAGCCAAAAAGATCTGCTCGCCGTCTTGGACGGTGAACACGTCGTACACCGACCAGGCCGAGATGCGGTTGGGCATGGGCTCGGCCGCCTCGCCTGTCACGGCGTACTGCATCATGTGCTGGCCGACGAGGAAGACATTGTTCTCGAACAGCGCCGAGTCAATCTCTTGCCCCTTGCCGGTTTGGGCGCGCTGCATCAGCGCTGCCATGGCGCCGATCGCGCCAAACATGCCGCCCATGATGTCGTTCACACTGGTGCCCGCACGCAGCGGGTCGCCGGGGCGGCCCGTCATGTAGGCCAGGCCCCCCATCATCTGGACGACCTCGTCCAGCGCTGTGCGGTGCTCGTACGGCCCGGGCAAGAAGCCGGTGTGGTTCACATAGATCAGGCGCTCGTTCAGCTTGGACAGCGCGGCATAATCCAGGCCGTACTTGGTCATCACGCCGGGCTTGAAGTTTTGCGCCACCACATCGGCAGTGCTGGCCAGGCGAATGGCAGCTTCCAGTCCCTGGGGCTGGCGCAGGTCCAGTGCAATGCTTTTCTTGTTGCGATTGAACATGGGGAAAAAGCCGGCACCCGCACCCAGCAAGTAACGCGTGCGGTCGCCCTCGACAGGTTCGACCTTGATGACTTCGGCACCCAGGTCGGCCAGCACCATGCCGCAGGTGGGGCCCATGACCATGTGGCTGAATTCGACCACGCGGATTCCGGCGAGTGGGAGCGATGGGGAGAGAGATGGGGTACTCATATTTTGATAGCCACCAGCATGCATGGGGTAAGCGCCAGCGGTTGATTTGGTTTAAAACTTAAGCGCAAATGGCGGTAGAAGCCCGGGGTGCTGCAATCACACCGGCTTGCCACAGGCTGCCGTGCAGCCGCTCGTTGGGCAGCCAGGCCTGCATGCGTTGGCGCAACTGCAAGAGGGCGGGAACATCCAGACCCGAATCAATGCCCATGCGCTGCAGCATATAGGCCAGGTCTTCGGTGGTCACATTGCCACTGGCACCCGGTGCATGCGGGCAGCCGCCAATGCCGCCCAGGCAGGCGTCAAAGTGGGTGATGCCGGTTTGCCAGGCCGCATAGGCGTTGGCCAGACCCATGCCGCGGGTGTCGTGAAAATGGGCGGTGCGCAGCCGGTCGCCCACCAGGCGCCGGGCTTTTTCAAACAAACGGCGCACGCTGTCGGGGTCGGCATAGCCCACGGTATCGGCCAGGCTCACATGGTCGGCGCCTGCGTCCAGCAAGGCCTGCATCAGGCGCAGCACCTCGCTTTCGGCCACATCGCCTTGCAGCGTGCAGCCAAAGGCCGTGCCCACGCCGCCTTCAATGTGGGCGTGGCTGCCCGCTGCGTCGCGCACTGCGCGGATGCGGGCGACTTCCGCCACGACATCGTCAGGTGTTTTGCGCAGATTGGCCAGGCTGTGCGCATGGCTGGCCGACAAGGGCACGACCATGGACTGCGCGCCCGCTGCCAAGACGCGCTCGGCGCCTTTGAGGTTGGGTACCAGGACAGAGGCGAGCAGGCCGGGTTTGCTGCAGGCATGGGCGAGAACGGCTTCGGTATCGGCCAGCTGGGGCAGCAGGTGCGCGGGCACCATCGATCCCACCTCCATCTCGCGCATACCGGCGTCGTAGGCGGCGTCAATCCAGGCGCATTTGTCGGCGGTGCTGACGATGCTGGCCAGGCTTTGCAGGCCATCGCGCAGGCCAACTTCGCGGATGCTGGCGCGCCGTGTAGCAAGGGTTGAGGTGGCGGTCATCGTGTCTCCTGGCTTTTGTCGTTGGCTCTGATTTTAGATTTTCCAAAGCATCAGCAATAATCCAATACGGAAGCGGTTTCGTTCCAAAAAGGAAAATCATGTATGACCTGAGTCTGCTAAACCTGCGGCTGTTTGTGCAGGTCTGTGAGCAGCGCAGCATTGCCCGTGTGGCGCAGGCCGAGGCGCTGGTGGCATCCGCCATCAGCAAGCGCCTGGCGCAGCTTGAGCACCAGATGGGCGCGCCCTTGTTCATCCGCGAACGGCGCGGCCTGCGCCCCACGGCGGCGGGTGAGACTTTGCTAGAGCATGCGCGCACCATGCTGGCCGCCGCCAACCACATGCAGCAAGAGATGGCGGCCTATAGCAAGGGCGTACAGGGGCAGGTACGGGTATTGGTCACGGCGTCGGTGATGGCCGAATCCTTGGCCGACCATGTCGCAAGTTTTTTGCAGCAACCCGCGCACACCAGTATCCGTGTGACTTTGGAGGAGTGCGTGAGCCCGGATGTGGTGCGCGGCGTGCGCGAAGGGCGTGCGGCCATGGGGATTTGCTGGGACGCAGCGGATTTGAGCGGCCTGCAGACCCAGCCCTACAGCAGCGACCACCTGGCCATTGCGGCCCACAAAAGCCACCCTATCGCACGCATGGCGCAAAGCGCAGCGGTGCACTTCTCTGACGTACTGGACTACGAACATGTCAGCATGCCGGCGCTGAGCGCAGTGCAAATTTTGCTCACCCGCGCCGCCGCTCAAGAAGGAAAGGCGCTGCGCCACCGCGTGCACGTCTCCAACTTCGATGCTGCGCTGCGCGTAGTCCAGGCCAACCTGGCGATCAGCGTGGTGCCGCGCGAAGTGGCACTGAGCTTTGCCGCCAACACGGATGTTCGGGTGATTCCGCTGGCGGACAGCTGGGCTAAGCGGCAGTTTGCAATCAGCTACCGGGACGCGGCCTTGCTGTCGTCGGCGGCCAAGGCTTTGTTGAACCATTTGGCGGCGCAGTAGCCGCAGGCCTTGCAGGGCAAGGCGACGGGCGAGACCTTCCATAGGGCGGGCAAGACCGACATTCTCCTGCGCGAGGATGACCGCAACGCCTTCATCGCAGAGTGCAAGTTCTGGAAGGGGCCAAAAGCTTTCGGTGAGGCCATTGAGCAGCGGCTTTGCTACACCACGTGGCGCGATAGCAAGACCGCGATCCTCGTTTTCAATCGTGGCACCGAGATCTCAACCGTACTCACCGGCATGGACACTGTTGCCAAGGCGCAAGGCAACTTCAAACGCGCCGTGGCGTGACCGCACGAGAGCGGCTTCCGATACGTCTTTTCATAGCAGCGGCGACAAGAACCGCGAGTTGGTCCTGACAGTGCTCGTGTTTCACGAGCCGACTTCGCGAAAAACGGCGATGCCTTACGGAAAAGCGTATGGCAATGGCGATTGGCAGGTTTTGACGTCAGCAGCTGTTCGATGCCGCATCCTGACCGGCAGCGATCAGCCTGAAGCTACCCTCGAGTGAGCAATCATGCATATTAACGACAGGCACTGACGAAAGCGTAGTGGCCAACGCGATAGCTCAGCAACGCCTCGGAACAGATTGCATCGGCACTGACACCAGTACTTTCGATTGTGCGTTGCTGATCCAGAGAGGCTTCCCTCTCACTAATTTACGTGATTGGCAGAATCGACTGCTTCAGTAGCATAACCACTAGGATTTTTTGCGTAAATGCCGCCCATTCGAGGGACATACAAACTAACTCGCAATCGGTTTGATAGGCGCAAATCGTCGCCCTAGCCGGAACAAGCCGGCCATCCCCATCGCCAAGGCCGCTCACCATGTTGTTTAGCTATCGTCACGTTCATTCGCGCCAGCCCCATGTCACGCCACGCACCTCACGACATCCCCGCGCACGCCCGTGCGGGCGTTCGCGCTCACTTGTGGACTGCCTTCGTTATATTCACCTGCACCTACTTTGCCATGAACGCGGTGCGGGCGCAGAGCAGCCCGCTCAACGACACCGGCCGGACTGCCTGCTACCAAGCAGACAGTTTTTGAAAGTACGCAATGCTCCATGCAAGGCCATTGGCTACTTTAGAGATTGGCTTTCCTGAAAAACAATGACAACAAATTTCAAACCAACCTGGGTGCAGGCCTTGCTGGCCATGGTACTGACATGGCATGCGCCATGGGGTATGGCCGCGCCGCGCTTTACGGTCAACCCGGCAACCTCGGAAAATAGTGCTACAAATGCTACGGTCACCGATGCAGAGACTGGTCTGTTCTGGGACCGTTGTGCCTACGGTGCAAGCAACAGGAATGGCACATGCGACACAACCAGCCATGGCTCCTACGCTTGGGACCAAGCGCTCGCGAAAGTGAAGTCCGGCAATGACAACAGGTATCTGGGGTATTTCGATTGGCGGCTACCAGCGATGAACAACGGGCTTGGCCTTTGGCCAGAGCCAGTGAATGCGGCCTTCTTGCGTAAGTCGTGTTTTAAACCGTTGCCTGAAAGCATCTCATGAGCATTTATTACCTGGACTACTGCCAGCGCCTGATTTCCACCCTGCGCGCCTGCCATTCACATGGCGCTGCGTTTGTCCGGCGCGCCGCGCTGTCGGGGTTGGTGACCGGGCTGGCGGTTTTGGCGCTGGTCCCTGCGCAGGCGGCTACCAATGTGCCGTACCTGGATGCCAGCGGCACATTGCAAACCGCGGCCACGGCGACTGAGCTGATTACCGGCGGGGGCGCAGCCACCCTGTCCAGCGGCTGGTATGTGTGCAATGCGGGCACGGCGGTAGCCTACACGGGCACACTCACGGTTCAAGGCGATGTGACATTGATCCTGGCAGATGGCTGCCAGATGAACGTGACAGGCACGGCAACCGGTGGCGCGGGGATTGATGTTTCTGGCGCGAACCGCCTGACGATTACGGCGCAGTCCACCGGTGCGGGCATGGGTGCACTGGTGGCTGCAGCAGGGGTGGGGGATTTCAGCCACCCCGGCGGGGCGGGCATTGGCGGCGCTAGCTCCTACTGGAACCCGGGCCGCACGGCAGGCACGATCACCATCAATGGCGGCGCGGTCACGGTCACGGGCGGTGGCGGAGGGTTTGCATCCGGCGCGGGCATTGGCGGCGGTGCGTCCAGCGAGGGTAACGGTGGTGCGGGCGGCACGGTCACGATCAATGGCGGAACCGTAACGGCGACAGGCGGCAACGCGGCGGCCTCGGGCGCGGGCATTGGCGGGGGCGGGTCGAGCAAGGCAACTGCGGGCTCGGGTGGCACACTTGCGATCCACGGCGGCACGGTTACGGCCACGGGTGGCCAAGGCACCTATGCGGCGGGTGCCGGCATTGGCGGGGGCGGTGCCTATGTTGAGGGCGGTAGCGGTGGCACAGTGACTATTGATGGCGAAAGCGTGGTAAACGCCAACGGTGGACGCTGGTCGGGCGCGGGCATTGGCGGGGGGGGCTCGAATCGCAATGACGGCGGCAGCGCAGGCGCAGCGGGCACGGTGGCGATTGGTAGCGATAGCGCGGTGACGGCCTATGGTGGCGGCTCTGCCTCGGCGGCAACCGATCCAGGCGCGCCTGTGGGTGCAGGTGGCACTTCTGGCATGGGGCCGGGTGCGGCGCAGGCCATCAGTGGCATGTACCGACTGTCGGTATCGAAAGACGCGACCTCGTCTGGCGCCGGCACGGTCAGCCGAACGGGCGTATGGATGATCACTGGCAAGGTGAACATGTCTTTCACTTTTACCCCTATCGGCGGGTCGGTGATCAAGCAGGTCAGCGTGAATGGCATGGGCATTGGTACACCGACCAGCTATACGGCCAGCGGTTTGACACAAGACACGACGGTAGTGGTGACCTTTGCGTATCCGCTCACCGGCAGCGTGGCGATCAGCGGATCGGCGGTCGTGGGGCAGAGCCTGGGGGTGAACACCGCGGGCATATTGCAAGTGCAGCCAGGAACGCTGTCGTACCAGTGGCTGCGCGATGGCAGCCCAATTGCGGGGGCAACCGGTGCCAGCTATACGCTGACCGCCGCCGATGCGAACCAATCCATCAGCGTTCAAGTGGGTTCAGCCCTCTATGCCGGGGTACTCACATCGCTCAGCGTGCAGGCGCTGCCGCTACTAACGGGCACCATCGACATCAGCGGCTCGCCCGTGGTGAAGCAGGTGCTAACGGCCAGTGCAACCGGCACCCCGGCTGGCAGTACGCTGGCCTACCAATGGCTGCGCGGCGGCGCGCCTATCGACGCGGCTCTGGCCAGCACCCACACCCTGGTGACGGCGGATATTGGCCAGGCCATCAGCGTGCAGGTATCGGCCACTGGCTATGGCGGGGTGCTGAATTCATCTGCGGTGACAGCTAGCAAAATCACGCCGGTGATCACCAGCCCGCAGGCCACACCGATTACCTACGGGCAGACGCTGGCGAGTTCGACACCCAGCGGCGCGGGCGTGGACGGCAGCTTTGCGTGGGTGGATGCAACCACCGCACCCAGCGGCGCGGGCACATCCAGCTACCCCGCCACCTTCACGCCAACAGACCCGGCCAACTACAACACGGTGGCGCTGAGCATTGCCGTAACCACCAATCCTACCGCCCCAACGCTGGCCCTGGCACCGGCCAGCCTCAGCACCATCACCCTGGGCGGCAGTGCCAATGTGAGCGCTGCCTTGGCCGGGGCCACCAACCCAACGGGCACCGTCAGCTTTAGCGATGACGGCGTAACCCTGTGCAGCGCCAGGGTAGATGGCACTGGTACGGCAAGCTGCTCGGTGCCCGGCCTGCTGCTGGCGGGCGATCACCCAATCCACGCCAGCTACGCGGGCGACAGCAACAACCAGGAGGCCACCAGCAGTGTGCAGACACTGACGGTGAACCCCGCCAGCGTGCCCCTGCCCGGCACGGGCGATAGTGCCAGCGGCACTGCGCAGGTCAGCATCAGTGGCCCGGCCGGCTGCCTGCTGGATGTAGCGCCAACCATAGCCGCCGCCACACAGGCCGATCAACTGCCCCCAGATGCCACCGCCCCGCTGGGCCTGCTGCGCTTTGCAGTGAAAGACGGCGGCTTAGGCGGCAGTTGCAGCAGCGTGCAAGTGCGCACCGTCTATCCCAGCGGCAGCCTGGCTGGCCTGGCGGCCTACAAATACGGACCGCACGCCCAAATGACTGGTGCTACCCCAACCACCACGACCGGATGGTACGCCCTTACAGGGGCTGGCATGGTGGGCGATGCCATGAGCTACAGCGTGGCTGACAACGGCGATGGCGACAGCGACAGCACGGTAGGCCGCATCGAAGACCCCAGCGCCCCGCTGCGCCTTCCAGGGGCTGCGGCTGCACCCACTGCAGTGCCCACCCTGGGCCACTCGGAGCTGTTTTTGCTGGTGCTGCTGCTAGCTGGTGGGGCCGTGGTTGCCAGGCGCACCAACCGCAAAGAGGGCCAGCAATGACCAGTGGGCAACCGCGAGCGATGCGCGTGTGGCCCGTGGGGCGAACGCTGCCCGCACAAGGTTCGCTGGCCGTTACGGATACAGCGAACAGCAGCCCCTTCTGCAGTCGATTGCAAGGCGCACCCGTACAAAACGGCCGCCACCCAACATACTGCAACTAAGAGCCTATATGAACGCCCCGGTTTGCCAAGCCTTCAATTCGTGTGCGGTGAGGGGCAAAATTGCACGCGTATATCCAAACTTTTGCGGCAGCACTTTGCTGCGGTCCCTGGAATTCGCTGACCAAGGTCCCATCGGCTAAGCGTACTCGAAGTGCTGTACTCTTATCGGACTGTCTTGGCCCCGGCCTTACCTGTCTTGCTATCACTGCGGTGTGGAAATCAACACAGCCACCCGGCATGGGCACATTTCGGTGACTGCTTTGAGGTGCAGAGCAGACTACCTCGAAAGCCTTGGCGCAATGACTGCTATCGAAAACAGCAGTCGATGGCATCGCTAGTGCTGAGCGGCCGCCAACCAGCCTGAAGCCGTCTATCGGAGCTGCCTTGCGGCTGTCCTCTACCAGCCGATAGCCGCTATCCCACCTTCGAATGGACCAGGCGCAACAGCAGCCTCAGGGGCCGGCGACAGGCTGGAAGCCGCCCCTGCACACCCTCTGGCTGAGCTCAAAACGCGCCGAGCTCAAACTTCCGTGAGAAAAATTCAAAACGCATGGAGAACCGACAAAAACTTGCAAGGTCGATAGAAATGACGACAAGCGCTTGACCTTAGTGGGGGTAATGGTTCTTTGCGGAGCCGCTGGCACGGATTCATTTCATGTAACTACAATAGTTGCATGAAACACAACAGCCAGTTTTCCGATGTTCTGCATGTGCTGCTGCACCTGGCCGAGGCGCAGGCGCCGCTGACCTCCGAGGTCCTGGCGCAGACTATGGACACCAACCCGGTGGTGCTGCGGCGCCTGATGGCCGGGCTGCGCGATGCGGGCATGGTGTCGTCCGGCAAGGGCCATGGGGGCGGCTGGCTGATTGCGCCCGGCTGGGGCGAGACGACTTTGGGTGACATCCACCAGGCGCTGGGTGCGCCGGCGCTGGTGTCGCTGGGCTTTCGCGAGGACCACCCTGAATGCCTGGTTGCGCAGGTGGTCAACAGCTCGCTGCGCAGCGCCATGCAGGAGGCCGAGGCCTCGCTGTTGGCCAAGCTGGGCGGCATCACCTTGGCCCAGCTGTCTGCCCAGATCGGTGCATCGCTGCGCGCGCACCGGCTGGCCAAAACATCCACTTCCCACCGTATAGAGGACCACCATGGACATTCACACTGATTTCGCCATCGTCGGCGGCAGCTACGCCGGCATGTCGGCCGCCTTGCAGCTGGCGCGGGCGCGCCGCCAGGTCACCGTCATCGATGCGGGCCTGCGCCGCAACCGCTTTGTGGACGAGGCGGGCAGCACCTCGCACGGCTTTTTGTCGCGCGACGGCGTGGCGCCTGCCGAGCTGTGGACGCAGGCGCGCACGCAATTGCTGCAATACCCCAGCGTGCGCTGGATCGACGGCCAGGCTGAGCAGGCCCAGGTGCTGCCCAGCGGCGAGCTGGCGCTGCAGGTAGGCGGCCAGTTGCTGGTGGCGCGCCGCCTGGTGCTTGCCACTGGGGTGCGCGATGAACTGCCTGCCGTACCTGGCCTGGCCGAGCGCTGGGCCCACAGCGTGTTCCATTGCCCGTACTGCCATGGTTACGAAGTGGGCGGCGGCGCCATCGGCGTGATTGCGGCATCGCCGATGGCGCACCACCATGCGATGATGCTGCCCGACTGGGGTCCCACCACCTTGTTCCTCAACGGCGTCTACGCGCCGACGGAGGCGGATCTGGCCGATTTCGCGCGGCGCGGTACCCAGATCGAGGCTACGCAGGTGCAGCGCATCGATGGCTTTGCGGATGTGGTGCTGGTCGATGGCCGCAGCATCCGCATGCAAGGCCTGTTCACCCAGCCACGCACCTCGCCTGCCAGCCCGGTGGCGCAGCAGCTTGGATGCGTGCTGGCCGATGGCCCGATGGGCCCTTATGTGCAGGTGGATGCGATGCAGCAGACCAGTGTGGCGAATGTGTTTGCCTGCGGCGATGCTGCGCGTGCAGCGGGCAGCATTGCGCTGTCGGTGGCGGATGGGGCGATGGCCGGGGTGGCAGCGCACCGCGCCTCGATGTTCTGAGCCAGCGGTCGGATGCAGAAAACGCCCTCTGAAGGGCGTTTTTCTTGGGCGTCTTGCAGCAGCTCGTCGATCAGTTGGGCTTCCAACCCTCGGGCACGCGCGGCCGGTCGATCTTGGCCAGCTCACAGACCACATCGGCGATGCCCGAGAAATCAATGCCGCCAAACTGGCTGGCACGCGCCAGGCTGAAGGATTCATGCACGGCAGCAGCCACCGGCATCGGCACCCGGGCGGCATGCGCGGCGCCCACGACCAGCGACAAATCCTTGTGCGCCAGATCGATGGTAAAGCCCGGCGAGGTATCGCCGGCCAGCACCTTGTTGGGAAAGTTCATGCGCAGCTGGCCATTGTTGGCCGAGGTGCCCAGCAGCACCTGCAGGGTCTTGGTAATGTCGAGTCCAAAGCGCTGCGACAGGGCCAGGGCCTCGGCATTGACCTGGCACAGGGTGATGGCCACATAGTTGTTGACCAGCTTGGTGCGGCCGCCGGAGCCGACCGGGCCGCAGTGGTAGGTGGTGGTACCCATGGCATCGAGCAGGGGCTTGACCTTGGCGAAATCGGCGTCGCTCGCGCCCACCATGAACAGGCTCTCGCCCCGGTCGGCATGCTCGGCCAGGCGCCCCACGGGTGCGTCCACCACGGTCATCTGGCGGCCAGCGGCTGCTTTGCTGAGCCGGTCGGTGGCGAGCGGGTCGATGGTGCTCATGTCCAGCAGGATGGTGCCGGGCAGTGCATTGGCAAAGATGCCATCAGCGCCCTGGGCGATCTGCTCGACCTCGACCGAGGACGGCAGCATGGTGATGACCACCGAGCAGCGGCGTGCAATCTCTGGCACCGTGGCGGCCTCCGCGCCCAGTGCCACCAGGGCCTGCACGGCCTCGGGGTTGAGGTCGGCCACCAACAGGCTGAAGCCTTTCTTCTGCAGATTGGCAGCCATGGAGCGGCCCATGCGTCCCAGGCCGATAAAACCGATGCTGTCTGTCATGGTGAGGGTCTCCTGCGAAAAGTTCTAAGTTGGACGAGGAATGGAAAGAGGGCTCAGTACGCGATGTAGGCCGTCTTGGTGCTGGTGTAGAAATCGACCGCATAGCGCCCTTGCTCGCGCGGCCCGTAGCTAGAAGCGCGCGTGCCGCCAAAGGGCACGTGGTAGTCCAGCCCGGCGGTGGGCAGGTTGACCATGGCCAGCCCGCTGCGCACATGCAGGCGGAAGTGGTTGGCTGCGCGCAGCGACGTCGTGCAGATGCCGGCCGAGAGGCCAAAGCGCGTGTCATTGGCCGTCGCCAGTGCCTCGTCGTAATCAGCGACCTTGATGACGCTGGCGACCGGGCCAAAGATCTCTTCCTGGTTGATGCGCATCGCATTGTGGCTGCCGGTGAACAGCGCCGGCCGCACAAAGTAGCCGGGCGTGTCGGCTTGTACCGGCGTGCCGCCTTCGACCAGCTCAGCACCTTCGCGCTTGCCCAGGTCCAGGTAGTGCTGGATCTTGTCGAACTGCGATTGGTTGATGACCGGGCCGATCTGCGTGGCCTTGTCCAGGCTGTTGCCGACCACCATGGCACGCATGCGCGCGGTCAGCGCGTCGACAAAGCGGTCATGGATCCGCTCGGTGACGATGAGCCGGCTGGACGCGGTGCAGCGCTGGCCGGCCGAGAAGAAGGCGCCGTTGAGTGCACATTCCACCGCCACATCCAGGTCGGCATCGTCCAGCACCACCAGCGGGTTCTTGCCGCCCATCTCCAGCTGCAGGCGGATCATCTCGCCCATGGCGGTCTGCGCAATGCTCTGGCCCACATGCACGCTGCCGGTGAAGGACACCGCATCGACGCCGCTCAGCAGCCCCTGCGCCGCATGTTTGCCGCTGCCATTGACCAGGTTGGCCACGCCGGGCAGCAGGCCTTGCTCATCCAGAATGCGGAACAGCGCATGGGCCACGCCGGGCGTGTATTCCGAGGGCTTGAGCACCACGGTGTTGCCAAAGGCCAGCGCCGGGGCAATTTTCCAGGCGGGGATGGCGATCGGAAAGTTCCAGGGTGTGATCAGGCTCACGACGCCCAGTGCATGGCGGCTGATCTGCACGCCGATGTCTGGCCGCACCGACGGCAGGCTCTCGCCGCCATAGCGCAGGCATTCGCCGGCAAAGAACTGGAAGATCTGCGCCGCGCGCACCACCTCGCCCAGGCCTTCGGCCAGGGTCTTGCCCGCTTCGCGCGAGACCAGCAGGCCCAGGCTGTCCTTCTGCGCCATCATCTGGTTGGCCACGCGCTGCAGAAAGTCCGAGCGCATCTGCGTGGTGGTGTGCTGCCAGCCCCCAAAGGCGGCGCGCGCAGCGGCCACGGCCTGCTGCATCTGCGCGGCATCGGCCGCCGCATACTCGCCCACCAGCTCGCGGGTGTCGGAGGGGTTCCAGCTCTGGATGGTGCTGGCGCCCGCCAGCCACTGGCCATTGATCAGGTTCTCGTTCATGTCTCACTCTCAAGGGGATAGGTGGCGCTGCGCACCTGGGTGGACGCGCAGCGCAGGCAGTCGGCAAGCGAGGGGCCGGGCTTCAGGCCGCAGGCTTGAGCAGCGGGCAGGCACCTTCCTTGGACGGTGCGTAGGCCTTCTCACCGGGGATGGTGCTGACCACCTTGTAGTAGTCCCAGGGCTTGGTGGATTCGGCCGGCTTTTTCACCTGCATCAGGTACATGTCATGCACCATGGCACCGTCGGCACGGATGTAGCCCTTGGCAAACATGTCGTCGATGGGCTGCGATTTGAGCGCGGCCATGACCTGGTCGGGCTCGGTGCTGCCGGCCTTTTGCACCGCCTTGAGGTAGGTGGTGACGGCCGAGTAGTCGCCTGCCTGGAAGGTGGTGGGCATCTTCTTGTTCTTGTCGTAGAAGCGCTGCGAGAACGCGCGCGAGCCTTCGCTCATGTCCCAGTACCAGCCCTCGGTCAGGTACATGCCGCCGGTGGTGGCCAGACCCAGACTGTGGATGTCGGTGATGAAGGCCATCAGCACGGCCACGTTCATCTTCTTGTCGATGCCAAACTCTTTGGCGGTCTTGATCGCGTTGATGGTGTCGCCACCACCATTGGCCAGTCCCATCACCTTGGCGCCCGAGCTTTGCGCCTTCATCACATAGGACGAGAAATCGGAGGTGCTGAGCGGATGGCGGACGGCGCCCACCACATTGCCGCCGGTTTGTTTGACCACCGACATCGCCGCCTGCTCCATCGAATGGCCAAAGGCGTAGTCCGAGGTGAGGAAGTACCAGTCCTTGTAGCCCTGGCCCACCAGGGCAGCGGCGGTGCCGCGTGCCTGGGCCGAGGTGGAATAGGTATAGCGCACCATATAGGGCTGGCAGGCCTCTTCGGTCAGCGAATCGGCGCCGGCACCGGCGCTGATAAAGACCTTCTTCTTGTCCTTGGACAGGTTGCTGATCGCCAGCGACACGGCCGAGTTCGAGCCGCCGATGATCAGATCGACGTTGTCACTGTCCCACCACTGGCGCGCCTTGGATGCGGCGATGTCGGCCTTGTTCTGGTGGTCGGCCGAGATGATCTCGATCTTGCGCCCCAGCACCTCGCCACCAAAATCGGCCACCGCCATGCGGATGGCGTCCAGCCCACCGGGCCCGTCAAAGTCCGAGTACAGGCCCGACATGTCGGTGATGAAGGCGATCTTGACCTTGTCGGGTGCGGCATGGGCGCCGCTGGCGAGCAGGGCGGCCACCGCCAGGGCGGCGGCGGTCAGGGGTCCTTGTGCTTTTCTCATGGTTTTGTCTCCTAGAGCTGTTGGACGAAGGGCCTGCGGTGCTCTGTGTCACCTGCTAGGCGCGGGAACTAACGCAGTACAAAGGGGTTGCTGGTGGTCGCTCCGCTGTTGATCCAGACCGACTTGGTCTGCAGGTATTCGTAGATCGCGCTCTGGCCGTTTTCACGGCCCAGGCCCGAATCCTTGTAGCCGCCAAAGGGGGCCATAAAGCTCACGGCCCGGTAGGTGTTGACCCAGACCGTGCCCGCCTGCAGGCGCTCGGACATGCGCAGCGCGCGGCCGATGTCGCTGGTCCAGACGGCGGCGGCCAGGCCAAAGCGCACATCGTTGGCAATGCGCAGCGCATCGGCCTCGTCGTCAAAGGGAATGACCGAGAGCACCGGGCCAAACACCTCTTCCTGTGCAATGCGCATGCCGTTGTGCACCTGGGTGAGGATGGTGGGCTCGATGAACCAGCCCTTGCCGCATTCGGCGCGCGTAGCCTTGGCGCCGCCCAGCACCACCTGGGCCCCTTCGGCCTTGGCGATCTCGATGTACGACAGCACTTTCTCGTACTGGGGCAGGGTGGTGACCGGGCCCACCTGGGTCTCCAGGCTCATCGGGTCGCCCATGCGGGCGGTAGCGGCAAAGGCCACCAGGCGCTCGACAAAGGCATCGTGGATGCTGCGCTGAACCAGCAGGCGTGATCCGGCGATGCAGGTCTGGCCAGTTGCAGCAAAGATGCCCGAGATCGCGCCGTACATGGCCTGCTCCAGATCGGCATCGGCAAACACGATGTTCGGCGACTTGCCGCCCAGCTCCATCGACGCATGTTTGAGCTGGCCAGCTGCCGCCTGGTTGATGGCGCGGCCCGTCACATCGGAGCCGGTGAAGCTGACCTTGGCGACCAGCGGGTGCGCCACCAGCGCGCTGCCCACCTGCGCACCATAGCCGGTGACCACATTGAACACGCCGGGCGGAAAGCCGGCCTCGTTGAACAGCTCGGCAAATTCCAGGGTCGAGGCCGAGGTGAACTCCGAAGGCTTGACCACCACGGTGCAACCGGCTGCGAGCGCAGGCGCAATCTTCCAGGCCAGCAGGAACAGCGGAGAGTTCCAGGGCGTGATGGCGGCGACGACGCCCAGCGGCTCATGCCGGGTAAAGGCGAAATAGCCTTTCTTGTCCAGCGGCAAGGTTGCCCCTTGCACCTTGTCCGCCAGCCCGCCGTAGTAGTGGAACCACTGCGGGATGTACTGCAGCTGGCCGCGCATTTCGGCGAACAGCTTGCCGTTGTCCATCACTTCGGTGCGGGCGAGCTTCTCGGCATCGCGCTCGATCAAGCTGGCCAGCTTGCGCAGCAAGGCGCCGCGCTCGGTCGCGCTCAGCTGCGGCCAGGCACCGCTGCTGAAGGCGGTGTGCGCCGCCTGCACGGCCGCGTCCACATCGGCGGCGCTGCCTTCCGGTATTTCGGCCCAGGCCTCTCCGGTGTAGGGGTTGAGGCTGGCCATCCATTGGCCGTTGGCAGGTGGCTGCACCTGGCCGGCAATCTGAAGGGAGTAGCGTTTCATGGCAAAGGGCGTTCGGGGGCTGCGGGCAGCTCGGGGTGGTGCTGGAGAGGGCTGGATAGCGCTGAGAAGGGATGCCGGCCGGCATCCCCGCCAAAGGCTAGAACGGCTGCAGGCCCAGCGCGCTGCGGAAGCGGTTCTTGATGAAGGGGCCATCGCGCGGCGGCAGCGCGCGCGGTGGTTCATCGGCATGCACGAGGGCCTGCACAAAGGTGGTGGCCTTGCGGGCATTGATGTGCTCGGCCAGTGCATCGGCCTGGTCCACGGTCTGCAGCTGCTGCACCTGGGCAATGCCAAAGCCGCGCGCCACGGCCACCAGGTCGGTGCCCAGGCTGCTATGGCTTTTTTGCATGCCGGTCTCGCCGTAGTGGCCGTTGTCCAGCACCACGATGCTGAGGTTGGCAGGCGACTTGGCGGCAATCGTGGCCAGGCTGCCAATACCCATCATCTGCTCGCCATCCCCGGTGATGACGACCACCGGGCGCGTGGGCTGGGCCAGCGCAATGCCCAGGGCCACCGACGAGGCGCCGCCCATCGCGCCCCAGAGGTAGTAGTTGTGGTCGCGGTCGCCAGCGGCAAACACATCGTAGGAGGCGGAGCCCAGGCCGGTGACGACCAGCGCATCGGGGGTCTTGGCCAGCAGGCGCGCCACAAACAGGCGGCGGTCCATGGCGGCGGAGTTCTCGCGGGTCTGCATTACTTTCTCTCCCATTTCTTGCGGCCGATCACGTCCTGGCCAATCAGCACGGCGATGCGGGCGCCGGCCATGAAGGCGCCGTCCAGCGCCGCGCTGACGACCTCTTGCGCATCTTCGGGGCGGCGCACGCGCATCACATGGATGCCCATCAGCTCCATCGCGGCCTGGGTGGCCCGACCCATCGGTGCTTGCCAGGGGTTGAACTCGGCGTACTCGCCGCGCATCGTGACGATGGTGACAAAGGGGATGTCAGCGGCGCTCAACAGCGAGAACATGTTGATGCAGTTGCCGACACCGCTGCTTTGCATCAGCAGCACCGCGCGCTGGCCGCCCAGCCAGGCGCCGGCCGCCACGGCCACGCCTTCTTCTTCGGTGGTCAGCGCCACATCGCTGATCTCGGGATCGGCGATCGCGCTCTTGATGACATAGGAGTGGCCGGCATCGGGCACATAGGCCACTTGCTGCACGCCGGCATCCTTGATGGCCTGAAAAATGTCTTTTTGCCAGGGGGGTGGGTTGGGGTTTGCGTTCATCTGCTTTCCGTTTTGTGAACCAGTGAAGGCATCATAAAATGTGATGATGTGATTTGAATAATCACCATTTTTGATACAGCTATCACGCAATCTGATCGAGGCTGCAGCATGGATTTCAAGCAACTCAAGGCCTTCCTGACCGTGGCCGACACCGGCAGCGTGACCCGCGCATCGGAGCTGCTGCATGTGGTGCAGCCGGCCGTGTCGCGCCAGTTGAAGCTGCTGGAGGAAGACCTGGGCTGCGCGCTGTTTGAGCGCGAGCGCCATGGCATGGTGCTGACTGAGCAGGGCCAGGAGCTGGCCAGCTATGCGCGCCGCGCCTTTGGCGAGCTGGAGAAAGCACGGCTGCAGCTGGCCGGCACCCAAGCCGAGGTGACTGGCCTGGTCACCATCGGTTTGTTGCCCAGCACCTGCGATGTCGTATCCAGCGCGCTGGTGGCGGCCATGGCCAGCCGCTACCCGGGCATCAAGCTGCGCTTGACCGTGGCCTATGCGGGCACGCTGCGGCCCTGGCTGGCCAGCGGCCAGGTCGATGTGGCCTTGCTGTATGCGGCCGAGAAGCATCCCGACCTGGTGCTGGAGCCGCTGATTGAAGAAGAGCTGTGGGGCCTGGGGCCCAAAGGCTGCGGCATGGCTGGCGCCAAGGCCGTGCCCATGGCCGATATGGCGCGCCGCGCGCTGGTGCTGCCCAGCAACCCGCATGGCATCCGCCTGCTGGTGGAGCATGCCTGCGCGCTGGAGAACCTGCAGCTCAATATCTGCGTGGAAACCGATGCGCTGCCGGTGCAGCGCAGCGTGGTGATCGATGGCCTGGGCTACACCATCTTGCCGCCCATCGCGGTGGTGAGCGATCTGGCCGCCGGCAGGCTGGAGGGCGCGCCGTTGACGGAGCCCGAGCTCAAGCGGGTGATTGCGCTGGCCTATGCCGCCAACCGCAGCATGACCAAGCCGGTGCGTGCCACCTTGGCGGTGCTGCGCCAGATTCTGGAGGCAGCCGTGGCATCGGGCGGCTGGCCCAGCGGCCAATGGCTGGCTGCGGCATCGGCCAGTGCGCCACAGGCATAAAAAATGCCCGCCTGTCCCTGGAGCAGGGACGGGCGGGCGCCTTGGCGGGAAGAGGAAGGGACTTACTTCAGGTCAAAGCGGTCCAGCTCCATCACCTTGGTCCAGGCGGCGACAAAGTCCTTGACCATCTTCTCCTTGGCGCCGGCCTGGGCATAGACCTCGGCCACAGCGCGCAGGATGGCGTTGGAGCCAAAGACCAGGTCGACGCGGCTGGCCGTCCAGCGCTGGGCACCGGTCTTGCGGTCCAGGCCGACAAAGCTGCCGTCTTCCTGCGCCTTCCATTGCGTGCCCATGTCCAGCAGGTGCACAAAGAAGTCATTGCTCAGGCTGCCTGGCTTGGCGGTCAGCACGCCTTGCTGGTTGCCGGCGGTGTTGATGTTGATGGCGCGCAGGCCGCCGACCAGCACGGTCAGCTCAGGCGCGGTCAAGGTCATCAGCTGGGCCTTGTCGATGAGCAGGGCCTCGGCCGGCGCGGCAAAGCGGCCTTGCAGGTGGTTGCGGAATCCATCTGCCTTGGGCTCCAGGTATTGGAAGGATGCGGCATCGGTCTGCTCGGCCGTGGCATCGGCCCGGCCAGGGTGGAAGGGCACCGTGGTCGGCACGCCGGCATCGGTTGCGGCCTTTTCGACCCCGGCATTGCCCGCCAGCACGATCAGGTCGGCCAGCGAGATGCGCTTGTCGCCATCGGCGGCCTTGTTGAAGGCGCGCTGAATGCCTTCGAGCACGCCCAGCACCTTGGCCAGTTGCGCGGGCTGGTTCACTTCCCAGTCCTTTTGCGGCGCCAGGCGGATGCGGGCACCGTTGGCGCCGCCGCGCATGTCCGAACCCCGGTAGGTCGAGGCCGAAGCCCAGGCCGTGCCCACCAGCTCCTGCACCGTCAGGCCCGATGCCAGCACCTGGGCCTTGAGGCTGGCCACGTCATCGGCATCGACCAGTGGGTGCGTGACTGCGGGAATAGGGTCTTGCCAGACCAGTTCTTCCTTCGGCACTTCCGGGCCCATGTAGCGGCTGCGGGGGCCCATGTCACGGTGGGTCAGCTTGAACCAGGCGCGGGCAAAGGCTTCGGCAAAGGCCTGCGGATTTTCCAGAAAGCGGCGCGAGATCTTTTCGTAGGCCGGGTCCTGGCGCAGCGACAAGTCGGTGGTCAGCATGGTGGGCTTTTTGTTGGGGCCACCATGCGCATCGGGAATGACATCGGGCGCATCCTTGGCCACCCACTGGGTGGCGCCGGCAGGGCTTTTCTCTTGCACCCATTCGTACTTGAACAGGTTCTCGAAGAAGAAATTGCTCCACTGCGCGGGCGTCTGGGTCCAGGTCACTTCCAGGCCGGAGGTGATCGCGTCGCGCCCGGAGCCGGAGCCAAAGCTGCTGGTCCAGCCCAGGCCCTGGGCTTCGATGCCATCGGCCTCGGGCTCGGCACCCACATGGCTGGCTGCGCCGGCGCCATGGGTCTTGCCAAAGGTGTGGCCGCCGGCGATCAGCGCCACAGTCTCTTCGTCGTCCATGGCCATGCGGGCAAAGGTTTCGCGGATGTCGCGTGCGGCCGAGATCGGGTCACCATTGCCGTCCGGGCCTTCGGGGTTCACATAGATCAGGCCCATCTGCACAGCGGCCAGCGGGTTCTCCAGGTCGCGGTCGCCGCTGTAGCGGCTGTTGGCCTTGTCGCTGGTTGCCAGCCATTCCTTCTCTGCCCCCCAGTACACATCCTGGTCAGGCATCCAGGTGTCGACACGGCCACCGGCAAAACCAAAGGTGCGGAAACCCATGGTTTCCAGCGCGACGTTGCCGCAGAGGATCATCAGATCGCCCCAGGAGAGTTGGTTACCGTACTTTTGCTTGATGGGCCAGAGCAGGCGGCGCGACTTGTCGATATTGACGTTGTCGGGCCAGCTGTTGAGGGGCGCAAAGCGCTGCTGCGCGCGGCCTGCGCCGCCACGGCCATCCTGCACGCGGTAGGTGCCAGCGGCATGCCAGGCCATGCGGATGAACTGCGGGCCATAGTGGCCAAAGTCGGCCGGCCACCAGTCTTGCGAGTCGGTCATCAGCGTGCGCAGGTCGCGCTTGACGGCTTCGTAATCGAGCTTCTTGAATTCGTCCGCGTAGTTGAAGTCTGCGCCCAGTGGGTTGTTGTCAGGATGGTGCTGGCTGAGCAGGTCCACGCGCAGCTGGTTGGGCCACCAGCTCTGGCTGGTCGTACCGTTGCCTTGGGCGGCAGTCTCGCTGTTGCGTGTGGCTGCGGCATGAAAGGGGCACTTGGATTCTGTGGTCATGTGGGGTTCTCCGGTTCAGGCTGACAGGTCGCCAGATACCACGGGGGTATCCGAAAAAGGAAACGCCGATGAAATCACCGGTTTCCATGTTTTTTGATTATGGATGCCTTGGGGCTGCCGCAGTGGCTTGCGCTGATTGAATATCCGCAACGCGCTGATTGAGAAAAATCACAAACAGTGCAGACGGAGGGATGGATGGCGCGCAAGCCAAGGACAGCCACGGGCCATTACAGCACCGCTGCGGGAGCTGGCACTGTCAGACAATGACTACAAGAATGGCTCTCTTAAGAGCAGCGTGCAGGGGCGCCCGAGCCCCATGCAGCAATCAGCGGCGCAGGTCTTTGACCAGGGTGCTTTTGCCAAACAGGCTCTGCACCAGGTCCACCACCAGCTCGGCGGTCTGGTTGCGCAGGTCAAGCGCCGGGTTGAGCTCGACGATGTCGATGGAGCCGAGCAGGCCGGTGTCGGCAATCATCTCCATGCACAGCTGCGCCTCGCGGTAGTTGGGGCCGCCGCGCACGGTGGTGCCGGTGCCGGGGGCAATCTCGGGGTCGAGAAAGTCCACATCAAAGCTCAGGTGCAGATGGGTCTGGCTCGGGTCGCAGCCGGCCAATGGTGCCAGTGCGCGCAGCATGGTTTCGCGCATGCCCAGTTCATCGATGGCGCGCATATCGAACACATCGATGTTGTGGGTCTTGATCAAATGCTTTTCTTGCGCATCCACACTGCGCAGCCCGATCTGGCAGAGCGACTGCGGCCCCAGCGCGGGCGCAAAGCCGGCCAGGTGGGTGAGTTCGCGTGGGCCCAGGCCGGAGAGGCAGGCCACCGGAATGCCGTGGATATTGCCCGAGGGAGAGGTGTCGGGCGTGTTGAAGTCGGCATGGGCATCGAGCCAGAGCACAAAGAGGCGCTTGCCGGTGTCGCGGCAATGGCGCGCCACGGCGCTGATCGAGCCTACCGCCAGACTGTGGTCACCGCCGAGCATCAAGGGCATGCGGCCTGCCGCCAACTGCCCATGCACGGCATCGTGCACGGCCTGGTTCCAGGCAACGGCTTCGCCAAAGTTGCGCAGATCGCCATGCTCTGCATCACGTGGTTTGCGCTGGTTCGCGGGCCCGGCCAGGTTGCCCAGGTCACGCACTTCGCATCCCAGTTCGCTCAGCGCAGGGCCCAACTGGGCCACGCGCAAGGCATCCGGCCCCATCGCGGCGCCCAGGCGCCCGGCACCGATGTCGGTGGGTACGCCGATCAGGCTGATGGGAGTGTGCAGGGGGGCGGAGTTCAAATCAGGCTGGGATGGCATGGCGGTCGGCTTCAGTGGGGGCTGGTTCGTTGGGGATAGCGGGCGGCAGCAGCAGCAGCTCGAACAGGTTTTTGGGATTGCTCAATTGTGGCAGCAGGGCCAGCGGTTGCAACAGCTGGTGCTGCCGGGCCAGCGCATGCATATAGCGCAAGGCGGTGTAGTCCTCCAGGGCAAAGCCGACGGAGTCGAACACCGTTATTTCGTCATCGCGCTGGCGGCCGGCTTGCTCGCCGCGCAGCACCTGCCAGAGCTCGGTCACGGCAAAGTCCTCGGGCATGTGCTGGATCTCGCCTTCGATGCGGCTTTGCGGCGCAAATTCAACGAAGACCTTGGCGTCGGGCAGGATCGCCGCATCCAGCTCGGTCTTGCCGGGGCAGTCGCCGCCGACCGCATTCAGGTGCATGCCGGGCGCGACCATGTCGCGGCGCAGGATGGTGGCATTGGTCTTGTCTGCTGTGACGGTGGTGACGATATCGGCGCCTTGCACGGCCTCGGCAGCACTACGGCAGCGCTGCACTTGCAGGCCGGGTATCTGGGCCTGCAGGTTGTGGATGAGTTTGTCGGTGGCGGCGGGATCGATGTCGTAGAGACGCAGCGATTGGATGCCCAGCAGGCCTACAAAGGCCAAGGCTTGGAACTCGCTTTGCGAGCCATTGCCAATCAGCGCCATCGTGCGGCTGCTGCGCCGGGCCAGCAGCTTGGCGGCCATCACTGAGGTGGCGGCGGTGCGCAGCGCGGTGGTCAAGGTCAGTTCGCTCAGCAGGATGGGTGCGCCGGTGTCGGCCCGCATCAGGGCGCCAAAGGCCATGATCGACGGAATGCCCAGCTGCGGGTTCTTGGGGTGGCCGTTGACGTACTTGAACGCGAAGTGGCTGGCATCGGCCACGGGCATCAGCTCCATCACGCCATCGGGCGTGTGCTGGGCCAGGCGCGCGGTCTTGTCAAAGTCTTGCCAACGGGAAAAGTCCTGTTCCAGCGCGCTGACCAGGCCGCGCAGCAGCTCGGTCAGGCCCACACGCTGCACCAGCGTGGCAGCGGCATCGGTGCTGAGAAAGTCAACGTGGCCGGGGTGGTTTGTCATGGTGATGGCTCCTGGTTTTTCGTTATGGCTGCCCGCTGCGCGCGCCAATCAAAGGCGCAGCTGCAGCGGCTGCAACCAGTGTCCACCCAGGCGCCCATAAAGCAAAGTGCAAAAAATGGTAGAAAATGACAGTATTCAGAGCAATTAGTCAGGCCTCATTGTGCATATCGATAATATTGACCAAGCCTTGATCAGCCTGCTGCGCCAGAATGCGCGCGAGAGCGTGGCCACTTTGGCGGGCAAGCTGGGCGTGTCGCGCGGCACCGTCACCAACCGCATGGACCGCCTGGAGCGTGACGGCCTGATCGTCGGCTACAGCGTGCGCCTGCGGCCCGATGTGCAGCCCGATGTGCTGCGCGCCTGGATGAGCATCGAGATCACCGGCAATGACACGCGGCGCGTGATGGCCTCCTTGCTGGGCGAGCCCGGCGTAGCGGCTTTGCACAGCACCAATGGCCGCTGGGATCTGCTGGCCGAGCTGCAGGTGGCCAGCCTGGAGGCGCTGTCGCAGGTGCTGGAGCGGATTCGGCTGATCAAGGGCATCAGCAACAGCGAAACCAGCATCCACCTGGAGAGTTTTCGGGTCTCCTGAGCGCCGCGTTCAGGCCTTGTTGTCCAGCAAAAACGCCAGCGCCTGCTGCAACTGCTGCTGGGCCTGCTCGGTAATGACTGCATCATGGGCCAGCACCAGGCGCTGCACCGGCCAGGCGCAGATGCGGGTAGCGGCTGCGCTGGCAGCGGCCCGGTCGCGGATCGCAAAGCGCAGCGCACGCGGCATGGCCAGGCGGCCGCGCGTGCCATTGAGGCTGTTGAACAGGCGCGCCGACAGCGACAAATCCTGCGGGTAGTACTGCAGCACATCGGTCACGACCAGGCTGGCGCTGGGCAGGTGCAGCCAGACGCACTCGTTCAATATTGGCAAGCCGGCAAAGGGCTGCATCTGCAGGCTGTGCTGCCAGGCTGCCGGCAGTGCCTGGTCCAGGCTGTGCAGCTGGGGCAGGTCAGGGCGCTTGGCGGCCAGGCCTGGCGCGCCCCACAGTTCTGCCTGCGGGTAATGCGCCTGCCATGCACTGGCAAACAAATGGTGCATGCGGTTGGGCGCGACGATCCAGCGCACCTCGCCCAGCGCATCCAGCGCGGCACGCAGCGCAGCCGCAGGTGCAACGGGGGAGTGCAGCCACAGCGCGCCGCCGGGCAGGCGCACGACGGTCATGCGCGTGCGCACCGGCAAGCCGTGCACGCTGATCTGTTGGGTGGCGCTCCAGAGGTCGTTGGCGATAGGTTCAAGCATGCGGGGCCTGGTAGTGGTGGCAAGGAATGCCTTGGATTTTCATTGTGAATCCAGGTGCGCAGGTGCAGAAAATCTGCCAATGGTCAACAATGGCAGCCATCTTTTGAGGAATCGTACATGCACTATGACGTGGTGATTGTGGGCGGCGGTGCAGGTGGACTGGAACTGGCCGCACAACTGGGGCGCAAACTGGGCGCGCGCGAAGGGCGCGAGCGGGTCTTGCTGGTGGACAAAATGCCTTTCCATATCTGGAAGCCCACCTTGCACGAAGTGGCCGCTGGCACGCTGGATGCACACCAGGAAGGTCTGTCTTACACCGTGCTGGCGCGCCGCAACCATTTCAGTTTCGCAATGGGCGAATGCATGGGGCTGGATGCCGCCAAGCAAAGCATTGTGCTGGCGCCGGTGATCAACGATGCCGGCAAGCAGGTGGTGCCCGAGCGCGTCATTAGCTACCAGCACCTGGTGCTGGCCATGGGTAGTGGCTCCAATTCTTTTGGCACCCCGGGTATCGAACATGCCTATTTGCTGGAGAGCGTGCGCGATGCGCAGCGCTTCCATGCCGACTGGCTGAGCGCCTGCGCGCATGCTTCCTATGCCGAGCCGCGTTCGTTGGGCGTCGTCATTGTCGGTGCCGGTGCCACCGGCGTGGAGCTATCGGCCGAGCTGATCGAGGCGCACCAGATGCTGCTGGAGAGCCTGTCGGACAGCCAGCGCTTCCGGCTGGATATCAGCCTGATCGAAGGCGGCGAGCGCATTCTGGGCGGGCTGCCAGCGCGCATCTCCGAACAAGCCCGGGTGGCGCTGGAGCGCAAGGGCGTGCGGGTGATGACCGGCACGCGCGTGCAATCTTTGGCGCAGGGCCAGGTGATTACTTCCAACGGCGAGGTGCCGGCCGATCTGATCGTCTGGGCCGCCGGCATCAAGGCGGCGGACAGCAATGCCCGCTTGGGGCTGGAAGTCAACCGCATCAACCAGTTTGTCGTGGACGACCATTTGCGCACCAGTGCCAGCCGCATCTATGCGATGGGCGATTGCGCCGCTGCCACCTGGACCGAAGGCAAGACCGTGCCGGCCCGCGCGCAGGCGGCGCACCAGCAGGGCAGCTATTTGTGCAAGCTGCTGTTTGCGGCGCTCAAGGAGCGCTCCTTCAACGAGGTCTTTGTCTACCAGGACTTTGGTTCGCTGGTCTCGCTGGGCGACAACAAGGGCGTGGGCAATCTGATGGGTGGGCTGTCGGGCAAGAACTTCTTTGTGCAGGGCCTCATTGCCAAGTGGATGTATATGTCCCTGCACCTGATGCACCACCGCGCCATTCTGGGCACCGGCAAGACGGCGGTGCTGGCGCTGGCCCGTTTGCTGCAGCAACGCGTATCGGGCCGCATGAAGCTGCATTGATGCAGCACTGCCTGGCAGGGCCAGGCAGTTGCGGTGGCGTTCAGGTATCGTCCGGCCCGAGGACGATATCGAGCGAGCTGCCGCCGGCCAGCAGCTTTTGCACTAGCTCGGCCGATGAATCGGCGCCGTATTTGCGCATCAGCCGGGTGCGGTAGATCTCGACCGTGCGGTGGCTGATGCCCAGGCCCCGGCCAATCTCCTTGCTGGTCATGCCTTCGAGCAGATGGGCGGCCACCTCGCGCTCGCGGGCGGTGAGCTCGGCACGCACCGGGCGCAGCGCGCTCAGGTCTTCAAAGCTCCAGACGCCGCCTTCATGCGGATCCTCGCGGTTGAAGGCGCGGCCCATCACATGGCACCAAAACATCTCGCCATTGGCGCGCTTCATGATGCGGTTGTCCGAGTACAGGCCGTGCGCGCCCATGATGGGGGCGATGCGCCGGCCCAGGCGCTCGAACTCATCCGCGCTAGGGTAGAGGATCTGGAAGGACTGGCCCATCATCAGCTCGCGCGAAGTGCGGAACATGTCGCAGACCTGCTCATTGCAGTCGATCATGACCCGCCGGTGGGACACCACCAGGCCCACAGGCGCCATTTCGAAGGCTTGTCGGTAGTCGAGTGGTGTCACTGCCATGGCAAAAATTGTCCCCTTTACGAAATACTACGTATCCTAATACGTAGTATGCTTGATTCGCGAAACAAGCCCTTCTTATCAGGAGACAAGTGTGAATAAGATCTACCCCAGTGCTGCGGACGCGCTCAAAGGCGTGGTGGCAGACAAGCAGTTAATGGCCGTGGGCGGCTTTGGCCTTTGCGGGATTCCCGAGGCCTTGATCGAAGCGCTGCGCGACAGCGGTGTGAAGGACCTCACGGTGGCATCGAACAATGCCGGCGTTGATGGTTTTGGCCTGGGCAAGCTGCTGGAAACGCGCCAGATCAAGAAGATGATCGCGTCCTATGTCGGCGAGAACAAGGAGTTCGAGCGCCAGTACCTGGCAGGCGAGCTGGAACTGGAGTTCACCCCCCAGGGCACCCTGGCCGAGAAGATGCGCGCTGGCGGCGCCGGCATCCCCGCTTTCTTCACCAAGACTGGCGTGGGCACGCAAGTGGCCGAGGGCAAGGAGCTGCGCGAGTTCGATGGCGAGACCTATGTGATGGAGCGCTCCATCGTGGCGGACGTGTCGCTGGTCAAGGCCTGGCGCGCAGACAAGAGCGGCAACCTGCAGTTCCGCCTGACGGCACGCAACTTCAACCCGGCAGCGGCGACCTGCGGCAAGGTCTGCATCGTCGAGGTCGAGGAGATTGTCGAAGTCGGCGCACTCAAGCCCGACGAGATCCATCTGCCGGGCATCTATGTGCACCGCCTGGTGCTCAACGCGACCCCCGAGAAGCGCATTGAAAAGCGCACCATCACCGAGAAGCAGTAAGGAGCCAGTCATGCCTTGGACCCAAGACCAAATGGCCGCACGTGCGGCGCAAGAGCTGGAAGACGGCTTCTATGTGAACCTCGGTATCGGCATTCCTACCTTGGTGGCGAACCACACCGGTGACAAGGAGGTGTGGCTGCAATCGGAAAACGGCATGCTGGGCATCGGCCCCTTCCCGACCGAAGAGGCCATCGACGCCGACCTGATCAATGCCGGCAAGCAGACGGTGACCACGATCGCCGGCTCGTCCATCTTCAGTTCGGACCAGTCCTTTGCGATGATCCGTGGCGGCAAGATCAACCTGTCCATCCTGGGCGCCATGCAGGTGTCTGAAAAGGGTGACCTGGCCAACTGGATGATTCCAGGCAAGATGGTCAAGGGCATGGGCGGCGCGATGGACCTGGTGGCCGGCGTCAAGCGCGTGATCGTGCTGATGGAACACGTGGCCAAGAAGAAGGACGGCACCACCGACCTGAAGATCCTGAAAGACTGCAGCCTGCCATTGACCGGCGTGGGCGTGGTGGACCGCATCATCACCGACCTGGGTGTGTTCGATGTGGTGCCCGAAGGCCTGAAGGTGGTCGAGCTCGCCCCTGAGGTGAGCTTTGACGAGGTGCAATCCAAGACCGGCGTCAGCCTGATCCAGTAAGCGCAGCTGCCCAGCCCTTGCGCGCTGGCGCTGTGGCAACGAGCCCGCCCATCGATCGATGGCGGGCTTTTTTCATGGGCCGCTGCCTGCTGTCGCTTTCCCCATTGCCGGCCCACCGCGCAGGCGACATACTGCGCAGATTCCTTCTCAGACCGATAGCCCCATGAACGCTCCCTTCGCGCCTGCCGACCTCTCCCACCCCTTGTTTGTACGTCCCGATGTGCTGCGCATGCGCGAGGACATGGCGCTGGCCTTGCGGGCCGCTGCGCACTTTGGCCTGGGGGAGGGCGTTTGCAACCATTTCAGCATGGCGCTGCCCGATGGCCAGCATTTTTTGCTGAACCCGCGCGGCCTGATGTGGAGCGAGATTCAGGCGGACGATGTGGTGATGGTGGATGCCCAAGGCACGGTGGTGGCCGGCGGCCATGTGGTTGAGCCGACGGCCATGTTCATCCATGCCGCCGTACACCGCATTGCGCGCAAGACCTGCGTGCTGCACACCCATATGCCCTATGCCACCGCCTTGACCCTGACCACGCAGCGCGCACTGGACACCACCTTGAGCCAGAACGCCATGCGCTTCCACGGCCGCCTGGCCATCGACGCGCAATACAACGGCTTTGCGCTGGACGACAGCGAAGGCGCGCGCATTGCACAGGCCATGCAGGGCGCGGACATCAGCTTTTTGGGCAACCACGGCATCATCGTCTGCGGTGAGCGCATGGACTATGCCTTTGATGACCTCTACTACCTGGAGCGCGCCTGCCAGTCCCAGGTGCTGGCGCAGTCGACCGGTGTGCCGCTGGCGCCTTGCGATCCGGCACTGGCCGCGCGCGTGGCCGAACAGGCCAATGGCGAGCGCCTGCAGTCGACCCTGTTTTTCGAGGCGCTGCGCCGCCAGATTCCTTAAAACAACCGCAGTATTCGCCAAGTCGTGCCGGGCGCTTGCAGTCCATAAATCCAATATAAAGGAAATAATTTCCGCTAAAATGGATGCATGACGGTTGACGAATTGCTCTCTGCCAAGGTGCACGCTTTGCGCAAGCAGCGTGGCTACACCTTGGAGGTGTTGGCCCATCGCAGCGGTGTCAGCCGATCGATGATTTCTTTGATTGAGCGCGGGCAGACCAGCGCCACCGCTGCCGTGCTGGGCAAGCTGGCCCAGGCGCTGCAGGTGCCGCTGGCCGCATTGTTTGCCGATGACCGCCAGGCACAAGCGCCGCAGCCCTTGGCGCGGGCAGATGCCCAGCCGCGCTGGCGCGACCCTGCGACCGGCTACGAGCGCCGCCAGCTGAGCCCGCTGGGCTTTCCGGCGCCGTTCGAGATGGTGGAGGTGGTGTTTCCGCCCGGCCAGCGCGTGGCTTTTGACAATGGTCTGCGCAGCCAGCCCTTGCACCAGCAGCTGTGGCTGCTGCAAGGTGAGCTGCAACTGACCTTGGGCACGCAAAGCTGGCATTTGCAGGCAGGAGACTGCCTGGCCATGGTGCTCGACCAAACCCTTGTATTCAGCAACCCCGGCCGCGCGCCTGCCCGCTACCTGCTGGCCCTGGCCGCGCTGGGCGGCAGCCTGCCGGCGTTGCCTGTGGTTTTTCCTGGAGAGATGGATGACTGAGAGACATTGGGTGCGCTGCACCCACGACCGGCATGCGCCGGCCATTTTGGCGATTCTGAACGACGCCATCGTCAACAGCACGGCGCTGTATGACTACCAGCCCCGCAATGCCGACAATATGCGGACCTGGTTTGATGCCAAGCTCAAGGGCGGCTACCCGGTCATCGGCATCGAGGACGCGGCCGGCGAGCTGCTGGGCTTTGCCAGCTATGGCGCCTTCCGCGCCTACCCGGCCTACAAGTACACGATGGAGCATTCGGTCTATATGCGCGCCGACCAGCGCGGCCAGGGCCTGGGCCTGCAGTTGTTGGAGGCCATCATCGAAGAGGCGCGCAAGCAGGATGTGCATGCCTTGGTGGGCGCCATCGATGCGGCCAACGCCGGCTCGATTGCCTTGCATGAACGCCTGGGTTTCAAGTCCGTCGGCTTGATGCCCCAGGTGGGCTTTAAATTTGGGCGCTGGCTGGACCTGGCCTTGTACCAATTGCTGCTGCCAACGCCGGCCAAGCCGGTGGATGGCTGAGCCCCGGCATCCTGGCGCACCGCATGGGATAATTCGCGCTTTCGCGCAGCGCAGGCGAGGTGCGGGTCTAGGGACCGCATCGGCTTGCGATGGCTGTATCGAGGCTCGATCAGGCTGCGCAGTGGCCGCACAACCTCCTCTGGGTTGTCTCCGGCGCTTGCCCTGATCCTTGAACTGGCACCCTGGTGCCAGCGTGTGCCTTATGTCCCATCGCCAGCCTGTTCGCATCAGCGACATTACCAAGTTCGACACCATCGTCGACGCCCGCTCGCCCGCTGAGTTTGCGCTCGACCATATCCCCGGGGCCATCAACTGCCCCGTGCTGAGCAACGAAGAACGTGCCCAGATCGGCACCATCTACAAGCAGGTCAGCCCCTTTGAGGCCAAGCGCCTGGGCGCAGCCTATGTCAGCGCCAATCTGGCGCGCCACCTGCACGACACCTTCCACGACCGGCCTGCCAACTGGAAGCCGCTGGTCTACTGCTGGCGCGGCGGCCTGCGCAGTGGCTCGATGGTGACCTGGCTGCGCCTGGTGGGCTGGGATGCGCAGCAGCTGGCCGGCGGCTACAAGGGCTTTCGCGGCCATGTGATCGAGCGTTTGGAATCGCTGGTGCCGCGCCTGCGCCTGCAGGTGCTCTGCGGCGCCACCGGCAGTGCCAAAACCCGGGTGCTGCATGCGCTGGCAGCGCAGGGCGCACAGGTGATTGACCTGGAAGGCTATGCCAGCCACAAGGGTTCGCTGTTGGGCCACCTGCCTGGTGTGGAGCAGCCCAGCCAGAAGCACTTCGAGACCTTGCTGGCCACGCAGATCGGCCATTTCGATCTGGAGCGCCCGGTCTTCATCGAAGGCGAAAGCGCCAAGATCGGGCGCATCTCGGTGCCGATGGCGCTGGTCGAGCATATGCGCCAGGCCCCGGTCATCGAGGTCAAGGCCTCGGCAGAGGCCCGCCTGGCCTATTTGCTGCGCGACTATGCCTACCTGGGCGCCGATGCCGATTTGCTGGCCACCAAGCTGGGCTATCTGAAGGAGCTGCAAGGCAAGGAGGTCGTAGGCCGCTGGCAAGACTGGGCAGTGCAGGGCCAGCTTGCGTCACTGTTTGCCGAGCTGATGGCCTTGCACTACGACCCGCATTACGAGCGCAGCCAGGCGCGCAATTTTGCCCATTGGGCGGCACGCCAGAGCCTGCAGACCGATGACCTGTCAGACCTGCGCATTGGCGAGTTGGCGGCGCAGATCAGGCAGCAGGCTATTGAAGCCTGATGGCCTTTTGAACAGGTTCTTAGAACGTCGGCAGCCCGAATCGCTGCCCCAGTGGCGAGAACAGCAGGCACAGCCCCACCAGGTTGAGCACCACCGTCAGCCAGAACACCTGCAGAAATTCCTGCTTGCTGGATTTGTGGCGCAGCCAGCGCTGGGCCAGCAAGGCCCCTGGCCAACCGCCCAGCAAACCCAGCAGCCACAAGTGCTTCTCGGGAGTGCGCCAATGCCCTTGCTGCGCGGCAGCCTTGTCCCAGGCATACCAGGCAAAGGTGACCAGCGAGGCCAGTACATACCAGCCTGCAGCGCGCCAGGTGGAGCCAAAGCTCAGGCCGAGGACCAGCAGCAGCACCGCCAACGCGGGGATGAACAACAGGGCCGCGCCGCCGGATGGGGCTGATCGGGCAGTACGGGCAGCCTGGCGCTGAGGGCGCGTGGCTGCGGTCCTTGGGCGACTGGCATGTGGCGACTGCGATACCGCTACGCCCAGCACGCGGGCGCGGCTGGCCCGGGGTTTGTCGCCAGCAGGCTTGTCCAGCACATAGCTCAGGCGCTGGCGGGCTTGGGGCCGGGCAGCAGTGTTTTGGAACGCGGAAATGTGCACAAAAACGGGCGGGCCGCCGCCATCGGGGGCGATAAAGCCAAAGCCGCGCTCATCGTTCCAGGATTGCAGGGTGCCTTCAAGCAGCATAGGCTTCCAGCTGCGCAGCGGCTTCTTCCCATTGGTTTTCGCTGAACACGGCAACGCCCGCCTGGCGCAGCAGGCTGCAGGCCAGGCCTTCGCCTGGCACCGTGTGGCCGGCAAACTGCCCGTCATAGACGTGGCTGGAGCCGCAGGTTGGGCTGAACTCCTTGAGCACCGCCACCCGGATGCCATGGCGCTGCACCAGTTGCAGTGCCAGTTGCGCGCCATGCACAAAGGCGGCGGTCACATCGTTGCCCGCACTGTCACGCACCTGGGCGGCATGGCGCAGCACCGCGATGCTGGTGCCGCCGACAATTTCGGCAGGCAAACGGGGGGTGGGCAGGCCTGCAGCCATCTCGGGGCAGAGGCTCACTACTTGCTGCTGTGCCAGCCAGCAGTCCAGCACCGCGTGCTGCGCCCATTTGTGGCTGCCGTCATAGCGCACCGGCTGGCCGAGCAGGCAGCCGCTGACCAGCACCTTGGGGAGCGCGGGCTTCAGCATGCCAGCACCTCCACCTGCAGAGCCTGTTCGCTGGCCTCGCAGCGCAGGCTGCTGCCGCTGAGCTGCAGTTGCAGTCCATGGGCGAATTGCAGATGCAGGCTGAGCGCCTCTGCCTGGAAATCGCTGGGCACAGCCAAGATGCTGAGCCTTTGTGGGCCCAGCTGCAGCCAGCCGCTGGCCAGCAAGCCAAAGGCTTGCGCCTGGTCAGCGATGGCGGGCGGGCAGGGGTTCAGCAGCAGGCGCAGGCCATTGTTGTAGCTTTGCTGGGTGTCGCTTCCCTGGCGCTCAGTGACCAGCGCGGCTGAAAATTCGATGCTGCAGCCTTCCGCGGTGTGGTGGATACGGCTGATTTCGGAGTCGGCAAATTCAAACTGGCGAGGCATCCCGCGATTGTCGCAGACCGAGGCGAGCGCCCGCAGCAGATCTGCAGGACTCATGCCTCCCCGGATTGCGCCACGCAGTCAGCCAGCCAAGGCATCGCTGATGCGGTCCAGATCTGCCGCTGCGGCGGCAGCTGTGCGCGTTCCTCCACGCAGCCCAGACGGATCACCACGAACTCCGGGTTCTGGGCGGCACAGCCATACAGCGGCGTGCCGCAGACGGGGCAGAAGACCTGGTCGCGGCGCTGGCCGCTTTGCGCGGTCTTGGTATAGGTCTGTACCGCGCCTTGCAGCGAAAAATCGGCGATCGCGGCTTTGACGATGGCGCGCATCGGGGCGCCCGACAGCACCTGGCAGTCGCTGCAATGGCAAACGCTAACCTGGCTTGGGTCGATCAAGGCGGTAAAGCGAACCGCCTGGCAATGGCATGCGCCGTGGATGAGCATGGGCAGGACCTGGAAGGAAGTGGGTGGGGGGAGCTGTCTTTGTACTGCATCACAGCTGCCCCGTGTGCGCCTCGGTGGCATGACTCTTGCATAACTGTCAACAAGCGAAAGCGGATCAGTTCGGCAAGCTATGTACGAATATCTTTACAGTTTCTGGTGCAGTAACTATGGTTGCATATAGAAACAACCAGGGTTCTATGTGAAAGCTTGATGAATTGCTGAAAATCAATAAAAACAATCGGTTATGGAGTAGTTGCGTCTGGATTCGTGCATAATTCCGCAAAATTCCACGGGAAAACCCAGGTAATTGGGGGAATAACTGGTTTGGATTTTGTTACATATTTATGAATTGTCTTCAAAATAAACCGTGCTAAAGTCGCCCGCTATGTCACCGAAATGGATTTGCACCCTCATCGTCGCCGCGTCTGTCAGCGCACATGCCGCCCCCGAGAGCGAACACAAGCCATCCGATCTGGATTTGCTGTTGGGCATTGGCCAAAGCAGTCTTTCCAAGCTCGATTCGGTGCATCACCAGGTCAAGGACCAGGCCAATGTGCTGATCAGCAATGCGCTGAGCCTCATTGGCGTGCCCTACCGTCGTGGCGGTAACAGCGCAGAGACGGGTTTTGACTGCAGTGGTCTGGTACGCGCTGTGTATGCGGAGAGCTGGGGCAAGATCCTGCCACGCCGCGCAGAAGAGCAGGCTGCCGCGACCGACAAGATTGAAAAAGCGGAGCTCAAGCCCGGTGATCTGGTGTTTTTCAACACCATGCGCCGGGCTTTCAGCCATGTGGGGATCTACATGGGTGACGGCAAGTTCATCCATTCGCCTCGTACTGGCAAGACTGTTCGGGTCGAGAGCATGGACATCGCCTACTGGGAAAAACGCTTTGACGGCGCCCGCCGTGTGGAGCTCAGCGAAGAGGCCCGCACCAAGCTGATGCAGCAGGTCAACCTCGATGGTGCAGAAGCGCAGGACCTGATTGGCCGCGTGATGTCCAAGACCAATATGCGTGTGAACTGAGCGCCTTGCCCTCTGCAGCGGGTGCTGCACAAGCGAAACAAGCTTCCTTCGGGGAGCTTTTTTGTTGCCTGCGCGGTGCTGCTTGGCTGACCTGCGCTAAGGGAGTAGTAGGGGCCTCAGTCCTGCGCCCCTTCTATATAGAAGCGGCGTGAGGTACAGGCGTAAAAAAGGCTGCCTCTGGGGCAGCCTGGGTGGGCAACATGCTGGAGAGGCTCCAGCAAGGCTTTACTTGATCATTTGCAGGATATCGCGGAAGTCTTCGTGCTCGCAGCTGCGCAGCCATTCGAAGATGACCATTTCGGTGGTGACCAACTCAGCGCCGGCACCGGCCAGGCGGTCAAAGGCGGCATCGCGGTTGCGCTCGGTGCGGCTGCTGCAGGCGTCGGTGACTACGCAGACATCGAACTCGTCCTCCAGCAACTCCAGCGCGGTCTGCAGCAGGCAGACATGGGCTTCGCAGCCGGCAATGATGATGCTGTTGCGCTCCGGGGCTGCTTGCTGCGGCTTTTGCAGGTGCTTGGGCAGGCTGCGGGCATTGCCGCCCTGCGGCTTGGCAGGAGAGCGCAGCCACTCGTTCAGGCCTTCTGGTACGGCGCTGAAGAACATCTTGGCCAAGGTCTTGTTGCACAGGCCGCGCAGCTCTGCCGCATTGGGGCCGAGCTTGCTGGGGTTTTGCTCGGTGCCAAACACGGGCACCTGCAGTTGCTGGGCTACCTGGGCCAGCAGGGTGGCGTTTTTCAACACCTGCGCGCCATCAAAAATGGCGGGCATCAGTTTTTCCTGGTAGTCGACCAGCACCAGCTGGGATTCTTCAAAATCTATAAGCATGCGGCATTTTACCTGTGGCGGCGCCCGGCCGCTGCTGCGGTCTGGTGCGGAAGGGGGCGGAAAATGCGAAATCTATCCAATAGCGGCTCACTGGCTGGCCGCAGGCAGGCGCCAGGTTCAGCGCGGGTCCTGGTCCAGTGCCGGCGCATAGACCACCGGCAGCACAATGCCCGCTTCATGTGCCACCCGCACGCAGTCGCGCAAGTGCTGCTCGCCCAGGTAGCGCAAGGTGGCGTAACCCAAAGCGGCGGATACGGCCTGGCCGGCAATCGGCACATATTTGCTGGCCTGCTGCACGGTCAGGCGCATGCCCAGCGCTTTGGCGCCGCGCATGATCACATCCTTGGTGATCAGCTTGCCCACCAGCACGCCGCCGAGCATGTTGACGGTGTTCTGCACCTTGGCGCGCTTGGCCGGGGTCAGGCGCGCGATCTGCTCATCGCTCAAGCCAAAGTAATTGCTGATTTGCGGAATCAGCCGCGACAGCAAGGCGGCGTCCACCGCCATGTCGAGCCCAGGCACCGGCGTGGCGCTGGCCAGGGCGGCCATCAGGGCTTTGCGGTGCAGCAGCTTTTGGGACTGCTCAACCGCCTCCCGCAGCGCAGGGTTGCCGGTCTGGGCGGCCAGTTGCAGTGCGGAGAGGGGGCGGGGCTTGCGTCCAAGTTTCATGGCTGGGGTCGTGAGGTAAACAGCTGGAAAAAAAAGCCTGCGTCAGCGGGATGCCCCGGCTGGCGCAGGCTGTTGTGTGCTTAGCGCTTGCGGATCAGGCCGTAGAGCACGAGCAAGATGATGGCGCCGACGATGGAGGCGATCCAGCCTGCTGCCTGGCCTTCCTGGTACCAGCCCATGGCCACGCCGGCATAGCTGGCCAGCAGCGAGCCGGCAATGCCCAGCAGGATGGTCATGATCCAGCCCATCTTGTCGTCTCCGGGCTTGATGGCCCGCGCAATGAGGCCCACGATCAGGCCTACAAAAATGGTTCCAATGATGGACATTCGTCTTTCTCCGTTGAGCTGTGAACACCAGTGCCTCGGGTTGAGGCGGCCCTGGCCAATACGCCCTGAAGCGTACCAAGGCACTTTAAGGCTGTTTGTAGGAGAAGGCTTCTAATACCTCGGCTTTACGTCATAAACAACGGTGAACTGGCGCTGTCATGCGCATGAAAAAAGCAGCCGGTGCCGTTGCCGGCGCGGGCTGCTTTTGGCCGGACCTAGCCGGGCCGGGCCGCGAAGGGCCCAGTCCGGAGGCGGTCAGAGAATTAAGCGACGACCTTGGCGATCGATGCGCAGACGTGCTCGATGTTCTTGCTGTTCAGCGCAGCCACGCACATGCGGCCGGTGTCCGTGCCGTACACGCCGAATTCGGAGCGCAGGCGCACCATCTGGTCCTTGCTCAGGCCCGAGTACGAGAACATGCCGATCTGGGTGGTGATGAAGCTCATGTCCTGCTTCACGCCGGCGGCCTTGAGGCCGTCCACCAGCTTCTGGCGCATTTCCTTGATGCGCACGCGCATTTCGCCCAGTTCCTTTTCCCACAGGGCGCGCAGCTCGGGGTTGTTCAGCACGGCGGCCACCACGGCACCACCGTGGGTCGGTGGGTTGGAGTAGTTGGTGCGGATGACAACCTTGAGCTGGCTCAGCACGCGGCTGGCTTCTTCCTTGTCGGTGGCGACCACGGACAGCGCGCCCACGCGCTCACCGTAGAGCGAGAAGCTCTTGGAGAACGAGGTCGACACAAAAATGTTCAGGCCAGCGGCGATGAACTTGCCGATCACGGCGCCGTCTTCGGCAATGCCGTGGCCAAAGCCTTGGTAGGCCATGTCCAGGAAAGCGACCAGGTTCTTGGCCTTGACCACTTCAATGACCTTGTCCCACTGGGAGGCGGTGATGTCGTAGCCGGTGGGGTTGTGGCAGCAGGCATGCAGCACCACGACGGTGCCTGCGGCAGCTGCGTTCAGGTCGGCGATCATGCCGTCGAAATCGATGGCGCGGTTGGCTGCGTCGTAGTAGCGGTAGCTGGCGACTTCAAAACCGGCGTTCTGGAAGATCGCGCGGTGGTTTTCCCAGCTCGGGTCGGAGATCAGCACCTTGGCTTGGGGGTTCAGGCGCTTCAGAAAGTCGGCACCAATCTTCAGGCCGCCGGTGCCGCCCACGGCTTGCACGGTAGCCACGCGGCCGGATGCCACGACTTCGGAATCCGCGCCGAACACCAGGCCCTTGACAGCGCTGTCATAGGCTGCGATACCGTCGATAGGCAGGTAGCCACGGGGCGTGGGCTTGTCCATCATGGCTTTCTCGGCGGCTTGCACGCACTGCAGCAGCGGCAGCTTGCCGTTGTCGTCGAAATACACGCCCACGCCCAGGTTTACTTTTTGCGGGTTGGTATCGGCTGCGTATTGCTCATTGAGACCCAGGATCGGGTCGCGTGGGGCCATTTCGACGGAAGAGAAAAGAGACATGTGTAGTCCTTGGTAGGTAGAAATCTGGCTTTGCACCCCAAAATGCCAAACAAGAGGCCATCGCCTCCACCGCAATTTTGCAGTACGCTTTGGGGTTAACCCCGTATTCTAGCGACGCCCGCTCGCGCGTGGCATACCCGACCTATGCACGAAGTCACTCCAGAGGCACCCCGCGAGGGGGAATTCATCCAATATCCCGGCTCTCCATTCACGTTGTTCCAGCCGTACCCGCCTGCGGGCGACCAGCCGGCGGCCATCGATGGGCTCGTGGAAGGCATTGATGACGGTGAGGCCTTTCAGACCTTGCTGGGCGTGACGGGCTCGGGCAAGACCTTCACGATGGCCAATGTGATTGCGCGCACCGGGCGCCCGGCCATCGTGTTTGCGCCCAACAAAACCCTGGCCGCGCAGCTGTACAGCGAGTTCCGCGAGTTCTTCCCAAAGAACGCGGTGGAGTACTTCGTCAGCTACTACGACTACTACCAGCCCGAGGCCTATGTGCCCCAGCGCGACCTGTTCATCGAAAAGGACAGCGCCATCAACGAGCACATCGAGCAGATGCGTTTGTCGGCCACCAAGAGCGTGCTGGAGCGACGCGACACCATCGTGGTGGCCACCGTCTCGGCCATCTACGGTATCGGCTCGCCCGAGTCCTATACCAAGATGCGTTTCATCCTGCGCGTGGGCGATGAGCTGAGCCAGCGCGATGCCATCGGCCAGCTGGTGCGCATGCAGTACAAGCGCAATGATGCGGATTTCTCGCGCGGTACCTTCCGCGTGCGCGGCGACACCATCGATGTGTTTCCGTCCGAGCACAGCGAGATGGCGGTGCGCATCGAGCTGTTTGACGACGAGGTCGAGAGCCTGCAGCTGTTTGACCCGCTGACGGGCCGCGTGCGCCAGAAGGTGCCGCGTTTCACCATCTACCCCAGCAGCCACTATGTGACCCCGCGCGACCAGGTGCTGGTGGCCGTGGAGACCATCAAGGAAGAGCTGGCGCTGCGCCTGAAGCAGCTGGTGGGCGAGGGCAAGCTGGTGGAAGCCCAGCGCCTGGAGCAGCGCACCCGGTTTGACCTGGAAATGCTGACCGAAGTGGGGCACTGCAAGGGCATTGAGAACTACAGCCGCCACCTCTCGGGCGCGGCGCCCGGCGATCCGCCGCCGACGATGACGGACTACATGCCCAAGGACGCGCTGATGTTTCTCGACGAGAGCCACCAGATGATCGGCCAGCTCAATGCCATGTACAACGGCGACAAAGCGCGCAAGACGACCTTGGTGGAATATGGCTTTCGCCTGCCCAGCGCGCTGGACAACCGCCCGCTGAAGTTTGGCGAGTTCGAGCAGCGCATGCGCCAGGTAGTATTTGTGTCGGCCACGCCGGCCGAGTACGAGAAGACCCATGCCGGCAAGATCGTTGAGCAGGTGGTGCGACCCACCGGCCTGGTCGATCCCGAGGTGGAGGTGCGTCCCGCCACCCACCAGGTGGATGATGTGCTGCAGGAAATCCATGCACGGGTGAAGGTGCAGGAGCGGGTGCTGATCACCACCCTGACCAAGCGCATGGCCGAGCAGCTGACCGAATACCTGACCGACAACGGCGTCAAGGTGCGCTACCTGCACTCCGATGTGGAGACTGTGGAGCGCGTCGAGATCATCCGCGACCTGCGCCTGGGCACCTTTGATGTGCTGGTAGGCATCAACCTGCTGCGCGAAGGCCTGGACATTCCAGAGGTGTCGCTGGTGGCGATCCTGGATGCCGACAAGGAAGGCTTTCTGCGTGCCGAGCGCAGCCTGATCCAGACCATTGGCCGTGCGGCGCGGAACATGAACGGCAAGGCGATTCTCTATGCCGACCGCATCACCGACTCGATGCGCAAGGCTATGGACGAAACCAGCCGCCGCCGTGAGAAGCAGATGGCCTTCAATACGGAGCATGGCATCGTGCCGCGCAGCATTGTCAAGCAAGTACGTGATTTGATCGATGGCGTCTACAGCACCAAGGCCAGCGATGACATGGACCGCGCCCAGCAGGTGGCGATGAGCCGGGCCCAGGTCGAGGACATGTCAGAGAAAGAGATTGCCAAGGAAATCAAGCGCCTGGAAAAGCAGATGCTGGAGGCGGCGCGCAACCTCGAATTCGAGGCCGCAGCCCAGGCCCGCGACCAATTAACCATCTTGAAACAAAGGGCTTTTGGTGGGGCCTCTCCAGAGGCAGGGAATACCCGCAGCCTCTAGGGATGTCAGTTTCTGTAAGTAATCTTTGCTTACCCGAGCGAATTCAGGGGGCATTGTGCTATACTGACACAAATTACTCAACAACAAGAAAAAAGCCTATCGATGAATGGGACCTACCCTGCGTGCAGGGTGGAGCGACAGGCTACGACGATGTCATTGCGGGTGGCTTGCTTGCATTGGGCGTCTATGGTTATCAAGCCTGACCTCTAAGGAACGATTATGCGTCTCACCACCAAAGGCCGATTTGCAGTCACTGCAATGATTGATCTGGCTTTGCGCCAGAACAATGGCCCGGTAACTTTGGCTGCCATCAGCCAGCGTCAGCAGATCTCGCTGTCGTATCTGGAGCAGCTGTTTGGCAAGCTGCGCCGCCATGAACTGGTGGAGTCCACCCGTGGCCCCGGTGGCGGCTACACGCTGGCCCGCAAAGCCGCTGAGATCACAGTTGCCGACATCATTGTGTCGGTAGATGAACCTATTGACGCCACGCAGTGCGGCGGCAAGGAAAACTGCATGGGCGAGGCCGGTCGCTGCATGACGCACGAACTCTGGGCATCGCTGAACCAGCGCATGGTCGAGTTTCTGGATTCCGTCACCTTGCAAAAGCTGGTCGATGACCAACTGGCCAAGGGCATCCAGATCGAAGACAAGCCGATCGTGCGCCGCGCTATCTCGACCACGCCGGTTGTCAAGCCCATCCGTGTCACCGCACCGAACTCGGTGTTTGCACTGGGCAATGTGTTTGCCAAATCCTGATTCTTGATGCGGCGCTGGTCGCCGCATCCCCGGTGCCTTCCAAGGTGCCGGGAGGCCTTGTTACGCCCTTAAAACGGTGCAGCAAGTTCATTCGATGATTGCATTTTGAGTTTTTGCGGGTGCCCAACAGCACGCGCCAGTAGAGCCAGATATGGACACGACCCCACACTTCCCTATTTACCTTGATTACGGCGCCACCACGCCCGTGGACCCACGCGTGGTTGATGCGATGATTCCCTGGTTGTCCGAGAACTACGGCAACCCTGCATCGCGCAGCCATGCATGGGGCTGGACGGCGGAAGAGGCGGTTGAAAAGGCACGTGCGCAAGTCGCCGCGCTGATCAACGCCGATCCGCGTGAAATCGTCTGGACCAGCGGTGCCACCGAGTCGGACAACCTGGCGCTTAAGGGCGCTGCCCAGTTCTACAAGGGCAAGGGCAAGCACCTGATCACCGTCAAGACCGAGCACAAGGCGGTGCTGGACACGATGCGTGCGCTGGAGCGTGAAGGCTTTGAGGTCACCTATCTGGACGTCAAGGAAGACGGTCTGCTGGATCTGGATGTGTTCAAGGCGGCCATCCGCCCAGACACCATTCTGGTCAGCGTCATGTTCGTGAACAACGAAACCGGCGTGATCCAGGACATCGACACCATCGGGAACATCTGCCGCGAAAAGGGCATCATTTTCCACGTGGACGCGGCCCAAGCCACGGGCAAGGTCGAGATCGATGTGACCGCGCTGAAGGTGGACCTGATGAGTCTGGCTTCGCACAAGACCTATGGTCCCAAGGGCATTGGCGCGCTGTACGTGCGCCGCAAGCCACGTGTGCGCATCGAAGCGCAGATGCACGGCGGTGGCCATGAGCGCGGCATGCGTTCGGGCACCCTGGCGACGCACCAGATCGTCGGTATGGGCGAGGCTTTCCGCATCGCCAAGGAAGACATGGCCAAGGACTACGCCCATGCCAAGGCGCTGCAGCAGCGCATGCTGGACGGTCTGATGGACATCGAACAAGTGTTCGTCAACGGTGACCTGAACCACCGCGTGCCCCACAACCTGAACATCAGCTTCAACTTCGTCGAAGGCGAATCGCTGATCATGGGCATCAAGGGCCTGGCCGTGTCCTCGGGTTCGGCTTGCACCTCTGCCAGCCTGGAGCCCAGCTATGTGCTGCGCGCCCTGGGTCGCAGCGATGAGCTCGCCCACAGCAGCCTGCGCATGACGTTTGGCCGCTTCACGACGAATGAAGACATCGACTACGCCGTGGCATCGATCCGTGAAAACGTGACCAAGCTGCGCGAGTTGAGCCCCCTGTGGGAAATGTACAAAGACGGTGTTGATCTGAGCACCATCCAGTGGGCTGCCCACTAAAGCCGGCGCAGCCGATAACTGTTAAGAGGTACCAAGATGGCATATTCCGACAAAGTGATTGATCATTACGAGAACCCCCGCAACGTGGGCTCGTTCGACAAGGGTGATGAATCGGTGGGCACCGGCATGGTCGGCGCTCCAGCTTGCGGCGACGTGATGAAGCTGCAGATCAAGGTCAACGCCGACACCGGCGTGATCGAAGACGCACGCTTCAAGACCTACGGCTGCGGCTCGGCGATTGCATCGTCGTCGCTGGTGACCGAATGGGTCAAGGGCAAGACCCTGGACGAAGCCGCTGCGCTGAAGAATGCACAGATCGCTGAAGAGCTGGCTTTGCCACCGGTGAAGATCCACTGCTCGATCCTGGCTGAAGACGCGATCAAGGCTGCAGTCAACGACTACAAGGCCAAGCACAGCGCCAAGGCGGAGGCTTAAAGCGCCATGGCTGTCACGCTTTCTGAGTCGGCTGCGCGCCACATCAACCGCTACCTGTCCCGCCGTGGGCATGGCGTGGGTGTGCGCCTGGGCGTGAAGACCACCGGCTGCTCGGGCCTGGCCTACAAGCTCGAGTACGTGGACGAGGCAGCGCCTGAGGACGTGGTGTTCGAAGAGCATGGCGTCAAGGTGCTGGTCGATCCCAAAAGCATGGCCTACATCGACGGCACCGAGCTGGACTTTGTGCGCGAAGGCCTCAACGAGGGCTTCAAGTTCCACAACCCCAATGAGCGTGATCGCTGCGGTTGTGGCGAGAGCTTCAGAATCTGAGGCCTCAGGTTCAGGCGCCCGGTTGGCCTTCGTTGGCTGACCCGGCCTTGTTTGTCGGCATCGCTGATGCCAAAACTGCAAACCGCCTGTGCTTTTGCCAGGCGGTTTTTTCATGATGAATCTGCAATCCAACGATTTTGAACTGTTCGCTGTGCCTGTACAGTTTGCGCAAGATGCCCAGCAATTGGCCGAGCGCTGGAAGGCGCTGCAAAAACAGGCCCATCCGGACCGCTTTGCGTCGCAAGGTGCTGCTGCCCAGCGCGTGGCCATGCAGTGGTCGGTGCGCATCAATGAGGCCTACCAGCGCCTCAAGGACCCGCTCAAGCGCGCCGCCTACCTGTGCGAGATGCACGACGCGCCCATCCGCGCCGAAGACAACACCGCCATGCCCACCGCTTTTCTGATGGAGCAGATGGAGTGGCGCGAAGCGCTGGAAGAGGCGCAGAGCCCAGCCGATGTCGATGCGCTCGATGACCAGGTGGCCAGCGCGCGCCGCGCGATGCTGGCGCGCTGCCAGCAGCTGCTGGATGTGGAGCGCGACTACGCGCAAGCGGCCCAGCAGGTGAGAGCCCTCATGTTTGTTGCGCGATTTAGTGGCGACATCGACCGCCGCCGCGAGCAACTGGGACAATAGGCTTTTGACCAAGGCAGGGCGGCGCATCAGGCCGCACATCATGCCTTGGCAACACCCTCGTTGAGACCGCTGCCCCGCACCCCCTGCGGGCCGCAGGCAAGAGAACACAAGATAGATCGCATCCATGGCATTGCTCCAAATTTCAGAACCTGGCCAATCTCCCGATCCCCACCAGCGCCGTATTGCGGTGGGCATTGATCTGGGCACTACGCATTCCCTGGTGGCTGCCGTGCGCAACGGCGTGGCCGAATGCCTGCCGGATGACGAAGGCCGGGTGCTGCTGCCATCGGTGGTGCATTACCACGCCAATGGCAAGCGCGATATCGGCTATGCGGCATTCGCCCATCCTGGCGTGGATGCTGCCAACACCATTGCCTCGGCCAAGCGCCTGATGGGCCGCAACCTGGCCGATATCCATGCGCCCGAGCAACTGGCCTATGCGCTGGTGCAGCCCGAAGGCAGCGGCATGGTGGCCATCGAGACCGTGGCCGGCCTCAAGACCCCGGTTGAGATCAGCGCCGAGATTCTGGCCACCTTGCGCTACCGCGCAGAAGACACCTTCGACAACGACCTGTACGGCGCCGTGATCACCGTGCCCGCGTACTTTGACGATGCGCAGCGCCAGGCCACCAAGGATGCGGCCCAGCTCGCCGGCATCAAGCTGCTGCGCCTGATCAACGAGCCCACCGCTGCGGCGATTGCCTATGGTTTGGACAATGCCGCAGAAGGCATCTACGCCGTTTACGATCTGGGCGGCGGCACCTTTGATATTTCCGTGCTGCGCCTGACGCGCGGCGTGTTTGAAGTCATCGCCACTGGCGGTGACTCGGCCCTCGGCGGTGACGACTATGACGCCGCACTGGGCCAGTGGGTGCTGGAGAAAACCGGCGGCACGGTGCAGAGCGCGCAGGACAAGGCGGTATTGCGCCTGGCCGCCAAGGCCGCCAAAGAGGCGCTGACCGATGCCGAGCAGGTGACTTTCTCGGTGCAGCTCTCAGGCAAGGATCTTGCACTGCCGCTGAGCCGTGCCGACTTTGATGCAGCCACCCAGGCCTTGACGGCCCGCACCCTGACGGCCGTGCGCCGCGCGCTGGCTGATGCCCAGCTGGCCAAGGACGAGGTGCAAGGCGTGGTGATGGTGGGCGGCTCCACGCGCATGCCCCAGGTGCAGACGGCAGTCGGCAACTTCTTTGGCAAGCCTCCACTGACTAACCTGAACCCCGACGAGGTGGTGGCCCTGGGTGCGGCCATCCAGGCCAACCAGCTGGCCGGCAACGACACCAATGGCGATCTGCTGCTGCTCGATGTGATCCCGCTGTCTCTGGGCATCGAGACTATGGGCGGCCTGGTCGAGCGCATTGTCAGCCGCAACGAAACCATTCCGACCGCACGCGGCCAGGACTTCACAACCTACAAGGACGGCCAGACGGCCTTGGCCATCCATGTGGTGCAGGGCGAGCGCGATCTGGTGGCTGATTGCCGCAGCCTGGCGCGCTTTGAGCTGCGCGGCATTCCACCCATGGCGGCGGGCGCTGCACGCATCCGCGTGTCCTTCACCATCGATGCCGACGGCCTGCTGAGCGTGGGTGCGCAAGAGCTGGTGAGCGGTGTCGAAGCGCATATCGATGTGAAGCCCTCGTATGGCCTCTCGGACGACCAGATTGCCCATATGCTGCGCGACAGCTTCAGCACGGCACAGGCCGATATGCAGGCCCGTGCGCTGGTCGAGGCGCGGGTTGATGGCGACCGCCTGCTGATTGCCACCCAAAGCGCGCTGGATGCCGATGGCGACCTGCTGGCCGACGCCGAGCGCAGCCAGGTCGATGCACTGATGGACCAGTTGCGCCATGCGCTGGCCAACAGCGAAAGCGCGGCCGAGATCGAGGCCAGCACCGATGCGTTGGCCAAGGGCACCGAGGCCTTTGCCGCCGAGCGCATGAACCGTGGCATCCGCCAGGCCCTGGCCGGCAAGAACGTGCAATCCATTTAACCGACTACAGCAAGAAGAACCACAACCCATGCCTATCATCAAAATCCTGCCCCATGCCGAATACTGTCCCCAAGGCGCCGAAATCAAGGCACCTACGGGCACGTCGATCTGCGAGGCGCTGCTGGACAATGGCATTAACATCGAACACGCCTGCGACATGAGCCGGGCTTGCACCACCTGCCACGTGATCGTGCGCCAGGGTTTCGACTCCATGGACCCTTCCGAAGAGGAAGAGGACGATCTGCTCGACCGCGCCTGGGGCCTGGAGCCACAGTCCCGCCTGTCCTGCCAGGCCATTCTGGCGCGTGAGGATGTGACCGTGGAGATCCCCAAGTACTCGATCAACCACGCCAAGGAAAACCACTGAGCATGGGCGGGAGCCGGGCGCAGCGATGCGACCGGCTTTTACAATCGGTGTTTTGAGTCGAGGAAGTTGTAGATGTCGCGCCAAATTGTTCTGGATACGGAAACCACGGGTCTGTCAGTCGTCGATGGTGACCGTGTCATTGAGCTCGGTTGCGTCGAGCTGCTCAACCGCAAGCTCACCGGCAACAACCTGCACCTGTACTTCAATGCCGACCGGGACAGCCATGAAGATGCGCTGCGCGTGCACGGCATCACCACCGAGTTTCTGGCCGACAAGCCCCGTTTTCACGAGAAGGCCGAAGAGATCCGCGCCTACCTCGAAGGCGCCGAGCTGATCATCCACAATGCGCCGTTCGACATGGGCTTCCTGAACAAGGAGTTCGAGCGGGTGGGCATGCCTCCGCTGGTCAGCATGGTCAGTGGGGTGCTGGATTCGCTGCTGATGGCGCGTGACCTGTTCCCGGGCAAGCGCAACTCGCTCGATGCCTTGTGCGACCGCCTGGAAGTGGACAACTCCGGCCGCGACCTGCACGGCGCCTTGCTCGATGCCGAGCTGCTGGCCGACGTCTACATCAACATGACGCGCGGCCAGGAGCAGCTGCTGTCGTCTGACAGCATGGCGTCGAACAACAAGTCCAATGCGGCCATGGTCGTCAAGAAGATCGATTTTGCGCAGTTCGATCTGCCCGTGATCCAGCCTTCGGAGGCGGAGCTGGCCGCGCATGATGACGTGCTGACGCAAATGGACAAATCCAGCGGCGGCAAAACTATTTGGAGAAAATTGGCCTAATTTATACAGCCAGCAATTATTTGCTGTCATAATAGAGGGCTTGACGGCGAGAGATTTCGGGTGATTAGCTCAGCGGTAGAGCACTGCCTTCACACGGCAGGGGTCACATGTTCGATCCATGTATCACCCACCATCCATCGTCGTTGCGGTATGTCCCTTGGGGCATGCTTGGGGTGATTAGCTCAGCGGTAGAGCACTGCCTTCACACGGCAGGGGTCACATGTTCGATCCATGTATCACCCACCACCATTTAGTTTCGGTAGGCCTCTTTGGGGCGTACTCAGGGTGATTAGCTCAGCGGTAGAGCACTGCCTTCACACGGCAGGGGTCACATGTTCGATCCATGTATCACCCACCAATCAACAAGCCTCTTGAATGTGATGTTCAAGAGGCTTTTTGTTTTCTGTGTGCTGTGCCAGCTGCACTGCACCGCAGTCCACCATGTCGTGCAGGTATCCGGCCTGTCGCTGCCAGGTAAAACCCGCGCCAATGCTGCACCGCTGGGCCACAAAGGCCTACGATGGCAGCTCTTGGGATTCAGGGGGACCGACATGACTGCTCGCACGCTCGCTTCTGGTGTTGGCCTGGCCGCCTTGCTGGCCAGCAGTGGCTGGGCGGCCTCAGCGCCGCCATCCACTACGGCATCCGCCCCGCAGGCCTGTACCGAACAGGCATCGGATGCCTGTTACCAAGGCTTTGAGTTGCCGGGCCAGGCCGGGCGCATGCATTTCTATGCCTCGCTGGCGCCACAAGATGAAAAGGCCGGTGGATCCGGCGGGCCGCAGACGGCGCTGCTGATCATGCATGGACACCCGCGTGATGCCAACCGCAGCTTCAACGCCGCGCTGGATGCCGCGCGCAAGGCAGGCCGCCTGGATACGACCCTGGTCATTGCGCCGCTCTACCAGGTGGCCAGCGACAAGGCCGATCGCTGCCGCACCAAGGGCACCCCTGCACCCGAGCCGGGTGACGCGCTGTGGACCTGCAGCAGCTGGCTGGCCGGGAAAAACTCCCAGGCCGGCGCTGGAAGGAGCCCGATCAACGCCATTGCCGCGCTGGATGCCTTGATCGCCGATATCCACCAGCGCTGGCCCAGCGTGCGCCAGATCACCTTGGCGGGCTTTTCTGCCGGTGGGCAAATGCTCCAGCGCAGCATTGGCTTTGCCCAGAAGCCGCCCGCCGGAGTTTCGCTGCGCTATGTGGTGGCTGACCCCGGCACCTGGCTGTATTTCGATCCTATGCGCCCGCAGCCCCAGCGCGCGGGCAGCGATGTGGACTGGGCTGCCTGCAGCGATGCGGCTTGCAGCTACCGCATGCAGCGGCCTGAAGAGTCATCCTGCCCCGGCTATGACCAGTGGAAATACGGCACCCAGGCGCTGCCTTCCTACCTCGGGTCGACCGCTGACCAGGCCCGTGAGCGCTACCGCCAGGCCGATATCCACTACCTGGAAGGCGCGCTCGACAACCAGGCCGGCAAGGGCACCAGCTATGGCGCGCTTGATAAATCCTGCGCCGCCATGCTGCAGGGGCCGTTTCGCCGCCAGCGGGGTGAGGGCTATGCCGCCTATGTCAGCCAGGTGCTGCAGCCGCCGCGCCCGCAGCCGCTCTACACGGTGCCGGGCTGCGCCCATGATGTGGCTTGTGTGCTGCCCTCCGATGCGGCGCGGCGGGCCTTGTTTGGCACCACGCCTTGACGGTGCGCAACAGGCCAGTACCGAGGGCGGTTTGGCGCTTTAGCGTGCAGTGGCGGGCTGGGGTGCGGGCAGTGCCGGTGTGGCCGCTGCAGCGGGCGCCGTGCTGGTCAGCATGCTGCGGTCCAGCACCTCGATGTCATTGAGCACCAAGGTGCCGGCGGCCTGCTTGAGCTTGAGCTGGCCCAGCAAGGTGTTATAGCGGGCATGGGCCAGGTCGCGCTTGGTCTGGTAGAGCTGGCTTTGGGCATTGAGCACATCGATGTTGATGCGCACGCCCACCTGGTAGCCGGTCAGGTTGGCATCCAGCGCAAGCTGGCTCGATGCCTCAGCCGCTTCCAGCGCCTTGACCTGGCTGGCGTTGGACTGCAGGCCAAAGAAGGCGCTGCGCACATTCTGGGCCACGGTACGGCGTGCGTTGTCCAGGTCGGCCTCGGCCTTGGTCTCCAGCGCCAGGGTTTCCTTGACCCGGTTCTGCACGGAAAAGCCGGCAAACAGCGGCACATTGAGCACTACGCCCACGGTCGCCTGGTTGGCGTTGTAGCCATGGGTGGGCATGGTGATGCTGCCCTTGGGGTAGATCTGGCGGCCCACGGTGGCCTGCAGGTCGACGGTGGGCAGGTGGCCGGTTTCGGCTTTCTTGGTGTCCAGCCGGGCGTTGTCGGTCGCCAGTTGGGCGATGCGGATCTGGGGCTGCTCGCTTTGGGCCTGGTCCACCCACATCAGCACATTGTCTGGCGTGGTCGCAGGCAACAGCACCGGTTGCTTCAGCGGCCAGGGCTGGTTGCCGGGGGTGCCCACGGCATTGTCCAGCGCCAGGCGCTTGACGGTAAGGTCATTCTCGGCAGCGATCTCCTGCGCGCGCACCAGGTCAAAGCGGGCCTCGGCTTCGCGCGAATCGGTGATGGTGGCCGTGCCCACATCAAAGTTGCGCTTGGCGGCCGCCAGCTGCTCCTTGACGGCGGCCTTTTGGGCCTGCACAAACACCATGCTGTCCTGCGCGGCCAGCACATCAAAATAGGCCTGGGCCACCCGCACCAGCAAGTCCTGGCTCGCGGCATCCAGCTGCAGCCGGGCGATATTGCCGCCCAAACGGCCTTGCTCCAGCGCAATGCGGTTGGCCGGGCGGTAGAGCGGCTGGCTGGCGGTGATGCCGATCTGGTGGTCGGGGCCGTTTAGGCGCAGCTCGGGGTTGTTGATGGCGGTGTGGCTGTACTGCGACTGGGCCTGCAACCCCACTTGGGGCAGCAAACCGGCGCGTGCCTGCTCGCCCCGGGAAATGGCCGCATCCAGGTTGGCTCGGGCCGATTGCCACTGCGCGTCATAGCCACTGGCCTGTTCCACCATCTGCATCAGGCTCTGGGCCTGGGCCGGCAACTGGGCCAGGCCCAGCAGCAGCGCAGCAGCTGCGGCGCAGGTTGTTCTCAGACGAGGCAGGGCAGGGGCTTGGCGCATGGTGCAGAAGGTGGTGGTAAGAGGGTTGGCACGGAAAAGGCAGGTGCCTGTGCCGTGCCGCAAACGGCGCTGGCCGGTGCTCAGTAGCGTGGTACCGAGGGGTCGCGCTCAGCCGTCCAGAGGTCGATGCCGCCGGTCAGGTTGCTGACCTGGCTGTAGCCCTGGCGCTCCAGGAACACGGCAACCTGCATGCTGCGCATGCCGTGGTGGCAGAGGCAGGCGATGGGGCGGTCTTCATCGAGCAGGTTCAGCGACGCGGGAATCTGCTGCATCGGGATATTCAGCAGCTCAAAACCTTCGGGCTTGACCGAAGCAGTCTGCAGCTCCCAGGGCTCGCGCACATCCAGCACCAGGGGGTTTTGGTCTGCATGCTGGGCCAGCCATTCATTGAGTTGCGCGGGACGGATTTGCTCCATACATCACTTTCTGCAGCGCAGCCGGCCCCCAGGCCGCCGCGCTGCGGGGGTCATTAGAACTTGAAGCGGGGTGCCTCGGCAAAGCCCTTGAGGCGGGCCACCACGGTGTCCCAAGGCTGGCTGATGCTCAGCTTGCCTTGCGTGCGGGTGTAAACGGTGGTGCGCATCATGGGCTCGGTGCCCACAAAAGCGATCAGGCGGCCGCCTTCCTTGAGCTTGTCGAGCAGTGCGGCTGGCACTTCGTAGACCGAGCCACTCAGCACGATCACGTCATAGCTGCCGCCGATGGCCTGGGCGTTGGAGCCGTCTTCCAGCACCACATCGACGTTCTTGATCTGGGCGCGGTGCAGGTTGGCGCGGGCCAGCTCGACCAAGGCAGGCTCAATCTCCAGCGAGGTGACCTGCTTGGCCAGGCGCGACATCAGCGCGGCCATGTAGCCCGAGCCGGTGCCGATTTCCAGCACGTTTTCATGGGCTTGCAGCTTCAGATCCTGCAGCACGCGTGCTTCGACGCGCGGAGGCAGCATGCAGTGGCCGTTGGCGATGGCGACTTCGCCGTCATCGCCCAGCAAAGGCAGCTGGATGTCCATGAACGCCATGTCCTGCAGGCCATCGGGCACAAATTCTTCGCGGCGCAGGGTGCCGATCAGTTCCAGCACCTGTTGGTCGCCCAAGCTCCAGGGGCGCACCTGCTGCTCCACCATGTTGTAGCGTGCTGCGCGGTATTTATCATCCGTGCTGGGGGACATGTTCAGTGGCAAACTCATTGCAGACTCCGGTTGGCTTGTTGGGGTGGGGCAAGAAAAAACCCCCTATTTTAGGCCGCTTAGGGTTCCATAGCGGGGCGCCGCCACTTTTGGGCGGCCCATTTCGCAAAATCATCGAGGTAGCAGTACACCACGGGCACCACCACCAGGGTCAACAGCGACGAGGTGACCACCCCGCCAATCACCGCCTGGCCCAGCGGCGCGCGCTGCTCGGCACCTTCGCTCATCGCAAAAGCCAGCGGCACCATGCCAAACACCATGGCCAGGGTGGTCATCAAGATGGGGCGCAGCCGTACCTGGGCGGCCAGCAGCAGGGCTTGCTCACGCGGCAGGCCTGGCACCATCTGGCCGTCTTCGCTGGCTTGGGGCTGGCGGGCGCGTATCGCAAAGTCCACCAGCAAGATCGCATTCTTGGTCACCAGGCCCATCAGCAAGATGACGCCGATGATGGAGAACATCGACAAGGTGGTGCCAAACATCATCAAGGTGAGCACGACGCCAATCAAGGTCAGTGGCAGCGAGGTCATCAGCGCCAGGGGCTGCAGGAAGCTGCGGAACTGGCTGGCCAGGATCATGTAAATAAAGATCACCGCCAGGGCCAACGCCGACAGCGCATAGCCAAAGGACTCCTGCATGTTCTTGGTGCTGCCGGCAAACTCGTAGCGGTAGCCGGGCGGGAAAGTGGTCTGCTCCAGCACCGCGCGGATATCGGCCGCCACCTCGCCAGCGCTGCGCTGGTTGGCGTTGGCATTGAAGGCGACCTCGCGGTTCATCGCCCGGCGGTTGATGCGGTTGGGGCCGGTGGTTTCGGTCAAGGTAGCCAGCTGGCTCAGGCGCACGGTATGCGGCTGGCCATTGGCGCCCATGGCCGTCAGCGGCAGCTGGGCCAGCATCTGCGGGTTCTCGCGCGCCTCGGGCGCCAGGCGCACCCGCACGTCATAGGTCTGGTTGTCGCCGGCGCGCCAGTTGCCCACGGTGTCGCCTTCCACCAGGGTGCGCAGCGCCGTGGCCACCTGGCCCATCGGCAGGCCCAGGTCGGATGCAGCATCGCGGTTGAACTGCAGCTGCACAATGGGCTCGCGCTCCAGCACGCTGCTGTCCAGGTCCACCAGGCCGGGGATGTGCTGCAGGCGCTCGCTCACCTGGCGGGCCAGGCGCTCCAGCTCCTGCAGATCCGGGCCTTGCAGCGAGAACTCCACCTGCTTTTGGCCGCCCACGGCCTCCAGCAGGCCCACATGCGTGACCTGGATGCCGGCAATCTGGTTCAACTCGGCACGCAGGCTGGCCGATATCTGCTGCACATCCTGGCTGCGCTGGCTGCGGTCCACCAGGCGCACATACATGCTGGCGTAATTCTTGCCGTTGGCATTGCCGGTGTTGATCGTCGTCAGGGTGTAGCGCACTGCCGGGTTGCGGCGCACCACGTCCTCGACCTGGCGGGCGCGGGCCTCGGTCGCTTCTACCGAGGCGCCCACTGGCACATTGAAGCGGATCTGGGTTTCGGAGAAATCGGCGCGCGGCACAAACTCGGTGCCCAGCAGCGGCAGCAGCAGCAGGCTGAGGATAAAGATGGCCAGCGCGACCAAGAGGCTGGTCAAGCGGTGGCGCAGCGCCCAGGCCAGCAGGCGCTGGTAGCCAGTGCTCAGCTGCTCGGTGGTGGCCTCAAAGCCGGCCAGTGCCCGGCCCAGTGCGCGTGCGAATCGGTTGCGCGCGGGCTTGCCGTCTTTATGCACGCTGGGGTCATGCCAGACACTGGAGAGCATCGGGTCCAGGGTGAAGCTGACAAACATCGACAGCAGCACGGCCACCACGATGGTCAGGCCGAACTCATGGAAGAACTTGCCGATGATGCCACCCATGAAGCCGATAGGCAGGAACACGGCGACGATCGACAAGGTGGTGGCCAGAACGGCCAGGCCAATTTCCTGAGTGCCTTCCAGCGCGGCGCGGTAGGCGGATTTGCCCATCTGCAGGTGGCGCACGATGTTTTCCCGCACGACGATGGCGTCATCGATCAGTAGGCCCACGCACAGCGACAAGGCCATCAGGGTCACCATATTGATGGTGAAGCCAAAGGCATACATGAAGAAGAAGGTGCCAATGATCGAGATCGGCAAGGTCAGGCCGGTGATGACCGTCGAGCGCCAGGAGTGCAGGAACAGAAACACGATCAGCACGGTGAGCACGGCGCCTTCGACCAGGGTCTCGCGCACGTTGTCGACGGCCACCCGAATCGGGCGCGATGCATCGGCGATCGGCTCCAGCCGCAGGCCCGGTGGCAGCTCGGGCGTGATCTCGGCCACGGCGCGGCGCAGGCCGTCCACCACCTCGATGGTGTTTTCCTCCTGCGATTTCTGGATCGACAGCAGCAAGGTGCGTGTGCCGTTGTACAAGGCCAGGTTTTTCAGCTCCTGCGCGCCATCCTGCACCCGGGCGACCTGGTGCAGGTAGATGGGTGCGCCATTGCGGCGGGCCACGATGATCTGGTTGAAGTCCTCGGGCCTTTTCATGCGCGAATCGATCTGCACCAGCCGGTCCTGCTCGCGCGAGCGCACCGAGCCTAACGGTAGATCCTGGTTCTCGCGGCGCACCGCGTCGGCCACTTCGCTGGCCGAGATGGACAGCGCCTCCATTTGCTGCGGATTCAGGTAGACATTGATCTCGCGCGGCGTGCCGCCCACCAGGCTCACGGCACCCACGCCGCGCACATTCTCCAGCCGCTTCTTGAGCACCTGGTCGGCCCAGGAGGTCATCGCAATCGCGCTGGGCGGCGTGCCCCGGCTGGGGTCGGGCAGCAGGGCCAAGGACCAGACCGCGGCATCGGCCGGGTCAAAGCGAATCACGCGCGGGTCTTTGACCTCGTCGCGCAGCAAGGGGCGCACGGCGGCAATCTTCTCGCGCACATCCTCGGCCGCGCGGCGCCCATCGACATAGATCTGGAACTCCATGATGATGACGGCCGTGCCCTCGTAGCTGCGCGAGGTGAGGGCGCTGATGCCGGCCACCGCGTTGACGGCTTCCTCGATCTTCTTGGTGACCTCGCTCTCTACGATCTCGGGCGCGGCGCCCGGGTAGTCCACCGTGATGACGACCACCGGGAAATCGATATTGGGGAACTGGTCCACCTTGAGGCGCTGCAGCGAGAACAGGCCCAGCACCACCAGTGCGGCCATCATCATCGTGGCCAGCACCGGGTTGTTCAGGCTGAGGCGGGTGAACCACATGGATCAGGACGCGGGCGATGCGACTGCGGCGGGTGCGGCCTCAGGCGCCAAGCGAACGGGCGTGGCCTCGCGCAGTTGGCCCACCTGGCCGCCCAGAATGCGCTGGCCTGCCTGCAGGCCCTGGCGGATGGCCACCCAGGTCTTGCCTTGGAGTTGGCTGCGTGGGCCCAGCACCACAGGCTGGTGCTGCACCTGCAGCGATGCGCCCGATTCGCCTTGTGGGCTGAGCAGCTGTACATAGGGCTCGGGCTTGTCGGTGCGCACGGCGGCCAGTGGCACGGCGATGGTCTGCACCTGGTCGGTGGCCAACTGGCCCTGCAGGTACAGGCCCTGGCGCAGCGCCGGTGCAGCATCGCCTGCGGCTGGCGGCGCAATGCGCAGGTAGACCGTCACGCTGCGGCTGTTGGCATCGGCCTGCGGGTTGATGCGCATCACTTGCGCGCTGATGGTCTGGCCACTGCCATCGACCTGCAACTGCGCCGTCTGGCCCAGGCGCAACTGCAGCGAATCGGCCGCCGGCATCTGGGCCTGCAGCTCCAGCTCACGCAGATCGACGATCTCCAGCACATTGGCGTCGGGGCCGACCTTTTCGCCATTGCTCACCCATTTGCGCGCCACCTGGCCCTGGATGGGGCTGCGCAGCACGGTGTCGCTCAGGTTTTTGCGCAGCACATCGGCGGCCGAGCGGGCTGCCTGGTAGTTGGCCTGCGCGGCCTGCCATTGCGACTGCGACGAATCCAGGGCTGTTGCCGAGATAAAGCCCTGGTTGGCCAAGGCGCGGTTGTTGTCGTACTGGCGCTGCTGGATATCTTGCTGCGCACGGGCCGCATCGGCCTGCTGCTGCGCCTGGGCCAGGCGGGCCTGGCTCTCGGTGCTGTCCACCCGGGCGACGACCTGGCCGGCCTGTACCGGGTCGCCCTCGCGCAGTTGCAGCTGCTGCAGCTCGCCGGCAATGCGGGCCTTGATGATGGCGGTGTGCACGGCCTGCACCGTGCCGCTGATGGGCAGGCTCAGCACCAGGGTCTGCGGCGCCACGGTGATCGCGTCGCTGGCGGCCAGTTGGTAAACGGCCTGCGCCTTGGCCTGCTCGGCCTGGGCCAGGGCCTGCTGGCGCTGTTGCTGGGTTTTAAAGCCACGCCACAGTCCGCTGGCGAGCAGGGCGATGACGACGGCGGCGGCCAGCCAGGGCAGGGCGCGCTTCATGCGGCACTGCCCTTAGGGCGGCTGCCCAGGCCATGCATCAAGGCATCGGCCTGCATCTGCAAAAAGCGTGGCACATCAAAATCCGGGTTGGGCAGGCAAAAGCCGCCGGTGCTTTTGACGCTGGCACAAAAGATCAGCGGGGCCAGCACCAGGGTCACGCCATAGTCCAGATCGATGGGGGCCAGTTCACCGCGCTCCATGCCCCGGCGCAGCACGCGCTCGATCAGGCGGTTGCCGGGCAGCACCACTTCCTGGCGGTAGAAGGCCGCGATCTCGGGAAAGTTGTGCGCCTCGGCCATCACCAGGTGCGGCAGGCCGCAGGCCTTGGTCGAGCCAATGCGCTGCCACCAGACCTCGTAGCAGTAATGGATCAGGGTGGCGGTGTCGTGCTGGTAGGTGTCCAGCTCCAGATCCCATTCGGCAAAGCGGCTGCTGAGCACATGGCGCACCACGGCCTGGAACAGCTCCTGTTTGCTGGGGAAGTAGAGAAACAAGGTGCCCTTGGAGACGCCGGCCTGGCGGGCCACTTCTTCCACCTTGGTGGCCGCATAGCCTTTGCTGACGAACAGATCGAGCGCCGCATCCAGCAGCTCGCCGGGCCGGGCCTCTTTGCGGCGGCTGCGGCGGGGTGCAGCGGTGGCCAAAGCAGGTGGGGTAGGCGGGGTGGACACGGTGGGCAGCGCAATCAAACAGTTAATGACCAATGGGTTAGTAATGTAGGCGGCCGCCCGCGACAAGTCAAGCAAAACGCGCTGAAACAAATAGAGAACGCATTGGCATATGGCTGTCTTTTTCTCTGTTAAAAATGGAGCCGGCAAGCCGCTGTTTGTGCGCGCTTGCGCCTGAATGTTTGGCCCTTTTGTTGCCGGAGTCATGATGTCAAATGAAGCCCAGTCCCCCGTGGAAAAAATCTATCTCGCCGGTGGTTGTTTTTGGTGCACCGAGGCCGTGTTCGGGCGGGTGCGTGGGGTCGTCAAGGTCGTCAGCGGCTATGCCAATGGCCAGATCGCCAACCCCAGCTACGAACAGGTCTGCACGGGCACGACGGGCCATGCCGAATGTGTGGAGCTGACTTTTGAGCCGCAGGTACTGCCGCTGGACAAGGTGCTGCACATCTTTTTTGCAACGCATGACCCCACCACCTTGAACCGCCAGGGCAATGATGTGGGCCCGCAGTACCGCAGCGGCATCTACACCACCACGCCCGAGCAACTGGCCCAGGCCCAGGCCTTTGTCGACAAGCTCAATGCCTCCGGCCAGATGGGCGCGCCGGTGGTCACCGAGGTCGAGCCGCTGCAGCATTTCTGGAATGCCGAGGCCTACCACCAGGACTATTTCGACAACAACCCACGCCAACCCTATTGCACCTATGTGGTGGCGCCCAAGGTCGACAAGCTGGAAACCCGCTTCGCAGACTGGTTGAAGTAGGGCCGCCTGGGTGCTGGGCGCGGGCGATGGGCATAATGCAACACAATTGCATCAAAGCCACTCCGCCCAGCCACCGATGTCCGCCCGCACCCCATCCCCCGCCACTGCCGCGCTGAGCGTGCAGTCCCTGCCGCCCGGCATGCGTGCCACGCGCGCCACCAAGGCCTTGCTGGCCTTGGTCGGCAGCCAGCCGGGCATGCAGTGGTCCGTGGCCGAGGTGCAGGCCCGGCTGCAGAAAATGGGCGTCGACGTCAACCGCGTCACCAGCTACCGCCTGCTGGACCGCCTGGCCGCTGCCGGCAAGCTGGTCAAAAGCGTGGATGCCGAGCGCCTGACGCGCTATGCACTGCGGGCTGACGCGCAGGAGCCGCTGCAGGTGCGCTATGAATGCACCGACTGCCATTCGGTACAAAGCCTGGAGGAGCATGCCGGCGACGCTGCCACGGCGCAGGTCAACCAGGCGATGGCGCAGTACCTGCAGGTGCTGCAGGAGCAGGGATTGGCACCTGAGCAGACCGAGCTACGCTTGCAGGGCCTATGCGCCGACTGCAAGCACGATCCCAAAAAATCCTGACCTCAGCTTCGCTTGCGGCCAATCAGCCCCGTTGAGAGCATGGTGCCGCCAATCACGACGGCGCCACAGCCCAGCATCCAGGCGGTGATCGGCTCTGCCAAAAACCAGTTGCCATAGACCAGCGCAAACACCGGCGCCAGAAAGGTCACCGCAATCGCGCGGCTGGGCCCGGCGGTCTGAATGATGTGGAAATACAGGATATAGGCCACGCTGGTGCAGAGCAGCGCCAGGGCGGCCACGGCCAACCATGAGCCCCAGGACGGCGTCTGGCTGGGCCACATCGCGATGGTCGGGACCAGCAGGCAGAGGCTGGCACCGACCATGCTGCCAGTGGCGGTGGCCAAGGGCGGCACGCCCACCAGGTAGCGCTTGGCAAAGCTGGCGGCCACGCCATAGCTCAGTGATGCACACAGGCAGGCGGCAATGGCGGCATAGGCGCTCCAGCTGGCCGCACCCGCGGTGGCGGGTTTGTCATGCAGCGCGAGCAGGGCCACACCGCTAAAGCCAATCAACAGCCCGGTGACGCGCAGGCCGGTGATGCGGTCGCCCAGCCAGAGCCAGGCCACCAAGGCCCCAAACAGCGGGGCGCAGGCATTGAGCACCGAGGCCATGCCGGTGGGCATATAGACCACGGCATAGGCGAACAGCGAAAAAGGGATGGCCGAATTGATGATGCCGGAGAACAACACCGGCTTCCAGTGCTGGCGCAGCGCGGGCCATTCACCGCGCAGCAGCATCAGCGGCAGCAAGAAGAGGGCTGCCAAAATCACGCGCAAGCCGGCCGTTGGCACGGCGCCAAACTGCGAGGCGCCTAGGCGCATGAACAAAAAGGACGCGCCCCAGAGCACGGCCAGCAGCACAAAGGGGGGCAGCCAGCGGCTGGCGCTCGGCGCAGCCGAGGGGAGGGAGGGGCTGGGGACGGAGGCAGCGGCGGTAGATGGGGTGGGGCGCATAGGTTCTCGCAAGGGCAGACAGCATGCTAGCGGGCGCCGCGCTTGCCATTGGTGACATTCTTGCGGTGCATTGATGCGCGCCGTGCAAAGAGCCGTGAAAGGGCAGCGGCGGCGCGGCCCAACAGCCGCTGGCCAGTTCCGATTGTGCGTTTGGCGGCGCGCTGCCCTGGTCGCCATATGGACAACTGGCCGGCCATAGCCTGGAGCGTGCCTACAATAGCTGTCTCGCAGCAAAGGCGCGGCTTCTGATGGAGGCCGTTTTTCATGCCTGTTCTGCGCCAACAACAAGGTGAGTTCTGTGCCGATTTCTTCTGCAATCTTCAAAGCCTATGACATCCGCGGCGTCGTGCCGAGCACGCTCAACGAGAGCGTGGCACTGAAGCTGGGCCGGGCCTTTGGCCAGCAGGCGATTGCCGCCGGCGAGCTGGTGGTGGCCGTGGGACGTGATGGACGCCTGTCCGGCGACGCGCTGAGCCGTGCGCTGATGCAGGGCCTGGTGGAAGCCGGTATCGAGGTCATCGACGTGGGCCGCGTGACCACGCCCATGCTGTACTTTGCCGCCAGCACCCTGTGCCACAGCGGCATCCAGGTGACCGGCAGCCACAATCCCAAGGACTACAACGGCTTCAAGATGGTGCTGGCCGGCCGCGCCATCTATGGCGACGAGATCCAGAAGCTGCGCCAGATCATGGAAAAGGAATGCTGGCGCTTCCAGGGCGGCGGCAAGCTGCGCCAGGAAGATGTGACGGCCGCCTATGTCGAGCGCATCGTCTCCGACATCAAGCTGGCCCGCCCGATGAAGATCGTCGTGGACAGCGGCAACGGCATTGCGGGCGCCACCGCGCCGGGCATCTTCCGCGCGCTGGGCTGCGAGGTGACCGAGCTGTTCTCCGAGGTGGATGGCAACTTCCCCAACCACCATCCCGACCCCAGCAAGCCCGAGAACCTGCGTGACCTGATCGAGGCGCTGCAGACCGGCGATGCCGAACTGGGCCTGGCCTTTGACGGCGACGGCGACCGCCTGGGCATCGTGACCAAGGACGGCCAGAACATCTACCCTGACCGCCAGATGATGCTGTTCGCGCAGGACGTGCTCTCGCGCGTGCCCGGCGGCGAGATCGTCTATGACGTCAAGTGCTCGCAGCGCCTGGCGCCGGCCATCGAGGCCGCAGGTGGCAAACCGGTGATGTACAAGACCGGGCATTCGCTGATCAAGGCCCGCATGCGCGAGACCAATGCGCCCTTGGGCGGCGAGATGAGCGGCCATATCTTCTTCAAGGAGCGTTGGTACGGTTTTGACGACGGCACCTACGCCGGCTGCCGCCTGCTGGAGATCCTGAGCAAGGCCCAAAACCCTTGCGCCCTGCTGCATGCGCTGCCCAGCAGCTACAGCACGCCCGAGCTGAATGTGGAATGCCAGGAAGGCGAGCCGCACAAGCTCAGCGCCCAGCTGCAGGAGATGGCCGCCGATGTCTTCAGCGAACCGGCCCAGATCAACACCATTGACGGCCTGCGCGTGGACTGGCCCGATGGTTTTGGCCTGATCCGTGCGAGCAACACCACGCCCGTGCTGGTGCTGCGCTTTGAAGGCCACACCCAGGCAGCGCTGCACCGCATCCAGAACGAGATGAAAGCGCTGCTGCTCAAGGTCAAGCCCGATGCCGTGGTCGGCAGCGCCTCGCACTAAGGCGCGGCCGATTCCATGGGTCTGAGCCTGATGCTCTATGGCTGGGTGGCGCGGCTTGCCCGGCCGCTGGTGCGGCGCAAGCTGGCGCGCCGCGCGGTGCATGAGCCCGGCTACGCGCAGATGGTGGAGCAGCGCTTTGGCGATTACGGCGATCTGCCGCGCTACCAGGCGCTGCCCGAGATGCCCTTGGTCTGGATCCATGCAGTATCGCTGGGTGAGACGCGGGCTGCTGCCATCCTGCTGCGCGAGCTGCGGCTGCAGATACCGGCTTTGCGCCTGCTGCTGACCAATGGCACGGCCACTGGCCGTGAAGAGGGGCAAAAGCTGCTGCTGCCTGGCGATATCCAGGTCTGGCAGCCCTGGGATGACCGCGCCAGTGTCAACGCCTTTCTGCGCCATTTCCGGCCCTCCATCGGCATCCTGATGGAGACGGAGATGTGGCCCGGCCTGGCCGCTGGCTGCCAGCGCGAGCGCGTGCCGCTGGTGCTGGCCAATGCCCGGCTCAATGAAAAATCCCTGCGTGGCGCCCAGCGCCTGGCCTGGCTGGCGCGCCCGGCCTACCAAAGCCTTCGCTCGGTGATCGCCCAGACGGAGGACGATGCCAGCCGCTTGCGTGCGGCCGGTGCTGAGGTGACGGCGGTGCTGGGCAATCTCAAATTTGATGTGGAGCCCGATGCGGCGCAGCTGGCCCAGGGCCAGGCCTGGCACCAGGCGGCGGGCAAGCCGGTGGTGATGCTGGCCAGCAGCCGCGAGGGCGAAGAGGCCCTGTGGTTGCAAGCGCTGGCGCAGCTGCGCAGCAGCAACCCGGACGCCGCAGCGAAGGTGCAATGGCTGCTGGTGCCGCGCCACCCGCAGCGCTTTGGCGAGATTGTGCAACTGCTGCAGGGCGCCGGTTTGCAGGTATCACGCCGCAGCCAATGGCAGGCTGGGCCCCAGCCCGCCGATGTATGGCTGGGCGACAGCATGGGCGAGATGCAGCTGTACTACGGCCTGGCCGATGTGGCCTTGCTAGGTGGCAGCTTTGCACCGCTGGGCGGCCAGAACCTGATCGAGGCGGCCGCTTGCGGCTGCCCGGTGGTGATGGGCCCGCACACCTTCAACTTTGCGCAGGCGGCCGACAGCAGCGTGCAGGCCGGTGCCGGACTGCGTGTGCCAGGCATGGACGAGGGCCTGCAGCAGGCGGTGGCCATTGCCACCGATATGGCCAGCCACAGCCGCATGCGCCGCGCGGCACTGCAGTTTGCCCAAACCCACCGGGGCGCCGCACAAGCCAGCGCGCAGTTGATTGCCACGGTGTTGGAATCCACCGAAGGCTTTGTCAATTCCAGCTTCGAAGCCTCGCTGTTCGACGAGGATCCTGCCTGAGGCTTACCTAGCGTTTAGAGCGGGTGGCAAAGGCCAGCACAAAGGTCAGCGCCAGGGTCGGCAGGGCCGATCCCGCTTGGGGCGCCCAGGCGGCCAGGCCGTGGTAGAGCGCAATGCCGCCCAGCCACAGCGCCAGGGGCAGCAGGTGCACGGCAGCCTGCGCGTTGCCAGGCTGGTAGCCACCCCAGGACAGGCGGCCCAGGATCACGCCAAACAGCGGCACAAAGACGGAGCTGAGGATCAGCAAGAACGGCTCCAGGCTGTGCATCGGCAGCACCATGGCCAGCGCGGTGCTGCACACCGCCATCGCAATGCCCCAGCCGCGCACACCCCAGCGCGGCAGCAGGCTGTGGGCCGATACCGCCCCCGAGTAGGCATCGCCATAGGCATTGTCCACCTCGTCCAGCAGCACCAGGGACAGCGCAATCAAACCGCCCTGGGCCAGCAGCAAGGCGGCAACCAGGTCGGTGCTGGGCAGCACCAGGGCCACCAGCACACCCAGTGCATAGCACCAGATATTGGCAATGCCAAAACCGATCCAGGTGCCGGCCATGGCACTGCGGCCATTGCGCCCGTAGCGGGCATAGTCGGCCACCAGCGGCAGCCAGGAGATGGGCATGGCCACCACCAGGTCGAGCGCCGGCATCACGCCCATGCCGCCGGCACCAGGGCGGCTCCACAGCGCGGGCAGGCCTTGCTGCAGCGCCATGCCCACAAACTGCCAGCTCAGCCACAGCAGCGACAGCACCACCAGCGGCAGCGCGACGCGCGAGATCAGCTGGCGCACCAGCCGCACCATGGAGCCGGTCATCAATGCCACCAGCAGGCCGCCCCAGAGCAGGGTGGCCAGCCAGGGCCAGTAGGCCGCCTGCATGCCGCCGGCCTGGCGGCCAATGGCCACCGTGGATTCACGCATCACTACCAGCTCAAACGCGCCCCAGCCCAGCAGCTGCACGATATTGAGCAGCACCGGCAGCTTGGCAAAGTGGCGGCCATAGACATGGTGGATCAGCCCGGCGCTGGACAGCCCGGTGTCGCAGCCGATCTTGCCCACCCAGGCCAGCAGACCAGCCCCGACCACCGAGCCACCCACAATCGCCATCAGCGCCTGTGGCGTGGACAGCGCAGGCATCAAATAGGCCCCCACCTGCATCACCAGCAGGCCCACCCCCAGGCTGAACCACAGCGAGGCCAGATGCCAGCCGTTGAAAACACGCTCCTGCTGAGCGACGGGATGGAGGGCGAAGTTGGAGGCGGAAGAAGCGTTGGCGGTCATGGCCTGTTATTTTTTGGAAGTGCTTGGAAATAGGGAGATGCGCAGTGCAACCCGGCGGCCATTGTGCCCAGCCAACATGCCCCTAAGGAGATGACTACAATCGCCACCGAGATGACGATACACACGGACCCTTCCACCTGGATGCGCGATGGCGTCAGCCCCAGCTGCGTGGTGCTGCCTTCGCGCGGCGAGGGGCTGCTGCTGGATTTTCTGGCCCAGCGCCTGCCCCTGGTCAGCGCTGCGCAGTGGCGGGAGCGCCTGCAGGCGGGCGATGTGGTCGATGGCCTGCGCCAGACCTTGGGGCCGGCGCAGGCCTTTGTGCCCGGCATGCGGGTGTACTACTGGCGCAAGGTCGAGCAGGAGCTGCCCATTCCTTTTGATGCCGATGTGCTGTACGAGGACGAGCGCCTGTTGCTGGTGGACAAACCGCATTTTCTGCCGGTGCTGCCAACCGGCAAGTATGTGCAGAACTCCTTGCTGGTGCGGCTGAAGAATGCGACCGGCAATGCCCAGCTCTCCCCACTGCACCGCATCGACCGCGACACCGCCGGGCTGCTGCTGCTGTCCAAGGATGCGGCCACGCGCGGCCAGTACCAGGCCTTGTTCCGCGACCGGGCCATGGACAAGAGCTATGAGGCGGTAGCGCCCTGGCGGGCGGACCTGGTGTTTCCGCGGGAGCACCGCAGCCGTATGGAAGAGAGCCAGCGCTTTTTTCTGATGCACGAGGTGCCAGGCGAGCCCAACAGCCACAGCCATATGGAGCTGCTGGAGCAGCAGGGCTCCTGGGCGCGCTATAAGCTCAAGCCCGTCAGCGGCAAGCGCCACCAGCTGCGTGTGCACATGGCCGCCTTGGGACTGCCGATCCGCAACGATGCCTTCTACCCCGAGGTCAATGACCCGCCCGAGGGTGACTTCTCGCGGCCCTTGCAGTTGCTGGCGCGGGAGCTGCGCTTTAACGACCCGGTGACGGGGCAGGCGCATGTGTTTCGCAGCCGGCGCCAGTTGCTGCCCTTGGCGGACTAGATAAAACAAAGCCGCCTGGAGGCGGCTTGGGGAAGGCCAGCGTGTGGCGCTTTAGCGGCTGAGCGTGCCCATGGCTTCGCCCAGTTGCACCGGCTTGGCCGCAGCCCAGTCTGCATGGAAGGCGCTCTTGCCTTCGGGCAGCAGCAGCACAATGGTCGAGCCCAGCAAAAAGCGGCCCATCTCATCGCCTTGCTCCAGCACGATCGGCTGGGTCTGGTAATCCCAGGTCCGAATCTTGCGCGTACGCGGAGGGTTGACCTGGCCGTGCCAGGTCGTGGACATGCTGCCGACAATGGTCGCGCCCACCAGCACCATCACGACGGGGCCAATGCGCGATTCAAACACGCAGACCACGCGCTCATTGCGTGCAAAAAGGCCGGGCACGCCACGCGCGGTCAGCGGGTTGACGGAGAACAGATCACCGGGCACATAGACCATCTTTTGCAGCTTGGCGCGCAAGGGCATGTGGATGCGGTGGTAGTCGCGCGGGCTCAGGTAGATGGTGGCGAACTGGCCGTTGTTGAACTGCGCGGCCAGCTGCGCATCACCGCCCAGCAAGGCGGTGGTGCTGTAGCTGTGGCCCTTGGCCTGGAAGATCTGGTCCTGCGCAATCGCGCCACACTGGCTGATGGCGCCGTCGACCGGACAGACCAGGTCGGCTTGGGCCATCGGGCGCACGCCTGCGCGCAGCTCGCGGGTGAAGAAGTCGTTGAAGCTCTTGTACTGCGCAATATCGGGCTGCGCTGCTTCATCCATGTTGACCTGGTACTTGCCGACAAACCAGCGGATGAAGCTGGTGGTTGCGCCGCCCAGTTCCGCCGACGCCAATGTGCCGGCCAGCGCGGTCATCCATTTCTTGGGCAGCAAGTATTGGGGCAAAACAGCAATTCGATCGCGCATGGTCAGGGCCGTCACAGTAAACCGCCGATTCTATCGACACTGTGTCGTGCCCATGACAAATTGCGTTGTGAAATGCAGCTTTTGTCGGTCATGTGCTGACAATTTGTCGCCAAATGCCTGGTCGGCGATGCCGCTGCTGCCAGCAGGGGTGACAGCAGCGGCTGGGCTTGTAGTCCACGGCCTGATTATGATGACGGACCTCCAACCAGCATCTCGTTTTCTGTTTCGCCATGTCTTCTGCACGCCCCCCATCCCAACCCAACTCTGCACCAGGCACGGCCCGCCGCCGCGCGCGGCTGCAGCTGTGGTTGCGCAACTTTCTGCCGTCGGCTGCGCATGTCAATGGGCTGGAGCTGGCGCGCATGGTCGTGGGCGCGATCGTGGTGCTCTGGCTCACCGGCATGGCCAGCCAGACCTGGGGCCAGCATGACCATAGCCCCTGGCTGTTTGCCGCGATGGGGGCCAGCGCCATGCTGCTGATCGGCACGCCGTCCAGCCCGATGGCGCAACCCTGGCCGGTGATTGGCGGCTCCCTGCTGTCAGCGCTGGCGGGCTGGGTAGCGGTGCTGGTGTTTCCCGATCCGTTGCTGGCCGCTGCGGTGGCGGTGGGCCTGGCCATCATGGTGATGGTGGTGCTGCGCTGTCTGCACCCGCCCGGCGCTGCGCTGGCGATGTGGATGGCCATCCAGGGCTGGCACGATGTGTCGATCCTGCTCAACCCGGTGGCGATGAACCTGGTCATTCTGGTGCTGCTGGCCACCGCCTACAACCGCATGACGGGCAAGCGCTACCCCGCACCCCAGCACAGCCAGAAGGCGCAGGCGGCGCAAGCCTCGCGCGAATCCAGCGCACGCATTGAGGGCAGCGATCTGGACGACGCGCTGGAGCACTTCAATGGCGTGCTCGATGTCAGCCGTGCCGATCTGGAAGCGCTGCTGCAGGGCGCAAGCCAGGCCGCCTTCAAGCGCACCCTGGGCAATGTGCGCTGCGAGGATGTGATGTCCCATCCGGTGCATGCCATGCGGCCGGAGAGCAGCATCAAGGATGCCTGGAGCCTCATGCAGCAGTACCGGGTCAAGGCCTTGCCTGTGGTTGATGACGCGCAGCTGGTGGTGGGCATCATCACCTCCACCGATCTGCTCAACCATGCGCTGACTGCCACCCCTACTGCGCTCAGCAGCAAGCTCAAGCACTGGGTGCTGCGCAAGAAGGATCCCGGCCAGCTGGTGGGCGACCTGATGACGGCCGAGGTCTCCAAGGTGGGCAGCTATGACCGCATGGTCGACCTGATCGCGATCTTCTCGCGCGCCAAACTGCACCATGTGCCTGTCGTCAATCGGCAGGGCAAGCTGGTCGGCATCATCTCCCAGACCGATCTGATGCGCGAGATGGCAGCGGCGCTGTCGCTGCCGCGTGAGGATGGCTGAGCGGGCGGCTTGACGATCGCCAGGAATGAAGAAAGCCCTGCAGTAACGATACTGCAGGGCTTTGTTCTTCAGGATGCCTGACCTTATCCTGGGGCCAGGAACCCGCTGCAGAACCCTCGCCCAAGGCTGGGGGTGCAGGGGCCCCGCTACCTTCGCAGCACCAGCCAACTGAAAGCGCCCAGCGACAGCAGCGAGTAAATCAGCCCCGGCGCCGCAGCGGTCAGCATCGGGTGCCAGTTCTGCAGATTGCCGGCAAAGCCAAACACATTGTTCAGCAGGAAAAAGCTGATACCGGCCATCACGCCGCCAAACACATAGCCGGTGATGCCGCCGGAGCGGAAGTGCAGGTAGGCGAAGGGCAGGGCGAGCACGACCATCACCAGGCAGCTGATGGGGTAAAACACCTTGCGCCAGAGCTCGATCTCATAGCGCTGCGCACTCTGACCGTTGGCCTGCAAATGGCTTACATAGAGGAAGAGGTCGTAGGTGCTCATCTGGTCGGGCTTGAGCACGGCGGCAGCTACCATGCTGCTGGTCACGGCGGTCGGCCAGTCCAGGGTCTCCAGGTTCTTGACTTCGACACGGGCCTGGCGCTGGTCGCCCAGGTCGTAGCGCTGTTCCTGGATGTGGTGCAGGTGCCAGACGCCATTGCCAAACTTGCCGCCAGCGGCGGTCAGCTGCATCTGGATGCGGCCCTGGTCATCGAAGTTGTAGACCCGCACGCGCTGAAGATCGCCTTCGGGCGAGATGGCGCGCACATTGATGGCGGCCATGCCGTCTTCGCGCTTCTCGCGCAGCCAGGCGCCGGTGCGGCCGGTGCTCAGCTGGCCAAAGCGCTGTGCGCGCACCAGCTGGCTGGCCTGCTCGCCGGCAGGGGCCACATAGTCGCCAATCGCAAAGGTCAGCACCACAAAGGCCAGGCCAATGCTCAGCAGGCTGCCCAGCGCCTGCCAGGGGCCCAGGCCGCTGGTGCGCAGGATGGTGAACTCGGAGGTCTGCGCCATGCGCGCCATCACAAAGATGGTGCCGATCAGCACGGTGATGGGCAGCAGCTCGTAGATGTGGTTGGGGAGGTTGAGCGCCACGCTCAGCAGCGCATCTTTGAGCTCATAGGTGCCGGTGCCGATCCAGCGGAACTCGTCCACCAGGTCGAAGAAGAAGAACAGCGCCAGGAAGGCGAGGGTGACAAAGCCGACGGTCACGGCGATGTCACGGTAGATCATTTTGCGGAAGGTCTTCATGCGCGGCTCCCCAGGCGGCGTACCCATTGCAGCAGCGAGAACTGCTGGTTGCGGCTGAGCAGCAAGGTCCAGGCGAGCAGGGCTGTCAGGCCATGGATGAGAACAAAGGAGAGCGGCAGCGAGGCTTTGCCCGAAGACACCCAGTTCTGGGCAAAGGTCATGAGGTTGTAGTAAACGATAAAGGCAAACAGCGCAAACACCAGGCTGCTGCTGCGGCCCGCACGGGGGTTGACGCTGGCCATGGCCAGGCCCAGCACCACAAAGTTGATCGCGGCAATCGCCAGGCCCAGGCGGTAGCCCAGCTCGCCGAGCAGGCGTGGCTCCTGGCTGGCCATCAGCTGGCGCGTGGGGATGTTCTTCACCGCGCCCATGTCATTGGGGTCGATGGTGGCAGCACTGCCGATGCGGGTGCCGTATTCCTTGAAGTCGCTGACCTTCAGACCGGGGTTGTCCTTGGTTTTCTCGACGCGCTGGCCATCGTTGAGCACGGCAACGCGGGCGTTCTCCTGCACTTCCAGGTGTGCGCTCTTGGCGGTCGTCACGGTGTCTTTCTTGTCTTCATTGGTAACGATGAAGACATTGCTCGCTTCCAGCTCTGAGTTGCGGTCGCGGTCGATGAAGAACACGCGCGAGCCGTCGGACGATTCCTGGAATTCCCCTGGCGCAATGCGGTCGACGTCGCCGCGCTGTTCATATTGGGCACGAAGCTGCACAATCTGCTGGTTGGCCCAGGGCCAGACCAGCAAGGCCAGCACGGCAATGACGACCATGATGGGCCAGGAAAAGCGCATCAGCGGGCGCAGAAAGCTCAGCAGGCTTTGACCGCTGCTGAACCACACGGCCATTTCGCTGTCGCGGTACATGCGCGACAAAGTCGCCACCACGGCAATGAAAAGGCAGAGGCTCAAAATGGTGGGCAGCTGGCCCAGCACGGTGTAACCCATCACCAGCAACACATCGGAAGGGTTGACGCTGCCACGCGAGGCCTGGCCCAGCACTTTGATGAGCATCATGGTCATCACCACAGTCACCAGCACCACCAAGGTGGCACCAAAGCTGCGGGATAGCTCTTTACGGATCGAGGAATCGAATAACATTGGCGAGAAGGAAAGCACCGATTATGAACTTTGAACTCAAAACTCTGGATTTGGCTTCGGCCGCCTTGCAGTCTGGCGACCTGCTGATCGTGTTGGTGGCTGACAAGCAGCCCAAAACCAGTGATGCATTGTCCACCCTGATTGCGCACGCGCAGAAAAATGGTGATTTTGAGGCAAAAACCGGCAAGTTGCTGGCAATGTATGCGGTGCCCGCCATTGAAGCCCGGCATTTGTTGCTGCTGGGCATTGGCGATGGCTCGCCCCAGGCTGTGCGCCAGGCGCTGGCGGGCGTGGCTGGCCCGCTGACGCGTGAAGGCACCGAGCGCGTGACCGTGGTCAGCGCCCAACCGCTGGCAGGCGGTGCACTGCATGCGCTGCTGCAATGCCTGGCCGACAGCGCCTACCTGTACCGCACCACCAAGCCATCGGCCAAGGCCGTGGCGCTCAAGTCCGTGGTGCTGGGTGCGCCCAATGCCGCAGAGCTGGAGCAGGCGTTTGAAGTGGCAAAGGCCACCGCCCATGGTGTGGCCTTTGCCCGCGAATGGGCCAACCGCCCCGCCAACCATGCCACGCCCAAGCTGCTGGCCGATGCGGCTGAATCGCTGGCCGAAGAGCACAAGCGCATCAAGTGCAAGATCCACAAGCCCGAAGACGTCGCCAAGCTGGGCATGGGCGCCTTCATCGCCGTGGCCCAGGGCTCCAAGGAGCCGCTGCGCTTTATCGAGCTTCACTACCAAGGCGCCGACAAGGACAGCCAACCGGTGGTGCTGGTGGGCAAGGGCATCACCTTTGACACCGGCGGCATCTCCATCAAGCCAGCTGGCGACATGGATGAGATGAAGTACGACATGGGTGGCGCTGCCAGCGTGCTGGGCACCTTCCGTGCGCTGGCGGAGCTGAAGCCTGAGATCAACGTGGTCGGCCTGATCCCCGCCTGCGAAAACATGCCCGATGGCGGCGCGGTCAAGCCCGGTGACGTGGTCACCAGCATGAGCGGCCAGACCATTGAAATCCTGAACACCGACGCCGAAGGCCGCCTGGTGCTCTGCGATGCGCTGACCTATGCCGAGCGCTTCTCGCCCAGCGCCGTGGTCGATATCGCCACCTTGACCGGTGCCTGCGTGATTGCGCTGGGCGCGCAGCGCAGCGGCCTGTTTTCGAACAACGACGCACTGGCCCAGGCCTTGCAGGCTGCGGGCGAGCAGGCGCAAGACGCTTGCTGGCGCATGCCGCTGGACGACGAATACGCCGAAGGCCTGAAGACCAACTTTGCCGATGTGGCCAATGTGGGCGGTCGCCCGGCAGGCGCCATCACGGCGGCCAAGTTTCTGCAGCGCTTTGTGGGCAGCATGGCCTGGGCGCACCTGGACATCGCCGGCACCGCCTGGCGCAGCGGCGCCAAGAAGGGCGCCACCGGCCGCCCTGTGGGCCTGCTGCTGCAGTACCTGCTGAGCAGCGCCCAGGGCGCAGCACCTGCCGAACAGGCCAAGACGGTCAAGCCCGCCAAGGCCAGCAAGGCCGACAAGCCTGCAGCAGCGGCCAAGCCGGGCAAGGCGGCAGTCAATGTGGACGGCGCTGACAAGGCGGACGCCCAGTAAGCACAGCCTGCCTTATGACGACCCCCACGACGGTAGCCTTTCACTTCAACGCGCCCAGCAAGCTGGCCTATGCCTGCAAGCTGGCGCGCAAGCTCCAGCGCATGGATATTCCGCTGGTGGTGCTCGGCGAGCCGGCCATGGTGGCCCAACTCGACGAGGCCCTGTGGTCCTTTGGCGGTGCCAGCCAGTTTCTGGCCCACTGCCGGGGGGACGCAGCGCCCGAGGTGCTGCAGCGCTCGCCCACGGTGCTGCTGAGCGAACTGGCCGGCAGCCTGCCGCATACGCGGGTGCTGCTGAACCTGGGCGCGGAGATGCCCGCCGATGTCACCCGCTTCGAGCGGGTGATTGAAGTGGTCAGCGCCGATGACGAGCAGGACCGGCAGCAGGCCAGGGCGCGCTGGCGCGCCTATGCCGCCATGGGTTATGACATCGAGCGCCGCGATCTGGTGATGAAGTCGGAGGACTGAGCCATGGCCGAGTCCAGAATCCCCCCCAAGTTTGTGCCCACCTTGACCGAGGAAGCCGCACAGGACGCCGCTGACGCACTGCCCCATGTGGTGCCCGGCGGCGCCGCTGCTGCAGCGCCTGACAGCACACCGCCTGGCGTCGATGTGCTGCGCCGGCGCCGCGATGTGGATGTGCCGGCCTCGGGTGCCTGGGCCCAACCGGCCGCCGATATTGCCGACCTGCCCACCTACAGCGGTTGGGCGCAGCAGGCCGATGCAGCACTGCCCCTGGGCAGCGGCGCGCAATCCTTTGCCGCGCCCACTCCGCCGGTGTTGGAGGGCAACAGCCTGCCCAGCCTGGTGCAGGGCGCAGGCCAGCCGGCCGCGTTGCCACCGGCTGGCGCTGGTGCGGTGGTGGATGACAGCGACGGCGAGGGCCAGCCCGGCCTGGTGCAAAACGCGATGGGCGGCGAGGGCATGGCCGTGTCAGATGCGACCAGCCACCTGGTGGAATCTGCCGCCGAGACGGCACAGGCACTGGAAGACGCGATCACTCGGCGCGTCACCCGCCGTGTGCAGGAGACCTTGGACACGCGCCTGTCGGCGGCCGTGCTGAAGGTGGTGGAGCAGCAGACGGCCTTGCTGCAATCCTCGCTGCAGCTGGAGATTGACACCACCATCCGCGAGGCAGTGGCCGATGCGGTGGCCCGCATTCTGCGCGAGACCCAGAACCCGCCACGCTAGCGTCCATCAGTTCATCTGCTTTTTGATGACAAAAAAGACCTACTGAAATAACCGGCGGTTGTAAAGAACTAAAATTTCGTTCTTTGCTGCTGGCTGTCGCATCGCTTACAGTACGGCTATTCACGGTTTTTCGAGCGCCCGCTGCACGCTGCAGGGCGCTTTCTTTATTCCAATGATTGAACTACGGGGTATCACCCAAACCTACCCGGGCAAAAACGGCCCGGTCCAAGCACTGCGCGGTGTCGATCTGAGCATTGCCGCTGGTGAAGTGTTTGGCATCATCGGACGCAGCGGTGCGGGCAAGAGCTCGCTGGTGCGCAATATCAACCTGCTCAACCGCCCAACCACGGGCCAGGTGGTGGTCAATGGCAAGGAATTGACCGCCATGGACGATGCGCAGCTGCGCAGCGCGCGCCGTGAGATTGGCATGGTGTTCCAGCACTTCAACCTGCTGTCCTCGCGCACGGTGTTTGACAACGCCGCGCTGCCGCTGGAGCTGGCCGGCATGAGCAAGGCCGCCATCAAGAAGCGCGTCGACCCCTTGCTGGACCTGGTGGGTCTGGCTGCGCTGAGCGACCGCTACCCCGCGCAATTGTCGGGCGGCCAGAAGCAGCGCGTGGGCATTGCCCGTGCACTGACCAGCGAGCCCAAGGTGCTGCTGAGCGACGAGGCCACCTCGGCGCTCGACCCCGAAACCACCCGCTCCGTGCTGGCCTTGCTCAAGCAGATCAACAAGGACATGGGCCTGACCGTGGTGCTGATCACCCACCAGATGCAGGTGGTCAAACAGATCGCCGACCGCGTGGCGGTGATGGAGGCCGGCAAGGTGGTGGAGATGGGCTCGGTCATCGACGTTTTCACCCGTCCCCAGCAACCCATCACCAAGAGCCTGATCGACGAGATCGTGCCCCAGGAGCTGCCAGCCAGCGTGATTGACCGGGTGCGCAGCCTCAATGGCGCGCTGTCCAGTGGCCAGGGCAAACTGCTGCGCCTGTCCTATGCCGGCAACCTGGCCTACCAGCCCATCCTCTCGCGCCTGATCCGTGACTTTGGCCTGGATGTGAGCATCCTCAATGGCCAGGTCGATGAGATCCAGGACCAGACCTTCGGCTTTCTGGCGGTCTACGCCAGCGGCGATCTGGCCCAGCTCAATGCGGCTGTGGAAGCGCTGCGCGCCTCGGGCGTGATGGTGCAGGAAGTCAATACCGAGGCCTCGGCCGCCTAACACCCGCAAAGAGGTCATCGATGTTTGAGAATTTTTCTGAAATGATGCTGCAGCTGTTTGCCACATCCTTGTGGGAAACGCTGATCATGGTCGGCATCTCCGGCGTGGCCGGCGCGCTGATCGGCATTCCGCTGGGCGTGTTTCTGCGCCTGACGGACCATGGCGGCATCCTGCAAAACGGCGCTGCCAACAAGATTGTTGGCTGGTTGGTGAATGCCGTGCGTTCCACGCCCTTCATCATCTTGTTGGTCGCCATCATCCCGTTCACCCGCTTCATCACCGGATCGTCCATCGGCACGGCTGCGGCCATTGTGCCGCTGACCCTGGCTGCTGCGCCCTTCATCGCCCGCCTGGTGGAAACCTCGCTGCGCGAAGTGGACCACGGACTGGTCGAGGCCGCGCAGGCCATGGGTGCGAGCTCCTGGCAAATCGTCTGGAAGGTGCTGCTGCCCGAGGCGCTGCCCGGCATCGTCGCCGGCCTGACCATCAGCTTTGTCTCCTTGACCGGCTACTCGGCCATGGCTGGCGCCATTGGCGGCGGCGGTCTGGGCGATCTGGGTATCCGCTATGGCTACCAGCGCTTTTTGCCGGACATCATGCTGGCCGTGGTCGTCATCCTGATCATCTTTGTGCAGCTGGTGCAAAGCCTGGGTGACTGGGCCGTGCGCCGCCTGAGCCACAAGTAATCCGCTGCCCCAAGCAGCCGCCAAAGCCCATGTGCACTGCGCATGGGTTTTTTTCATGGGCTGGCGTCGGCTGTCGCCCAAGGGCGTTGCGGGCGGTGGGCTCTGCCTACAATGCAGCATTGCCCACGCCTTGGAGACCGCCATGAATGCCGCCTTGCCCACTGCCACCGCACATGCCTTGCCACTGCAGGCGCTGGACCCGGCGCAATGGCTGCGGGCCAAGCCCCTGCTCGATGAGAACTGGATCCACGCCCACCCGGCGCTGGCGCGCGCCTTGCCGGTGGTGCTGGCCCGCGATGTGGGCCAGGACTGGCACAAGGCCGGCACCTTTCGCCACCATCTGCTGGGGGTGACGCGCACACTGCAGCTGTGGCAGCAGCCGGAGGATGTGAAGCTGCTGGGCCTGCTGCACAGCGTCTATGGCAATGCCTTTGTGGACCTGGTCAAGTTCGATGCCAGCAGCGAACGCAGCCAGCTCGCCGCCCTGGTGGGCGAGCCGGCCGAGCAGTTGGTCTATGAGTTCTGCATTCTGTCGCGCGCCCAGTTTGTGCAGAAGGTGTTGGCCGGTGCCATCGAGCCCGATGGCGCCGTGCTACTGGACCACAAGGGCGCGCCACGCCGGGTCGAGCCCTATACCGTGGCAGCCTTCATCATCGTCAGCATGGCCGACACGATTGAGCAGTGGTTCAGCTGGCAAGACGATATTTTCTCCAGCTTTCCGCAGGTGCCCCAGCGCCCGCAAAAGGCGCACTGGATGGCCTCGCTCTGGCCCGGCCCGATGCGGCCCAGCGGGCGCATGCTGTCGCAGATTGCCAGCCTGGGTCTGGCCTTGCAGCACCCGGCCTTGCAGGGCCTGCTGCCCACGCCGCCGGTGTTTGCCAACTGCAGCCAGGGCCTGAGCCCATCGGCTGATGCGGCGGCCGCGTCGCTGTACTGGTCGGTGATCCAGCAGGACCAGCCGCTGACCGATCTGGATGTGGCCACCGGCGTGCTGGAGCAGGCCGTGCAGCTCAACCCCTGGGTGGGCGAGCCGCAGATGGTGCTTGCCCAGCTTTATCTCAGCGCCGGGCGCGAGGCCGATGCGCTGGCCGCTGCTGACAGTGCGCTGCAGTGCTTTAGCCAATGGGGCAATGCCTGGGACAAGCGCGTGCAATGGGATGCCTGGGTGGCCTGGACCCGCATCCTGCAGCAGCACGCCAGGAACGGCAACTGGCCCGAACGCCTGGACAAGCTGAACAACGTCGCACTGCGGCCCGAGTGAACAGCGCCCCGCCAAGGGCAGCGGCAGGTTGTAAGCAAATGGCAAAAAGTTCTTTGTTGCGTTGCAAAATCGGGCGTACAGTTCGGTATCGCATTTGAAAGGTATCGCTCCCGTGCAAAAACGTACATTGCTGCAATCCGTGCTGGCCCTGGCTTTGGCCGCTGGTGTCTCTGGCGCCGCAGTCGCACAAGACAAGGAAATCAAGATCGGCGTGACCGCTGGCCCCCATGGCCAGATCATGGAGCAGGTCAAGAAGATCGCCGAGAAAGACGGCCTGAAGATCAAGGTCATCGAGTTCAGCGACTACATCCAGCCCAATGCCGCACTGCAGTCCGGTGAGCTCGATGCCAACAGCTACCAGCACAAGCCCTACCTGGACGCCCAGATCAAGGACCGTGGCTACAAGTTCGTAGTCGCCGCTGATACCGTCAACTTCCCGATCGGCATCTACTCCAAGAAGATCAAAAAGATTGAGGAGCTCAAAGAGGGCGCCCGCTTCGGTCTGCCCAATGACCCCACCAATGGTGGCCGCGTGCTGCTGCTGCTGCAGGCCAATGGTCTGATCAAGCTCAAGGAAAGCGCCGGCCTGAAGGCCACGCCGCTGGACGTGGTCGAGAACCCCAAGAAGCTGCGCTTTGTCGAGCTGGACGCTGCGCAGCTGCCGCGCTCGCTCGATGACCTGGACGCCGCTGCGATCAACACCAACTTCGCGATCTCGGCTGGCCTGAACCCCAAGTCCGACGCCATCGTGGTTGAAAACGCCAAGAACCCCTATGTCAACATTCTGGTGATCCGCGAAGCGGACAAGAACCAGCCATGGGTGGCCAAGCTGGTCAAGGCCTACCACAGCGAAGAGATTCGCAAGTTTGTCGACACCCAGTTCAAGGGTGCAGTGATGCCCGGCTTCTAAGCCCAGCACGCACCAGCAAAAAGCCTCGCAGTTTATCGCTGCGAGGCTTTTGCTTTTTGGGGGGGCTATCCGGCTCAGTGCTTCAACTGCGTATCGGTGGTTTGGCCTTGGCGCGCTTGCTGCCGGGCACGACGGCCTGGGCGGCTTCTGCCGGCAGGGGCTCGACCTTGACGATGGCCAACGACATATTGTCGCCCGAGCCCGAGGCGCGCATGCGGGCGCGCTCAATCAGAAATTGGCTGGCCTCGCGGGGCGAGAGCAGGCGGGTGATCGAAGAGAGCTCGTCGGGCGAGAAGTAGTGCCAGATGCCATCGCTGCAGGCCAGCAGCACATCGCCTTGCTTGAGCATGGGGATGCGGTGGTGGATCAAGGGCGGGTCATCGGCGGTGCCCAGGCAGTGCAGCAAGATATTCGATTGCGGATGGTAGCGCGCTTCTTCCAGCGTGATCTGGCCCTGGTCGACCAGGGTCTGCACATAGGAGTGGTCGCTGGTCTGGTAGAGCAGCTGCCCATCGCGAAAATGGTAGATGCGCGAATCGCCTGAATGCACCCAGGCGCAGGCGCTGTTGGGCAGAATCAGAAAGGCTGCAATGGTGCTGTGCGGCTCTTGCTCGGCAGCAATGGCCACCAGGCGGATCAGCAAATGGGCTTCGCGCACCAGGTTGCCCAGCATTTCTTCGGCGTTGTCGGTCTCGGGCGAGTAGCGCTCGAACACCTGCTTGGCCGTCAGCATCACCTGATCGGACGCGGCACGCCCGCCGCTGCGGCCACCCATGCCATCGGCCACCACGGCCAGCACACAGCCCTTGGCGCGCGGGTGGGCGAGCATGATGACCTGGTCCTGCTGGTAGGGCCGGTCGCCTTTGTGGAGGCCGGTGGCGGCAGAGAGGCGGTAGCTGGTGCTCATGCGCGAAGGGGGTGACGTATGCAAGCGGGGTGAATGGAAGGGGAATCATAGAGCAGATTGCCCGGCGGGCCGCCAAACCATGCGGGATTACGCTGTCAACCGATGTTTGTATACCAACGCCTGGGGCGTTGCGGGCCGGTAGCCCAGGGCAGAGCGCTGAACGCGCTAGACTGCCATGCCCCCGAAACCGATCCATCGATGCCCTTGTCCGCCGCCTTTGCCAGTGATGCCCCGCTGCGCCTGCGCCCGCAGCAGGAGCAGATGATTGCGGCCATCGAGGCGGCCTGGGGCCAGGGCCAGCGGGTGGCGATCGAGGCGCCGACCGGTACCGGCAAAACCTATGCCTATCTGATAGCGGCCTTGGCCCGCCAGGAGCGCTTTGTGGTCAGCACGGCGACGCGGGCGCTGCAGGACCAGCTGGTGGACCGCGACATTCCGGCACTGCTGGCCCACCAGGGCTTGCAGCGCAAGGTGGCCGTGCTCAAGGGGCGGGAGAACTATGTCTGCCTGCATGGCCTGGAGCAGGCGCGCAGCAAGCTGCAAGGCCAGCATGCCGGTGCGCTGGCCCAGGTGGAGCGCTGGGCGCAAAGTACCCAGGGCGGTGACCTGTCCGAGCTGGACGACATCAGCCACCTGCCCAGCCTGGTGCCGCATATCACCGCCAGCCATGACGAATGCCTGGGCCAGCGCTGCAGCCACTTTGAGCGCTGCTTCTCCAACCAGGCCCGGGCCCGCGCGGCCCAGGCAGACATTCTGGTGATCAACCACCATTTGTTTTTCAGCGAGCTGCGCCACCGCCAGATGCTGGGCGTGGGCCATGGCTTTGTGCCGCTGGCGCAAACCATGGTGATGGACGAGGCCCACCAGCTGCAGGCCATTGGCCTGAAAGTGCTGGCCAAGGGCCTGAATGTGGGCGATATGCGTGACTACCTGCAGACGGTGGAGCGCGAAACCAGCCTGCATGCGCGCGGCTTTGCGCCCTGGCAAGCGCTGCAGCAGAAGGTGCAGCAGGCTATGGCGCAGTGGATGGAGGCCGAGCAGCAGGCGTTGGGCCCGGCCGATGCACCTGCCGATGCAACGGCCCGCGCCACCAGCCGCCAGGCGCTGATCCACTTACATAACGCGCTCTCGGCCCTGGTCGCCGCCTTGCAAGGGGTGGCCGGCAGCGCGGCCGTGGTGGCCCAGCTGGCAGGCCAGGGCGATGTGATGCTGCAGGCCTTGCGCCAGTGGGCCCAGGGCGCCGGCAAGGACCTTGTGCGCTGGTGGGATTCGCCCAGTTTTGTGCGCGCGGGCCAGGCCGGCGACCTGCAGGCCTATGGCCGCTATGCCTGGCGCCAGGGCTTTCGCGAATCTCCGCTGTGGCTCTGGCAGGCGCTGCAGGCCTTGAGCCCCCAGGTGCAGGCCAGCAGCTGGCTGGGCCAGGGCGTGCAGCGCTGGCTGTTTACCTCAGCCACCTTGGGCGATGACGAGGCGCTGACCTGGTTTGCCCAGGGCCTGGGCTTGCGCAGCGACAGCAGCGAGGCAGGCGATGCGTCCTTGCTCGCCAGCCTGCGCTTGCGCAGCCATTTTGACTGGGCGCAGCAGGCCCGCCTGGTGGTGCCGCAGGGCCTGCCCGGCACCGATGCACCGGCGGCCGAGCGCGCGCAGGCGTTGGCGCAATGGCTGCTGCCACACTTGAAGACCCTCGGCGGGCGCTGCATGGTGCTTTGCACATCAACGGCCGCGATGGAGGCCTTGGCCCAGGCCTTGCGCCTATGGCTGCAAGGCCAGGCCATCCGCGTGCTGCAGCAGGGCGAGCAGCCCAAGCGCCGCTTGCTGCAGGCGATGCGAACCGCGCCCGGCGGCAAGACCGGCCGGGTGCTGGTCGGTACCCTCGGCCTCTGGGAAGGGGTGGACCTGCCGGGCGAAGCTCTGCAACTGCTGGTGATCGACAAGCTGCCGTTTCCGCCGCGCCATGATGTGCTGCATGCGGCACGGGTGCAGGCGCTGCGCGGGGCGGGCCGGGATGCGTTTGAGCGCTATGTCCTGCCCCAGACCGCTATGCAGCTGCGCCAGGGTGTCGGGCGGCTGATCCGCTCGGCCAGCGACCAGGGTGTGGTGGTGATTGCCGACGAGCGCCTGCACAGCCGCAGCTATGGCGCTGCCTTGCTGGCAGCACTGCCACCGCTGCCCAGCCTGGAGGACGATGCCTTGCCTGCGTTTTTGCAGGCCCTGGCGGAAAAAGAGATCCGCCCATAAGAAAACGGCTGCCGCAGTTTGTAACTTGCAGCAGCCGCTTGGCTATCTCAGCTAACGCGCATCAAGCGCCTTGCATCACCACATCTTCCACCAGGGGCGATCTTCCTTGCGGAAGCCATTGGCCAGCAGGCGCGTGTTGGGGTAGCTGGCTTCCAGCACGCGCTTGGTGTCGGCAGCCATGTCGTACATGTTCAGGCGCTCGTAGGACAGCATCAGGATGTAGAGCGCGTCCTCTTGGGCGGGCACTTCCTTGTAGTCGGAGATGGCGCTTTGGGCGCGGTTGATGGCAGCCACATAGGCGCCGCGCTCGTAGTAGTAACGGGCAACGTGCACTTCGTACTGGGCCAGCGAGTTGACGATGTAGCGCATGCGCTTTTCAGCGTCAGGTGCGTACTTGGACTCGGGGAAGCGTGTGGTCAGCTCGCGGAAGGATTCAAACGAATCCTTGGCGGCCTTCTGGTCGCGCTCGGACAGATCCTGCTTGGACACCCAGGAGAAAAGACCCAGGTTTTCGTTGAAGTTGACCAGGCCCTTGAGGTAGAGCGCATAGTCCACGCCTTCGCTGGCGGGGTGGAGCTTGACGAAACGGTCCAGGGTGGCGATGGCCTGCGCCTTTTCACCGCTCTTGTACTGGGAATAGGCCTTTTCCAGCTGCGCTTGCTGCGCCATCGCGGTGCCGGCAGCGCGGCCTTCCAGCTTTTCATACAGCGGAATGGCCTTGTCGAACGAGCCCGAGGAGGCTTCATCGCGGGCTTCCGAATAAATCTTGTTCGGGCTCCAGCCGGCGGTGGGATCCACATCGGTCGATGAACAGCCTGCCAGCAAAGCGGCAAGTGCTACGGAAGCGATAGCGGGAACCTTCGATTTGGGGTACGCAAACAGCATTTTTGGCTTGAAATCCATGGACGGAAAGCTGAAAAACTGCGTGGGGCGGCAAGGCTAGCCACGCAGCGGGGCAGCCCGTGCCGCGCCCTCTGATCTGGGCCATTGTAATCGGCGCGCAGCCCGGTCTCGCAGAGCCGGACTTGTAGCGAGTAGGGCTGTGTAACATTCCACGCCAGATATGCCATGGTTTGCACAGACGGTGCTGCGGCTTTCCTACAATGCAGGGATATGTTCGTACACCTTCGCATCCACTCCGAGTTCTCCATCATCGACAGCACCAATCGCATCGGCGATTTGATCAAATTTGCTGCGGGTGATGGCCAGCCGGGCATGGCGCTCACCGACCTGAACAGCCTGTTTGGCGCCATCAAGTTTTACAAAGCCGGGCGCGGTGCAGGTGTCAAACCGATTCTGGGCGCCGAGCTGACCCTGGAGCCCGAGGTGGCCGGTGGCCCGCTGTCGCGCATCATTGTGCTGATCCAGAGCCAGCAGGGCTATCTGAACCTGTCCGAGATCCTGGCGCGCATCTGGATGGCCGATACCGTCAAGGCCCAGCCCCAGTGCACCTGGGCCTGGCTGCAAGAGCTGTCCGAGGGCCTGATCGTGCTGTCGGGCGCCCAAGCCGGCCCGGTGGGCCAGGCGCTGCTGCGTGGCGACGAAAAGGCCGCCCGTGGCGTGGCCCTGCGTTTGGCCAGCCTGTTCCCACACCGTTTCTACATCGAGCTGCAGCGCGCTGGCCGCGCTGATGACGAAAGCCATGTAGCCGCTGCGGTGGCACTGGCCGCCAACCTCAAGCTGCCGGTGGTGGCCACCCACCCGGTCCAGTTCACCAAGCCTGCCGATTTTGAATCGCATGAGGCCCGCGTCTGCATTGCCGAGGGCGAGACCCTGGGTAACAAAAAGCGGGTCAAGCGCTTTACCCGCGACCAGTACCTGAAGACCGCTGCCGAGATGGAGGCCTTGTTTGCCGACCTGCCCAGCGCCATTGCCAATACCGCCGAGATTGCGCGCCGCTGCAGCGTAACCCTGCAGCTGGGCAAGTACTTTCTGCCGGATTTCCCTACGCCCAATGGCATGCCGATCGACGAGTACTTTCGCCAGGTCTCGTTCGAAGGGCTGGAAGACCGTTTGCAGCTGCTGTTCCCGAACCAGGCCAAACGGGACGCCGAACGTCCTAAATACATCGAACGCCTGGATTTCGAGCTCGGCATCATCCTGAAGATGGGCTTCCCCGGCTACTTCCTGATCGTGGCGGACTTTATCAACTGGGCCAAGAACAATGGCTGCCCGGTGGGCCCGGGCCGGGGATCGGGGGCAGGCTCGCTGGTAGCCTATGTGCTGAAGATCACCGATCTGGACCCGATCCACTACAACCTGCTGTTCGAGCGCTTTCTGAACCCAGAGCGTGTCTCGATGCCCGACTTTGACGTGGACTTCTGCCAGGCCAACCGTGACCGGGTGATCGACTATGTGAAGGACCTCTACGGCCGCAATGCGGTGAGCCAGATTGCCACCTTTGGCACGATGGCCGCGCGCGCGGCCATCCGCGACGTGGGCCGCGCGCTGGACATGAGCTATGGCTTTTGCGATGGCATCTCCAAGCTGATCCCGAACAAGCCGGGCCTGCATGTGACCCTGAAGTACCCGCCCAATCCTCCGAAGGAAGGCGACAAGTACACCTATGCGATCAAGGAAGAGCCGATTCTGGCCGAGCGCATCGAGAAGGAAGAGGACGTCAAGACACTGATCGAGATGGCCCAGAAGCTCGAAGGCATGACCCGCAATATCGGCATGCACGCCGGTGGTGTGGTGATCGCCCCGGGCAAGCTGACCGATTTTTGCCCGCTCTACCAGCAGCCGGGCAGTACCTCGGCGGTGGCCATGTATGACAAGGACGACGTCGAGGCCGTGGGCCTGGTCAAGTTCGACTTCTTGGGCCTGGCCACGTTGACGATTCTGGAGATCGCGCGCGAGTTCATCATCAAGCGCCACAAGGGGCAGGAGAACTTCAAGTTCGAAGAGATTCCGCTCGACGACGCCCGCACCTACCAGCTGTTCTCGGCCGGCAAGACCGAAGCCGTGTTCCAGTTTGAATCGCGCGGCATGCAGCAGATGCTGAAGGAAGCCAAGCCCAGCCGGCTGGAAGACCTGATCGCGCTGAACGCGCTCTACCGCCCGGGCCCGATGGACCTGATCCCCAGCTTTGTGGCGCGCAAGCACGGCAAGGAAGTGGTGGAGTACCCGCATCCGCTGGTGGAAAAAGTGCTGTCCGAGACCTACGGCATCATGGTCTACCAGGAGCAGGTGATGCAGACCGCCCAGGTGCTGGGCGGCTACAGCCTGGGTGGCGCCGATTTGCTGCGCCGCGCGATGGGCAAGAAAAAGGTAGAGGAGATGGTGCAGCACCGCGCCACCTTCCGCGAAGGCGCCTCCAAGATCGGCATCGACGAGGCCAAGGCCGACGAAGTGTTCGACCTGATGGAGAAGTTTGCGGGCTACGGCTTCAACAAGTCGCACGCCGCTGCCTACTCGCTGTTGGCCTACCACACCGGTTGGCTCAAGGTGCACTACACGGCAGAGTTTTACTGCGGCAATATGACCGTGGAAATGGACAACACCGACAAGCTCAAGGTGCTGTACGAAGACGCGCTGAAGATGGGCGTGACCTTTGAAATGCCCGATGTGAACCGGGGCCACCACCGCTTTGAGCCGGTGACCGACAAGGTGATCCGCTATGGCCTGGGCGCCATCAAGGGCACCGGCCAGGCCGCCATCGAGGCGATTGTGGCCGCGCGCGAAGGCAAGGGCACGGGCCCGCAGGGCGATACCAAAGGCCCGTTCAAGAGCCTGTTCGACTTCTGCCTGCGGGTAGATCGCAGCAAGCTGAACAAGCGCACGGTCGAGGCGCTGATCAAGGGCGGTGCTTTTGACAATATCCAGCTCAACCGCCGGTCGCTGCTGGAATCGGTCGATGTCGCCTTTGAATTTGCTGCCACCACCCATGCCAATGCCAACCAGGGTGGCCTGTTTGACATGATGGGCGATGACACCTTGGGCTCCAGTACGCAGGAGCCACCGCTGGCCGATGTCCTGCCTTGGGGCATCAAGGAGCGTTTGGTTCTGGAGAAGACCGCCATCGGCTTTTACCTCTCGGGCCATTTGTTTGACGAGGTGGAGCTGGAAGTGCGCCAGTTTGTACGTACGCCCATCTCCCAGCTGAAGGACAGCCGCGAGCCGCAGACGGTGGCCGGCATCATCAGCGAGCTACGGGTCATCAACGGCCAGCGGGGCAAGATGGTGCTGTTCAAAATCGACGACAAATCATCGGTCATCGAAGGCTCGATCGACGAAGCCACCTGGAGCCGCCACAAAGAGCAGCTCAAGGACGACGAGTTCGTCATCCTGAGCGCCCGCGTGGGTTTGGATCGCTTCAGCGGCGGCCTGCGGGCCAAAGCCCAGCATGTCTGGGGCCTGGCCGAGGCCCGGGCGCGCTTTGGCCGCTACCTGCTGGTCAACACCGACCGCCACCAACCCGATGTTGCGCGCTTGATTCAGGAGTTTCCCGCAGTCGAGGAGCGCACCGACGAAGGCGTGCTGCGCCACGGCCTCAAGATCCGCCTGGGCGTGGTCTGCGGCCAGGGCGAGACGCGGGCCGGCGTGGAGCTCAACCTGGGTGATGCCGCGCGCTTCTTCCCCAGCGACCAGGCCATGGCCGCCTGGTCCCAGGAAGCGGGCCACGAAGCCATCAAAATCGTTTACGAAAGCATGGTCTAAGACGAGTTTTGCCCGGGCTGAAAATACCCTGCGCCAGTGGTTGCTGGCGCAGCTGTATTGAAGTTCATAAAAGCATCACCATCTTTGTTCATGTGGAAATTTAGCCTTATAGAATGATCTCAATGGCCACGAAACCTGTTGTTCCTCCCTCGCCGAATCTGCCTGCAACGCCCCAGCCTCCGGAGGACGGTGGGGGTGCGCTGGTTGTCGAGCGCATCGCGCAGCGTGTGGAGCCACCGAAGATGTACCAGGTGGTCATGCTCAATGATGATTTCACGCCGATGGAGTTTGTGATTGAGGTGCTGCAGCATTTTTTTGGCAAGAGCCGCGAGGCGGCCACGCAGATCATGCTGAAGATCCACCTGGATGGGAAAGGAGTCTGTGGGGTGTACTCGCATGAAATCGCTGAAACCAAGGTGGCACAGGTGATGGATGCCGCCAACGGAGCAGGCCATCCGCTTCAAGCCGTATCGGAGCCTGTTGAATAACGGAATCTGGTCCTCATCTAGAAGCAAGTTGAGTGTATTTGGCAAGCAATAAAGGAGTTTCAAATGATTGCTCAGGAACTGGAAGTCAGCTTGCACATGGCTTTTGTAGAAGCCAGGCAGCAGCGCCACGAATTCATCACCGTGGAGCACTTGCTACTGGCCTTGCTGGATAACCCGAGTGCTTCCGAGGTGTTGCGCGCATGCTCTGCCAATATTGACGACCTGCGCGCGTCGCTGACCAATTTCATCAAGGACAATGCCCCGCAGGTGGCCGGCGAAGACGAGGTGGACACCCAGCCCACTCTGGGCTTCCAGCGCGTGATCCAGCGCGCCATCATGCATGTGCAAAGCACCGGCAATGGCAAGAAGGAAGTGACCGGCGCCAATGTGCTGGTGGCCATTTTTGGCGAAAAAGACTCGCATGCCGTGTACTACCTGCACCAGCAGGGCGTCACGCGCCTCGATGTGGTCAACTACATCGCCCATGGCATCAAGAAGAACGACACCCCCGAGCTGCCCAAGTCCGAGTCCAGCTCGGATGCGGAAGAGGTCGGTAGCAACAACGCCGAGCGCGCTGAAAAGGCCTCGCCGCTGGAGCAGTTCACCGTCAACCTGAACCAGCAGGCCAAGGACGGCAAGATCGATCCGCTGATCGGCCGCCAGTACGAGGTCGAGCGCACGATCCAGATCCTGTGCCGCCGCCGCAAGAACAACCCGCTGTTGGTGGGTGAGGCTGGCGTGGGCAAGACGGCGATTGCCGAGGGCCTGGCATGGCGCATCACCGAGGAAGATGTACCCGAAGTGCTGGCCGAGGCCACTGTCTACTCGCTGGACATGGGCGCGCTGCTGGCGGGAACCAAGTACCGCGGTGATTTTGAGCAGCGCCTCAAAGGCGTGCTCAAGGCGCTGAAGGACAAGCCACACGCCATCTTGTTCATTGACGAGATCCACACCTTGATCGGTGCCGGTGCAGCCTCGGGCGGCACCTTGGACGCGTCCAACCTGCTCAAGCCGGCGCTGTCCAGCGGCCAGCTCAAGTGCATCGGAGCGACCACCTTCACCGAATACCGTGGCATCTTCGAAAAAGATGCAGCGCTGTCGCGCCGCTTCCAGAAAGTCGATGTGGTCGAGCCAACCGTGCCCGAAACCATCGATATTCTGAAGGGCCTGAAGTCGCGCTTTGAAGAGCACCACAACGTCAAGTACGCGGTGGCCGCTTTGCAGGCAGCTGCTGAGCTGTCGGCCAAGTTCATCAATGACCGCCATCTGCCCGACAAGGCGATTGACGTGATCGATGAGGCCGGTGCCGCGCAGCGCATTCTGGCGCCTTCGAAGCGCAAGAAAACCATTGGCAAGACCGAGATCGAAGAGATCGTCGCCAAGATCGCTCGCATTCCGCCGGCCAATGTCAGCAATGACGACCGCGGCAAGCTGCAGACCTTGGAACGCGACCTCAAGAGCGTGGTGTTTGGCCAGGACAAGGCACTGGAAGTGCTGGCCTCTGCGGTCAAGATGTCCCGCTCCGGTCTGGGCAAGGTAGACAAGCCGATCGGCTCTTTCCTGTTCTCCGGCCCGACCGGCGTGGGCAAGACCGAAGCTGCCAAGCAGCTGGCCTACATCCTGGGCATCGACCTGATCCGCTTTGACATGTCCGAGTACATGGAGCGCCATGCGGTGTCGCGCCTGATCGGTGCGCCTCCCGGCTATGTCGGTTTCGACCAGGGTGGCTTGCTGACCGAAGCGGTGACCAAGAAGCCCCATGCGGTGCTGCTGCTCGACGAAATCGAGAAGGCACATCCGGATATCTTCAATGTGCTGCTGCAGGTGATGGACCACGGCACCTTGACCGATAACAACGGACGCAAGGCCGACTTCCGCAACGTGATCATCATCATGACCACCAATGCGGGCGCCGAGACGATGAACAAGGCCGTCATTGGCTTTACCAACCCGCGCGCCGCGGGCGACGAGATGGGCGATATCAAGCGCCTCTTCACGCCCGAGTTCCGCAACCGGCTGGATGCCATCGTCAGCTTCAAGCCGCTGGACGAGCAGGTCATTCTGCGTGTGGTCGACAAGTTCCTGCTCCAGCTGGAGCAGCAACTGGCCGAGAAGAAGGTCGAGGTCACGTTCAGCGACAAGCTGCGCAAGCACCTGGCCAAGACCGGCTTCGATCCGCTGATGGGTGCCCGCCCGATGCAGCGCCTGATCCAGGACACCATCCGCCGGTCTCTGGCCGACGAGCTGCTGTTTGGTCGCCTGACCGATGGCGGACGCCTGAGCGTCGACTGGGACGACCGCAACGCCGACAAGCCCGAGGTGTTGCTCGACATCCAGCCGCTGCCCAAGAAGGAGCGCGCCAAGCAGGAGCCGGCCGAGCCTGAAGAGGAAGTCGCCGCCGATTGAGGCCCCCGTGCCCTGAAGACAAAAACAGCCGCTACACGCGGCTGTTTTTTTGCGTCGCGCTGTCATGGTGGCAGGCTACACTGGGCGGTCCCATCAACAGGAGTGCGGTGCTGTGGCGTCGTTATCTCAGTATCTGACCAAGGAAAACATCGTCGCGCTGCTGTCCGTGATATGGCCGATTTACCTCGGTGTGGTGGGTATCTGGATTCTGATGCAGCGGCGCGCGCCCGTGGCGACCCTGGGCTGGCTGCTGTCCATGGGCTCGCTGCCGGTGGTAGGGCTGATCGTTTACTACTTCATCGGCCCGCAGCGCATGAAGCGGCAGCGCATCAAACGCTTGCGCGCCCGCAACAAGAACCATGTGCGCGAGACCACGCGCCGCATTCGCGATGGTCAGCCTGAGGCGCCAACCAAGTTGCGCGAGATGGTCAAGCTGGTCGAAGCGACCTGCGGTTTCCCGATTACCTCGGCCGAAAGCGTGGAGCTGCTGAGCGGCGGCGCCGCCACCTTTGACCGCATTCTGGAGGACGTGGCCCAGGCCCGCCACCATGTGCACCTGGAATACTATATTTTCGAGCCTGACCAGACCGGCACGCGCCTGCGCGATGCGCTGGTTGAGCGGGCCAAGGCGGGGGTCAAGGTGCGCATGCTGGTCGATGCGCTGGGCTCCAAGCGGGTCAACCGCAAGTTTGTCGCGCCCTTGCTGGCCGCTGGCGGCGAGTTTGCGGTGTTCCACCCCACACGCATCGGCAGGCGCCTGCGGCCGGTGATCAATTTCCGCAGCCACCGCAAGATCCTGGTGGTCGATGGCCAGATCGGCTTTACCGGCGGCGTCAACATCACCGACGAAGAAGACCGTCGCGTCAACCCCGATGCCTACCACGATGTCCACTTGCGCATGGCCGGCCCCATCGTCACCTGGCTGCAGACCACGTTCTTGGAAGACTGGGCCTATGCGCTGGAAAAGTCTGCCCAGGACATGCCCGCCAATCTGGACCTGCTGCTGCCCGACATGCCCGATGGCTGCCACGCGATGCAGCTGGTGAGCTCGGGCCCGGACAACCCGACCGAGCCCATCCACCGCGCCCATGTGGCCGCCATCCAGTCGGCCACCGTGCGGGTCTGGTTGACCACGCCATACTTTGTGCCGACCGAGCCCGCCATGTATGCGCTGACCAGCGCTGCGCTACGCGGCGTCGATGTGCGGCTGCTGGTGCCGGAGAAATCCGATTCCATCTTTGTGACTGCTGCGGCCCGCTCGTACTACGAAGAGCTGATCAGCGCGGGCGCCAAGGTCTATGAATACAGCGCGCGCATGCTGCACTCCAAGACCTTGGTGGTTGATGACGACCTGACCATCATCGGCACGGCCAACTTCGACAACCGCAGTTTTCGGCTGAACTACGAGGTCTGTGCGATTGGCTATGGGCCAGAGCTCAATGCCCGGCTGCAGGACCAGTTCAACACCGATCTGATGCGTTCCAAGCAGGTGGCTACGCGCCGCAAGCAGCGCTTTTTGCTGCGGCTGGGCGATTCGATCGCGCGCTTGTTCTCACCGCTGTTGTAGTTGCGGGCCCACGTTGCTCTGCGGCAGTTAGCGGAGCAGGCATACTAGCGGGCATGCAGAATTCCTCGTCCGCCTCCGCCAGTTTTTTCTGGCACGACTATGAAACCTTTGGCGCCGTGCCGCGCCGTGACCGCCCCGCGCAGTTTGCCGGCATCCGCACGGACATGGATCTTAACGAGATCGGCGAGCCGGTCATGCTGTATTGCCAGCCTGCGCTCGATTACCTGCCCAGCCCCCAAGCCAGCCTGATCACCGGCTTGACACCCCAGCACTGCCTGGAGCAGGGCGTGCCCGAGCACGAGTTTGCCGCGGTGGTGGAGGGCGAGCTGGGCCGCCCGGGCACCATTGGCGTGGGCTACAACACCATCCGCTTTGATGACGAGGTGACGCGCTACATGCTGTGGCGCAATCTGCGCGATCCCTATGCCCGCGAATGGCAGAACGGCTGCGGCCGCTGGGATCTGCTCGATGTCGTGCGCATGGTCTATGCGCTGCGGCCCGAAGGCATCCAATGGCCCAAGAAGGAAGATGGCTCGGTCAGCTTCAAGCTCGAAGACCTGGCCCGCGCCAACGGCATCCTGCATGAATCGGCGCATGATGCGCTGAGCGATGTGCGCGCCACCATTGGCCTAGCCCGCCTTATCAAGCGCCTGCAGCCGCGCCTGTTTGATTTTGCGCTGGGCTTGCACAAGAAGGACCGCGTGATGCAGGAACTGGCCCTGCCGGCCACCGCCGCCAATGCCCGGCCCTTTCTGCATGTATCGGGCATGTATGGGGTCGAGCGCGGCTGCATTGCCGTGGCCTGGCCGCTGGCCCAGCACCCGACGAACAAGAACGAGATCATCGCCTGGGATCTGTCGCAGGACCCGAGCCACCTAGCGGAGCTGTCGGTGGACGAGATGCGCCTGCGCATGTTCAGCGCAGCGGCGGATCTGCCCGAAGGCACGACGCGCTTGCCGATCAAGACCGTGCACCTGAACAAGTCGCCGATGGTCGTCAGCAGCCTGCGCACCTTGAGCGCCGAGCAGGCAAAGCGCTGGCAGATCGACATGGACCAGGCCATGCGCCATGCCGCGATTGCGCGTGATCTGCCCGATATGAGCGCCACCTGGGCTGCCGTGTTTGACCGCCCGCCGCTGCAGGATGTGGATGTGGACCAGGACCTGTACGGTGGCTTTATCGGCCAGGGTGACCGGCGCCGCCTGACCCAGCTCACCAGCATGCACCCGCAGGAGCTGGCCGTGGCCAAGCCTGGCTTTGACGATGAACGCCTGCATGAGCTGCTGTTCCGCTACCGCGCCCGCAATTTCCCCGATTCCTTGAACCCCGAAGAGCAGCAGCGCTGGCTGGAACTGCGCATCGCCTTCCTGCAGGAAGGGCGGGGCGGTGCGCGCACGGCCGAGCAGATGTTTGCCGAAATCGACCAGCTGCAGGAAACCGCCGATGAGCGCGCCGAAGAGATTCTGGGCACGCTCTATGACTGGGCCGATGCCATCATGCCCGATGCCTGAGCGGCATTGAATCAGGCCGCTGCGAGCGCCTGCTGCAGGTTAGCGCGCGCCTGGGCCTCCAGCCGGGCCTGCATCGTTGCCGTCTGGTAGATGGCCGGGCGCTGCAAAAAGCTGCGCAGCGCGGCCTGGCGGCGCAGCGCATAGTCTGCCGCAGGCACCCAGGCATATTCGGCCTGGATCTGCGCCTGGTACTGCGCAAAACGCGCGGCGGGCGCGCCCAGGATGGACAGATCAATATCCAGCATCCAGGCGCTGTCTTCGGGCAACTGCGCTTGCGCGGGCTGGAAATGGCAGGTGGCCATGATCAGTGCATCAACGCGCTGCACCGCATCCGGCTGGGCACCCGCTGACTGCAGCACCGCCTGCGCCCACTGGGCACTGCGCAGCTCATTGTCCTTGGCCTGCGGGTCATAAATGGCATCGTGAAAGCACAAGGCCAGCGCAAGCTCTGCCGGGCGCGCCACTTGCGGGCGCAGCTGCTCCAGCCATTGCAGGCATTCGGCAATATGCTGCAGGCCGTGGTAGTGGCGATCGGGCCCGGAATGCGCTGCCAGCAGTTGCGGCAAGGCGTCAGGTGCGGGGGCCAGGCCCAGCGCCTGCCAGGCGCGATCCCAGGCGGCGCTGAAAATCTGGGCGTCTGCGTTTGCTGTGCTGCTGGTCATGGGCACCCCTTCAGCGGTCTTGCCTGCGGTCAACCAAAGAACTGGTAGCAGACCACAATCGCGGCCACCACGCCCGAGAACTCGGCCAGCAGCGCGCAAGGCACCGCATGGCGTGCGCGCTGTATGCCAACGGCGCCAAAGTACACCGCCAGCACATAGAAGGTGGTTTCGGTGCTGCCCTGGATGATGGCGGCCGCCAGCGCTGGGAAGCTGTCCACGCCATGGCTTTGCATGGTCTCGATCAGCATCGCGCGTGCGGCGCTGCCGGAGAAGGGTTTGACCAGCGCCGTGGGCAGGGCATCGACAAAGCGCGTGTCCATGCCGCTCAGGTCCACCAGCCAGCGGATGCCGTCCAGCGCATAGCCCAGCGCGCCCGAGGCGCGGAACAAACCAACGGCGCAAAGCATGGCCACCAGGTAGGGCAGCAAGCCCTTGGCGACGTCAAAGCCTTCCTTGGCGCCTTCGATAAAGCTTTCATAGACGGCAACCTTGCGCAGCGCGCCCACCACGACAAACAGCACCACCAGGCCAAACAGGGTCAGGTTCCCCAGCAGCGAGGAGACCTGCGCCATCGCCGTCGACGTCAGGGTCGCCAAAAAAGCCATAAAGCCAGCCAGCACCAGGCCCACTGGCAGCAGATAGGCCAGCACCACCGGATGCCACAGCGGCAGGCGCTGCACGATGGCAACAGAGATCAGGCCGACCAGGGTGGAGACCGAGGTGGCCAGCAAGATCGGCAGAAAGACCAGGGTCGGATCGGGCGCGCCTTGCTGCATGCGGTACATGAAGATGGTCACCGGCAGCAAGGTCAGCGACGAGGCATTGAGCACCAGAAACAGAATCTGGGCATTGCTGGCCGAGGTGGGCGAGGGGTTGATGTCCTGCAGCGCTCGCATGGCCTTGAGGCCGATGGGGGTGGCGGCGTTGTCCAGCCCCAGCGCGTTGGCGGCAAAGTTCAGGGTCATCAGGCCCAGGGCCGGGTGGCCGCGTGGCACCTCGGGCATCAGCCGGGCAAACAAAGGGGCCAGCCAGCGGGCCAGCATATCGACCAGGCCGGCTTTTTCAGCAATCTTCAAAAAGCCCAGCCAGAGCGTGAGCGTGCCAAACAGCAGCACCATCACCTCGACCGAGAGCTTGGCCATGGCAAACAGCGCCTGCACCATGTCGCCAAATATCTGGGCATTGCCGCCCACCAGCCACTGCGCGAACGCGGCAAAGGCCGCCACTACAAAAAAACCCAGCCACAAACCATTGAGCATGGGACATCCTTCGTCGTCCGGCGCGCCACAGCACCGGGGCGGTGCGCCATGCCGCTGATTGTGCGCGATGCCGCAGCCCGCCCGGGCCAGCCGGCGCAGAAACTGCGCCGGGCGCCGCAAAAGCCCCTCTGGGCAGCCCGCGTGTATGCGGGAAAACCACAGGCTGGCCGGCGCAGCGCTGCACGCATTTGTCAGCGGTGTGCAAGACAAAGGGAAATAATGGCTGCACAACAAAAGATGGAGACAGACTTCGATGAGCCGTTTTGCCGACTTCTACGACCGCTCGATCAACGACCGCGATGCCTTCTGGGCCGAGCAGGCGCAGCGCATCGACTGGCATGTGCCGCCCCAGCAGATCTGTGACTACAGCAACCCGCCGTTTGCGCGCTGGTTTGTCGGCGGGCAGACCAACCTCTGCCACAACGCCATCGACCGCCATGTGGCCGAGCGCGGCGACCAGGCCGCGCTGATTGCGGTATCGACCGAGACCAACACCGAGCGCAGCTACAGCTATGCCGAGTTGCACCGCGAGGTGCAGCGCATGGCAGCTGCACTGCAGGCCCTGGGCGTCAAAAAGGGCGACCGCGTGCAGATCTATATGCCGATGATTGCCGAGGCCGCCATCGCGATGCTGGCCAGCGTGCGCATCGGCGCCATCCATTCGGTGGTGTTTGGCGGCTTTGCCTCGGGCTCGCTGGCCACCCGCATCGACGATGCCCAGCCCACGGTCATCATCAGCGCCGATGCCGGCTCGCGCGCCGGTAAAGTCGTGCCCTACAAGCCCTTGCTGGACGAGGCCATTGCGCTGGCCAGCCACCAACCCCAGGCCGTGCTGATGGTGGACCGGGGCCTGGCCCCCATGCAGCTGGTGCCGGGCCGGGACTACCTCTGGGCCGATCTGCGTGCCCTGCACCTCGATGCGCAGGTGCCCTGCGAATGGGTGGAGGCCACGCACCCCAGCTATACGCTTTACACCAGCGGCACCACCGGCAAGCCCAAGGGCGTGCAGCGCGATACTGGCGGCTACACCGTGGCGCTGGCCGCCAGCCTGCCGGCGATCTTCGATGCCAAGCCGGGCCAGACCTTTTTCTGCACCAGCGACATCGGCTGGGTGGTGGGCCACAGCTACATCATCTATGCGCCGCTGATCGGCGGCATGGCCACCCTCATGTACGAGGGCGTGCCGGTGCGGCCGGACCCGGGCATCTGGTGGAGCCTGGTCGAGAAGTACAAGGTGACCCACATGTTCTCGGCGCCCACCGCCATCCGCGTGCTCAAAAAGCAGGATCCAGACTACCTGCGCAAGTACGACCTGAGCAGCCTGCAGGCGCTGTGGTTGGCCGGTGAGCCGCTGGATGAACCCACCGCCAGCTGGATCAGCGGCGCGATCCAGCGCCCCATCATCGACAACTACTGGCAGACCGAAACCGGCTGGCCGATCCTTACGCTCTGCAATGGCGTCGAGCCCCAGCCATCGCGCTTTGGCAGCCCGGGCAAGGCCGTGTTTGGCTACAACGTCAAGCTGATCGACGGCGACACCGGGGCCGAGCTGCAGGAACCGATGCAAAAGGGCGTGATCGCCATCGAAGGCCCGTTGCCCCCTGGCTGCCTGATGACGGTATGGCGCGACGACCAGCGCTTTGTCAACACCTACTGGAAAAGCATCCCTGGCCGCCTGGTCTACAGCACCTTTGACTGGGGCGTGCGCGACAAGGATGGCTACTATTTCATCCTGGGACGCACCGATGATGTGATCAATGTCGCCGGCCACCGCCTGGGCACACGCGAGATCGAGGAAAGCATCTCCGGCCACCCGGACATTGCCGAAGTCGCCGTCGTCGGTGTGGCCGATGCGCTCAAAGGCCAGGTCGCGCTGGCCTTTGCCGTGCCGCGCAGCAATGCGGTGGCCGGCGATGCTGCCGCCTGCAGCGCGCTGGAAAAATCCGTCTGCAACCATGTCGACACCCAGCTCGGTGCCGTGGCCCGGCCCGCCCGTGTCTACTTTGTGGCCACCTTACCCAAGACCCGCAGCGGCAAGCTGCTGCGCCGCGCGCTGCAAGCGGTGGCCGAGAAGCGGGATACCGGCGATCTGTCGACGATGGAAGACCCGGCTGCACTGCAGCAGGTGGTGGCGGCGATGGCGGCGGCCGATCGTTGATGTATCTGATACGGGGAGGGCGGCAAGCCGCCGTGCCTCGTCGCAGCCCGGGGCTAGAGAGCCGGAGTCTGAGTTTCAGATGGCTGGCCGCTTTCCTCGGCGCTTCAGGTTTCGGCCTGCAATGTCTATCCCCGAATCTGGTGATGTCATGCCCGAGTCGTTCTTGGCTGACGCCCTCATGCTGTGTGGTTGATTGTTTCTAATTGTTTGGTGTGTAATGCAAGGCTCATAAATGGAAGGAAATGCCCAGTGTCGGGGTTGAAGGCTTGCAAACACCAAGGAGAAACAATGCCGCTGAGCATTTCAGACGGAGGAGAGGGTACGCATGGCGCGGCTATGGTTGGCTGTCTTGGCCATGCCCCAGGGTCCATACATCGGCAGCAAAGCATCGCCACAGCCCCCTCCAGCGCTGCGTCTGTCCATCGCGCCCTGCGGCCCTTATCGCGCTTTGCCCAAGCCGGTATGCGTCTTTTTGGTCTAGTGCTGGCCTGCATGCTCGCCAGCCAGGCCCAGGGCGAGCCTTTTGCCTATGTGGCCAATTTTGCAAGCGATTCGTTGTCGGTCATTGATGTGGCCAGCCATGCAGTCACCGACACCCTGAGCGTGGGGGCAAAACCATTTGGCGTAGCCACCCATCCTGACGGCAGCCGGGTGTATGTGGTCAATAGCGGCAGCAACTCCGTCTCGGTCATCAGTACCAGCAACAACAAGGTGGTGGGGTCCATTCCGGTGGGGGCGGGCCCGCGTGGCGTGGTCGTCAATGCAGCAGGGACCAAGGCATATGTCAGCAATTTCCTGGGCGATTCTGTATCGGTCATCGACACAGCCAGCAATACCGTGCAAGCCACCGTAGCCGTAGGCAGCCAGCCGTTGGAACTGAGCATCAGCGCCTCGGGCGACCGGGTGTATGTGAACAACACCAATGACACGCGGGTGTCGGTGATCGATGGCAGCAGCAATACAGTGATGAACATGGATATCGGTTCGCCATTTGCTTATGGCATCGCTGCGCATCCCCGTGCAGGTGTGGTGTATGTAGGCAGCCGCAATAGCAATCTGATAAGGGTGTTGGACAGCTCGTTCAACCCCATGGAAGAAAGCAAGCCGCTGGATCTTGGAGCCACGACTATCCATATGGCCGTGGATCCCTCAGGCAAGCAGCTCTACGTTGCCCATTTTGACAACAGCAAGGTTAGCGTCCTGGATATTTCGGACGCCCGCAATCCGGTGCTCAGTGCAACGGTGGCGGTGGGGCGTGCTCCGCGCGGCGTGGCCTTCCATCCCGATGGAGGCCAAGCCTATGTGAGCAATTCCAGTGACAAGACGGTGTCCGTGGTCGACATGCAGAGCCACACCGTGGTGGCCACCGTTGGGGTGGGCGCAATCCCCTTTTCTCCGGGCAACTTCATCACCTACACCAAGCTGAGCTTGGCCGAGGTGGATTTGCCGGCGGCCACGCTCAGTCAGCCTTACAGCCAGGCTCTGAGCGCCACTGGCGGCAAGGCACCCTATGCCTGGCGCCTGGAAGCTGCGCCTAGCTGGTTGCAGATCGACCCCAGCAGTGGGCTTTTGAGCGGCACGCCTGATGCCCTAGCATCCGCCTCTGCGCCGCTGAGCTTTACAGTCACTGTGACCGATAGCGGCGCGCCAACCCTTCGCAGCGATAGCAAGACGCTGAGCCTCAGCGTCCTGCCAGGTCCTCTGGTCCATACGACGCCCGACTTGCCCGCAGGCAAAATCGGCGCGCCTTATCATGCCGCGCTGACTGCCTCAGGGGGCATCGGTCCCTACCTGTGGTCGGCCACCGGCCTTCCCGCCGGCTTGTCCGTCGCCGACGGGGTGCTTGCTGGAACACCTGCGGAGTACGGCATCTTCAGCCTACAAGTCCAAGTCGCGGATGGCAGCGAACCGCCGCTGACGCATTCCCAAAGCATGGACCTGGAAATTGCTCCTGCGGATTTGGCATGGGGCACGACAAATCTCCCAGCCGCGACCGTTGGTAGCCCTTACCGCCACACCATCGTGGCAACCGGAGGTTCTGCACCGCGAATTGCCGTCTCGGGGTTGCCTGCTGGGCTGCATTTTGATGAAGCAACGGCGGACATCAGCGGAACGCCCAGCGCGTACGCTCCGCTGCCCATACCCGTCACCATCACCGTGACCGATGCGCTGGTCAGCAGCTTGACGCAGACCCTGGATCTGGTGGTGCAACCTGCTGCCTTGCGTATCACCTTGCCCAGCACCGTGCCAGTCGCCACCGTGGGCCAAAGCTACCGTCTGCAGATCAGCGCCACCGGTGGTGTCGCGCCCTACACCTGGGCGGCCATCGGGCTCCCTGCAGGCTTGCATATCGACGCCGATGGCGTTGTCAACGGCACACCGACAAACAGCAAAGCCGCTCTCAGCGCCAAGGCTGAGCTGACGGCCTCCATCACGGTGACGGACAGCCTGGGCGCCACTTCCACGCAGATGCTGAGCCTGAGCGTCAACGACGCGCCAGTGGGAGCCGCCGTGGCGGTGCCAGTGCTGGGCCAACCGGGCCTGGTGCTGCTCAATCTGCTGGCCATGCTGATGGCCGCGCTGGGATGGTTGCGAAGAAGAAGGTCTGCCTAGCCGGGACAGCCAGACCCAGCAAGCGCCGATCCGATCGGGGGCGTTTGCCTTACATAGCGGCCCGAGACCGGTCGATACAGTGGAATTTTCCAAATCGACAGGAGTCTCGCCATGGCCCAAGAAAATCCGCGTGAAAAATTGTGGGAGCTGATCAAGGACATTCGCTTTGCGATGATCACGCACCGCCATGAAGACGGCAGCCTGCATGCCTGCCCGATGACGACAGCCAACCGGGAAGGCATGAACGAGGATAAGCATCTGTACTTCCTGCTGGGCAAGGACTCGGATTTGTCGCGCTGCCTGCAGCATGCCAGCGACATCAATATCTCGTACTCAGACCCCGATAAAGACAGCTATGTCTCGATCTCGGCCAAGGCCTCGGTGAGCGATGATCTGGCGACCAAGGAGAAGTTCTATGGCCCGATGGCCAAGGCCTGGTTTCCGGACGGTCCCAACGATCCGGATTTACAGATCCTGATCGCCCGCGTTGACTTTGCCGAATACTGGGATGTCAAGGAAAACAAGCTGGTGCAGCTGTTCAAGATGGCGAAATCGGCCGTGACGGGTGAGCGACCCGAAGGTATGGGCGAGCACCGCGAGATCCGGCTGTAAATCTCAGGTCAGCACCTTTCCACTGCAAGCCCTGCGCCATCGTCGATGGCGCGGGGTTTGCCATGTTCAGGCTGCGCTGTCGTGCTGCATGCCATAAGCCCGCTCCACCTTCGCCACCCGCACCTGGTAGTGCGCATACCAGCGCTCGGCGCCCATGCGCTGGGCGACCAGGTGGTCGCTCTGGGCTTTCCAGCGGCGGATGTCTTCCTCGGTCTGCCAGTAGGACACGGTGATGCCCAGGCCGTCGGTGCCCCGGGTGCTTTCGGCGCCGAGAAAGCCGGGTTGCTGCTCGGCCAGTGCGACCATGGCATCAGCCATGTCGGCGTAGGGCTGGTGCTCGGTGTCGGTACGCTGAGAGGTGAAGATAACGGCGTAGTACGGAGGCTGGGGGGTGTTGGCGAAGGCGGCGCTGTGCATGGCGGTGGCTCTGGTGGGGCGCGAACAATAAAAAAGCCAGCACGGAGGCTGGCTTGGCGGGTTCAGGGGTTGGGCATCAGTGTGCGGTGTCCCTGCATGGTGGGGTGGCTCAGCGGATCAGGTCCTTGAGCTTGTCGGGCTGGCCGTTGGCATCGTCGGCGCCTTCCATTGGCGCCTTGCGCTTGGTGATGCTCTTCCAGCCGTCGGCCAAGGCCAGCTCGGCATTGAGCTTGATGAAGGCCAGCTGGTCTGCAGGCACATCTTCCTCGGCGTAGATGGCGTTGGCAGGGCACTCGGGGATGCAGACGGCGCAGTCGATGCATTCGTCCGGATCGATGGTCAGGAAGTTCGGGCCTTCGCGGAAGCAGTCAACAGGGCAGACGTCCACACAATCGGTGTATTTGCACTTGATGCAGTTTTCGGTGACGACGTGGGTCATGGAATGGTTTTCGCCAGTGATTCAGACAAACAAACAGCGGAGGATTTTACGGTTTTTGTGAACAAGCACCTAGCCTACCTCCGAATAACGTGGTTTTTAGCTGCGGGACTGCTTGCTTTATTCCACCAGTACCGCAGCAGCCGTGCTGTTGGAGGCCGTGTCCACCAGGATCAGTGAGCCCAATTCACGCGAGCGCACAAAGGCGGCTGCCGGAATCGCTTCTTGCAGGCTGATCTCCACGCGGCCAATGGCATTGGGTTCCAGCTGCTCGGCGGCCTGGCGCTCCAGCGAGTTGATATCCAGGCGATTCAGCACCTTGCGCACCTTGGCCTTGATCCAGCGGCGGCCATGCAGCGCCCAGTACACGCGGCCGGCCAGCAGGGGCTCGTTGTCCATCCAGGCGATGGTGGCGGTGATCTCGCGCGTTGCGGGCCAGGCGGGCTGCTCGGCGGGGGTGTCAAAGTCATCATCGGCGGCGTTGCCGGCGGCAGGCACCGGGGCGGCAATGATCCAGTCACCGCGTGAGACGTCGACCTCGCGGTCCAGCACGATGCCGGCGCTCTGGCCTGCGCCGCGCTCTACCGGCTTGCGGGTATGGTCCAGCACCTGGGCCACGGTGGCGCGCTGGCCGCTGGGCAGGATTTGCACGGCGGTGCCGGGCGCGACATCGCCGGTGCCCACACGGCCCCAGAAAATGCGGCGGCCCTGGTGGGTGTCGGCCGAGGCGGAGAACTTCTCCACCCACTGCACCGAAAACGCCAGCGGTTGACCGGCATCGGCGGGCGTCGTGGGCAGCTTTTCCAGCAGCTCCAGCAGGCTGGGGCCTTGGTAGCCGGCCCAGTCAGGGTGCGCGGTCACCACGTTCCAGCCCTTCAAGGCCGAGACGGGGATGGTGGCAGCCACGGTGATGCCCGCTGCCTGGGCAAAAGCTGCCAGGGCGTTGCGGATATTGGCAAAGGCCAGGGCCGGGTCGGCTACGGCGTCGAGCTTGTTGATCGCAAACACCAGCGAGTGCACGCGCAGCAGATGGGCCAGCAGGCTGTGGCGGCGGGTTTGGGGCAGCAGTGCGAGCTGCGGGTTTTGCCAGTCCAGCTTGGTGGCATCCACCAGCACCACAGCGGCATCGGCGCTCGATGCGGCAGTCACCATGTTGCGGGTGTACTGCTCGTGGCCAGGTGCATCGCCAATGATGAACTTGCGCGTTTCGGTAGCGAAGTAGCGGTAGGCCACATCGATGGTGATGCCTTGCTCGCGCTCGGCCGACAGACCATCGGTGAGCAGGGCCAGGTCGGTTTCACCACTGCGCTGCACGCCGGCCAGCTGGTCTTGCAGCACCGATTTACTGTCGACGAGCAGGCGGCCGATCAAGGTGGACTTGCCATCATCGACCGAGCCGCAGGTGATGAAACGCAGCGCCGATGCGGTGCGCTGCAGATCTTGGGCGGGGGCGCGCACGGGAGTCAGGGTATCGGTAGTCATCAGAAGTATCCGTCTTTCTTGCGCTTTTCCATCGAGGCATCGCTGGTCTTGTCGTCCATGCGGGTGGCGCCACGTTCGCTCACATCGGCAGCCAGGGTCTCCAGCACGATGTCGTCGGCCGAGGCCGCATCGCTGCTCACCGGGCAGGTGCAGGTGATGTCGCCGACGGTGCGGAAGCGCACGGTGCGGTTCTCGACCGTTTCGCCTTCGCGGGCGGGGGTCAGCGGGGTCACGGGCACCAGCAGGCCCTTGCGCTCCACCACGTCACGCTGGTGGGCGTAGTAGAGGCTGGGCAGCGCGATGTTTTCGCGGGCAATGTACTGCCAGACATCGAGCTCGGTCCAGTTGCTGATCGGGAACACGCGGAAATGCTCGCCGGGAGCCAGACGGGTGTTGAACAGGGTCCAGAGCTCGGGGCGCTGGGCCTTGGGCTGCCACTGGCCAAAGCTGTCGCGGTGGCTGAAGATGCGTTCCTTGGCGCGGGCCTTTTCTTCGTCGCGGCGGGCGCCGCCAATCAGCGCGTCAAAGCGGAACTCCTCGATCGCTTCGAGCAAGGTCACCGACTGGTGCACATTGCGCGATTCGCCGGGATGGGCCAGGCGCACGGTGCCGCGCGCCATCGAGTCTTCAACGCTGCGCACGATCAGGTCGGCGCCCAGTTCCTTGGCGCGCAGATCGCGGAAATCGGTCACTTCGGGGAAGTTGTGGCCGGTGTCGATCATCAGCAAGGGGTAGGGGATGCGGCCGGCGCCAAAGGCCTTTTCGGCGCATTTGAGCATCACCAGCGAATCCTTGCCGCCGGAAAACAGCAGCGCGGGGCGTTCAAAGGCGGCTGCGACTTCGCGCAGGATAAAGATGGTTTCTTCTTCCAGCGCATCCAGGTGCTGGTTGCTCAGGTGGTTGAGCACATCGGTTTCAACACGGGCGTTCATATCTGAGGGACTTTCTTGTCGGGCGGGCTGCATGCGGTCAGTGGGCGATATCAGTGCGCGATATGCAGGCCGCATTCGCGGTTGTCTTCGCCCTTGGTGGGATCCACATAGTCGAAGTTGTTGGGCAGACCGTGTTTTTCGCAGTATTCGTAGAGATCCTTGGACGACCAGTGCAGCAGCGGCGCCACCTTGATGAGGCCATCGGGGTTCAGGCTGACGGCCTCCATCTGGGCACGCACCGCAGTGTCGGTGGCGCGCAGTGCGGTGAACCAGACCTGGGGCTGGGTCTCGCGCAGCGCACGGGCAAAGGGCTCGAGCTTGACTTCTTCGGTGAAGGCGGCGTGGCGCGGGTCATCCAGCGCGGGCGTTGCGCCTTCAACGGCTTCACGGTGCGCACGCGAGCGGCGTGGCAGGTAGATCTGCAGGTTCAGCTTGAGCTGGCGCGTCACCTCGTCGGCAAAGCGGTAGGTGGCCTCGGTGTTGTAGCCGTTGTCCATCCAGACCACGGGCACATCGGGCTGGACCTGGCTGACCAGGTGCAGGATCACCGCTTCAAAGGGACGGAAATTGGTGGTCACGATGCTGGTCTGGCCCAGCGACAGTGCCCAGCGCACCAGACCGGCGGCATCGTTGCCCAGCTCGGCATTCACGCGGGCCAGTTCTTGGGGGGTGAGGGTGGTCGTGCTCATGCGGCGGCCTGGTCAAAATGGGGCTTGGCTTCCACGTCGCCTTGGTAAAAACCGGCAAAACGCTCGAACTGGCGTGCGGCATCGGCCACGTCCACGCCTTCTTTCAGCACGGCGCTGCTGAAGCCGGTGCGGTGCATCTGCACCAGCTGGTCGATCAGCACATCGCCATGGGCGCGGATATCGCCCTTGTAGCCACGGCGGCGGCGCAGCAGGTAGGCCTGACTGAACGCGCGGCCATCGGTGAACGCGGGAAAATCGAGGTCGATGCGCTCAACGCCATCGAGCGAGACCTGCAGCGCATCGGCATCGTTGGCCAGCAGCAGCACACTGCGGTCGCCTTCGGCAGCGGGCTGGTGGTCGCCGGCGGCCAGGATCTGGAAATCGTTTGGAATGCTCATCGTTGTTCTTCTCAATGCTCAGGCTTCGGTGGTTTCTGCCGCTTCGGGCAGGCGGGCGGACTTGCCAGCTTCCTTGAAGGGGTCCAGGCCCACGCGGCGCACGGTGTCGATAAACAGCTCGCCGTTGTCACGCAGGTCGCGGTAAGCGGTCAGCACGGCTTCGATCACACCGGGCACTTCGGCGGCGCTGAACGAGGGGCCAATGGCCTTGCCAGCCTGGGGTGCTCCCGACAAGGTGGCGCCATCGGAGCCGCCCACCGTGATCTGGTACCACTCCTTGCCGTCCTTGTCGACGCCCAGGATGCCGATATGGCCGCTGTGGTGGTGGCCGCAGCTGTTGATGCAGCCGCTGATGTGCAGGTCGATGTCGCCGATGTCGTCGAGCTCGTCCAGGTCCTGGTAGCGCTCGGTGATGGCGGCGGCAATCGGCAGGCTGCGGGCATTGGCCAGGGCGCAGAGGTCACCGCCGGGGCAGGCGATCATGTCGGTCAGCAGGTCCACATTGGTGCTGGCCAGGCCCAGGGCCTTGGCCTGCAGCCACAAGTCATGCAGCTGGCTCACATGCACCCAGGGCAGCACCACGTTCTGGTCGTGGGTCACCCGGGCTTCGCCGGCAGAGAACTGGTCCACCAGCTGGGCCAGCGCATCGAGCTGCTCGCCCGAGGCATCGCCCGGCGCCTGGCCCACGCGCTTGAACGACAGCACCACAGCGCGCAGCTGCGGGTTTTGGTGGGCACGCACATTGCGGCTCACCCAGCGGCCAAAGGCGGGCTCACGGGCGCCTTGCTCGGTCAGCTGGTGCTTGGCTTCGGTGGCGTTGACTTGCGGGTAGTCCGACAGGTCCGGTGCCACAAAGCAGGCGGCGACGCGGTCAAACTCGGCCTGGGGGATGGTATGTGGGCCGCCATCGACCTCGACGATCTGGCGGAACTCTTCTTCCACCGAGTCGATATAGACCTGGCCCTCGGCCTTCACCAGGATCTTGATGCGGGCCTTGTACTTGTTGTCGCGGCGGCCACGCTCGTTGTAGACGCGCACGATCGCTTCGATGTAGTTGAGCACCTGGTTCCAGGGCAGAAACTCGCGGATGGGGGTGCCGATGACCGGCGTGCGGCCCATGCCACCGCCGACAAACACCTTGAAGCCGATCTCACTGGCCTCGTTCTTGGTCAGGTGCAGGCCCACATCGTGCCAGCCGGTGGCGGCGCGGTCTTCGGCAGAGCCGCTGATCGCGATCTTGAACTTGCGTGGCAGGAAGGCGAACTCGGGGTGCAGGGTGGTCCACTGGCGCAGCACCTCGGCATAGGGGCGGGGGTCCACCAGCTCGTCTACGGCCACGCCGGCCAGCGCATCGGTGGTCGTGTTGCGGATGCAGTTGCCGCTGGTCTGGATGCCATGCAGGTTGACGCTGGCCAGCAGGTCCATCACATCGGCGGACTTGGACAGCGGAATCCAGTTGAACTGCACATTGGTGCGGGTGGTGAAATGCGCGTAGTGGGTGGGCAGGTAGGTGGTGCCCATCGCGCCCTGGGTCTTGAGCGCATCCTGGTAGAGCTGGGCTTCGGGTGCGTCGTACTCACGGGCAATGCGGGCCAGCACGCGGATCTGGGCGGAGTTGATCTCGCCGTAAGGCACTGCCACCCGCAGCATCGGTGCGTAGCGTTGCACATACCAGCCGTTTTGCAGACGCAGCGGGCGGAATTCTTCTTCACTCAGCCGGCCCGTTTCCCAGCGTTGGAGCTGGTCACGGAACTGGTCTGCTCGGGCCTGGACAAACTGGCGATCAAAAGAGGTGTATTGGTACATCGTGGTGCGGGAGTTGCAGCTACCAAGCCCTGTCTTGCTTGCTGCCCCAATGGCGGCGAAGCTGGGCTGTTGCGATGTACTGTAGGAAAGTTTTATATAAACTCAAACTACATTTTTCTCAGTCCTGTATGACATTGAGTTATATGAAAATGGCAAATGCTAGTGAGCAAATGGCATATGGGCGCCGCTAGGCGCCCCGTAGGCAGGGCTGGGCGGACCCGGCGGCTGGCGCCGCCTTAAACGCTAAAACGCTCGCTCATTTGCAGTAGCGGTCGCTGGCCAGTGCCAAAGCCAGCGGGTTGGCAAGGGGCAGCGGCTCAGCATGCAGGCGGGCGGCCAGCAGTTCGGCGCAGAGCAGGGCCCAGGTCAGGCCGCGCGATCCCATCGCTGTAGCGACCCAGGGGCTGGCCAGGCCGTCGGGCAGTGCCTGCAGGGCCTGTGCCGGCAGCAGCGGGCCCACCAGCGGCAGCCGGTCGGTCGATGCGCAGCGCAGCTGGGCCCAGTGCTGGGCCTGGGCAAAGGCCTGCGCATCGGGCCGGTGGCCGGCTGGCAGCAGGGTTTGCAGCTTGGCCCAGTTGCCGGCATGCGCAGCGGCGGCATCGTCGGCCGAGGGCGGCAGTGTGGATTGGCCGCGCTCAAAGCTCGATCCCATGACCCAGGCCGCTTCTCCCGTCTGCCCATTGCGGAAGTAGGGCACCCAACTGCCATGGCCGTTGACCGGTTGGTGGGCTGCGGGCGCTTGGCCGGCCGGGTAGCTGCCCCAGCTGACCTGGCCACGAATGGTTTGCAGCGCCTGGGCGGCGGCAAGGCTTTGGCCGTTGATGCGCATGCTGGCCGATTGCGGCCCGGCGCAGAGCACCACCAAATCGGCCTGCGCCCAGGGCTGGCCTTGGCCGTCGCTCAGCGACCATTGCGGCGGGCCCTCGGCGCTCTGCAGTGCATCGAGCGCCTGCACCGGTGCGTTGCCGACAAAGCGGATCGCTGGATGGTCCAACAAGGCCTGGACGAGGGCGGCCGGCCGCAGCCAGCCACCGCGCGGGTGCCAGAGCGCAGGGGTGTCGGCGGGCAGGCCCAGCGCCTCCAGGCAGGCGGCACTGGCCTCGTCACTCCAGTCGGCGGCGGGGGCAGCCAATGTGTCCTTCCAGGCGGGGGGCCTCTCATGGGCGCTGCGGCGCGGGGGCGCGGCTGCGGAGCTGTCGCTGAGGGCAGCGCTTTCATCAGGCGGCGTAGCGAGCTGGCGGCGCTCCAGCACCCCGGTCATCTCCCAATCCAGCCCCGCTTGCAGCAGCTGCTGAGCCCATTGCAAGCTGCAACGCTGGCCGGCGCGGGTGATGCGCGAGAGGGGGCTGTCGTCACTGCTGGTATGGGGCGCAAAGATGCCGGCGGGCAGTGCGGAGGCACTGGCGGCCGGGTGGCTGGCGGCATCCAGCACGGTGACCTGCCAGCCGCGCAGGGCCAGCTGGCGCGCACAAGCGGCACCCGCAATGCCGGCGCCGATGATGGCCGCGCGCCCGCCGCCGCCAGCCAGCCGCGCCGGCAGGGCCTGCGCGCCCAGGGGCCACAGCGGCGCCTTGCGGGGCTCCCAGTGCGGGGCAAAGCGGGCCTGCAGGTTGTCCCGCTTGGGCGGCACACCGGGCACCTTGCGCACCTCAAAGCCGCACTGGGCCAGGTCGCGGCGCAGTTGGGCGGCAATGGTCCAGGTGGCAAGCTGGGTGCCGCGCCGGGCGCAGCGGGCCACCGCCTTCAGGCTGTGCAGGCTCCACATGTCGGGGTTGCGCGCGGGGCTGAAGCCGTCCAGGTAGATGCTGTCGGCCACGAGCTCCTGCTGGCGCAGCATGGTCTGGCTGTCGCCAACCAGCAGGCTGAGCAGCACCCGGCCACCGGCCAGGCGCAGGCGGTGCACGCCCGGCAGCAGGCCCCACCATTGGGCGGCGAGTTCTTCAGCCAGCGGCAGCAGATGGGGAAACTTGCGCGCCTGCTCCAAGAGATCAGTCGCCGCAATGGGAAAGGCCTCGGTCGAGACAAAGTGCAGCAGTCCGGGCCGCGCCGGGTCTTGCTGCCAGGCATGCCAGGTGACCAGAAAGTTCAGCCCAAAGCCAAAGCCGGTCTCCAGAATGCGCCATTGCGGCTGGCCCGCCCAGGCCTGGGGCAGGCCACAGCCGGCCAGGAACACCTGCTCGGCCTGGGCCAGTGCATGGGCGGCTTCGCTGTGGTAACGGTCGCCAAAGCGGGGGCTGTAGGGCGTGCCGTCGGCCATCCATTGCACGGTCTCAGTCATGGCTTGCAAAAATCATTTCTCAAAGAATGGGGGATTGTAGGGAGTTCAGTCCCAGTGAGTGGTGAGGCCAGCCCTCCATGGCAGATTTGTGACAATTTGTTGTCAAAGCCGTACTATCATGGCCCCATGCCTGATCGACCGTCTGCCCGTTCCCTTGTCTCTCACTGCCTGTTGCTGGCGCTGGCCTGGACCCTGCCTGGCCATGCCCAAACACCCGCCCAGGCCCAGCCCGCCGTCTATGCCGCTGCGCAGGCAGAGCAAACGCCCATGCTGGCCACCTTGAAGAACCTGGTGCATATCGAATCGGGCAGCCGCGATTATGGCGGCGTCAGCTATATCGCCCAGATCGCCGCCGAGCGGTTGAAAGCGCTGGGTGGCGAGGTGCAGATCATCCCGGCGACGGATGTGGTGCGGCTGGAGGATACGCCCGAGCAGGTCGGCCCCATGGTGCAGGCCGTCTTCAAGGGCCGGGGACAATCCCGCATCATGATGATTGCGCACATGGACACGGTCTACCAGCGCGGTGATGTCGACAAGCAGCCGTTCCGCATCGAGGGGGACCGCGTCTACGGCCTGGGCGTGGAAGACGAAAAGCAAGGCGTGGCCCTGGTGCTGCACAGCATTGCCATGCTGCAAAAGCTGGGCTATGACAGCTTTGGCGAGATCACCGTGCTGTTCAACAGCGATGAAGAGATCAGCTCGCCGGGCTCGCGCCGGCTGATCAGCGCGCTGGCGCGCGACCAGGATGCCATTTTCTCGTTCGAAAGCGGTGGCCTGCAGGGCACCTTGCACCTGGCCACCAGCGGCATTGGCGCGATGTTCCTGGATGTGCAGGGCAAATCCTCGCACGCAGGGGCCAAGCCCGAGGCCGGGGTGAATGCGCTGTATGAACTGTCGCACCAGCTGCTGCAGATGCGCGACCTGTCCCAACCCGAAAACGGCCTGAAGCTGAACTGGACCATCGCGCAGGCGGGCACCACCCGCAATGTGATACCGCCCCATGCGCAGGCGCAGGCCGATGCGCGGGCGCTGCGGGCCCAGGATTTTCAGGCGCTGCAGGATGCGGTGCAGGAAAGAATCAAGAACCGCCTGCTGCCTGACAGCAAGGTGACGGCCCGCTTTGAGCTGCGCCGCCCTCCCATGCAGGCCAGCGATGCGGCACGCCGCATTGCCGCGCAGGCCAAAGCCATCTACCAGGATGAGCTGGGCATACCGCTGCATGTGAACGATGTGGCGCTGGGTGGCGGCACCGATGCCGCGTTTGCCGCCCTCAACACCCGGGGTGGGGTGGTGGAGGGCATGGGCGTATGCGGCTATGGCGCGCATGACATGTATGGCGAATACATTCTGCTGGACTGCATTGCGCCGCGCCTCTACCTGGTGGGGCGCATGGTGATGGCGCTGTCGGAGCCGGCGACCGCGCGCTGAGCGCCGGCCGCCGGAGCAGGGCTGGGCTCAGCCCTTTTTCTGCAGCATCTTGATGACGCTGGAGAAGTCCTCACCTCCATGGCCGGCAATGCTATGCGCCGCATACAGCTGGCGCGCCATGCCACCTAGCGGGGTGCTGGCCTTCACCGTCATTGCGCTTTCCTGTGCCAGGCCCAGGTCCTTGAGCATCAGGTCGGTGCCAAAGCCGCCGGTGTAGCCGCGCGTGGCGGCACTGGCATCCTGCACGCCGGGGAAGGGGTTGTAGACCTCCAGCGCCCAGTTGCCGCCCGAGCTGCGGCGCATGATTTCGCTGAGCACCTTGGGGTCCAGGCCATTGGCAACACCCAGAGCAATCGCCTCGCTGGTACCGATCATCAAAATGCCCAGCAGCATGTTGTTGCAGATCTTGGCGGTCTGGCCCGCGCCCACATCGCCGGCGTGGAAGATGTTCTTGCCCATTTTCTCGAGCAGCGGGCGGGCACGCTCCAGGTCGGCTGCGCTGCCGCCGACCATGAAGGTCAGGCTGCCGGCAATTGCGCCACCGGTGCCGCCGGAGACGGGCGCATCGATAAAGCCGATCCCCAGCGCCTGCGCGGCCTTGGCCACTTTCTGGCTGGTCGCTGCTGCAATGGTGGAGCTGTCGATGATCAGCGCGCCCTTGGCAATGCCTTGCAGCAGGCCCGCCTGGCTGCCGTTGCCCAGAAACAGGCCTTCGACATGCTGGCTGGCAGGCAGCATGCTGACCACCACCTCCGCGCCTTCGACGGCCTCCTGGGCGCTGGTCGCGGCGCTGCCGCCTTCTGCCACCACCTTGGCGACCGCCTCGCGGCTCAGGTCAAAAGCACGGACCTGGTGGCCCGCCTTGGCCAGGTTGATGGCCATGGGCGCGCCCATATTGCCCAGGCCGATGAATGCGATATTTGCCATGTTTGTCTCCTTGAAATGTTATTGCACAGGGTTGTTGGTTGGCATGGATAGGGAAAGACAGCGTCGGTGCTCAAAGATCGCTGTCAAACACGCTGTGGCGTTTGCGGGCGGCGGGGGCCGGGCCCGCATCGCCAGCCGCCTTGGCGGTTTTTGCTTTTTTCAGCGGCTTGGCGGAGGGATCGGAAGCGGCTGCCTTGGGCTTTTTCTTTGGGGTCGCCTTGGCGCGCGGGTTAAAGGCCAGCGCCGCATCGATCCAGTGCTGCCAGGCCTCGCGCGTGGCATAGGCGGCGGGGCCTACCAGAAAGTAGCCGTCCATCACACCTTTGGACGACAGCGGGCGCAGGCCAGGCATTTCTGCCACCTGGGCATGGGTTTCGGGCGCCAGGCGCACCAGCAGCTCGTCGTTCTCCACGCCCAGGCACATCTTGCCGTCCACCATGAACACATGGCAGCCGAACATGGTTTTCTCTTCCACCGAGACGCCCACGGCTTGCTCGGCCAGTGCCAGGCGCACGGCATCGATGAGGCGCAGGGTTTCGGGGTCTAAAGGGCGGCGTGGCATGGTGGGAGGGTGCTTGGGCAGGAGGGGGCAAGGCAGCGCCTGCTCAGCGGATGGCCTCAGGCGCATCCCCATCGAGCATGCGCCGGGCGATGATGACCCGCATGATCTCGTTGGTGCCTTCCAGAATCTGGTGCACCCGGGCGTCGCGCATCAGGCGCTCCAGCGGGTACTCACGAATATAGCCGTAGCCGCCATGCAGTTGCAGCGCATCGTTGCAGACATTGAAGCCGGCATCCGTCGCAAAGCGCTTGGCCATCGCGCAGTAGGTAGAGGCATCGCGCGCACCGGCATCGAGCTTGCTGGCGGCCAGGCGCACCATCTGGCGTGCGGCGACCAGCTCGGTGGCCATGTCGGCCAGCTTGAACTGCAGCGCCTGAAAACTGGCAATCGGCTTGCCGAACTGCTTGCGCTCCTGCATATAGCTTTGCGCCTGGGTGAGCGCGCCCTGGGCCGCGCCCACCGAGCAGGTGGCGATATTGATGCGGCCGCCGTCGAGCCCCTTCATCGCAATCTTGAAGCCTTCGCCCTCGCGGCCCAGCAGGTGGATGGCGGGGATGCGCACATTGTCAAAGCTGATCACGCGCGTGGGCTGGCTGTTCCAGCCCATTTTTTCTTCCTTCTTGCCGTAGCTGATGCCTTCCAGGTGCGCGGGCACGGCAAAGGCGCTGATGCCCGAGGCACCCGATTGCGCATCGCCCGTGCGGGCCATCAGCACCAGCATGTCGGTGGCGCCGGCGCCGCTGATGAAGGCCTTGCTGCCATTGATGATGTAGTCATGGCCCACCAGCTCGGCCCGGGTCTTGAGCGAGGCGGCGTCCGAGCCGGCACCGGGCTCGGTCAGGCAGTAGCTGGCCAGCTTCTGGCCGCTGGCAAGCAGGGGCCCCCATTCCTCGCGCACCGCATCGCTGGCCCAGGTGCCCAGCATCCAGGTCGCCATATTGTGGATGGTGATGAAGGCGGTGGTGGAGGGGTCTACGGCGGCCAGCTCCTCAAACACCAGGGTGGCATCAAGCCGGGGCAGCGCCAGGCCGCCTGCGTTTTCGGGGGCATACAGGCCGCAAAAGCCCAGCTCGCCTGCCTTGGCAATCGCCTCACGGGGAAAGACGGCCTCGGCATCCCAGTGCGCGGCATGCGGGGCCAGCTCGGTCTGGGCAAAGGCGCGCGCGGTGTCGGCAAAGGCGCGTTGGTCTTCTGATAGCTCGAAATCCATGGGCTTGTCTCCTGTCTCTTATCGTGCTGCGCCGGGCATGCGAGGCCCGGGCAGCACCGTTTTGTGGTGAACGCGGCTGGCTATGGTTTTTGCAGCAGCTCGGGCGGTGGGCCTTCTTGCAGCCAGACCATCAACTCCTTCTTGCGCTTGCCGATTTCGGCCACCAGGCATTCGTGGTAGCGGCGCGGCCAGTCGGGCTGGGCCTCATGCGCGGCCTGCTGCTTTTTGCAGGTGGCGGCGCGCTGGCGTATCCACTCGTTCTGGTCGCGGCGCAAGGCAGGGCGTTCGTGCGCCGACAGAATGCGCATGACATCGCCATACAGGATGTTGTTGTCGGTATCGGCTTGCTGAAAGGCCTGCACTGCACAGGCATTGGTTTGCTCGGTGCTGCCGCCGCTCACACAGGCCGCGCCTGCCTGGGCAAGCACGGTCTGCGGCGCGAGGGCAGCCGAGGCTGCAAAAAACAGAGCCAGCAGCGCTGGGCGGGATGCGAAGGAATGGGGCATAGCCCAGATCATCGCCGCAAAACAGCAGCGGTCCGGCAAAGGCCCGCTGCAGTGTTCGCCAAGTCCGCTTACTTCAGGCTGATGGTGGTGTTCACACCATGGGCAATGGTGCTGTCGTCAAACCAGCGGGCCGTCACCGTCTTGGTCTGCGTGTAGAACATCACCACTTGCTTGCCGTAGGGGCCCAGATCGCCGAGCTTGGAGGCGCGGCTGCCGGTGAACGAGAACAGTGGCACGGGCACAGGGATAGGCACATTGATGCCGATCTGGCCGACATCGATCTCTTCCTGGAACTTGCGCGCAGCGGCGCCACTTTGCGTGAAGATCGCCGTGCCGTTGCCATTGGGGTTGGCGTTGATGAAGGCGATGGCCTCATCGATATCGGCGGCCTCGGCAATGCAAAGCACGGGGCCGAAGATTTCCTGGTCATAAATGGCCATGCCGGGCTTGACGCCGGAGAAGACGGTTGGGCCGACAAAGTTGCCCTTTTCAAAACCCGCGACGGCGGGCTTGCGGCCATCGAGCTCCAGCTTGGCACCATCGGCAATGCCGCGCTCGATCAGGCTTTCCACCCGCGACAGCGCCTGGCAGGACACGACCGGGCCCACATCGGTACCCGCTTCGGTACCGGCAGACACCTTCAGGGTCTTGGCCTTTTCGACCAACTCGGGGATCCACTTCTGCGCCTCGCCCACCAGCACCACCACCGACAAGGCCATGCAGCGTTGGCCGGCCGCGCCAAAAGCGGCACCAGCGAGCGCGTTGAGCGACTGCTCCTTGTTGCAGTCGGGCAGCACGATGGCGTGGTTCTTCGCGCCCATCATGCATTGCACGCGCTTGCCGTTGAGCGAGGCGCGGTTGTAGACATGGGTGCCCACCTTGGTCGAGCCGACAAAGCTGATCGCCTTGATATCGGGGTGGTCACAGATGGCGTTGACGGCGTCTTCGCCGCCGTGGATCACGTTCAGCACGCCAGGGGGTACGCCGGCTTCCAGGGCCAGCTCGCACAGGCGCATGGTCACCATCGGGTCTTGCTCGGAGGGCTTGAGCACAAAGGTGTTGCCAGTGGCAATGGCCATCGGGAACATCCACAGCGGGATCATCGCCGGGAAGTTGAAGGGGGTGATGCCGGCGCACACACCCAGTGGCTGGTTCAAGGTATAGGTGTCGACACCATTGGCCACGTTGTTGGCCAGCTCACCCAGCTGCAGCGAGCCGATGTTGGCCGCATGCTCCACCACCTCCAGGCCACGGAAGACATCGCCTTCGGCATCGGGCAGGGTCTTGCCTTGCTCAGCCGTCAGGATGGCGGCCAGCTCCTTCATGTTCTCGCGGATCAGCTGCTGGAGTTTGAGGAAGATGCGGGCGCGCACGCCGATGGGCGTTTTCTTCCAGGTCTTGAACGCTTCCTTGGCATTGGCCACCGCAGCGTTGATCTCTTCGGGCGTGGCAAAAGGCACGCGGGCCAGCACCTGCTGCGTGGCAGGGTTGACTACGTCACGCCACTGCGTGGTCTTGGATTCGACCAGTTGGCCGTTGATCAACAGCTTGACGGTTGGCGCCAAGGTGCTGGTGGATTGCGGTGCGTTCATGTTTTGTCTCCTGGGTATCTGGGTCACGAGCGGCGGCAGGCTGCCAGCGGGCAAGCTACCGTTACTGCACATAGTAGATGTGCGCATTCGCCCAAACAAGAGGTTGGCTGCACAGGGCTGTGCGGTCCTGCACATCTGCCGGCTTGCCGGCGGCCTGGTGCATACTGTTTTGATCGCTTGTAACAAGGAGACTGCCATGGGTTGGTTGGACAAAATCGGTCAGCTGTTAGGCGCCAAGCCGCCTGTGCCAGACGAGGGTGCGGCGCATGCGCTTGCGCCTGAAACCCTATCGGAGCCCAAGATGGACGATTGGCAGGCCTTGTGCATGGCCCTCGGCCAGACGCTGGCCCTGGACGATAGCGATGAACTCTGGGGCGAGGTGCGGCAAGCGATCGAGCAGCCGGCGCAGTACCTCGACCGCTTTGCCGATGAGTTGATCAACCGAGGGATAGAAGAGCCGGAACACGTGACGCCATGGCTGGCGCTGGTCGAGGGACTGCAGCGCCGCAAGCAGAACTTTGAGCTGGACTGGAAGCTGAACATGGACGATGCCATCTGGGCGCTGCAGCAGCTGCAAACCGTGCAGCAGCGGGGGCTGGACCTGCAAGCGCTGGCGGGCAGCAAGGCGCTGAACCATGAGGCCTTGCAGGAGGCGGGCGACTACCTGCGCAGCCAAGGCCTGAGTTTGGTCAGTATCGATATCGATACCGACTGTTATCCGCTGTCAGTATTGGAAAGCAGCGCTGTCGCGCCTTTGCAGGCATTGGCGAAGCGGGTAGGCGGTAAATTGCTGGCTTTGCACAATTAGTTGCGCAACAAAATAACCATTTTGTATTTTCAGGCCAAACGCTGTTTTATCCTTGCGCACCTTCGCGGTGCGTCCTGGGCTCAACCCGGAAAGCGCACTATCTTTTTCGCTAACGCAAGGCGCTTTACTCTATGAACAAACAGGCCCCAGCGGAGCAATCGAGGGCCGAGCATGGCACCGACGATCTCCAACGCAATCTCAGCAACCGCCATATCCAGCTGATCGCCATCGGCGGCGCCATTGGCACAGGGCTCTTCATGGGCTCTGGCAAAACCATCAGCCTGGCGGGGCCCTCCATCGTGCTGGTCTACGCCATCATCGGCATCATGCTGTTCTTTGTGATGCGGGCCATGGGTGAGCTGCTGCTGTCCAACCTGCAGTACAAGTCCTTCATCGATTTCTCCGACGACCTGCTGGGCCCCTGGGCCGGTTTCTTCACCGGTTGGACCTACTGGTTCTGCTGGATCATCACCGGCATTGCCGATGTGATTGCGATCTCGGCCTATGCCCAGTTCTGGTGGCCTGATCTGCCGCAGTGGGCACCAGCGATTGCCTGTGTGGCGGTGCTGCTGTCGCTCAACCTGCTGACCGTCAAGCTGTTTGGCGAGATCGAGTTCTGGTTTGCGATGATCAAGATTGTGGCCATCGTTGCGCTGGTGGGCACGGGCCTGTACATGGTCAGCACCGGATTCAGCTCGCCGTCCGGGCGCCAGGCCAACATCGCCAACCTCTGGAACGATGGCGGGCTCTTCCCCCATGGGGCCATGGGCTTTTTTGCCGGCTTCCAGATTGCGGTGTTTGCCTTTGTTGGTATCGAACTGGTCGGCACCACGGCCGCCGAGGCCAAGGACCCGCACCGCACCCTGCCGCGCGCGATCAACTCCATCCCGATCCGCATCATCATCTTCTACGTCTGCGCGCTGATCGCCATCATGGCCGTCACGCCTTGGCGCGATGTGGTGCCCAGCAAGAGCCCCTTTGTCGAGCTGTTTGTGCTGGCCGGTCTGCCTGCAGCGGCCAGCGTGATCAATTTTGTCGTGCTGACCTCCGCCGCCTCGTCGGCCAACAGCGGCGTGTTCTCCACCAGCCGCATGCTCTTTGGGCTGGCGCTCAAGGGTGATGCTCCGCGCTCCTTTGGCAAGCTCTCGGCCAGCAGCGTGCCTTCGCGCGGGCTTCTGTTTTCCTGCGTCTGCCTGCTTGGCGGTGCCTTTTTGATGTGGGTGGTGCCCAACCTGGTGGAAGCCTTCACCCTGGTTACCACCGTCTCGGCCATCCTCTTCATGTTTGTCTGGTCGCTGATCCTGCTGTCCTATATCAGCTACCGCAAGCAGCGCCCAGAGCTGCACAAGGCCTCCCACTACCGCATGCCGGGCGGCGTGTTCATGTGCTGGGTCTGCCTGGCCTTCTTTGCCGCCGTGCTGGTGCTGCTCAGCCTGGAGCTGGACACGCGCCAGGCGCTGATCGCCACGCCGGCCTGGTTTGTGCTGCTGGGCCTGGCTTACGCCTGGCAGCGCAAGCGCGCCAAACAGGGCTGATCGGAGCCAGGCACCAACACGGTCTGCTGCCCCTGTTGCAAATTTGCACAATAATGCTGTGCAACATCGACAAGGGGCTGGCATGGATTGGGATCATTTGCGCTTTTTCTGGGCCTTGGTGCAGGCGGGCACCCTGGTGGGGGCGGCCAAGGCGCTGGGGGTGGAGCACACAACGGTGTCGCGCCGCATCCAGGCGCTGGAAAAGCAGCTCGGCGCCACCTTGTTCACCCGCGAGGGCAGCGGCTACAAGCTGACCGATGCCGGCCGCCAGCTTCAACCACGCGCCGAGGCCATGGACCAGATTGCGCGCGGCATCGCCCCGATTGCGGCTAGCCAAAGCGCCGAAACCCCCAGCGGCGTGGTGCGCATTGGCGTGACCGAAGGCTTTGGCACCCAGGTGCTGGCCAAGCACCTGGCCTTGCTGGCCCAGCGCTACCCCTTGCTGACGATCGACTTGCTAGCGGTGCCACGCATGCTGCAGCTCTCGCGCCGCGAAGCCGATATCGTCATCTCGCTGGAGCGCCCGGTGCGCGATACCGTCGTCACTAGCCGCCTGACCGAGTACCGCCTTTATCTGTATGGCCAGCGCGAATACCTGGCGCGCCACCCGCTGATCACCTCGACCGAAGGCCTGGCCAGCCACCGCTTTGTGCACTATGTCGACGACCAGCTGTTCACTAAGGAACTACAGTTCCTCGACAGCCTGAGCGCGCCGCAGCGCTTCAGCTTTCGCAGCACCAGCATCCTGGCGCAGTACACCGCCGTGCGCACCGGCGCGGGCCTGGGGGTGCTGCCCGGCTTTCTGGCCGACAAGGACCCGTTACTGCAGCGCGTGCTGCCGGAGCAGGCCCAGTTCACCCGCACCTTCTGGATGTCGATGCCGCCCGAGCTGCGCTCAGTGCCCGGCATCCAGGTGGTTTGGCGCTTTTTGCAGGCCACGGTGCAGGAGCAGCAGGACCTGCTGCTGTGCTGAGCGCTGGCGCATAAAAAAACCGGCTGCCTGGGCAGCCGGTTCGTAGCGGATCAACGCGCGCTTTACATGTTGTTGGGCAGCACGGTGACGATCTCGGGGAAGAACCAGAGAATCACCAGGGCCAGCACCATCAGCACAAAGTAGGGTGCGCAGACGCGGGCCAGGTAGGTGATCTGCTTGCCCGTCATGCTTTGCAGCACGAACAGGTTGAAGCCCACCGGCGGCGTGATCTGGGCGGTCTCCACGGTGATCACCAGGAAGATGCCGAACCACAGCGGATCGATGCCTGCGGCGTGGATGATGGGCAGCACCACACCCATGGTCAGCACGATGGTGGAGATACCGTCGAGGAAGCAGCCAATCAGGATGTAGAAGATACCCAGCACAATGATCAGCATCGCAGGCGACAGGTTCAGGCTGCCGACGAACTCGGCCAGTTGGCGTGGCAGGCCGATATAGCCCATCGACAGGGTCATGAACGAGGCACCGGCCAGGATCAGCGCGATCATGCAGTAGAGGCGCGTGGCACCGAACAGCGAATCCTTGAAGTTCTTCCAGGTCAGCGCGCCTTGGGCGGCAGACAGCACCAGGGAGCCCAGCACACCAATCGCTGCGGCTTCGGTGGCGGTCGCAATGCCCGAGTAGATGCTGGCAATCACCGAAGCGATCAGCAGCACCACCGGAATCAGGTGGCGGGACTCATAGAGCTTTTGCTTGAAGCTCATCGTGCCATCGGCCTTGGGGATCTTGTTCGGGTTGAGCAGGGACCAGATGATGATCCAGCCGCTGAACATCAGGGCCAGCATGATGCCGGGCAGCACGCCGGCCATGAAGAGCTTGGAGATCGACATCTCAGCGGCAACGCCGTAGACGATCAGAATGATCGATGGCGGAATCAGCAGGCCCAGGGTGGCCGGGCCGCCCAGGGAGCCGATGACCATGTTCTCGGGGTAGCCGCGCTTCATCAGCTCAGGCACATTCATCTTGCCCACGGTGGCGCAGGTGGCGGCCGAGGAGCCGGACACCGCCGCAAAAATCGTGCAGCCGATCACATTGGTGTGCAGCAAGCGGCCGGGCAGCAGGTTGACCCAGGGTGCGAGGCCCCGGAACATGCTCTCCGATAAATTCGTGCGGTAGAGAATCTCGCCCATCCAGACAAAGAGCGGCAGCGCCGTCAAGGTCCAGCTGCTGGCCGATCCCCAGATGGTCATCGCCATCGCGTCCCCAGCCGCGCGGGCGGTGAAGAACTCCATGCCAAACCAGGCCACACCGGCCAGGGTCAGACCCACCCAGACGCCGCCGCCCAACAGGGCCAGCAGCACCACGATCAGCGCAATGCTGGCGGTAATTTCATTCATGGTGGGCGTCCTCTTTGACCACAGCCTGGCGTTTGCCTGTCAGCTCCAGTACCAGCTCGTCGCAAAAGGCGATAAAAAACACCAGGGTACCCAGTGCCATAAAAAGTTGCGGAATCCACAGTGGCGAGGCGTCCATGCCCACGGAGATGTCATCGATCTCCCAGGATTGCCAGACCAGGCGTGCGGAATAGAACGCCAGAAAGCCCGAGAGGATGGTTGCGATGCCCAGGGCAATCACTTCCATGGTCTTCAAGGCGCCACCTTTGAGCGCGCCCAGCAGCAGGGTCACGCGGATGTGTTCGCCCTTCTTGAGGGTGCTGGCCAGGGCCATGAAGCCCGCTCCCGCCATCGCGTAGCCGGCATAGGCATCGGTGCCGGGGGCACTGAAGCCGATCAGGCGGCTGACCACGGTGAGCAGCACCATCACGAGGATGCCGATCATCGACAGCCCTGCCAGCCAGGCAGAGGCGTCATACAGTCCATTTAATAGCTTGCGCATGCTTGTCATTCAAAGCAGTAAAGGTTGCTGACTGCACAGCCCAGCGGGGGCCGCGATGGCCCCGCATGGGTTGTACAGAGGAGGCCGTTGCTTACTTGGAGGCCTGGTAGGCGTCCAGAATGGCCTTGCCTTCGGCGCCGGCCTTGTCGGTCCATTCCTTGACCACGGTCTCACCGACCTTGGCCAGGTCAGCCTTGAGTTGGGCCGATGGCAGCTCGATGCTCATCCCGCCTTGCTTCAGGGTCGCCAGCGACTTGGCATCCACTTCCTTGGATTCCTTCCAGCCGCGCTCTTCGGCAGCGGCAGCGGCCTTGAGCACCGCTTCCTGCTCGGCCTTGCCCAGCGCGTTGAAGGCCTTCTTGCTCACGGTCACGGCATTCTTGGGGATCCAGGCCTGCACGTTGTAGTAATACTTCAGGTTTTCGAACAGCTTGTTGTCAGCGCCGGTGGCCGACGAGGTGATCAGGCCATCGACCACGCCGGTGGCGAGCGCCTGGGACAGTTCGGCCTCTTGCACGGTGGCCGGTTGCGCGCCAATCAGCTCGCCAATGCGGGCGGTGGTGGGCGAGTAGACGCGCCACTTCATGCCCTTGAGGTCAGCCACCGAGTTGATCGGCTTCTTGGTGTAGATGCCCTGGGGTGGCCATGCCACCGAATACAGCAGCACCTGGCCTTGCTTGTCCAGCAGCTTTTGCAGCGCTGGCTTTTGGGCTTGGTAGAGCTTGAATGCCTGCTCATAGCTGTCGACCAGGAAAGGCAGGCCGTCAACGCCAAAGAGCTGCGATTCATTCTGGAAGCTCACCAGAAAGAACTCACCCATCTGCGCATTACCGGTTTGCACGGCGCGCTTGATTTCGGGCATTTTGAAAAGCGATGCACCAAAATGGGGAGTGATTTTGACTTTGCCGCTCGTCGCTGCATCCACATCCTTGACGAACTGCTCGTTGTTCTTGGAGTGGAAGTTGAATGGCGCATACGCCGTGGCGAAATCCCATTTGGTTTGGGCAACAGCTGCGGTGGCAAAACCGAAGCTGGCCACCAGGGTGGCGGTGGCACAAAAAACGCGACGCTTCATGACGGATCCTTATAGAGATAAATAGGGCGCAGCAGATGCTGCCCGGGATGAATACGATCACCAGCCACGGCAGTGCCAGAAACAACTGCTATGCTGGTGAATTGTTTGCCAAAATTAACAGTTATTGCAAAGTAACGCTATACGGGGTTTCAACAATAATTAATTTTTGTAGGTTTCAAATTCTCTTTTGTGGGATGTGGTATTAAAAATTGTTCAACGAATTTTGATTTTGAACGAACACGTCCATTATTTTTGCCGTCATAGTGTCCTAGGGTTAATACCAGGTCTGCTCAAAAATTGAACAGGCTGGGGGATGCCCCAGCAAGACCTTAAGACAGCCTTAAGAAGCCGCAGAAACCTGAAAAATACGGGCGTAAAAAAGCCACCACGGCGGCTGGAGCGCGGTGGTGGCTGGGTGGAGGCAGCGGTGCCCTAGGGCGGCGGTTCAGCCCTTGTTGGTGCTGTCGTCGGCAGGCTTGTCGGCGGGGTTGGCGCTAGTGGTTGCCACCGCTGCAGCGCCGGTGCTGCCTGGCTTGGGCGCTTGCCAACCGATGAATTGGGGGTAGATGGTGGCGACGCCGGCGCCATTGAAATCCCAGCCCTTGCACTGCCCCAGATGGCGGGGTGGCTGGTCCGATTGGGGGCGCGCAAAGGCCTGGTTCACGCTCTGGAAGGCGGCGGTCGCCATGTTGAACAACAGCTCGCGCATATGGGTGCAACCCTCGATGTTGCCGAGGTTGGCTTCGATGGCTTTGCGCCACCCCCGGGCCATGCAACAGCCCACCATCTTCTGCATGGCGGGCAGGGCCAGCGGGCACTCACCCAGCGGGTGGGCATCCATCGCCACCTCGATCGCAACAACTGTAAGTGTTGTATCAATGGTACAGCGAATCCACATGTGGTGAATGGGCTCTCCGGCTTTGCGCTTGCGCTCGCCGGACAGCACCAGGTCATAGGCCTTGGTATCCACCAGTTCGCCTTCTACATCCCACAGCCCATCCTCGCGCTCGAAGCTGCGGTAGCGCACATCGCGCAAATGTTTGGGGACGCGGTTGGGGACGGGAGACAAAGGCATGGGAGAGGGTGTCGCGGTGGGATTGTTTTTTATGAATGACCCGGTTTGGTGCAGACGGCGCAAGCTGGCTGCGCTGCCATGCCAACAGTGCTGATCACTATGCGACTGTTGCTGCGGGCTGTCTGTGCAGCAGGTGACAGGCGGGCTGTCGGCTGCGCACAGCCCTCTATTGTAAAAACAAACGCGCCGCCGCTGCAGAGCAGGGGCGGCGCTAGGGGGTAGGGCACCCGAAGTGCCCGCAAGCCCGGTATCAACCGTGGCGGATGGCGACGGTCTTCAGCGTGGTAAAGCCGTACAGCGCTTCAAAGCCCTTTTCGCGGCCATGGCCGCTGGCCTTGGTGCCGCCAAAGGGCAGCTCCACGCCGCCGCCGGCGCCGTAGTTGTTGATGAAGACCTGGCCGCTGCGCAGGCGCTTGGCCACGCGGAACTGGCGGCCGCCATCGCGCGTCCAGACGCCGGCCACCAGGCCAAACTGGGTCGCATTGGCCATCTTGATGGCTTCTTCTTCGCTGTCGAAGGCCATGGCGCTGAGGACCGGGCCAAAGATCTCTTCCTGGGCCAGGCGGTGGTCCACCGGCACATCGCGCAGCAGGGTAGGGGCCTGGTAGTAGCCGCCTTCTGGGGCTTCATCGATGATCTGGCCTTGGGCGACGACGGAGATGCCGTCGTTGTGCGCATCGCTCAGAAAATCCCAGACGCGTTGCTGCTGGGTCTGGCGGATCAGCGGGCCCAGGTCCAGGTCCAGGCTGGCGGGGCCGACGCGCAGCGCTTCAAAGGCGCTGCCCAGGCGGGCCAGCAGGGTTTCGTAGATGCTGCGCTCTACCAGCAGGCGCGAGCCGGCCGAACAGGTCTGGCCGGAGTTCTGGATGATGGCGTTGATGATGGTCGGGATGGCGGCATCCAGATCGGCATCGGCGAACACGATCTGCGGGCTCTTGCCGCCCAGCTCCAGGGTGCAGGGGCAGTGGCGTTCGGCAGCAGCCTGCTCGATCAAGGTGCCGATGCGGGGGCTGCCGGTAAAGCTGATGTGGTCCACATCGGGGTTGCGGGCCAGCGCATCGCCCACTTCATGGCCAAAGCCGGTGACGATATTGATCGCGCCGGCAGGGAAGCCCACATCGGCTGCCAGTTGCGCCACGCGGATGAGGCTCAGGCAGGCATCCTCAGAAGGCTTGACCACGCAGACATTGCCTGCCGCCAGTGCCGCACCCACGCAGCGGCCAAAGATCTGCATCGGGTAGTTCCAGGGCACGATGTGGCCGGTCACGCCATGGGGCTCGCGCCAGGTCAGCACGCTGAAATCATTGGGGTAGGGAATGGTCTCGCCGTGGAGCTTGTCGGCTGCGCCGGCATAGAACTCGAAATAGCGGCCCAGGGCCAGCGCATCGGCCTTGGCCTGCTTGGTGGGCTTGCCGCAGTCGCGCTGCTCGATGGCGGCGAGCTCGTCGGCATGCTCCAGCACCTTGGCCGACAGGCGCATCATCAGGCGGCTGCGCTCAGCGGGGCTGGTCTTGCGCCATACGTTGTCGTAGCACAGGCGCGCGGCTTGCACCGCGTGGTCCACGTCTTCCGCATTGCCGCGCTGGATTTCATCAAAGGGTTGGCCGTCGGACGGGTCGATGACGGGAATGGTCTTGCCCGACAGCGAGGGCACAGAGGCGTTGGCGATGTAATGCAATTGCATGGCGTTGTTCCGTTCTGGGTGCAATAGGCTGCTGAGTCTGCCAGATGGCAGGCTCGAAACGGCCACCACGATAGCGCAGGAATGGGCCAGCGCCTACCGGGATGAGCCCGCGGTTGTCACGGGTTTGACCGGCCCATTTGGCCAGGCTGTAGGCATTTTTTGGGCAATGGCTGGCCAATGCACCTAAAATCACGGGGTTTTGCCGCTGGCGGGCCGCTCGCGCGCTGTCGGCCCTCCATTCAATTGACCTCATAGGAATCGCATGTCCTTCGAAAAACTGACCCCTGGCTCCAAGGCCCCTGATGTCTTCAACGTTGTGATCGAAATCTCGGCCAACTCCGCTCCTGTGAAGTACGAAGTGGACAAGGATTCGGGTTGCGTGTTCGTGGACCGCTTCCTGGGCACCGCCATGCACTACCCCGTGAACTACGGCTATGTGCCCCAAACCCTGTCGGGCGACGGCGACCCCGTGGACGTGCTGGTGATGACACCTTTCCCACTGCCTACCGGCGTGGTGGTGCCTTGCCGCGCGATCGGCATCCTGCACATGGAAGACGAGTCCGGCGTGGACGGCAAGGTGCTGGCTGTGCCCACCCAAAAGCTTCTGCCAGCCTACGACAAGATCAACCACCTGAGCGACATCCATGACCTGGTGCTGCAGCAGATCTCGCACTTCTTCGAACACTACAAGGACCTGGAAAAGGGCAAGTGGGTGAAGGTGCTGGGCTGGAAGGGTGTGGACGAAGCCCACAAGGAAATCGTGGACGGCATCGCCAACTACAACAAGTAAGAAGGCGCCACCTGCCGGGGCCCTGCGGCCCTGGGCAGGCAACGCTGACGAAAGCCGGTTTTTAACCGGCTTTTTGCTTTTGGGCGATGCGCCAGGCGCTAAGCTGGCAGGCATACAGAAAGCAAAGGAGCGAGCAAGTGGCTGATGTCGTCGATTGCGTGGTGATTGGTGCAGGTGTGGTGGGGCTGGCGGTCGCCCGTGAACTGGCCTTGGCGGGCCGTGAGTTGCTGGTGCTGGAGGCGCAGGACGCCATTGGCACGGGCACCAGCTCGCGCAACAGCGAGGTGATCCATGCCGGCATCTACTACGCCCAAGGCTCGCGCAAGGCGCGTTGGTGTGTGGAGGGCAAGGCCCTGCTGTATGCCTACTGCCAGGAACGCGGTATTGACCACCAGCGCTGCGGCAAGCTGATCGTGGCGACCTCGGAGGCACAGCGCGCCAAGCTGCAGGACATTGCCCGCCATGCCGCCGCCAATGGCGTCGATGACCTGGTGCTGCTGAGCCGCGACGAGGCGAGGGCGATGGAGCCCGAGCTGGAATGCGTGGCCGCCTTGCATTCGCCCAGCACCGGCATTGTGGACAGCCATGGGCTGATGCTGAGCCTGCAGGGCGATCTGGAAAACGCCGGTGGCATGGTGGTGTTCAACAGCCCGCTGGCCGCTGCCCAATGCCAGGATGGCCACATTCTGCTGCGCACCGAAGATGGCACCGAGCTGCAGGCCAGGACCGTGGTCAATGCCGCAGGCCTGTGGGCGCCCGATCTGGCGCGCAAGTTTGAAGGCGCTGATGGGTCGCAGCTGCCCAGGGCCCACTATGCCAAGGGCAACTATTTCACCTTGGGCGGCCGCGCGCCGTTCAAGCAGCTCATCTACCCCGTCCCCGAAGTGGGCGGCCTGGGTGTACACCTGACCCTGGACCTGGGCGGCCAAGCCAAGTTTGGCCCCGACGTGCAGTGGGTGGCCAGTGCTGACGACCTGGTGGTGGATCCCGCGCGCGGCGACGCCTTTTATGCGGCTGTGCGCCGCTACTGGCCCGGTCTGCAGGATGGTGCGCTGGCCGCAGGTTACGCCGGTATCCGCCCCAAGATCAGCGGCCCGGGCGAGCCAGACGCCGACTTTGTGCTGCAAGGGCCTGAGGTGCATGGCGCGCCGGGACTGTTCCATCTGCTGGGCATCGAGTCGCCCGGCCTGACCAGTTGCCTGGCAATTGCCAAGGCAGTGAACCAAGCGGTGGCGCAGGATGCGGGCTGAAGGCAGCCGACGGGATTGGCGCTGGATCCGTGATGCGCACATAAATGCGACAAAAGCTGCAGTTTGACGGCGATAGTCGGAATCTTCTGACAGGCAGGGCTGCATATCGGAACCCGAAGCTGTATGTTTCTCCGTTAACATGTAACGGAGCTAACGCGATGTAGCGGCCTGCCTGTGCTGCCCGTCGTGTAGCCGGAACTTTCCTGTAGCCTGACCAAGAAAAGGATGATGAACATGCGTAAATCCAATTTGCTGAGCGATACCGTTGAGAATGCCCAGGCTGATCTGGAAAAACTGGTGAGCGATCTGCGCGGCGTGCTGTCCAGCAAGGACCTGGACGGCGTGCCCGATATCAAGCAACTGCGCCAACGTCTGGAAGACACAGCCGGTGACGCCCGCGAAGGCGCTGTGCGCGCTGCGCAGGAAGCCGCCCGCCAGGCCAAGGAAGCTGCGCTGGCCGCAGACCGCTATGCGCATGACGAGCCATGGCGCGTTGCCGGTGCCGCGCTGGCCGTAGGTGCCTTGATCGGTTTTATCTTCTCGCGCCGCTAAGCTGAGCCCGAAGCCAGCGCCGGCACCATAGCCGCGCTGGCACGGCCCGCCGGGCCGACACCAAGAACAAGGGGCACCCAGGTGCCCCATATGCACGAGGAGAGTCCATGAACTGGTTGTCTGTGCTGGGCGTGGATGACATGCTGGCGCGTTTTCGCGCCTTGCTGTCTGAAAGCGCCATAGCGGCTGAAGACCGAATGGATCTGCTGGCCATTGAATGGCAGGAGCAGAAAAAGAACCTGATCTGGCTGGTCCTGATGGGTTTGGTGGTCGCAGGTCTGACCATTGTGGCCCTGACGGTGCTCTCGGGTGCCATCATCATTTCCTTCTGGGATACGCCCAACCGCATGCTGGCTACCTGGCTGGTGGCTGGTGTGTGGCTGGTGCTGTGGCTGGGTGTGCTGGCCTTCATCTACCTGACCACGAAGAAGGCGGCCAACCCCTTCCAACTGACCAAGACCGTGCTGCGCCAGGACTGGCAAGCCGTCAAGGGCCGTCTCAAGTAATGCGGGGGACCCAAGCGATGATCAACCCAAGCAAAGACGCTGACCTGCAACTGCTGCAGGCCACCGATCCAGAGGCCCGCGAAGTGCTGCTGCGCATCCAAAACCAGCGCGAACGCCTCGATGGCCGCCGCCTGGCGCGCGAACAGGCACTGGCCTTGCGCCGTGATGCCGGTGGTGCCCCGCAGCACAACCCGATGGCCTATGGCACCTTGGTCGAGCGCCTGATCAACTTTGGCCGTGAGCATCCCGTCGTCTGCGCCGGCCTCGTCGGCGCCGGCCTGCTGCTGGGGCCGCGCAAGCTGATCCGCATGGCCACCATTGCGATGCCGATTGTGATGAAGCTGCGCCGCAACCACTGAGCCGCGGTGCCCAGGTTGCCCCGGCGCCGCCACTGACACCCTGATCCCCGACCGCCATGCCGCAAAGCATGGCGGTTTTTTCATCGGCTATCGCCAGCTGCGCAGTCCCGGCCATAGGGACAGCCCGCTTGTCGCTGGTTGACGCATAGTGAAAATACGGTTTCAAGCCCCGCTTATCTGGTTAGAATGCGCGGCGCGCTGTGTATATACGCATTGCGTGTTGCGTCTGCTTTGTGCGTGTTTTTGGCCTTGCAAACCTGTGGTGTGCTTAGTCCAGTCGAACACTGTTGCTCTCAAAAAAAGAGCGACCACCAGCAGATGCAGCATGTGGGCACAACACACGGTACAGAACTTGCTTCTCTCGCCCGCCCACTTGATCGCAAGTGGATCTCACCCCTAAGGAGTTTCTTGATGACTACACGGCGTCGTATTGTTCAAACCTGCCTGGCTGCGCTTCCCCTCGCGCTGGCCGGCCTGTCGGCTGCACCGGCCTGGGCGCAGACCAAGGTGAAGGTCGCGGCGGTCTACACCGTGCCGTATGAACAGCAATGGGTCAGCCGCATCCACGAGGCGCTGAAGGCTGCCGAGGCGCGTGGCGAGATCGAGTACAAGTCCAGCGAGAATGTGGCCAATGCCGACTACGAGCGCGTGATGCGCGAGTACGCCACGGGCGGCGCGCAGCTGATGTTTGGCGAGGTGTTTGGTGTGGAAGCGGCAGCGCGCAAGGTGGCCAAGGACTTCCCCAAGACCGCCTTTGTGATGGGCTCGTCCGGCAAGGTCCAGGCGCCCAACTTCAGCGTGTTCGACAACTACATCCAGGAGCCTGCCTACCTGTCGGGCATGGTGGCCGGTGGCATGACCAAGACCAGCAAGATCGGCATGGTCGGCGGTTTCCCCATCCCCGAAGTCAACCGCCTGATGCACGCCTTCATGGCGGGCGCCAAGGAAGTGAACCCCAAGGTGGAGTTCACCGTCAGCTTCATCAACAGCTGGTTTGATCCACCCAAGGCCAAGGAAGCCACCTTTGCGATGATCGACAAGGGCGCCGATGTGCTCTACGCCGAGCGCTTTGGCGTGAGCGATGCCGCCAAGGAAAAGGGCAAGCTGGCGATTGGCAATGTGATCAACACCCAGGCGCAGTACCCCGATACCGTGGTGGCCTCGGCCCTGTGGCACATGGAGCCCAGCGTGGAGCGCGCGATCAAGGCCGTGAAGGATGGCAGCTACAAGGCTGAGGACTACGGCCCGTACTCGATGATGAAGTACAAGGGCTCGTCGCTGGCACCGTTTGGCACCTTCGAGAAGAAGCTGCCAGCCGACTTGATCGCCAAGGTGCAGGCCAAGCAGGCCGACATCCTGTCGGGCAAGTTCGTCGTGAAGGTCGACGACTCGCAACCCAAGTCCACGGCCAAGTAAGCCGGGCTTGGATTGCATAGGCGCTGTGCCCCCAGCACGGCGCCACCCATTTCCAGCTCCGGCAAATACCGGGGCTGTTTTTGTGCCAGCGACCAGGCCCTGTCGCCTGCCCAGCGAACCCAGCGGCCCCTTTGCCCATGTCACCTCCAAGTTCCTCTCCTGTCGTGCTCCAGCTGCATGGCATCACCAAACGCTTTGGCCCCCTGGTGGCCAATGATTCCATTTCGCTGACCTTGCACCGGGGCGAGATCGTGGCCTTGCTGGGCGAGAACGGTGCGGGCAAATCCACCCTGATGTCGATCCTGTTTGGCCACTATGTGGCCGAGGAGGGGCAGATCGCGGTGATGGGCCAGCCGCTGCCGCCGGGCCAGCCGCGTGCCTCGCTGGCCGCCGGCATCGGCATGGTGCACCAGCACTTTGCGCTGGCCGACAACCTGAGCGTGCTGGATAACATCATGGTGGGCAGCGAATCGCTGCTGCGCCTGCAGTCGGCCAAGCGCCAGGCCCGCGCCAAGCTGGTCGAGGTCGCGCGCCAGTTTGGCCTGGTGGTCGATCCGGATGCGCGCGTGGGCAGCCTGTCGGTGGGCGAGCGCCAACGGGTGGAAATCCTCAAGGCGCTGTACCGGGGCGCCAAGATCTTGATTCTGGATGAGCCGACTGCCGTACTGACTCCGCAGGAGAGCGAGGCGCTGTTTGCGACCCTGTCCCAGATGGTGGCCCAAGGCCTGTCGATCATCTTCATCAGCCACAAGCTGGGCGAAGTGTTGCGCGTGGCCGACCGCGTGGCCGTGCTGCGGCACGGCAAGCTGGTGGCCGAGGCGCCCACCGCCGGCAGCACCCAGGCGCAGCTGGCGCAGTGGATGGTGGGCGAGGCGGTGAGCCTGCCCGAGCGCCAAGCTGCGTCCAAAGTGGGGGATGAGGTCTGCAGCCTGCGCAATGTGCATACGACGGCCTCGGCCAAATCCACCGCGCGCGATCGCCTGGTGGATGTGTCGCTGGTGCTCAGGGCCGGGGAGATGGTGGCGATTGCCGGTGTCTCGGGCAACGGCCAGGTGGCCTTGGCCGATATGCTCTGCGGCATGCGCCGCCCGGGCCAGGGCACGGTGCAGTACCTGGGTGCGCCCATGCCGGCGTCGGCCGTGGCCCTGGTCGCCCAGGGCGTGGCGCGCATCCCGGAAGACCGCCATGGCACCGGCGTGGTCGGTGATTTGCCGGTCTGGGAAAACGCCGTCTCCGAGCGGCTGCGCAGCCCCTGGTTTTCGCGCTGGGGCTGGGTGCGCCGTGCGCAGGCACGCAGCCAGGCCCAGCATGTGTCCCAGCAGTTCGATGTGCGCGGCGGCGGGCTGGATGCGCCGGCCCGTTCGCTGTCCGGTGGCAATATGCAAAAGCTGATCCTGGGCCGGGCGTTGTTGGCACCCCAGGGCGCCGATGGCATGGCGCCGCGCCTGATTGTGGCGCACCAACCCACCTGGGGCCTGGACATTGGCGCGGTGCGCTTTGTGCACCAGCAGCTGCTGGCGGCCCGCGATGCGGGCGCTGCCGTGCTGCTGATCTCGGACGATCTGGACGAGGTGCTGGCGCTGGGTGACCGCATCGGCGTGATGCACGAGGGCCACCTGTCGCCCGTGCTGCCTTTTGCGGACTGGAGCCGCGAGACCATCGGTCTGGCCATGGCCGGATCTCCTATGACAGCGCCTGTGGGCCAGGGCTGAGAGACTGCAATGCGTATAGAAAAAAGAGCAACCCCCTCGAAGCTGGCCATGGTGGCTGCGCCCTTGGGTGCCGTGGTATTTACCTTGGCCATCAGCGGCCTGCTGGTGCTGTGGGCGGGCGCGCCCGTGGGTGCCACCTATGTGGCGCTGTTCAAAGGGGCCTTTGGCTCGCTGTTTGCGCTGTCCGAGACCCTGACGCGTGCCGTGCCGCTGATCCTGACCGGTCTGGCCGCTGCTGTGGCGTTCCGGGCGCGGCTGTTCAACATCGGTGCCGAGGGCCAGCTCTACGCCGGCGCGGTGGCGGCCGTGGCCGTGGGGGGCATGCATGGCGGCACGGGCTTTGAGCTGCCCATTTATCTGCTGTTTCCGCTGATGCTGCTGGCAGCAGCACTGGCTGGCGCGGCCTTGCTGCTGGGCCCCGCCTTGATGAAGACCAAGCTGGGCGTGGACGAGGTGGTGACCACCTTGCTGCTGAACTTTGTCATGCTGCTGGCAGTGTCCTATCTGCTTGATGGCCCGATGAAAGACCCAATGGCGATGGGCTGGCCGCAGAGCGTGGCGCTGCAGGGTGACCTGGAACTGGGCAAGCTGATTGCGCAGACCCGTTTGCACAATGGCTTGCTGATCGCCGTGGGCCTGGCCGTAGCGCTGTGGCTGCTGCTGCAGCGGGCGGTGCCGGGTTTTGACATCCGCGCTGCCGGTGCCAACCCCCGCGCGGCGGCCTTTGCCGGTGTGCCGGTGACCCGCACCGTGGTTCTGGTGGCGCTGCTGTCGGGCGGGCTCGCAGGCCTGGCCGGCGCCATCGAGGTGGCAGGCCGCACCAGCTACCTGACCCTGGACATGTCGCCCGGCTATGGCTACAGCGGCATCGTGATTGCGATGCTGGCGGGCCTGCACCCGCTGGGTGTGGTGGCCTCGGCCGTGTTTGTGGCAGGCATGCTGGTGGGGGCCGACAGCATGAGCCGCGCCGTGGGCGTGCCCAATGCGATTGCCGATGTGATCGTGGCGGCCTCGCTGCTGTCGGTGCTGGTGGCCAGCCTGATGACCCAATACCGCTTGCGCAGAAAGTGAGAGCTGCGATGTTGAAACCCCAAGAACAAAGCGCAGCGCGAGGTGCCCTATGAGCGACGTGATGGATATTTTGGCCAATGCCTCTTTCTGGGTGGCCGTGCTGCGTACGGCCACGCCGCTGCTGCTGGGCACCCTGGGTGTGCTGCTGTGCGAGCGCGCCGGGGTGCTGAACCTGGGCATCGAAGGCATCATGGTGGCCGGTGCCTTTACCGGCTGGCTGACCGTGTATGCCGGCCATGGCCTGTGGACGGGGGTGCTGGTGGCCGCACTCACCGGCGCGGTGCTGGGCAGCCTGCATGCCTGGCTGACGGTGGGTCTGGCGCTGTCGCAGCACGTATCGGGCCTGGGCATTACCATGCTGGCGACGGCCTTGTCGTACTACGGCTACCGGGTGAGCTTTCCCAAGGTGAACACGCCGCCCACGATCACGCCGTTTGAGGCCATGGACTGGCTGCCGATCCCGATTCTGGGCGACCAGACCGCCTTGACCTTGCTGGCGCTACTGCTGGTGCCGTTGCTGGCCTGGGTGCTGTTTCGCACGCCGCTGGGCTTGGCGGTGCGCATGGTGGGCGAGAACCCGCAAGCCGCAGAAGGCCAGGGCGTGGCTGTGATGGCGGTGCGCAGTGGTGCCATCATTGCCGGCTCGGCGCTGATGGGCGTGGCCGGTGCCTTCCTGACCCTGTCGGCCTTCAATGCCTTTTTCTTCAACATGGTCAACGGCCGGGGCTGGATCTGTGTGGCGCTGGTCGTGTTTGCATCCTGGCGGCCGGGCAAGGCCTTACTGGGCGCGCTGCTGTTTGCGTTCTTCGATGCGCTGCAGCTGCGGCTGCAGCAGTCGGGCGATGGCCTCGTGCCCTACCAGTTCTATCTGATGCTGCCATACCTGCTGTCGATCCTGGCGCTGGTGCTGGTGGCCCGCAAAGCCGCCTACCCGCAGGCCTTGATGAAACCCTACCGCAAAGGCGAGCGCTGAGCCGCGCTTCGCGCCCCACGATGCAGGCCCTGGCCTGCCTACAAAGGATAAAAAATGCTTGATTTATTGATTCACAATGCCAGCCTGCCCGATGGCCGCAAGAACATGTCGGTCGCTGTGCAGGACGGCAAGATTGCCGAGGTCAGCGAGGGCCTGCAGGCGCCCGCTGCCGAGGTGGTGGACGCCCAGGGCCTGCTGCTGAGCCCACCCTTTGTGGACCCGCACTTCCACATGGATGCCACCCTGAGCTACGGCATCCCGCGTGTCAACGAAAGCGGCACCTTGCTCGAAGGCATTGCGCTCTGGGGCGAACTCAAGCCCCAGCTGACGCATGAGGCGCTGGTCGAACGCGCCTTGGCCTACTGCGACTGGGCAGTGGCGCGCGGCCTTCTGGCTATCCGCAGCCATGTGGATACCAGCGACCCCAGCCTGCTGCCGGTCGAAGCCATGCTTGATGTGCAAAAGCGCGTGGCGCCGTATATCGACCTGCAGCTGGTGGCCTTTCCGCAAGATGGCGTGCTGCGCACACCAGGCGGGCTGGACAACCTCAAGCGCGCGCTCGACCTGGGCGTCGATGTCGTTGGCGGCATTCCGCACTTTGAGCGCACCATGGCTGATGGCGCCGAGAGCGTGCGCATTCTCTGCGAACTGGCGGCCGAGCGCGGCAAGTTGGTGGACATGCACTGCGACGAGTCGGACGACCCGATGTCGCGCCATGTCGAGACCCTGGCCTACCATACGCAGCGCCTGGGCCTGCATGGCCGCGTGACTGGTTCGCACCTGACCTCCATGCACAGCATGGACAACTACTACGTCAGCAAGCTGATGGCCTTGATGGCCGAGGCGCAACTGGGCGTTGTCAGCAACCCCTTGATCAACATCACGATCCAAGGCCGCCATGACACTTACCCCAAGCGCCGGGGCATGACGCGCGTGCCCGAGCTGATGGCCGCCGGCCTGACCGTTGCCTTTGGCCATGACTGCGTGATGGACCCCTGGTACAGCCTGGGATCGGGCGATGCGCTGGATGTGGCGAACATGGGCCTGCATGTGGCACAGATGACCAGCCGCGCCGGCATGCAGCAATGCTTTGATGCCATCACCCTGAACCCCGCGCGCTTGCTGGGCCTGCAAGGCTATGGCATTGAAAAGGGTGCCCATGCCGACTTTGTGCTGCTGCATGCCAAGGACCCGGTGGAGGCCCTGCGCCTGAAGGCCACGCGCCTGGGCGTATGGCGCCGTGGCCAGCGCATTGCCAGCACGCCGGCACCGGTGGCCACCTTGAATGTGCCAGGGCGCCCGGGCAGCACTACGTTGCTGAGTGCACGCTAATCGGCAGCTTTCAGCGCGGCTGCAAGCGCTGTTGCAGGCGCTTGCGGATGGGCTCGAACTCCGGTGTCGCGCTGCGCTTCACCGGGTCGGGTTGGTTCTTTTCCATCGCATCCCAGTAGCGCCAATGCACCTTGGCCTGGCCCAGTTCGTAGTCCATGGCGTCCCAGGCATCTTCGCGAAAGCTGTAGAAGGCCCAGTGGTAGCGCTTGTCCTCGGCATAGGAAAGCACATCGTCCAGGTACTGGCTGCAGCTGTCGAGCATGCGCACGCAGCCAAACTCGCCCATCACTATCTGCTCGGGCGGGATTGACAAGGAGCGCGCCCAACTGTTGACGGCATCCAGGTACTGGGCCACGCGCTGCTGGTTCCAGGGCTGTGTCTTGCCGGCAAACGGCACTTCGCCCGGGTATCGGTAGGGCTGCTTGCGCTTCAGGTTGGGGCCGCTGGTGGCCTGGTAGGGCTCGTACATGTGAAAGCTGTACAGCACCCGTTTGTCCTCTAGTGCTTCGGGCCAGTAGGTGAAGGCATCGGCCGCGCCATACCAGCCGGCATCCACCATGATGGGCGTGTCCGGGTCGACGGCGCGGACCTGGGCAATCAGGTAGTTATAGAAGGCGAGTAAATCGCGTGAGCCGCCTTTAGCCTTGGCATACCAGGCCCGCATGTCCGCTGGGCTGGCATGCTCGGGCAGGCCGCCTTGTTTCTCGGGCGCGGGTTCGTTGATCAGGTTGTAGGCCGCAATGCCGGACGTGTCCTTCAAGGCGCGGGCGAGGTCTTGCCAAAACTGGCCTGCGGCTTTCCAGTGCGCCTTGTCCTGCCAGATGCGGTCGTCAAACTTCCCCTGGTTGTTTTGCGACCAGCGCGACAGCGGCAGTGACAGCGGTGCAATCACCACCTTCAACCCAGCCGCATCGGCCTTGGCCACCGCTGCCTTTAAGGTGGCCAGATCCACGGCGGACAGGCGCTGGTAATCATCGGCATTGCCCATCAGGAAGTCACGCTGCTCGGGCTTCCATTTGTCATACGACAGCCGCACCCAGCTGGCGCCATATCCGCGCAGCGCTTCGTAGTAGCTGGCATCCGGCGGCAGGCGGTTAAAGCTGTTGCCACCCCGTTGGGTGTGGGTCCAAAAGGACGCGTGGTCGGCCGCTTGCACAGATGCGGATAGCGCCAGGGCTAGGGCGAAGCTGGGTACAGAGATCTTGAACATCGGAGCAGGGCGCTGGTGGCCGGTGGCTGGAGATGTGGGTGATGCTATCACTGGCATCACCTTGATTGATTTCTGTTTGCAACAGGCTTGGTCGCCGTTGTGGGCCGTTTTTCGAGATATTGCGTCTGGCCCAACCCCTGCGTTTGCTCACACAATGGCTTCGTCCTCCCGTTGGTACTGCGAAAGCTGGAAGATTTTGTCTACGCTAACGGTGTTGGCGAAGTTGGAACAGGTTCCTGGCTGCCACCTTCGCCCAGCAGCCATTGCCGCAGCTGCGCAAAAGCGGGAAACTGCATGCGATCGGGCCGGTAGCACAGGTAGTGACCATGCTCAACGGCGGTGCTGCCCTCGAATGGCGTGACCAGCACGCCCTCGGCCAGTTCGTCTTCGACAAGGATGAGGGGAACAAAGGCGATGCCCAGCCCACAGCGCGCCGCTTGGATCAAGGCCGAGTACTGCGCAAAGCGTGGGCCCGCGATCAGCAGTTGGTGGGTGATGCCATGGGCTGCAGCCCATTGGGACCAGGCGCCCTGGGCTTCTTCATGGTGCAGCAAGGTGTGCGATATCACGTCGGCGGGGTCCTGGATCTTGTGCAGGCCCTGCATCAGTTCGTTGGAGGCGATCACCACGAACTCGCGTCCTGCTATGTATTCGTTGACCACGCCGGCATAGTCAGCAGGGTTGTAGCGGATGGCGGCATCGACATGGGCCGGCAGGTTCTCCAGCGGCGCGAGATGGCGGCTGAAGCTGAGCGTGGCGCGCGGGTGGGCCTGGCGAAAGCGGGGCAGACGGGGAATGAGCCAGCGGGTGAAAAAGGTCGGCACGCAGCTGAGGGTCAACACATTGGTGTCTGCGCCGGCGCGTACCTCGTAGGTAGCGGTTTCGAGGCTGCGCAGGCTGCCGGTGATCTTGAGCCAGTAACTGCGGCCAACGGGCGTGAGCTCGACGCCGCGCCCCACTTTTTGCAGCAGGGCGGTGCCCAGAAAGCTTTCCAGCGAGGCAATCTGCTTGCTCACCGCGCTGGTGGTCACACACAGCGAGGAGGCGGCCAGGGTCAGGCTGGAATGGCGGGCTACGGCGTCGAGCGCGAGCAGTTCCTGGATGGTGGGGCAGTCCCGTTTCATAGTGTCAGTCAGCGGTTTTGTTGATGAAAAGTTGCGAGAACACTTTCCATTAATTCAATCATGGAGCCGCATTGTCACAGCAATGCAATACCAATATAAGGCCCGATCGCTACACTAACGTGTCTGAAAAGGAAAGTATCCGTTTTTAATTGGGAGACAAGATGGTTCGTGGCATTGCCATCGTCTATGGCCTGTATCTGCTGCTGCCGATGGCCTTGTTGGCCGTAGGCAGCTTTGGGCAGAACTGGACCAACTCACTGCTGCCCTCCGGCTTTACCGGCCAGTGGTACATGCAGCTGTGGACCGACCCGTCGTTCCGCAAGGGCTTCATCTCCAGCCTGGTGGTGGCGCTGTCCACCTGCGCGATCAACGCGGTGCTGGCGCTGCCGCTGGCCTATTCCCTGCACCAGGGTGCAACGCGTGGCCGCGCCTTTGCAGCCCGCATCGTGAGCGCCATGCCGGTGGCGGTGCCCGCCATCACGCTGGGCTTCGGCTACATGATTGTCTTCAACACCGACACCTTGCCCTGGCTGGGCAGCACACCGCTGCTGATCGCCGCGCATGTGATTGCAACCCTGCCTTATCTCACCAACACCTTGCTGACCGACCTGCGCCACCTCGGCATCGAGCGGCTGGAGCAGGCGGCCGCCACCTTGGGGGCCGGCGAATGGCAGCGCTTCAGCGGCATCGTGCTGCCGAGCCTGCGCCAGAGCATGCTATCCGGGCTGGTGATGGTGGCGGCGCTATCGATCGGGGAGTTCAACCTCTCCAATCTGCTGGTCGGTTTCCAGAACCGCACCTATCCGGTGGTGCTGCTGCAGGCCTTCTATGGCGCAACCGGCTTTGCCTGCGCGGCCACGGTGATCCTGCTGCTGCTGGCCAGCCTGGCCGCACTGCTGTCTTCTTCTCTTTTGCGTAAATCCCCATGAGCCTGACTTTCCAGAACGTCAGTTACCGCTACCCCGGCAGCCAGCAAGGGCTGCACGAGGTGTCCTTCGACATTGGCCAGGGCGAGCTGGTGGCGGTGATCGGCCCCAGTGGCTCGGGCAAGTCCACCTTGCTCAAGCTGGTTGCGGGGCTGGAGACCGGCTACCAGGGCCGCATCGCACTGGCTGGCCAGGACATGGCGGGCACGCCGGTGCACCAGCGCGGTATTGGCATGGTGTTCCAGAGCTATGCGCTGTTTCCGCACCTGTCGGTGCGGGACAACGTGGCCTACGGGCTGGCGCTGCGCAAGATGCCAGCCGCACAGCGCCATGTCCGGGCAGCAGAGCTGCTCGAAGTGGTGGGCCTCTCGGATTTTGCGCAGCGCGGTGTGCAGCAGCTCTCTGGCGGGCAGCAGCAGCGGGTGGCGCTGGCGCGTGCGCTGGCCATCGATCCGCGTGCGCTGCTGCTGGACGAGCCGTTGTCTGCGCTGGATGCCAGCGTACGCGGCCATCTGCGCGACCAGGTCCGTGCACTGCAACAGCAGTTTGGTGCCACGACCTTGCTGGTCACCCACGACCAGGAAGAGGCGCTGGCCATGGCCGACCGCGTGGCGGTGCTCAAGGAAGGGCGGCTGCTGCAGATCGCCACGCCCAAGGACATCTACGAAATGCCGAACTGCCGCGCCGTGGCGGAGTTCGTCGGGCTCTCCACCATTTTGGAAGGGCAGGTGGCCTCCAGCGGCCGCGTGGACTTTGGCTTTGCCGAGCTGTCCGTGCCCACCGGCAGCTATCGCCCCGGGCAGAAGGTGCATGCGCTGATCCGCCCCGAGCACGTCGAGCCAGACCCGCAGCCCGGGCAGACCAATACGTTGCAGGGGCGTCCGGGCGCCTGCCGCTATCTGGGATCGCTCACGCGCTATGACTTTGCAGTGGAGGGCGCACCCCGCGCTTTCCTGGCCGAGGGCCGGCAGCCGGCAGGCCGGGCCATTGCCATCGCACCCGAGCACATTCGCCTGCTGGATGCCTAAGCACCGCACATCCGTTCAACACCACACCGACACCGTACTTTTTCAACGAAGGAACACCGCTATGCAACGCCGACATCTCATCCAAGCCGCTGCTGCTTTGCCCCTGGCAGCCCTGGTCCAGCGCACATCCTGGGCACAAGGGGGGGCGGAGCTCTATGCCGGAGAAAAAGAACTCTACGAGCTGGCCAAAAAAGAAGGTTTCTGCGTGTCCTTCGACACCGGCCCGGAATGGGCCAATTGGAAGGCCTTGTTCGCCGAGTTCAAGAAGCGCTACCCCGATGTTGAGCTGAGCTACAACGACCTGGGATCGGCCGCCACCGTGGTCGCACTGGAGAAGATGCGCCGCCGCCCCCAGGCAGACACCGCGTACTACTTTGCGGCCTCGGCCGTCGATGCCGCGAAGAAGGATGTGGTGGCGCCGTTCAAGCCCATCCACTTCGACAAGCTGCCCGAGGTGTTCCGCGAGGCGGAAGGGCGCTGGTTCACCATCCATACCTTGAACATCGCCTTCCTGGTGAACAAGAAGCTGGTCAAGAATGTGCCCACCGGCTGGGCCGACCTGCTCAAGCCCGAGTACAAGAACAGCGTGACCTACCTGGACCCGCGCAGTGCCGGTGTGGGCCAAGTGCTGACCTTGGCCGCAGCCTATGGCAACGGTGGCAGCGTGGACAACGTCAAGCCCGGCACGGACTACCTGGGCAAACTGCATGCCGCCGGCAATGTGCAGCGCGTGGAGGGCACCACCCCCTATGCCAAGTTCATCAAGGGCGAGATCCCCATCTGGATCGGCTACGAGAACGATGGCCTCAAGGCCAAGCATAGCGATGGCATGGGCGATGCCTGCGAGGTCGTCATCCCCAAGGAAGCCAGCGTGGCTGCACCGTATGCCATCAGCCTGGTGAAGGGCGGCCCCAACCCGAACGCCGGCAAGCTGTGGCTGAACTTCATCATGAGCGAGGCCGGCCAGCAGCTGTTTGCCAAGGGCTTTGTGCGTCCTGCGGTGCCAGGCGTCAAGTTGCCCGACGATGTGGCCAGCAAGCTGCCGGCGGCAGCGCAGATCCGTCCGCTCGATGTCATCAAGGCCTCGGCCAAGAAGGCAGAGATCGACCAGCTCTGGGCGCAGGCCACGCTGGGACGCTCATGAGCGGTTGGATCCGCCGTTTCGGCGCCTGGCCTGCCTGGTGCTTCATGGCGCTGTTCTTTGTGCTGCCCCTGGCATCGCTGGTGCCCGAGGCCATGACGGACGGCGGCAGCGCCTTTGCCCGCTTGTGGAGCAATCCACTGCTGGGCCGGGCCGTGCTGAACACCTTGGTGCTGGGCCTGACCGCCGGTGCTGTCTCTGGCCTGGTCGGCACGGTGATCGCCATTGAGCTGGGGCGCCAACCGCTGCAGCGCCGCCGCTGGATGATGACCTTGCTAGGACTGCCGCTGGCCTTCTCGGGCTTGGTGATCGCCTATGGCTTCATCCTGGCCTTTGGGCGCTCGGGCTTTGTCACACAGCTGCTGGTGGCGCTGGGCTTTGACGGCGCTGCCGTGGGCAGCTGGATCTATGGCACGGTCGGCCTGGGCTGCGCCTATGCCTACTACCTTGTGCCCCGCGTGGCGCTGTCGCTCTACCCGGTGTTTGCCAACCTCGACCTGCGGCCCATGCTGGCGGCGCGTACCTTGGGCGCCACGCGCTGGCGCGCGTTCCGCGACACGGTGGTGGCCGAGGTGGCGCCATCGGTGGTGTCCAACGCCTGCCTGGTGGCTGCCATTGCGATGGGCACCTACGGCACGGCACTGGCGCTGGTGGGGACACAGCTGAACATTCTTCCGCTGATGCTGTTTGCACAGGTCAGCGATGGCGGATCGGACCTGAGCGTCGCATCCGCCTTGTCATTGCTTTTGATGGCGCTGTGCGTCATCGTCATGGGATTGGGAGACGCGATTGCACGCCAACGTGAACAACATGCAGCAGGATCACATTGAGGCCCTGGGCTTGCCGCCCGGGCTGACCGAGGCGCTGCGGCGGCTGGCCCAGCGCCAAGCCAGCCCGGCGCGCCACCGTCGGCCGGTCGGGGTGATCGGCCCGGGTGATGCCGATGGCCAGGTCTACGCCGATGCACGCCTGATCGCCCGCGCGCTGGCCGCTGCCGGCATGGCGATTGTGTGCGGGGGGCGTGGCGGTGTGATGGCTGCCGCCTCGCAAGGCGCTACCGAAGTGGGCGGGGTCGCCATCGGCATTCTGCCCGAGGAGGACGAGCGCAATGCGAATCCCTATCTCAGCGTGGCCTTGCCCACGGGCATCGGCGAAATGCGCAATGCCCTGATTGCGCGCAGCGCCCTGTGCCTGGTCGCCGTGGGCTACAACATGGGAACGCTCTCCGAGATGGCCCTGGGCCTGAAGTGGGAGCGCCCGGTGTTCGTGCTGCACGGCGAGCTGTCCTTGCCCGGCGCGGTGGAGGTGGCAGATGTGCAGCAGATGCTGGGCTGCGTCGTGGACTGCCTGTTGGGCGATGCTGCGTCTGCCTGAATGCCGGGCTGAACGCCGCCAATGTGGCCGGGAGGGCGCCTACCCCTCCCGGTGCAAGAACTGCTTTCTATAGCTCGCCGGCGAAATCGAAAACATCCGCCTGAACTGCAGGCGAAATGACACGGTGGAACCAAAACCTGCCGTCTCTGCCACCTGGTCGATGGAGCCATCGCCGCGTTCCAGCAGGCGCTGTGCGACGGCCAGGCGTTGGTGCAGCAGCCATTGCACGATGGTGGCGCCGGTCTTGCGCTTGAAATGGCGGCTGAAGTTGCGCGGGCTCATATGGGCCTTCTGGGCCAGTTGCTCGACATTGATGGGCTCGTTGAGGTGGGCCATGGCCCAGTCCAGTGCGGCGGAGACGGCATCCGGGCGCTCGGTTTCGGACAGCGGCATCTCGATGTACTGCGACTGGTTGCCGTGGCGGTGCGGCGCAACGACCAGGCGGCGTGCCACGCGGTTGGCGATTTCTGCGCCATGGTCCAGGCGGATCAGGTGCAGGCAGCAGTCAATGGCGGCAGCCGTGCCGGCCGAGGTGGTGATATTGCCGTCGTCGGTGTAGAGCGCATGGCGGTCCAGCTTGACGTCGGGGTGGTCCTTGGCGAAATCATCGGCCCAGGCCCAGTGCGTGGAGGCCGAGCGGCCTTGCAGCAGCCCGGCCTGGGCCAGCACAAAGGTGCCCAGACACAGGCCTACGACGCGCGCGCCGCGCGCATGCGCCTGCTGCAGCGCGACCAGCATGGCGGCAGAGGGCAGCGCCTCGGGTGAACTCCAGGACGGAATGATGACCGTATCGGCCTGCTCCAGCGCTGCCAGGTCGTGCTCGACCTGAATCGCGAATCCGGACAGCGTGGACACAGCGCCAGGGCGCTCAGCGCAGACCTGGAGCGCATAGCGCGGTGCGCCCAGACGCAGCAAATCGTCCCCAAACACGATGCAGGGGACGGACAAATGGAAGGGGCTGATCCCGTCGTAGGCAATAACAGCGATCGTGTGCATGGCGTTGAATCGGTGGATTTGGCCGGATCTTAGCGCAACTTGTCTATTTGGCTACTTTTGCATTTTGGGGGAATAAACAGAATAGAGCCATCGATTCAGGCCAACGCGAAATCCTAAAAGCCTTAATCGAGGAAGTTATTCAATCTTTTAATGCAAGGAGTTAATGATGAAGTTTTCCATCGCTGCCGCCGTTCTGGCCACCTCTTCGTTGATCGCCTGCGCGGCTGGCGCTGCGGATGGTCTGGTCTCGGTTCCGGTGTCCCAGCTCAAGTGGACCGAACTGACCGGTTCGAACGGCATCATGTATGCCAATGTGCGTGGCAGTCTGACGGGCAACGGCCCCTACGAGGCCTTTGTGCTATTCCCCGCAGGCCGTGACAACCCCACCCACCACCATACCAAGTCGCTGCCTACCGTGGTGGTGCAAGGCACGTTCTATGCGGTGATTGATGGCAAGCGCACCGAATACCCTGCGGGTTCTTTCTACGATTTGCCCGCGGGCCTGGTCCATGAAAGCGGTTGCGTGGCGGGTATGAACTGCCTGCTGTTCCAATACCAAAGCGGTGGTTTTGATTTGGTGACTAAATAATATATTTCCACTGATGGATGATTTACTGCCCTGGCAGTGCGTCCATCGCGTTGGGACATAAAAAATGGCAGCCTAGGCTGCCATTTTTTTGTGCCTGGAACTTGTCCCGGGCTTGTACTTTTATAAGTCTGGAATCAATCCGCCGTAGGTGGCACGTAGCCGGCGGCGGCATCGGCGCCTTCGCCGAAGAAATGGTTTTCCATCTGGCGCGCCAGGTACTGGCGGGCCCGCTGATCGGCCAGATTCAGGCGGTTTTCGTTGACCAGCATGGTCTGGTGCTTGAGCCAGCCAGCCCAGGCTTCCTTGCTGACGTTTTCCCAGAGGCGCTTGCCCAGCTCACCAGGGTAGGGGGGAAAGTCGAGGCCCTCGGCTTCTTTGTGCAGTTTGACGCAGTTGACCATACGTGCCATGGGAGATGCTTCCTTCGTTGGGTTGACGCTGTTGCACTGGCAGGGTGCTCGCCCGATGCTGCCGCAGTCTGCTGGCGCTTGCCAAGCTGTGCCTGCTTTGTCCGCACCACCAACCAGGGTTTGGGTGCGGGTGAGCCTCCTGCCTTGCCAGCCCCGAAACCGGGCCCGGCGATGCGTTTTCGCGTCTTGTTAATAAGTTTCAGTCATAAAAAACTGAATTAATAGTAGTTTGAGTTTTTATGGCTGCGTTTCAGAATGTGTTCAGGCCTCTAGCCCTACGACTTTTGCCATTCTGAAAGTGTTCCATGCAACAACGCCGCCACTTTATCAAGTTTCCGATAGCCGCAGCCGCAGTCGCGTCTCTGATGGCGCTTGCGCCTGCCGTTTTTAGCGGCGCAGCCCATGCCCAGGCACCCGCCCCAGTGACCTTGCTCAATGTGTCCTATGACCCGACCCGTGAGCTCTACAACCAGTTCAACCAGGCTTTTGCCAAGCACTGGAAGGACACGACCGGCCAGACCGTGACCATCAAGCAGTCGCATGGCGGCTCGGGCAAGCAGGCGCGCGCCATCATTGACGGCATTGAAGCCGATGTGGCCACCCTTGCACTGGCCGGTGACATCGATGCACTGAACAAGCACGGCCAGCTGGTGCCGGCCGATTGGCAAAAGCGCCTGCCGCTCAACAGCGCGCCTTACACCTCGACCATTGTGTTCCTGGTCAAGAAGGGCAACCCCAAGGGCATCAAGGACTGGGGCGATCTGATCAAGCCCGATGTGAAGGTGATCACCCCCAACCCCAAAACCAGCGGCGGCGCACGCTGGAACTACCTGGCTGCCTGGGAATTTGGCAAACGCACCTACGGCGGTGAAGCCGGTGCCAAGGACTACATCAGCAAGCTGTTCAAGAATGTGCCGATTCTCGATACCGGCGCGCGCGGCTCGACCGTGACCTTTGTGCAGCGCGGCCAGGGCGATGTGCTGCTGGCCTGGGAGAACGAGGCCTACCTGGCGCTGAAGGAATTTGGCCCCGAGAAGTTCGAGATCGTGACGCCTTCGCTGTCGATCCTGGCCGAGCCCACTGTGACCGTGGTGGACAAGGTGGTGGACAAGCGCGGCACCCGCAAGATTGCCGATGCCTACCTGCAGTACCTGTACTCGGATGAAGGCCAGGACATTGCCGGCCGCAACTTCTACCGCCCCACGGCCGAAGCAGCCAAGGCCAAGTACGCCAGCCAGTTCGCTACTCTGAAGCTCTTCACCATCGACGAAGCCTTTGGTGGCTGGACCAAGGCAGATGCTGCGCACTTTGCCGATGGCGGCAGCTTTGACCAGATCTACACCAAGAAATAAGCAAGGACGCTGAACAAGCCGCCGGGTAACCCCTGGCGGCTTGTTCCCAAAAGGTGAATGTTATGAATTTTCAGCAACTGCGGGCCGTGCGTGAGGCCGCCCGCAATGGCTACAACCTGACCGAGGTGGCGCATGTGCTCTATACCTCGCAGCCAGGCGTGAGCCGCCAGATCCGCGAACTGGAAGACGAGCTGGGCGTGGATATCTTCATCCGCGCCGGCAAGCGCCTGACCGGGCTGACCCCGCCGGGTGAAGCCATTTTGCCGATCGTGGACCGCTTGCTGCTGGAGTCCGAAAACCTGCGCCGCGCCGGTGCCGATTTCCATGCCAGCCGCAGCGGCCAGCTGAGCATTGCCGCCACCCACTCGCAGGCCCGCTATGCGCTGCCACTGGTGGTGCGTGATTTCCGCGAGCAGTTTCCCGATGTGGCCCTGCACCTGCACCAGGGCTCACCGCGCCAGGTGGCCGAGATGCTGCTGAGCGGCGCGGCCGATATCGGCGTGGCCACCGAGGCCTTGACCGGCTATGCCAGCCTGGCCACCTTGCCGGGCTACCGCTGGACCCACTCGGTCGTCGTGCCGCCAGGCCACCCCTTGCTGGCCCAGCAGGAATCCGGCCGCCCGCTGACCCTGCAGTCGCTGGTGCGCTTTCCGATCATCACCTATGAGCAGGGCTATACCGGCCGCTCGCACATCGATGAATCCTTTGCCGCCGCCGAGGTGACGCCCAATGTGGTGCTGACCGCCATGGACGCCGACGTGATCAAGACCTATGTCGAGCTGGGCATGGGCATTGGCATCGTGGCCTCGATCGCCTTTGACGAGGAGCGCGACCGCAATCTGCGCGCCATCGATGCCGGGCATTTGTTCAAGGTCAACACCACCCGCATTGCACTGCGCAAGGGGGTCTGGCTGCGCGCCTATGCGCTGCAGTTCATCGAAAGCTTTGTGCCCACCTTGAAGCGCGAGGTGGTGTTGCAGGCGGTTTCTGCCACCGCGCCCGACGAGCCAGCAGCGGCTGCCACAGCGCAAAAAGCCGCCTGAACGGCTGGCACTGACATAGCGACGGGACCCCGGCTGACAAGAATAGAAACAAAGTTTTCAATATGCGCAAGCTATGATGCACGTTTTCAACGTGTAGATGAGGAGATAGCGAATGCGCAAAACTTTGATGCTCACGGGTCTGGTCGCAGCCATGGCCTTGGCTGGCTGCAAGACCATGGACGCGGGCAACCTGAGCGGTCTGATGGATTCTGGCTCCACAGCGATGAAGGCCATGACATTGACCGATGGCGATGTCGTGGCCTTGTCCAATGAATCCTGCGCTGCGCTGGACCAGCAAAACAAGCTCGCACCCGCGAACAACAAATACAGCCAGCGCCTGGCCAAGGTCGTGGCCAACATGCCGCAAGAAGTGGAAGGCAAGAAGGCCGACTACAAGGTGTACCTGACCAGCGATGTGAATGCCTGGGCCATGGCCAATGGCTGCATCCGCGTCTACAGCGGCCTGATGGACCTGATGAACGACGACGAACTGCGCGGCGTGATCGGCCATGAAATCGGCCACGTGGCCCTGGGCCACAGCAAGCGCCGCATGCAAACCGCTTATGCCACATCGGCTGCGCGCCAAATCGCTGCAAGCAGCGGCAATGCCACCCTGGCATCGCTGTCGAGCTCGCAAGCGGGTGAGTTGGGTGAAAAGTTCATCCATGCGCAGTTCTCGCAGTCCAACGAGTCTGCCGCCGACAACTACTCCTTTGACCTGCTCACCAAGCAAAAGATGGAACGCAAGGGCCTTGTCACGGCCTTCCAGAAGCTGGCCAAGTTGAGCGGCGGTGGCGGCGGCTCCTTGATGGATTCGCACCCCCCGTCGGAAGCCCGCGCCAAGGCGATGCAGGCACGCCTGGACAGCGGCAAGTAAACCTCCGCAACACCAAGGACTGGCAGGCTGCAAGGCAGCTGACCAGTCCTTTTTTGCGTCTGCACCTCGCGGAGGGGCCTGCCGCCGGTGCCTCTGCGACCTTGCTGCACAGCGCGGGCTGCTATGCTGGCTGCCCAACTCCAAGAGATGTTATGCAGTTACTGTTGTTGAGCAACTCCCGTGCCCCCGATGGCGGCTACCTGACTTTTTGCCGCGATGCGCTGGCAGCCCAGATGCAGGGCCTGCAAAAAGCATTGTTTGTGCCCTTTGCTGGGGTCAGCCTCAGCTGGGATGATTACTGCGCTCAGGTGCAGGCGGCCATTGCACACACCGGCGTGCAGCTGGTGGGCGCGCACCAGGATGATGCCCTGGGCCAGTTCTTGGCTGGAGATATTCAGGCCATCATCGTCGGCGGCGGCAATACCTTCCAGCTGCTGGCTGAATGCCGCAAGCGGGGCTGGCTGGTGCGCATCGGCGATGCGGTGCGCTCGGGCCGCATGTCGTACACCGGTTGGAGTGCTGGCGCCAATCTGGCGGGCCTGACGATCAACACCACCAATGACATGCCGATCGTCGACCCCCAAGGCTTTGGCGCGCTGGGCCTGGTGCCGTTCTGCATTAACCCGCACTACAACAACAGCCTGCCGCCCGGCCACCAGGGCGAAACGCGCGACCAGCGCCTGGCGGAGTTCTTGATCGCCAACCCGGACAAGCAGGTGGTCGCATTGCCCGAAGGCAGCTGGCTGCGCGTGCAGGGCGGCCAGGCTGAGGTGGCGGGGCAGTTTGCGGCCAAGCGCTTTGCGGCGGGCAAGCCGGTTGAGGACTTGCCCGTGGGGACTGCGCTGGCGCTTTAAGGCTTACTTAGACGCGCTCAAAGATGGCGGCAATGCCCTGGCCGCCACCAATGCACATGGTGACCAGTGCATAGCGGCCACCGGTGCGGTGCAGCTCATGGATGGCCTTGACGGTGATGATCGCACCGGTGGCACCAATCGGGTGGCCCAGCGAAATGCCCGAACCATTGGGGTTGACCTTGGCCGGGTCGGCACCCAGGCCCTTGGTCACCGCGCAGGCTTGTGCTGCAAAGGCTTCATTGGCTTCGATGACATCCATCTGGTCCAGCTTGAGGCCGGTCTTGGCCAGCACGGCCTTGGACGCTGGCACTGGGCCAATGCCCATGATCTTGGGATCCACGCCGGCATGGGCATAGCCCACCAGACGGGCGAGCGGCTTGGCGCCACGCGCTTGGGCGGCGGCGGCTTCCATCAGCACCACGGCGGCTGCGGCGTCGTTGATGCCGGAGGCATTGGCGGCGGTAACCGTACCATCTTCCTTGATGAAGACGGGCTTCATCTTCTGAAAGTCTTCGATCTTGGCGCCGGCGCGGAAGTGCTCGTCCTTGTCAAAGCTGATGTCACCCTTCTTGCTTTTCAGGATGACCGGCACGATCTGGCCGGCAAAGCGGTTTTCTGCCCAGGCCTGCTCGGCGCGCTGGTGGCTGCTCAAGGCCAGTTGGTCCTGGTCATCGCGGCTGACACCAAATTCCTTGGCCACATTTTCGGCGGTCACGCCCATGTGGATATTGTGGAAGGGGTCGTGCAGCGCGCCGGTCATCATGTCGATCATTTTGAAATCGCCCATGCGTGCGCCCCAGCGGCTGGTGGTGCTGGCATAGGGTGCGCGGCTCATGTTCTCGGCACCGGCACCAATCGCCACGTCATAGTCACCCAGCAGAATGCCCTGGCTGGCCGTCACAATCGCCTGCAGGCCCGAGCCGCAGAGGCGGTTGACGTTCATGGCCGGCGTCTCCTGCGGGCAGCCGCCCTGGATGGCGGCCACGCGGCTCAGGTACATGTCCTTGGGTTCCGTGTTGACCACGTGGCCGAAGACCACATGGCCCACATCCTTGCCTTCAATGCCGGCGCGTGCCAGCGACTCCTTGACGACCAGCGCACCCAGCTCGGTCGGTGGAACATCCTTGAGGCTGCCGCCAAAGGTGCCGATGGCAGTGCGCACGGCGCTGCAGACAAGTACTTCACGGGACATGGAACGGTCTCCTGTTTAAGTTGGAATGGGCATGCAAATGTTGCCTTGCAGCATTATTGCCAGCCAGACCGCCGCTGTGCAAACCGCAGGCGGTCAGCGCGCACCTTGGTGACAGTCCATAAGGGTATGGGCCCGGCGGTGCGCGCCGTGGTTCAAGGCTCGCGGACGTCGGCGATCACATTCTGGCCAAAGTCGGCGCGGTCCAGCCAGCCCAGCACCTTGGCGCCGGCTTCGGCCGGGCTGCTGAGTTTGCCGCCTTCATGCAGGCCCTTGAAGTTGCCCACATCGGGGAAGGCGCCCGCATCGGCATTGCGCAGCTGCACCTGCATGTCGGTATCGATCACGCCCGGCGCGAGCGAGACGATCTTGGCGCCATGGGGCTTGTGGGCTTCTTCCAGCGCCACGCAGCGCGCATAGGCATCCATGCCGGCCTTGGCGGTGCAGTAGGCGGCCTGCGATGCCATCGGGCGGCGGCCCAGGCCGGAGGACACATTCAGCACCTTCTTGGGCACGGTCCAGCTGTCGGTGGCGCCCAGGAACACCCCCGTCAGCGCCATCGGCGCCTCCAGCCCCACGCGCAGTGCATTGCGCAGGTCAGGCGTGGCCAGCTCGGACAGCGGGGCGATCTGCGGAATCACTCCGGCGTTGTTGATCAGGGTGATGCTGGCCCAGTCTGCGGGCTGGAGGCTGCGCAGCCAGTCGCCCAGGCGCTGAGCGGCGGCATCGGTATCGCCCAGGTCCTGCTCCCACTGGATGAGCTGGTCAGGCGATGGGGCGGCAGCGGCCAGTTCGCTGGAGCTGCGGCGTGCGATGCTCAGCACGGTGTGGCCCTTGGCCAGAAGTTGCTGGCCCATGGCCAGGCCCATGCCGCGCGAGCCGCCGGTCAGGATGGAGAGGTGTTTGGTAGTCATAGCCAGCTATCGTAACGGGTTGGAGTGAAATCGGGCGATTTCTTCGCGCTGGCTCTTGCTTGCACCCTAGTGCAAGCTGCGGAACCAGCCCTTCGAACTCATCCCGATTGCACTCCAACGCGGCTGCGTCAAGATGGCAAACAGCTTCCAACAGCGGCGTTTTTCCCGGATGCCTGCACAGGCGCGGCGGCTTGGTTAGGATCGACAGCTTTGGAACCATTGAGACAAAGGAAGCACAGCATGAACCAATCCAAAGTAGCCATCGTGATCGCCGGTGGATCCGGCATGGGCGCAGCGGCGGCACGCCAGTTGCACCAGGCCGGCTATGCGCTGGGGATTATGTCGTCCTCGGGCAAGGGCGAGGCGCTGGCCCAGGAGCTGGGCGGTGTAGGGGTGACGGGGTCCAACCAGAATGTGGCCGACATGCAAAAACTGGTGGATGCCGTGATGGCGCGCTACGGCCGCATCGATGTGCTGGTCAATGGCGCAGGCCACGGCCCCAAGGGTGGCCTGCTGTCGATCAGCGATGAGGACTGGATCAAGGGCCTGGAGGTCTACTTTCTGAACGTGGTGCGTGCCACGCGCCTGGTCGCCCCCATCATGCAAAAGCAGGGCGGCGGCGCCATCATCAATATCTCGTCGGCCTGGGCGTTTGAGCCCGCAGCGCTGTTCCCCACCTCGGCCATGGCTCGCTCAGGGCTGGCGGCCTTCACCAAGATCTTCTGCGACGAATACGGCAAGCACAACATCCGCATGAACAATGTGCTGCCCGGCTGGATTGACAGCCTGCCCAAGAAGGACGAGCGCCAGGCGGCCGTGCCGCTGCAGCGCTATGGCAAGGCGGACGAGATTGGCGCCACCGTGGCCTTTCTGGCCTCCGAAGGGGCGGCCTACATCACCGGCCAGAACATCCGCGTGGATGGCGGCCTGATGCGCCACGTCTAAGACGAACCGGCCGTTCCAGGACGGCCTTTAGAAATCGGCCACCAGCCGGCAGTCCAGCCACTGGCCGGTCACCGGGTGGGCAAAGCCGAGCTGCTGCGCTTGCAGCAGCAGGCGTGGCGCCATGGTCTGCACTGCGGCGCTGGCATACAGGCCGTCGCCCAGCATCGCATGGCCGATGGCCTGCATATGCAGGCGCAGCTGGTGCGTGCGGCCGGTCAGCGGCTCCAGCCATAGGCGCGTGCTGCCAGCGGGGATGGCCGGCAGCGCGGCCGCTTCTTCAGCGTCCATCGCCCGCCACCAGGTCTGGCTGGGCTTGCCCATCTCCCAATCCACACGCTGCAAAGGGCGGCGCTCCCAGTCGGTGATCAGAGGCAGGTCCACCAGGCTCCATGCGTGGCCATCCTGCGGCATCGCGGAATGCAGCGCATGCTCGGGTGGCAGAGGCTGTGCAGCTGGATTGCCGCAGACCACGGCGGTATAGCGCTTGCGCACGGCACGTGCCGCAAAGGCATCGCCCAGCGCACGCTGCACGGCCAGGCTGCGCGCCATCACCACCAGGCCCGAGGTGGGTTGGTCCAGCCGGTGCACCACCAGCGCATCCGGCCATTGCTGCTGGGCCCGGGCACTCAGGCAGTCCTGCTTGTCTTCTCCCCGGCCGGGCACGCACAACAGGCCCGATGGCTTGTTCAGCACCAGCAGGTGCTCGTCGATGTAGGCGGGGATCAGCATGGCAACAGGGCAAAAAGGCAGCGGAGAAATGCGCCAGATTTTAAGGGCTGCAGCCTAGGTGACAGCGCGCAGTGCGCGTTGCGCGCCGCAGCCTGTACTGTATGCCTCGTCATAAGCTGCAGGCATTTGCTCATGCAGCCCGCTGGCAGTGCGGGTTGCTACGATGCCCTTTGCCGCGCACAAGCGCTATAAAAACAGATGCATGCCGGTGGTGGTATGTGCAGCCTTGACTGCGCGCCGCCACTGGCCATATCACAAGGAGACCCAATGCTAGGCCTGATGCAAAAGCAGCAACTGCTGACTTCCAACCTGCTGGAGTTTGCGGAGCGTTACCACCGCGATACCGAAATCGTCTCGCGCCGTGTGGAAGGTGATATCCACCGCTACACCTATGGCGAGTTTGCCCAGCGCTCGCGGCAGCTGGCGCAGACCCTGGATGGCATGGGGCTGGCCGCAGGCACGCGCGTGGCGAGTCTGGCCTGGAATGGCTACCGCCATATGGAGCTGTACTACGGCGTGGGCGGCTCGGGCCGGGTCATCCATACTTTGAACCCCCGCTTGCACCCGGACCAGGTGGTATGGATCGTCAACCATGCCGAGGACGAGGTGCTGTGCTTTGACAGCTGCTTCCTGCCGATCGTGCAGGCGATCCACGCGCGCTGCCCGACGGTACGCCAATGGGTGGCGCTGTGCGATGCCGACAAACTACCCGCCGATGCCGGCATCCCGGGCCTGGTCGCCTACGAGGCCTGGATCGCCGGCGCCGACGGCGTCTACCAGTGGCCCGAGTTTGACGAAAACACCGCCTGCGGCATGTGCTACACCAGCGGCACCACGGGCAACCCCAAGGCCGTGCTGTACTCGCACCGCAGCACCGTCTTGCATGCCTATGGCGCTTCGCTGCCCGATGTGATGGATATCTCCTCGCGCGATGTGGTGCTGCCGGTCGTGCCGATGTTCCACGTCAATGCCTGGGGCCTGCCGTTTTCCGGGCCGCTCAATGGCGCCAAGCTGGTGTTTCCTGGCCCGGCGCTGGATGGCCCCTCGGTCTACGCGCTGATGGAGGCGGAGAAGGTGACCTTTGCCGCCGGCGTGCCCACCGTCTGGCAGATGCTGCTGAGCCATGTGCAAAGCCAGGGCCTGCGCTTTGGCAGCCTGCAGCGCACCATCATTGGCGGCTCGGCCTGCCCGCCGGCGATGATCAAGACCTTCCAGGAAGACTATGGCGTCACCGTGCTGCATGCCTGGGGGATGACCGAGCTCAGCCCGCTGGGGACCGTCTGCACCTTGAAGCACAAGCACCTGGAGCTGCCGGCCGACACCCAGGCACAGCTGCTGGCCAAACAGGGCCGGGTCATCTTTGGCGTGGACATGAAGATCGTCGGCGACGATGGCCAGGACCAGCCCTGGGATGGCAAGACCTATGGCGACCTGCTGGTGCGCGGGCCCTGGGTGGTGGCGGACTACTACCGCAGCGAAGGCGCCTCGCCACTGGTCACCGATGCACAGGGGCGCGACTGGTTCCCCACCGGCGATGTGGCCACCATCGATGCCGATGGCTTTATGCAGATCACCGACCGCAGCAAGGATGTGATCAAGTCCGGCGGTGAATGGATCAGCTCCATCGATATCGAGAACATCGCGATGGCCCACCCGGCCGTGGCCATGGCCGCCTGTGTGGGCATGCCCCATCCCAAGTGGGACGAGCGGCCCGTGGTGTTTGTGGCGCTCAAAAAAGATGCGGCTGTGAGCGAGCAGGACTTGCTGGCCTTCTACCAGGGCAAGATGGCCAAGTGGCAGATTCCCGATGCGGTGCTGTTTGTCGATACGATTCCGCTGGGCGCCACAGGCAAGATGCTCAAGACCCGGCTGCGCGAGCAGTTCAAGGACTATGTGCTGCCGGCCTGATGGCTTCCATTTGATCCATTTCTTCAGGCAGACCAGGAGGCCTTTGCATGACGCGCAAGATTGGGCAATTATTTGATTTGACGGGCAAGACGGCACTGATCACCGGCGGCTCGCGCGGCCTGGGGCTGCAGCTGGCCCATGCGCTGGGCGAGGCTGGTGCCAAGGTGGTGGTGACCAGCCGCAAGGCCAGCGAGCTCGAAGCCGCGGTGGCAGAACTGGCGGGCGCAGGCATTGATGCACGCTGGATTGCCGCCGACTGCGCGGTGGACAGCGAAATCGAGCGCCTGGCGCAAGAGGTGCTGGCGCGCGAGGGCGATGTGGACATCTTGGTCAACAACGCCGGAGCCAGCTGGGGCGCGCCCGCCGAAGACCACCCGGCTGCCGCCTGGGACAAGGTGATGAGCCTGAATGTGCGTGGCTATTTTCTGCTGTCGCAGCAGTTGGCCAAGCGCTGCATGATTGCACGCGGGCAGGGCGCCATCATCAACCTGGCATCGATTGCTGGGCTGGGCGGCAACCCGGTGGCAATGAAAACCATTGCCTACAACACCAGCAAAGGCGCCGTCATCAACTTCACCCGCGCGCTGGCCGCCGAATGGGGGCATTACGGCATCCGAGTCAATGCGCTGGCGCCCGGCTTTTTCCGCACCAAGATGGCCAATGGCCTGATTGACCAGATCGGCGAGGATGCGATGACCGCCGGCGTGCCACTGGGGCGCCTGGGCGGGGATGATGATTTGAAGGGCGCTGCCGTGCTGCTGGCCAGCGATGCCGGCAAGCACATCACCGGCCAATGCCTGGCCGTCGATGGCGGGGTGAGCATCGTCACGGCCGGCTGACGCGGACAGCTTGATTCGGTCCCGGAAATTGAAAGGGCTGCCTTTAATGGGCAGCCCGCTTTCGCTGGATCAGCTGTGGTCCGTCTGGGCCAGGTAGAACCACTCGCGGTTCACTGCGGCATCGGGCTGGGGGAAGATCACGCAGCCATCGAAGGGCGCCAGAATCTGGCTGCCATCGGCGCGGGTGGCGAGCAGGTCACCTTGGCTGAACGGGTCAAAGTTCTGCCACTCTTTTTGCATGCGGTCATCGGCGCTTTGGCGCATGAACACCTGCTTCATGTGGTGGGTGGTGTACTGGGCGACGGGCTCGACGCTCACATCGGCCATCTCCAGCAGGTTCAGCACGCCGGCGATGCAGCGGTCCGCCACCTCGATGGCCTGCGGCTCTTCGTGCGAGCCTGATTCCACGGTGATCGCATAGCCGCCCCGGCTGCGCATGAACTCATTGGTGCCGATGCCATGCTCGGGGCGAATGGCGCCGCCGCTGGCCTTGACCGCTTGCTCGTACACCTCCAGCCAGCCTTGCACGATGACGGGCAGGCCCACGGCCTTGGCAAAGGCCTCTTCCTCTTGCTGGCGCGCAAAGGGCTCCAGCGTGCCGGTGTTGTTGAGCGGGCCGGTCATCGCAAAGGCCCGGCCTTCGCCGCTGTAGGAGTGCAGATCGAGCAGCGCATCATGGCTCTCCAGCAGCGGTGCCAGTGCATTGACCATGTGGTCTTCAAAGTTCTGCGGCTCGGCCTGGGGCACAAAGTTGCGGTTCAGGTTGCGGTCGCCTTCGCGCTCGTTCTTGATAAAGGCCTTGGGGTTGGCCACGGGCACCATGGTGAGGCGCCCGCGCTTGAGGCGCACCTGGCCCGATTCAAAGCGCTCGATCCAGCGGCGGATCGCATGCGTGCCGCTTTGTTCATTGCCATGCACAGCACCAAAGATCAGCAGGGACGGGCCCGGCACGGACGATGCCCAGCCGTAGCTGCGCAAGGCCGCGGGCTGCTCGGCGGAGGGGCTGTGGTCCAGTTGCGGAATGTGGAAGCGAGAGACAGTCATTGCAGTTTTCCGGTGTGATGGCATGCCAGCCCGGGCCGCTGCGTCACAAGCCTTGCATCCCGCCAGGGACTGTCGCACCAGAGCAGGGCGCAAGGTTTATACCCACAACCGTGGGGCAGGGGGCGGCGTGTGCCATTGGCAGCTGCTAGCAGGTGCCAGCAGCCATCCTACCGCATCGGGCGCTGCAGGCGGTCGATTCTGCTATCAATTTTGATACGCAAAGCAATTGTTACCTGGCCAGCTCGGTGCCCGGGGCAGCCAAAAATGAGAAAGGCTGCCAAGGCAGCCTTTGCGGGAGCGTGGGCAACCGGGCCCAGCACGCTTATGCGGCGCGGGTGAAGACCAGGTCCCAGACCCCGTGGCCCAGGCGCAGGCCCCGGTTCTCGAACTTGGTCAGAGGGCGGTACTCGGGCTGCGGCGCATAGCCGTCGGCCGTGTTCTTCAGGTCGGGGTTGGCCGACAGCACTTCGAGCATCTGCTCGGCATAGGGCTGCCAGTCGGTGGCGCAGTGGATATAGCCACCGGGCTTCAAGTGGGCCACCAGCTGGGCCACAAAGGGCGACTGGATCAGGCGGCGCTTGTTGTGCTTTTTCTTGTGCCAGGGATCGGGGAAGAACACATGGATGCCGTCGAGCGAGCCCGGCTGCAGCATGTTCTCCAGCACTTCCACGGCGTCATGCTGGAAGATGCGGATATTGGTGATGTCCTGCTCGCCAATGCGCTTGAGCAGTGCGCCCACGCCCGGCTCATGCACTTCGCAGCACAGAAAGTTGTCGTCCGGGCGCACGCGGGCAATGTGCGCGGTGGCCTCGCCCATGCCAAAGCCGATCTCCAGAATCACCTTGGCCTGGCGGCCAAAGGCGGCTTCGGCATTGAAGGCCTCACCGGTATAGGGAAGCACATAGCGGGTGCCCAGGGTTTCAAAGGCCTTGGCCTGGCCGGTGGTGGTGCGGCCTGCGCGGCGCACATAGGAGCGGATGGTCTTGGGATGGGCGACATCCGCAGGCGCATGGCCGGGGGCACTGCTGGCATCGCGTGCGTTGGTGATGATGGGCTCGGGCACGGGGCCAGCAGCAGGCGTCGAAGAAGATTGCATGGTCATGGAGGTGCCGCTCAGCACAAGCGGCAGGGTGGCGCTTGCCCGGCAAGGGGCGCTCGGCCGCGTCAAAAAAGGGGCTATTGTAGATTTTTCCGGTCTGCAGTGGCAAAACACTGGGCAATCGCCGTGCGTGCTGGCTGCCATCTGGCGGCAAAGTCGCTGCCTATAATGCCCTTTTCAATGTGAAGTCTGTCGTGATTGCAGGTCTGTATGCGGCAGGAAACACGGGGTATTGGGGCCCGCGCGCGGCATGCGCCTGGCGGCCTTTTTTTTGCCCCATGGGTTCCGGTATGGGCCTGCCAGTTGCGCCAGCATCTGGAGCAGCATGGACATCCTTTCGTCGTTGGAGCCGATCGTGCGCGACCTCATCGCGCCGGCGGCCGCGCATACCGATAGCCAGGCGGTCTACCCGCGCCAGGCGCTGCAGGCCTTGGGCAGCCAGGGGCTGCTGGGCCTGATCAGTGCCGCTGAGGTGGGCGGCATGGGCGCAGGCCTGCCCGAAGCCGTACAAGTGGTGGAGCGCATTGCCCAGGACTGCCCCTGCACGGCCATGGTGCTGACCATGCACTACTGTGGCGTGGCGCTGATCGAGCCTTTTGCGGCCGAAGACACGCGCCGCTCGATCGCGCAGGGCCACCACATCACTACCTTGGCGGTGTCGGAGACCGGCTCCCGCAGCCATATCTGGGCGCCAACGGGTACCGCCGCTGCGCAGGGCCAGGACGCGGTTCTGCTCAATGCCCAGAAAAGCATGATCACCTCGGCAGGCGAGGCCGATTCCTATGTCTGGATCTCGCGGGCCAGCACGGGCGAGGGCAATACGCTGTGGCTGGTCGACAGCCGCCTGCCCGGGCTGCAGATTCCGTCGCGCTTTGATGGCATGGGGCTGCGCGGCAATGCCTCGTCACCGATCATCGCCAAAGATGTGGCTGTGCCGCTGGCCTGCCGCTTGGGTGAGGATGGCCAGGGCGAGGACGTCAAGACCCGCTACCTGATGCCTTACTTTCCAACCCTGATCGCGACCACCTCGGTCGGCCTGATGCAAGGCGTGCTGCGCCGCGCGCTGCAGCATGTGGCCCACACCCGCTTTGCCGAAAACGGCAGCGGCCTGGCCGACCTGCCCACCATCCGCGCCTACCTGGCCAAGGCCCAGCTCAAGGCCGACCAGGCCCGCCTGTTGCGCGATGACGCCGTGCAAGCGGTGCTGGCAGGACGCCCCGATGCCAAGACCCGACTGTTGCAATGCAAGGCCGCTGCGGCCGAGGCGGCGCTGGAGGTGAGCGATACCGCCATGCGCGTCTGCGGTGGCGCGGCCTTCCGCAAGGAGCTGGGCATTGAGCGGCTGTTCCGCGATGCCCGCGCGGCCTCTGTGATGGCGCCCACCACCGATGTGATCTATGACCTGCTGGGCAAGGCGCTGTGCGACGCTGCAGCCTGAGCCCCCGTGACCCAACTAACTGGAGAGACATGCACCCATGACCGCTTCCTACACGACCCTCAAGATGGGCGCCGTCGCCTATGCGCCCAAGGTGATCACCATCTGGGAGGGCTTCAAGGCCCACTTCATCGAGCAAGGCCTGTACTTTGACTATGTGCTGTATTCCAACTATGAATCGCTGACCGAGGCGCTGATGGATGGCACGGTGCAGCTGGCCTGGAACTCTCCGCTGGCCTTTGTGCGTGCGGAGCTGATGGCGCGGGCTGCCGGCCAGCAGGTGCGCTCGATAGCGATGCGCGACACCGACATGGACGTGCAATCACTGCTGGTGGTGCGCGCAGACAGCCCGGCCCAGACCCTGGCCGACCTGCGTGGCCAGACCCTGGGCTTTGGCGCGATTGATTCGCCCCAGGCCACCCTGATCCCGCTGGACCACCTGCGCCAACAGGGCATGCTGGCGGGCCAGGATTTTCAGGCGCGCCGCTTTGATGTTCTGGGCGGCAAGCATGGCGACCATATTGGTGGCGAGCGCCTGGCGGCCAAGGCCATGGTGGCGGGCGAGATTGCGGCGTCCTGGATGGTTGCCAAGAACTACCTGGCCTTTGCCGCCGAAGGCACTTTGCCTGCCGGCGCCACGCGCGTGCTCGACACCTCGCAGCCTTTTGACCATTGCAATATGACCTCCGGGCCCAGCATCAGCGCTGCCGATGCCGCGCGCTTTACCGAGATCCTGCTGGCCATGTCCTGGGACGACCCGTTGATCCGCCCCTTGCTGGAGTTGGAAGGCCTCAAGGTCTGGCACCCTGGCCGTGCTTCGGGCTATGTGCCCTTGGCCCGTGCGGTGCGCGACGAGCGCTTCTATGATGACGCGGGCCGCATCCTCGCGGCTGACTACCGGTATTGATGCCCATGGAAAAACCGCCCGCAGCCTCCAGCAGCTCTGGCAGCCCAGGCCAGGCCGATCCCACCCGCCTGCCGCTGGTGGATCTGGGCCGGCTGGGCTTTGATGCTGGTGCGCACCTGCTGGTCAAGCACGGCCTGGCCGCTGTGGCTGTCGGCGAGTCCATTCGGGTCAGCGGCCAGGCGCCGGGCTGGCAGGCGCAGTTGGCCGCCTGGTGCCAAGCCCAGGGCCATGCGCTGCAAACGCCGACTGGTTGGCTGCGGCAGCCGGCCTTGCTGGTGCGGCGTGGCAGTGCGCAAGCCGGCCGCTGGCGCCATGCGGCGGTGGCGGGCCACAGCGATGCCAGCCAGCCCGGTGCGGTGGCCGCGCAGGCCGATCCGGCCTGGGGCCTGGCAGCACGCGGTGCCGCGGTGGAGGCCGGGGCACCGGCCTTTGCCTTTCGCCTGCAGGAAAAGGCCGAGTTCTGGACCGACCAGGCCGGTGACCTGTATGCCCAGGCCGTGGCTGCGCAGTGGAATGCCGACACCGACATCGACTGGGCGCATGCATCCGAGCCAGCGGCGGTGATCGAGGACGCCATTGTCCAGGTGATGACCTATATGGTCGAGAACGAGAATGCGGCGCTGATCGTGCCGGCACGTTTTTTGGGCGAGCTGCACCCGCATTACCGCGAGCTGCAGGCGGCGCTGGCGATCCAGGTGGCCGACGAGGCCCGCCATATCGATGTGTTCACCCGCCGCATTCGCCGCCATGGGCGTGAGCCGGCGCTCTCCACCGCTGGCGGCCAGGCATCGCTGCAGAGCCTGTTGGCGGAAAAGGATTTTTCGGTCGCGGGCTTTTTGCTGTCGGTGCTGGGCGAGGGCAGCTTTGTTAACCTGCTGCAGTTCTTGCAGACCTATGCGCCCGATCCGCTGACCCGCCAGATCTGCCGCCTGGCTGCCCGCGATGAGGCACGCCATGTGGCGCTGGGCATGTCGCACCTGCTGCATCGCCTGAAGCTGAAGCCGGACTTTCGCCACCGGCTGGCGCAGGCGGTGGAAGCGCGCCACGATGCGCTGGCTGGCACATCCGGCCTGAATGAAGAGGTGTTTGATGCGCTGATCCTGGTGGGCGCCGGTGCCTTGTCCGCCGATGCGCTGGCGCTGGGCAGCCAGCGCGTGCAGCAGCTGATGCAGGACATGGCCGATGGCCGCTACACCAAGCTGGTGCGGCTGGGCTTTGAGCGTGGACATGCGCAGGAGCTGGCCTCCTTGCACACGCGCAATTTCATGTAGCGGCCAGATGGCGGCGCGCCCATTGCGCCGTCCAGTCGGCCAGCGCATCGGGGATGCTGCTGGCCTGGCCGGCCTCCAGCCCCAGGTGCTGGGCCGACTGGCGCAGTACGGCGATGCGCTGCTCGGCACTGTCCACCACGAGGGCCGGGGCGCCATATTGTTTGGAGAGCTTTTCGCCATCGGCCTGCAGCACCAAGGGCGTGTGCATATAGCGCGGTGCTGGCAGGCCCAGCGCCCGTTGCAGCAGCAACTGGCGCGGCGTGTTGTCGGCCAGGTCGGCGCCACGCACCACATCGCTGATGCCTTGCGCCGCATCATCGACCACCACGGCCAGCTGGTAGGCCCAGAGGCCATCGGCGCGCTGTACCAGAAAATCGCCCACGCTGGCGGCTACATCCTGCTGCATGGGGCCTAGCCAGCGGTCTTGCCACAGCAGCTGCTGGTCGCTGTGCAGCACCGGGTGGTGGGGTGTGGGCAACAAGTCATCTTCGGCCGAGATTGCGCTGGCATGCTGCTGGTAGCGCTGGGTATGAAAGCGCCAACTGCGGCCGGTCTTGCCATGCAGGCCATCGCGGCAGGTACCCGGATAGGGGCGCTCGCCATGGCGCTCGTGCACATGGCCCTGGGCGGCGAGCGCGGCATCCATGTCACGGCGCGTGCAGGCGCAGGGATAGGCCCAGCCGGCTGCCTGCAGTTGCGCCAGGGCCTGGGCGTAGAGGGCATGGCGGGCAGACTGCCACTGCGGTGGCGCATCGGGGACCAGCTGCAGCGCATGGAGCTGGCGCAGGATCTCCTGGTCCATGCCGGGCGGGCAGCGGGGCGGGTCGATGTCTTCGATACGCAGCAACCAGGTGCCGCCATGGGCGCGGGCATCCAGCCAGGACGCCAGGGCCGCCACCAGAGAGCCCGCATGCAGCGGGCCGGTGGGCGAGGGGGCAAAACGGCCGGTATAAACGCGTGAGCTCATGGGACAGCAAGTGTAATGCCGCTGGCCAGCGCGAAAAGCCGTTGCCAGGTATCGGCAACGGCTGAGGATGGAGAGAACGGAAATGCGCCCAGCAGGCTGCCGGGCGCGCTGCGCTTATTCGCCGAGCACGGCCAGCGCGAGTTCCAGTCCGGATACAAAAGCGTCTTCAACCCTGTAGCCCAGGCACCAGTCGCCGCAGAGGCCGATGGCACTCTTGGCGTTCCAGAGGTGGCTGCGGGGCTGGCCCTTGGCATCCTTGGGCAGGGGGTTGATCGTTTTGGCATAGCCCCATTGCACGACGCGGATGTCGCTGGGGGTGGCGCGGATGCGGGTCAGCTCGGAGAAGGCCTGCAGCATCTTGGCGGCGACGCGCTGGGGCTCGTCGTTCTCGTGCTTGCGCGCCCAGTCGGGGCTGGCCTGCACGGTCCAGCGCTCGACCTTGCCGCGACCGGGCTTGGACGACTCGCGCGAGAGCCAGGTGATGCGGGGGTGTTCGGTGCGGGCGGCATTCCACTGCGGGCCCATATTGGTGATGCTGGGGTCGACCGCGTGGGCAAAGGTCAGCAGCAGGGTCCAGCTTGGAGCGATATAGACATCGGACAGCTGCCAGTCGGCGGGCACATGGGTTTCGCTGTCGGCCAGCAGCTCTTGCGCTTCGGGCGAAGGAATAGCCAGCACGACGCCATCGAGGCCGGCGTAGACATGCACGCCGCCGTCCACATCTTCGGTGCGCAGCTGCCATTGGTTGGCGTTGAGGGCATCGCGCTCAAAGGCCAGCGCGTATTCGTTGAGGCGCACATCCAGCGGTGCGGCCCAGGAGGCGAGCAGGCTGTCCATCGTGGGCACGCCAATCAGGTGGGCTTCCATGCCGCGCTGGGTGGTGACGGCGACCTTGCCGGTGGCATCCAGGGTGCGGATGGCGTTGACGCTCCAGTTGCGGGTGACATGGGGCGTGGTGTCCAGCGCCAATTTGAAGCGCGGGTCACGCACCGTGAAGAACTGGGCGCCGACATCAAAACTGCCGTGTGCGCTGTGGCGGCTGGCCATGCGGCCACCCACCTGGGGTTGTGCTTCGATCACGGTAACCTGGTGGCCCGCTTGCTGCAAGGTGCGCGCGCAGACGACGCCGGCCATGCCAGCGCCCACCACGGCATAGTGCTTGCGGGTGGCCAGGACAATGTTGGAGGAGGATGCAGATCGTTTGGGTTTGGGGGGAATGCGAGAAGACATGAAAGACTTTCTGTACTGTTTCGACAAACGATAAGGCGTCACAGATGGCTGCGGGTGCAGCGCCATCTGGAGAACCACTCTACACGGTGTGCACGCCCATTTTGCTCAGGATTTATCCCACATAGTGATTGCTCAGTAAAGAAGTGCGTGTGGCCTCGGACTGCAGCTGGTCCAGCCACCACTGCAAAGCCTTGCCCGGGTTGGTGCCGCGCCAGGCGTAGCGCAGCTTGATCTTGCGCGGTGGCCGCATCAATTCGCGCTCCACCAGCTGGCCGCTGCGCAGATAGGGCATGGTCATGTTGTCGGGCAGAAAGCCGCCACCAATCCCGCGCAACTGCGCCTGGAGCTTGGCCTGCATGGTGTCCACCGTCAGCACATCCTGGCCGTTGATCACGCCGATGGTCTGGCCGTTTCCGCTGCGCGAGGAATCGGCGACCGCGATGATGCGGTGCTGGCGCAGCACCTCGTCGCTGATCGGTTGCATCTCGTCGGCCAGGCGGTGGTGGGGTGCGACAACATAGCGGAAGGTGATCTCACCCAGGTCCAGCTGCTGCAGGCCTGCGACGTGCGATGCATCGACGGCAATGCCAATGGCCAGATCGGCGCGGCCCGAGCTGAGGGCTTCCAGGGTGCCGGCCAGGATGGAGTCGGTGATCTTGAGCCGGGTGGGCGGTGCAATCGTGTAGAAGGCCTCGATCAGCTCCAGCAAGGTGGTGCGCGAGATGACGCCATCGACGGCAATGCGCAACTCCGGCTCCCAGCCGGTGGCCACGCGGCGCACGCGGTTGGCGACGGCATCCACTTCGGACAGCAGGCGTGCGCCCTCGCGCAACAGCTCCTGGCCGGCTTCGGTCGGCCTTGCCTGGCGTGCGCTGCGGTCAAACAGCAGTACATCCAAGGCGTCTTCGACCTGGCGGATGCGGTAGGTGAGGGCGCTGGGCACCAGCCCCAGCTGGCGCGCTGCCGCGGCAAAGCTGCCGGAGTCAGCCACCAGCTGCAGCAAGGCCAGGGTATCGGGGGTCAGCACATCGCGATCACGCAACAAGGCCATTTTGACGGTTCTTTCCTACATGCGGCTCTGGGCAGATCGGTAAATCTTCGCTGCTGAGGCCGGCTTGATTTCGGCCTTGGAATAGGCCCATCAGATTTTTTGAATGATGCCATCAAAACCGCTGCCCCGCAGGCAGAAGCTGCGGTTTTACAGTCATGGACATGGTGATGAACAGCGCAATGGGCGCCGTTTGCCAGACAGGAGATCAAAAATGTTGATGGTTCGTAAATCTGCTGATCGTGGCCATGCCGACCATGGCTGGCTGCGCTCCAACCACAGTTTCTCGTTTGCCGGCTACTACGACCCCCGCTTCATGGGCTGGGGCAATCTGCGTGTGATCAATGAAGACCGGGTGGCACCAGGCAAGGGCTTTGGCACCCATGGCCACCGTGACATGGAAATCATCAGCTATGTGCTGGAGGGCAACCTGGCCCACAAGGACAGCATGGGCCATATCGAAGGCCTGCCACCGGGTGATGTGCAGCGCATGAGCGCCGGCACCGGCGTGCAGCACAGCGAGTTCAACCATGCCAGCGGCCAGGAAACGCATTTTCTGCAGATCTGGATTGAGCCCGATCGCAAGGGCATTGCGCCCAGCTATGCACAAAAGACGTTTGCCGATGCGGACAAGCGCGGCCAACTGCGCCTGGTGGTGTCGCCCGATGGGGCAGAAGGCTCGCTGACGATGAATGCCGATGCGCGCATGTATGCCGGCTTGCTTGATGGCGATGAAGAGGCCAGCCTGCGCCTGTCGCCCGGACGCAAGTCCTATGTCTATGTGGTGCGGGGCGATGTGTCTGTGAATGACACGGCGCTGCACACCGGGGATGCTGCCTATCTGGACCAGGAGACATCGCTGCGCCTGGCGCAAGCCCGCGATGCCGAAGTGCTGGTATTTGATCTGGCTGCTTGATGTTCACAGGGGCGCTGCCATTGCGGACAGCGCCCCGTGTGCGGGTGTGAGTGGTGGTGGTGTTAATTCAAGGAGAAGAAAATGAACGCTTTGCAAAATCCTCTGGCTCTGTTGGGCCGCATTCTGATTGCCTGGTTCTTTATCATTCCGGGCTGGGGCAAGTTGACCGGCTTTGCCGGGGCCGTGGGCTATGCCCAATCCGCCGGCATGCCCATGCCCGAGGTGGGCGTGGCCGTTGGCCTGGCGATCGAGATTCTGGGTGGTCTGGCCTTGCTGCTGGGCTTTGGCACGCGCTATGCCGCCGCCATTCTGGCTATCTTTACCCTGGCCGCGACGATGATCTTCCATGCCTACTGGTCGGTTCCCGCCGAGGCCGTGATGGTGACCAAGCTGCTGTTCAACAAGAACATCGCCATCGTGGGCGGTCTGCTGGCCTTTGCCGCCTTTGGGGCCGGAGCCTGGAGCCTGGACGCCAAGCGCCACGCTGCTTGATCGTACGTAGCATGCCGAGCCGGGCAGTAGCCTAGCTGTCAGGGCTCGGTCTTGAGCGCCGTCTTGCGCAGGTCGTCATCGACAGCGCGGCGCTCGTCAAACACAAAGCAGCTGCCCTGGTAGCCGCTGCCATCGGTTTCTTCAAAGTACTTGAGGATGCCGCCTTCCAGCTGGTAGACATGCGTCAGGCCTTCTTCCTGCATCAGGATGGCGGCCTTTTCGCAGCGGATGCCGCCGGTGCAGTAGCTCACTACGGTCTTGCCTTGCAAGTCGTCTCGGTGGGCTCGCAGCTGGTCTGGAAACTCGGTGAACTTGCGCAGCCGCCAGTCGATTGCACCGACAAAGGCGCCTTCGTCCACCTCGTAGTCATTGCGGGTGTCCAGGGTTACCACCGGGCGGCCCTGGTCATCATGGCCTTGCTGCAGCCAGCGCTGCAGATCGCGGGGGCTGACCGATGGCGCGCGGCCATTGGCAGGGCGGATGGCTGGGTGGTCCATGCGGATGATCTCGGGCTTGACCTTGACCAGCATCTTGCGGAACGGCACCGTTTGCGACCAGCTCTCCTTGGGCTGCACGTCGGCAAAACGCGGGTCCTCGCGCAGCGCATCTACCCAGGCGTGTACCGCCTCGGCGGGGCCAGCCAGAAAGAAATTGATGCCTTCCTCGGCCAACAGCACCGTGCCCTTGAGCGCCAGATCGGCCGCGCGCTGGGCCAGCAGCTCGCGCAGCGCCTCACAGTCAGGCAGGCTGACAAACTTGTAGCAGGAGATGTTGAGAATCGAGGACACGGTGGTTTCTGGCAAAGCTTCAGGGGATGAAATAGCCGCCTGTGCCGGAGTGCATGGCGGGCGGCTATTTTAGCCAGGGAAGCACGGGCCGCTGCTCAGGCCCTTGCGACAGCGCCCGAATCTCTAGATCGAATACTCGATGCCGTCATCGCTGTGCGCGCGGTTCATCGCCTGCAAAAACTCGGCATCGGTGCGGTACATGCGCAGATGCGGGTTGTCCTGCAGCAGGCCGGCGCGTTTGAGGCGGGCTTCAACGGGCAGCTTCATGCCGACGATATGCAGCATGCCGCCGCGCTTGGCAGCCATGCGCTCCAGCCGCACAAAGGCTTCGACGCCGGTGATGTCGATCTGGTTCATCGGCTGGGCCAGCAGGGCCAACTGCCGGTAGTGGGCATGCTGGGTCCAGACATTGGCGGCGCGCTCTTCCAGCGCGGCGGCCGAGGCAAAGTCCAGCTCCGAATCCATGCGCAATGCGAGCACATCCGGGGCCAGCGGTGGCAACTGCCAGAGATGGCGGTCGCGCAGGCTGCCATCCGGGTGCAGGCCGACTTCCACAATGCGCGGGTGCAGGCGGTTGTAGAGAAAGTAGCAGGAGCTGAGCAGGATGCCCGAGAGCACGCCCCAGTAGATGCGCGGCGCGGTCAGCAAGGTGATGCCAAAGGTGGCCATCGCAATGCAGCCTTCGATGCGGGAGATCTTGAACAAATAGAGCAGGGCGCGTGGCTTGACCAGGTTGGCCACGGCCGTCATCACGATGGCCGCCAGCGCCGCCTGCGGCACATGGTAGAGCGCGGGGATGAACCACAACACCACGGCGACAACCAGCAGGATCGAGAAGACATTGGAATAACCGGTCTTGGCGCCGGCCAGCAGATTGACGGCCGAGCGCGAAAACGAGGCGCTGGTGGCAAAGCTGCCAAACAGGCCGGCACTCATCTTGGACAGGCCCTGGGCCACCAGCTCCTGGCTGCTGTCCCAGCGGGTGCCCGCCTGTTGGTGCTCGACCTGGGCGCTCGAAGCCGTCTCCAGTGCGCTGACCAGCGAGATCACCAACACCGGCATGACCAGCAGGCCAAACTGCGACCAGTCCAGCATGCCGGGCCAGACCAGGTGGGGCAGGCCGGTGGGCAGGTGGCCGACCACGGCGCCGCCCTTGTCGGCAAAATCGGTGGCCCAGCTGATCAAGCCGGTGCAGCCAATGACAAAAACGGCCGAGGGAAAGGCCGGGCGCCACTTTTTGGCCACCACCAGCAGGGCAATGCTGGCCAGCCCGAGCAGGATGGAGCGCCAGTCGAACAGGCCCAGCGAGGGGTTGTCCCAGACAGTGGCCCAGTCGCTGCGCATGCCCAGCAAGCTGGGCAGCTGCGAGGCCAGAATCAGCAGCGCGGCAGCCTGGGTAAAGCCGGCCAGTACCGGCGAGGTCACCAGGTTCAGCAGCCAGCCGGCGCGCACCAGGCCCAGGCTCAATTGCACTAGGCCGGCCATGATGGCCATCCAGGCAGCCAGCACCACCCACTGGGCCGAGCCCGGCTCGGCCATGCCGGTCAGCGACGCGCCAATCAGCAAGGTGCTGAGGGCGGTGGGACCGACCCCCAGACGTGGCGAGGGGCTGAAGAGAATGGCCACGGCCGCCGGAATGATCGAGGCATAGATACCGGTGATCAACGGCATGCCAGCCAGATGCGCATAGGCCACCCCCTGCGGAACCAGCATCAGCCCCACTGTCATCCCCGCCATGAATTCGCCCCGCAACAGCTCTTTGGTCGGCTTGGGCCAGCGCAGGAAGGGGAAAATTCGGTAGATCAGGGAGGACTGCATGCCAGCATTGTCGCTGCATCGACCCAGGCTTGCAGCTCGGCGCTTGCGCAAGGGTGACTGCAGGGGTTGTGTAAAGCCTGGACTGTGAAGAATTGCCAAGGCCAGGTATCTTGCGGGTATAGCTTGCAGTTTCTTGTCGCAGAGCCTAGGCAACTGTGCGGGTCGCCGCCACAATGGTGAGCATTGCCAGCGCCATGCTGGCGTGGTCCAGCCCCTTTCCTGTGCCTGCCTTGGCTCCCGCTTCCCATGCACTTGATCCGTCGCTCCTCCGTTGTCAAAACCCTCGCCATCGCTGCGCTGGCACTTGCCCTGCTGGGCGCTGGCCTGGCGGCGCTGTGGCAAGGCGGGGCGCTGCAGCAGGCCTGGCATTGGAGCCAGGGTGTGGGGCAGACGCTGGATGCCTCGGGCCAGCGCGCCAGCCAGGCGGTAGAGCGCGCTGCGCAGGCCAACCGCCGCCGTGCTGACGATGACGCCATCTCGTCGCAGGTGATGGATGCGCTGGCGGCCTCGCAAAACCAGGATCTGCTGGCCCTGCAGGTGGAGACCTCGCATGCGATGGTCACCTTGCGCGGCACGGTCTCGTCCAGACCGCTGCTGGACCGTGCGGTGGCGATTGCGAACAGCGCGCCCGGGGTGCATGGCGTCTTCAGCCTGATCCAGGTGCGTGCGGATGCGCTGGGTTGAGCGAGGCCATTCACGTGCTGCCGTCCCTGTCCCATCCATGGCCTTAGTCCCCGTTTGCGCCGCAGCTAAGGCGCTTGGCCGCATAATGCCGCCCAACACCGAAGGTGCCGGTTTTGCATGCAGAGCCGGGCACTGCTCTTATTATTGGGCGGCCTCGGGCCTGCCTTTCTCTACCTCCCTTCGCCGCCATGCACCAGCACGACCACTCCCATGACCACGACCATGGTCACTGCGACCACGAGCACTGCCAGCACCACCATGCCCACGGCCCCAAGCATATTTATGTGTACTCGCCCTCGGGCGCGGTGCGCGACAAAAAGGCCTTCAAGCTGGCGGTAAAGCGCCTGGAAGCCATGGGCCACCAGGTGGAAGTGGACCAGGACGCGCTGGCTTCCAGCACCCGTTTCGCCGGTGATGACGAGACCCGTCTTGCAGCCATTGACCGCGCCTGCCAAAGCGGTGCCGATGTGGCCATGATCAGCCGGGGCGGCTACGGGCTCTCGCGCCTGTTGCACCGCCTGGACTATGAACAGATCGCCAAGGCCGTGGCCTCGGGCACGCGCTTTGTCGGCCTGAGCGATTTCACCGCGTTCCAGCTGGCGCTCTACGCCAAGACCCGTGCTATGACCTGGGCCGGCCCTGCACTGGTGGGCGATTTTGGCGCCGAAGACGGCGTGGACGACATCATGCAGGACTGCTTTGAAGACCTGCTGAGCGGCGCGGGTGAAGGCGCGGGCTGGCGCCTGGCACCTGAAAAGGCCGGCACGGTGACGGGCGCTTCGGCCTCGGACGATGTCTACATTCCCAAGGCCACGCTCTGGGGCGGCAACCTGGCGATGGTGGCCTCGCTGGTGGGCACGCCTTATCTGCCGAAGGTCAAGGGCGGGGTGCTGTTTATCGAGGACGTCGGCGAGACGCCCTACAAGATCGAACGCATGCTCACCACCCTGCTGCATGCCGGCGTGCTGGCCCAGCAAAAGGCCGTGGTGTTTGGCCAGTTCAGTGATTACCAGCTGAATGCGCATGACAAGGGCTTCAAGCTGGCCAGCGTGGTGCAGTGGCTGCGCACGCAGATCGAGGCTCCCGTGTTCACCAACCTGCCTTTTGGCCATGTGCCGACCAAGGTGCTGCTGCCGGTGGGCGCTCAGGTCTCGCTGAGCGTGGAAGGCCGGGATGCCTTGATTTATTGGGGCCATCAATAAGTAACTGCGCCAGACCGTGTCTGGCGGATGGGCGCTTTGCCATGCTGCAAGCGGCCTGGAACCGGGGTTTGCCAGAACCCTGGCTTAGCCCGTCTGTTGGAATCTAAACAATTCGTAAGTTCTACCACGGGCTTGGACTGGCCGCGAGGCCCGGTTTGCAGTGTAATATGCATGGTCGCTACTCATGCATAAGCTGGCGTTGCTCCTGGGGAGGAGGTAGCACCAGCAGTAACAAGAAAATCCATGACAACTGTCGCCACCGTGGTATTCATCGATATCTCGGGCAGTACCGCATTGTTCGAAACCTTGGGCAATGAACGTGCTGCACGAGCAGTCGCGGGCATGACGGATGCTTTCAAGCAAGTCGTTGTTCAAGCGGGGGGCCGGGTGGTCAAAACCCTGGGCGATGGGGTGCTGGCCATTTTCAACAGCAGTGCGCTGGCCGTGAGCGCCATGACCATGCTGATGCGCCGCCACTACGGGCAATGGGATTCCCTGCCTGCCTCACAAAAATTCCATGTACGTGTCGGCATGAGCACCGGTGAAGTGGTGCTGATGGAGGGCGATTGCTATGGCGACTCGGTCAACATGGCTGCGCGCCTCTGCGAAAAGGCCGGTCACCGCGAGATCTGGGCCGCCTCGTCAACGATGGAGTCTGGCGCACGTGCGGACACGGTATTTGTGCCCATGGGCTGGATGGATGTGCGTGGCAAGGCCGAGCAGCAAATGCTCTACCAGGTGCAATGGATTGAGCCCGAAGCCCAGGACATCGTGACCGCCTATGACTCCGTCTTGCCGATGAAGCCCGAGGCGGTGGTGCAGATGCGCCTGCGGCTGGCATCCGGCGGGGTGGAGCGCTTTTTCAGCACACAGGAGATGCCGCTGTTTGTGGGCCGCTCCTCCGATTCCGAATGGGTCGTGCTGGACCGACGTGTTTCCCGCCAGCATGGCCGCATCGACTGGCGCAGTGGCAATGTGATCTACACCGACCTGAGTCGCTATGGCACCTGGGTGAGCTTTGGTGCCAACCCCGCGACCGCCGTGCGCCGTGAATCGGTGCAACTGCATGGCGTGGGCGTGATGTACTTTGGCGTATCGCCCGAAGACCCGACGGCGCCGAGCACGGCGTTTTCGGTGACGCCGGTCTAGGCACGCATGGCAGGCCCGGCATGCATGCGCCGAGCCAGCTTCAATAATTTTCAACTTATGGCGTTTGCAGCGCTGCCAGTGCGGTGTTGATACTGGCCGCATCGGTTGGGCGCACCACACGGGCCACTTCCTGGCCATCGCGCAGCATCACCAGGGTTGGCCATAGCTTGATGCGGTAGCTGCGGCCCAATGGCTTACCAGGGCCATCTTCCACTTTCAGATGCTGGATATCGGCGCGCGGGCCCAGCGCTTGCTCGATGAGGCCTTGTGCGCCCAGGCAATGCGGACACCAGGGCGTGCCAAATTCCAGAACAGTCAAACCGGGCTGGGTATCGATGTCTGAGCGCTGGGGCTCCTGGCTGAGGTGCTGTGCCGAGTAGGTCAAAAGGCGGCTCCAAGGTGGGAATGCTGATCTAATCCGTTATAGCACTGGCACAGCCAGCGTTCGTCAGCGCCAGTCACTTGTGCGGCGCTGTCATGTCCTGCAGCCGGGCCAGCTCCTCGGGCGTATTGGCGTTGTAAAAGGCCTGGGCATCGTCAAACTGCACCCGGCACTGGCCATGCTGTGCCGCCCACTGCCGCAGTTTGCGCCCGCCGCCAGCCACAAATTGGCGCACGCTATCCGTCAGGTTGGCATGGATCAGGCAGAAGGTGGGTTGCAAAATCGGGCGGTCGCTGCCGGGCTCCTCAGGCGGGGTGCAGGCCATCGCAATGGGGCAATCTTGGGCGGCCGCTGCCTGCGCTAGGCGCTGGGCCAGGTCTTGCGGGAAGTGCGGCGTATCGCAGGCTACCGTCAACAGCCAGGGCGTTTGGCAGGCCGCCAAGCCGGCGGCAAAACCTGCCAGCGGGCCTGCATAGGCTTCGGTGTCCGGCAAACTCAGGTCTGCCACCACGGGGTAGCCCAGCGCGCGGTAGGCATCCAGATGGCGGTTGGCATTGATGAACACGGGCCCCACCTGCGGCTGCAGCCTTTGGGCGCAGTGCCATGCCAGCGGCTGGCCGCCCAGCAGTTGCAGCCCTTTGTCAACACCGCCCATGCGCGTGCCCTGGCCGCCCGCCAGTACCAGGCCGGTGATGTGTTCAGGGGGAATGGCGGGTGAGGAAGAGGGCATGGTCGGTAAAGGCAGCAGGGTTTCAGACCCTCTGATTGTGGCAGCCATCAGCAGAGGGCGATGCCGCTGTCAGCCGCCGATATAGCTCATCTCGACCCGTTGGCGCTGCAGCGCGATCTCGGGGTGCTGGCTGCGCTGCTCGCTGTAGTTGTCACTGCGCTGGCCCCAGACCTGGGCAATGGCCTGGCGCAGGTCGCTGTCGCTGGCGCCATTGCGCAGCATGGCGCGCAGGTCCCAGCCTTCGCTGGCAAACAGGCACAAAAACAGCTTGCCTTCAGTCGACAGGCGTGCGCGGTTGCAGTCCTGGCAGAAGGCGTGTGTGACGCTGCTGATCAGGCCAATCTCACCCAGGCTCGGGTCATGCTGGCCGTTAGCGCCGACATAGCCCCATCGCACCGCTGTCTCTCCGGGTGCGGTGGCCGACAAGGGGGTGAGCGCAAAGGCCGACTGCAGGGGCTCCAGCACGGCATCCGAGGGCAGCACTTCTTCCAGCCGCCAGCCATTGGTGGCGCCCACGTCCATGAATTCAATAAAGCGCAAGGTCACGCCGCTGCCGCGGAAGTGGCGCGCCATCGCGATCACCTCATGGTCATTGACGCCGCGCTTGACGACCATGTTCACCTTGATATTGGCAAAGCCCACGGCCTGCGCGGTCTCGATGCCCTGTAGCACCGTGGCGACCGGGAAATCCATGTCGTTCATCTGGCGGAACAGCGGGTCGCTCAGGCTGTCAAGGCTGACGGTCAGGCGTTTGAGCCCGGCGTCTTTGAGGGCCTGGGCCTTGCGTGCCAGAATGGAGCCATTGGTCGTCAGGGTCAGATCCATGGGCGAGCCGTCCAGGGTCTCGATCTGGGCCAACTGGGCGATCAGCGCCTCCAGGTTCTTGCGCAGCAGCGGCTCGCCACCGGTGATGCGCAGCTTGCCGACGCCGAGCTGCGCAAACAGCCGGGCAGTGCGGGTGATTTCCTCAAAACTGAGCAAATCACGGTGCGGCAAGTATTGGTGGTCCTTGTCGAACACATCCTTGGGCATGCAGTAGCTGCAGCGGAAGTTGCAGCGGTCCGTCACGCTGATGCGCAAATCCCGCAGCGGCCGTTGGCGCTGGTCACGCACCGCCCCGCCGTGCGACAGCGTGGCACCAGCAGGCGTGGGCATGGCCAGACGGGCGTCATAACGACGCAGGTCAACCAGGGAAATGACGGGACGATCCATAGCGGAATGGTACTAGAGGCCGCCTTCCGATGTGCTGTTGCGGGTATGCGCTGCATCAGCAGTTTGCGAAAAGTAGCAATCCTTGTCTGCCAGGGGCCGGACTTGGTGTATGGTTCGCCCCCTTGTTCTCTTTTGCTTTGCTTTTGCCATGACCTTGCCCAGCCAATCCTCTTCTTCGCCTGCCACCGTGGATGTCGCAGTCATTGGCGGCGGCCCGGCTGGCCTGATGGCAGCACACCGCCTGGCGCAGGCCGGTTTGCAGGTAACGGTCTATGACGCCATGCCGTCGGTAGGCCGCAAGTTCCTGCTTGCCGGGCGCGGCGGACTCAATCTCACCCATTCCGAGCCGATGGCACCGTTTGTCGCGCGCTATGGGCGCCAACAGGCGGTGGTCGCGTCCTGGCTGCAGTATTTTGGCGCTGCCGAAGTGCAGGCCTGGGCGCAGGATCTGGGCATCGAGACCTTTGTAGGCACCTCGGGCCGTGTGTTTCCCAAAGACATGAAGGCCGCGCCGCTGCTGCGTGCCTGGCTGGTGGCCATGCGGGCAGCGGGTGTGCGTTTTGCGATGCGCCACCGCTGGCTGGGCTGGAACGAGGCAGGCGCACTGCGCTTTGCGGCGCCGGATGGTGAGAGCAGCGTGCAAGCCCGTGCCACGGTGTTGGCGCTGGGCGGTGGCAGCTGGGCACGCCTGGGCTCGGACGGCGCCTGGATGCCGCTGCTGGCGCAGGCGGGCGTGGGTACCGTGCCGCTGGAGCCTGCAAACTGTGGCTTTGATGTGCGCATGCTGCCAGCCGCCGATGGCGAGACGGCACCAGGCTGGTCGCCGTTTTTTGCCAGCAAGTTTGCAGGCCAGCCTTTCAAATCCGTGGCGATCCGTTTTGACGACGGCAGCGAAGCGGGCTTTGCACGCCGTGGCGAGTTTGTCGCGACCGACGCTGGTGTGGAAGGCAGCTTGATCTATGCCGTGTCTGCACCGCTGCGGGATGCCATCAAGGCCCAGGGCAGTGCCACCTTCCTCGTCGATCTGCTGCCCGACCACAGCGCCGAGCGCGTGCTGGCCGAAGTGCGCCATCCGCGCGGCTCACGCAGCCTGGCCAGCCACCTCAAGAGCCGGCTGGGCCTGGATGGCATCAAGGCTGCGTTGCTGTTTGAAGTGCTGGGCAAGGAGGGCATGCAGAATGCCGAGCTGCTGGCGCGCACCATCAAGGCGGCGCCCATCACCGTGGTCGCCACGCGCCCCATCGATGAGGCCATCAGCACCGCCGGTGGTGTGGCCTTTACTGCGCTCTCGCATGACCTGATGTGCAATGTCCGTCCCGGCCTGTTTTGCGCCGGTGAGATGCTGGACTGGGAGGCGCCGACAGGCGGCTATCTGCTGACAGCCGCCTTGTCGAGCGGCGTGCGGGCAGCGCAGGGCGCTGCGCATTTTCTCAAGGGCTGAGTCAGCCCAGGCAGCGCTGCGTCCCCAGGGCTAGGATGCAGCTGCCAAGCCGTTCTTGAAGTGCAGCATCACGCAGGCCCGAGCTGCGCTGCTGTCCTGCGCAGCCAGTGCCCGCATCAAGGCGCGGTGCTCTTGCAGCGATTCCTCAATGCGGCCGGATTTGAACAGCGAGTTGTGGCGGTTGAGCTTCATCACCTTGCGCAGGTCAGCCACCATCTGGCTGAGCCATTTGTTGTCCAGCATTTCCAGCACGCGCATATGAAACTGCTCATTGGCAATAAAAAAGGCATCGCGCTCATGGACGGCGGCTTCCAGCACATCATGCAGGCCTTGTAGCTCGGCAATCTGTTCGGCACTGGCGCAGCGGGCCAGCTCGGCGGAGGCATCGCTCTCCAGCAAAGCCAGTAGGTGGTAGACCTGGAGCAGGTCTTTTTGCGACACCTCAGTCACATAGGCGCCACGGCGCAGCTTCATAGTGACCAGGCCTTCGGTCGCCAAAACCTTCAAAGCCTCACGCAAAGGCGTGCGGCTGATGCCTATTTCTTCGGCAATCTTCAACTCATCGATCCAGCTGCCAGGCGGCAGTTGGTGCGCAAAAATACGTTGCCGCAGTAGCTCGGCAACGTCCTGGTACAGCGCGCGCGGCGCAAAATTGGGGAGGCTCATCGGTGGCGCCATTGTACAGAAGGCGACTGAAATTCAAAATTCTGCATTCATAATTATGAATAATGTACACTTGCCTGGCGGCCGTGGGTAGGCCAATATGCATTGTCTATAACGTATTCCGAGCTTGAGACATGACTGATTCCGCGAAGCACAACACTGCATCCGAGTTTCCCAAGGCCGACCGCGCCGCCTGGGACAAGGCCGCCAGCAAATCCGCCCCCGGTGGCGATGTCGGAAGCCTGGACTGGCTGACGCCCGATGGAATCACCGTCAAGCCGCTCTACACCGCCGCTGATATTGCCGACCTGCCTTTTGCCGATACCCTGCCGGGTTTTGCGCCCTATCTGCGCGGCCCGCAGGCCACCATGTATGCGGTGCGGCCCTGGACCATCCGCCAGTACGCTGGTTTTTCCACCGCCGAGGAATCCAACGCCTTCTACCGCAAGGCGCTGGCTGCCGGCGGCCAGGGCGTGTCGGTTGCTTTCGACCTGGCCACCCACCGGGGTTATGACAGCGACCACCCGCGCGTGACCGGCGACGTCGGCAAGGCCGGTGTCGCGATCGACTCGGTCGAAGACATGAAGATCCTGTTCAACAGCATTCCGCTGGACAAGGTCTCGGTGTCGATGACGATGAATGGCGCGGTGCTGCCGGTGCTGGCCGGCTATGTGGTGGCGGCAGAAGAGCAGGGCGTTGCGCAGGACCAGCTCTCGGGCACCATCCAGAACGACATTCTCAAAGAGTTCATGGTGCGCAACACCTACATCTACCCGCCCAAGCCGAGCATGCGCATCATCGGCGACATCATCGAGTACACGAGCCAGAACATGCCCAAGTTCAACTCGATCTCGATCAGCGGCTACCACATGCAGGAAGCCGGTGCCAACCAGGCGCTGGAGCTGGCCTTCACCCTGGCGGATGGCAAGGAATATGTGAAAACCGCCATCGCCAAGGGCATGGATGTGGATGCCTTTGCCGGTCGCCTGTCCTTCTTCTGGGCGGTGGGCATGAACTTCTACCTGGAAATCGCCAAGATGCGTGCCGCCCGCCTGCTGTGGTGCCGCATCATGACCGGTTTTGAGGCCAAGAACCCCAAGAGCCTGATGCTGCGCACCCACAGCCAGACGAGTGGCTGGAGCCTGACCGAGCAGGACCCCTACAACAATGTGGTGCGCACCACGATCGAGGCCATGGCCGCCGTGTTTGGCGGCACGCAATCGCTGCACACCAATGCGCTTGACGAAGCGATCGCGCTGCCCACCGAGTTCAGCGCCCGCATTGCACGCAACACCCAGCTCATCATCCAGGAAGAAACCCACATCACCAACGTGATCGACCCCTGGGCCGGCAGCTACATGATGGAAAAGCTGACCCAGGACATGGCCGATGCCGCCTGGAAGATCATCGAAGAGGTCGATGCCATGGGCGGCATGACCCAGGCGGTGGACAGCGGCTGGGCCAAGCTCAAGATCGAGGCTGCAGCGGCCGAGAAGCAGGCGCGCATCGACTCGGGCAAGGAAGTGATTGTCGGCGTCAACAAATACAAGCTGGCCAAGGAAGACCCGGTCGACATCCTGGAAGTGGACAACGTCAAGGTGCGCGACAGCCAGATTGCGCGCCTGAACCAGATCAAGGCCACACGCGATGCCGCTGCCGTTGACAAGGCATTGCAGGCGCTGAGCGATGCTGCAGAGTCCGGTGAGGGGAACCTGCTCGACCTGTGCATCCAGGCCGTGCGGCTGCGCGCCACCGTCGGTGAAGTCTCCGACGCGCTGGAAAAATCCTTTGGCCGCCACCGCGCCGATACGCAAAAGGTGACCGGCGTCTATGCCGCCGCCTATGACTCGGCCGAAGGCTGGGAAAATCTCAAGGGCGAAATCGCTGCCTTTGCTGAAGAGCAAGGCCGCCGCCCCCGCGTGATGATTGCCAAACTGGGCCAGGACGGCCATGACCGGGGTGCCAAGGTGGTGGCCACCGCGTTTGCCGACCTGGGTTATGACGTGGACATGGGCCCGCTGTTCCAGACCCCCGAGGAATGCGCCCGCCAGGCCATCGAGAACGACGTGCATGCCGTCGGCGTCTCCACCTTGGCCGCCGGCCACAAGACCCTCGTTCCCGCCATCATCGAAGAGCTGAAGAAGCAGGGCGCCGACGACATCATCGTCTTTGTTGGCGGCGTGATTCCTGCGCAGGATTACGACTACCTCTACAACGCCGGCGTCAAAGGCGTGTATGGCCCCGGCACGCCGATCCCGGCCAGCGCCAAGGATGTGCTGGAGCAGATCAAGAAGGCGGTCGCCGTATAAATCAGTATGCGCAAGGGCAAACAAGCACCTTTCTGGCAAGACTATTTGAAGACCCTTGTCATGATGTTCGTGGAGCCTGTCCTTGGCATCCTGTATTTGTACATGTTGTACAGAGTGCTAACTTTGCCGGGCTGGGGCCAGATACTGGTCGGGTTGGGCGTTTGGGTGGCACTGGGTTATGGTGGCTATTTGCTGCACCAAAAGATGAAGAAAGGCCTGGAGAAACCATGAATCTCTCCTTCGCCCCGGTGGCCCACAGCGATTTCGAAGCGCTGTTTGCGCTGCGTGTAGCCGCCATGCGCCCCAGCCTGGAGCGGCTGGGCATCTTCAACATGGAGCATGCCCGCAAGCGTTTTCTGGGCCAGTTTGAGCCGCAGTACATGCAGCACATCTGCGTGGATGAGGGGGCAGGTGAGGGCCCGCAGCGCGCTGGGCTGCTGACCCTGGTGCCCTATGACGATGTCCGCCTGAAACTGCAGCATCTGTACCTGTTGCCGGCCTGGCATAACCGCCGCATCGGCGACTGGGCCCTGCAGCAGGTGCAAACCCAAGCGCGGCTGCAAGGTCGTGCGGTGTGGTTGGAGGTGCTCAACCAGAGCGATGCGATCCGGTTTTATGAGCGCCATGGCTTTGTGCAGACGGGCGGCGATCCGATTGACCTGTTGTACCAGTGGACCCCGGCGTAGAGGTAGTGGATATGGTGTTGGCGAAACAAATGATGGCTGCATGCGCTTCTGGTGCAGGGGCGTGGCAGCAATGTGGTGATCGGGCGGCGGCATGAATACCGAGGTCGCCGAGCGCGTTGCCGCCATTACGCAAGGGGACAACCCTGCTCTGCAGCGCCGCGCGATGGCCAAGGCCATCACCTTGCTGGAATCCACCCGTGCCGACCACCGCGCCTTGGGTGATGCGCTGCTGACGGCGTTGTTGCCGCATACCGGCCAATCCTTTCGCCTGGGTATCAGCGGTGTGCCGGGCGTCGGCAAATCCACCTTTATTGAAACCCTGGGGCTTTATCTGATCGGCAAGGGACTGCGTGTGGCGGTGCTGGCGATTGACCCTTCGTCCACCGTGTCGGGTGGCTCCATCCTGGGCGACAAGACGCGTATGGAGCAGCTCTCCATGCGCACCGAAGCCTATATCCGCCCCAGCCCATCGAGCGGCACCTTGGGCGGTGTGGCAGAGAAGACCCGCGAGGCCGTGCTGGTCTGCGAAGCGGCGGGCTATGACGTGGTGATGGTCGAGACCGTCGGTGTGGGCCAAAGCGAGATTGCGGTGCATGGCATGACCGACATGTTCTGCGTGCTGCAGCTGCCCAATGCTGGTGATGACCTGCAGGCCATCAAAAAAGGCGTGATGGAGCTGGCGGACCTGGTGGTCATCAACAAGGCCGACATCGACCCGAACGCCGCCACCCGTGCGCAGGCGCAGATCACCTCCAGCCTGCGCTTGCTGGGCATGCATGGCAGCCATGACCATGCCGCGCGCGGTGCGCTGTGGCAGCCCCGGGTGATACAGATCAGCGCGCTGCTGGGCCATGGTGTGGAGGCCTTTTGGGAGGCCGTCAGCAGTTACCGCCAGATGCAGACCAGCAATGGCTGCCTGGCGATGCGGCGCGAAAAGCAATCGCTGGCCTGGATGTGGGAGCGCATTGACCATGGACTGAAGCTGGCGTTTCGCAGCCACCCTGGCGTGCGCGATATGCTGCCTGCTGTGCAGCAGCAAGTCGCATCGGGCCAGTTGGCGGCATCGACGGCGGCCAGAAACCTGCTGCAGGCGCAAAGCAGTGCAGCGATGATTCACAAAGCGGATTGACCCGGGCGGCGACCCCAGATCAAGACAGAGAGACAACCTAGCAAGCTTCAAGGATGGAACATGCAAGATATCTTGGAACAACTGGAGAAAAAGCGTGAACTCGCCCGCCTCGGCGGCGGGCAAAAGCGCATCGACGCACAGCACAAGAAGGGCAAGCTCACTGCGCGCGAACGCATCGAGCTGCTGCTCGATGACGGCACCTTCGAAGAGTGGGACATGTTCGTCGAGCACCGCTGCACCGACTTTGGCATGGAAGAGACCAAGATCCCGGGCGATGGCGTGGTCACCGGCTACGGCATGATCAATGGCCGCCTAGTTTTTGTCTTCAGCCAGGATTTCACCGTGTTTGGCGGCGCGCTGTCCGAGACCCATGCCGAGAAGATCTGCAAGGTGATGGACCAGGCGATGAAGGTCGGCGCACCGGTCATCGGCCTCAATGATTCGGGCGGCGCCCGTATCCAGGAAGGCGTGGCGTCGCTGGGCGGCTATGCCGACGTGTTCCAGAAGAATGTGCTGGCCTCGGGCGTGGTGCCACAGATCTCGATGATCATGGGCCCTTGCGCCGGTGGCGCGGTTTACTCGCCCGCGATGACCGACTTCATCTTCATGGTCAAGGATTCCAGCTACATGTTTGTCACCGGCCCCGAAGTGGTCAAGACCGTGACGCATGAGCAGGTGACCGCAGAAGAGCTGGGTGGCGCGCTGACCCACACCAGCAAGAGTGGTGTGGCCGACATGGCATTTGACAACGATGTCGAAGCGCTGATGATGCTGCGCCGCCTCTACAACTACCTGCCGCTGAACAACCGCGAAAAGGCACCGGTGCGCGCGACCACCGATCCGGTCAGCCGTGCCGACATGTCGCTCGACACCCTGGTGCCCGAGAACCCCAACAAGCCCTACGACATGAAGGAGCTGATCCTCAAGACTGTCGATGATGGCGATTTCTTTGAGCTGCAGCCCGAGTACGCGAAGAACATCCTGATCGGCTTTGCGCGCATGGCAGGCCAGACGGTCGGCATTGTCGCCAACCAGCCGCTGGTGCTGGCCGGTTGCCTGGATATCAAGAGCTCCATCAAGGCGGCCCGCTTTGTGCGCTTTTGCGATGCCTTCAACATCCCCGTGGTCACCTTTGTCGATGTGCCCGGCTTCATGCCCGGCACCAGCCAGGAATACGGCGGCATCATCAAGCACGGCGCCAAGCTGCTGTATGCGTACGCGGAATGCACGGTGCCGAAAATCACCGTCATCACCCGCAAGGCCTACGGCGGCGCCTATGACGTGATGGCCTCCAAGCACCTGCGCGGTGATGTGAACCTGGCTTGGCCACAGGCGGAAATTGCGGTGATGGGCGCCAAGGGCGCCGTCGAGATCATCTTCCGCGAAGACAAGAACGACCCGGAAAAGCTCTCTAAACGCGAGGCCGAGTACAAGAGCCGCTTTGCCAACCCCTTTGTCGCTGGCGCCCGGGGCTTTATCGACGATGTGATCCTGCCGCACGAGACGCGCAAGCGCATCTGCCGCAGCCTGGAGATGCTCAAGAACAAGCAGCTTGAGAACCCCTGGCGCAAGCACGGCAACATCCCGCTCTAAACGCTGCAGGCCCGGATGCGCTCCACCTCTGTCCCACCCCGCATGGCCGCAAGACGGCGGGCGCAGCGCGTGCTGGCGCAGCGCCTGCTGTGCGCAGCCGTGGTCGGCATGGGTGTGGCGGCGGGGGCGCAAACCCAGCCTGGCATGCCGGCAGCACCGGGCAGCAGCTGTGTGGCCCGCAGTGGCGCGCCGCTGGCCCAGTCCTGGCAGTACGTGTTTTCGTACGAAGGCGGCTGTGAAAACGGCCTGGCCCAGGGCGAGGGACGGGCGCAGTGGCTGCCGCGCAGCGATGCCGGCGCGGCGCCGATTGTCTGGCAGGGCCGCTTTGACCGGGGGATTTTCCTCAGCCGGCCGGCCGTGCGCGCGGCTCGGCCCTTGGCCGACAGCCAGGTGCTGCTCGATCTGGGGCCCTTGGCCGACAGCGAAGGCAAGGGCGGGCGCCTCTGGGTGCAGGCAGCCTTGGACGGCAACACGCCGGCCGATGCCTGCGCAGCGATGGCGTTGCATGTGCTGGTGGACATCCATTCACCACTGGGCTCCGAGCAGGTAGCGCGGCAATGGCTGCAGGCGGCCTTGCAGCACTGGCAGCGTGCCTGCCCGGCAGCGGCACAGAACCTGGTGCGGCTGATGCTGTACCAGGGCTTTGAGCTGGCGGCCGATGCCGATGGCCATCTGCCCGCGCCGGTGGTGCGGGCCACGGCCTCGCTGCAGGGGCGCGAGCTGCTGTTCCAGCAGTACAGCAACAACGCCGCGGCACAGCAGCAGCACAATGCCGGTCAGCCCGAGCAGCAGCGCGAGTACAGCGCCAATGCCCAGCGGCTGCAGGCGATGGTGCGCCAGTACCAAGCCAAGCGGGTGGTGGATTTGCCCACCCTGGACAAAAACCTCGCTAGCTTGCGCGGCCAGGTCGTGCTGGTGGGCGTGCGGCCCGAGCGCATCCTGTCGCGCAGGCTGGCGACGGTGCGCACGGCCCACCGCGATGGCTGGGACAGCACGGCAGCTGTGGTCGAAGGCCATGAAATTGCCCGCTGGGGCAAGGACAGCCGCCTGCTGGCCGTCAAGGTGCAGGGGCGCTCCACCGATGTGCGCACGCAGGACCAGGTGATGCTGCAACTGTTGGGCAGTGTGCGCTGCAGCGAGATCGATTGCGAAGACTATTTGCTCATGCCCGGCGGGCAATGGGCGCATGACAAGGCGCTGCCGTAAGCACGGCAGCATGGTGGCCAACCGAGAGATTCAACAAAGAGACGACAACCATGTTCAGCAAAATCCTGATTGCCAATCGCGGCGAGATTGCATGCCGCGTGATCGCCACGGCCCGAACCATGGGCATCAAGACCGTTGCGGTCTACTCCGATGCGGACAAGGACGCGCGCCATGTGAAGCTGGCCGACGAGGCGGTGCATATTGGCGCAGCGCCCAGCCGCGAGTCCTACCTGCTGGCCGACCGCATCATCGATGCGGCGCGCCAGACCGGCGCGCAGGCCATCCACCCAGGCTATGGTTTCCTGTCGGAAAACGAGGCCTTTGCCAAGCGCTGCGAAGACGAAGGCATTGCCTTCATCGGCCCCAAGGCGCATTCGATTGCCGCGATGGGCGACAAGATTGCCTCCAAGAAGCTGGCCAACGAAGCCCAGGTGAACACCATCCCTGGCTATAACGATGCCATCGAGAACGCGGAGAAGGCGGTGGGCATTGCGCAGGGCATTGGCTACCCGGTGATGATCAAGGCATCGGCCGGCGGCGGCGGCAAGGGCCTGCGCGTGGCCTACAACGACAAGGAAGCGCTGGAAGGCTTTACCGCCTGCCAGAACGAAGCCCGCAACAGCTTTGGCGATGACCGGATCTTTATCGAGAAGTTCGTGCAGGAGCCGCGCCATATCGAGATCCAGATCCTGGGCGACAGCCATGGCAATGTGGTCTACCTGAATGAGCGCGAATGCTCGATCCAGCGCCGCCACCAGAAGGTGATCGAAGAGGCGCCATCGCCCTTCATCAGCGATGCCACCCGCAAGGCCATGGGCGAGCAGGCCGTGGCACTGGCCAAGGCTGTGCAGTACCAAAGCGCGGGCACGGTGGAGTTTGTCGTCGGCAAGGACCAGGACTTCTACTTTCTGGAAATGAACACCCGCCTGCAGGTGGAGCACCCGGTGACGGAGTGCATCACCGGCCTCGATCTGGTCGAGCAGATGATCCGCGTGGCGGCGGGCGAGAAGCTGTCCTTCGGCCAGGCCGATGTGAAGCGCGATGGCTGGGCCATCGAATGCCGCATCAATGCGGAAGACCCGTTCCGCAATTTCCTGCCATCTACCGGCCGCCTTGTGCGTTTTGAGCCGCCCAAGCAGACCATGTGGCAGGCCGATACCGCCCATTTGCAGGGTGTGCGCGTCGATACCGGGGTGTACGAGGGCGGCGAGATCCCCATGTACTACGACTCGATGATTGCCAAGCTGATCGTGCATGGCAAGGACCGCAACGAGGCGATTGCCAAGATGCGCGAGGCGCTCAACGGCTTTGCGATCCGGGGCATCAGCTCGAACATTCCTTTCCAGGCAGCGCTGCTGGCCCACCCCAAGTTTGTCTCGGGCCAGTTCAACACCGGCTTTATCGCCGAGCACTATGGCCACGGCTTTCATGCCGAAGACGTGCCCCATGAGGACACGGATTTTCTGGTGGCGCTGGCGATGTTCCGCAACCGCCGCTACCGCGCGCGTGCCTCCACCATCAGCGGCCAGATGCTGGGCCACCAGGTGCGGGTGGGCATCAGCTACACGGCAGTGGTGCTGGGTGCCGAAGGCCAGCACAGCTTTGTCTCGGCCGAAGTGACCGATTTTGACGACGAGGCCCGTGTCTGCAAGGTCAGCATTGGCGACAAGACCTACCAGTTCAGCAGCGAAGCGGTGCTGCGCGATGTCGTCACCCATGGCACTTGCAATGGCCAGCCCTTTACCGCACAGATCGAGCGCGGCACGGCCAAGAACCCGCTGGCCTTGCGCGTGATCCACAACGGCACGCAGCGCGATATCTTGGTGCTGTCGCAGCGCGGCGCCGAGCTGTACCAGCTGATGCCCTACAAGGCACCACCGGATCTGTCCAAGTTCCTGCTCTCGCCCATGCCCGGCCTGTTGGTCGATGTGGCGGTGCAGCCGGGCCAGAAGGTGCAGGCAGGAGAGAAGCTGGCGGTCATCGAGGCGATGAAGATGGAAAACATCCTGTTTGCAACGCAAGACGGTGTGGTCAGCAAGGTGAGCGCTGCCAAGGGCAATTCGCTGGCGGTGGACGATATCATTCTGGAATTTGAATGATCTGACTGCTTCGCGATAATGCAGACCCGCTGCCCCGCAGCGGGTTTTTTTGTGGGTGATGAAGGGTGTACGAGAGGATGGGAATGCAACGAGCTTTGTTGGCCTTGGCTGCGCTGGTGCTGCTAGGGCTGGGTATCGTGCCTCTGGCTGCAGGGCACTTTCACCTGGGGGTGCTGGTGCCTGTGGGGCTGGGCCTGGCCGGTGGCTATCTGGCCTGGCGCTGGTCGGCGGTGCTGGCCTGGTGCGCAGCAGCGCCTTGGCGCCGCGCACTGTGGCGTGCCGCCTGGTTGGGCTTGGCCTTGTGGGTGATTAGCGTGGGCTGGCTCTGGCAGCACATTGCCGGCCTGGGGCAGACGCCGGCGACCACAGCGCCGGTGGCTGCGATCGTGGTGCTGGGCAGTGGCACGCAAGACGGCAAGCCGCGCCCGGCGCTGGCCATGCGGCTCGATACCGCTGCGCAGCTGGCGGCCTTGCAGCCGAAGGCGGTGCTCGCGGTCACCGGTGGGGTGGATTTTGGGCAGGAAGAGAGCGAGGGCGCCATCATGGCGCGCTACCTGGCCCAGAGCCATGGGCTGGACCCGGCCACGATGGTGGTGGAAGAGCGCAGTACCAGCACCGTGCTCAACCTGGAATGGACCGGCCCGATGCTGCAGCAGCGCGGCGTGGATCTGGCGCAGCCGATTGCGATTGTCAGCAGCGATTTTCACCTCTGGCGCGCGCTGCAGATTGCCCGCAACCAGGGCTTTAGCCATCCGATTGGCGTGGCGGCCCCCACACCGTTGCTGACCCGGTTCAATGTGTGGCTGCGCGAGTATTTTGCGGTGGCCAGCAGCTGGGCCTTGGGCGAGTGGTAGCGGTTTAATTCGTCAGGTGCTGGCGCGCCGCACCAGGTGGTAGCCCAGATCCAGCCGGTTCTGTGCCACCGGCTGGCCTTGCAGCAGCTGCAGCAGCATGGTGGCCGCCTCGGCACCAATAGCGCTGCGGGGCGTGTGGATGGTGGTCAGCGGCGGCACCATCTGCGCGCTGCCAGGCAGGTCGTTGAAACCGGCAATCGCGATTTGCATGGGCACAGCCAAGCCCAGGCGGTTGGCGGCCAGCAGCGCGCCCTGGGCCAGGTCATCGTTGCAGAAAAATACGGCATCCACGCCACCACCAAGTTGCAGCACCTGCTCCAGCAGTTGCGCACCCAGGGCCAGTGACGAGCGCTCGGGGCTCAGAATCTCCAGACCTGGGTCGGCCAGCCCCGCCTGCTGCAAGGCCTGGCGGTAGCCCTGCAGGCGCTGCATGACGCGGGCATCCAGTTGGGCGCCGCAAAAGGCGATGCGGCGGTAACCCTGGGCCAGCAGGTGCTCCGTCATCGTCACCCCGGCATCCACCTGCGAAAAGCCCACGCTGTGCATGCCAGCGGCAGCGTTGGCCGGGTGCAGTTCCATCAAATGCACGCAGGCCGTGCCACTGGCGGCCAGCAGCTGGGCACTGCCGGCGCTGCGCTCGTAACCGGTCAGCATCAGGCCGGCCGGGCGCATTGGCAGGTAGGCGCGCAGCAGCTGCTCTTCTTCAGCGGCGCTGTAGTGCGATACCCCAATCAGCAGGTGGTAGCCTGCGGCAAACAGCACCTTGTGCGCCGCCTCGATCAAATCCACAAACAAGGTATTGCTGAGCAGGGGCACGATGACCAGCACCTGCTTGCTTTTCTGCGATGCCAGCGCGCGCGCGGCCGGGTCGGGCACATAGCCCAGGCGCAAAGCCACCTCGCGCACCTTGTCGGCCAGCGCCACTGCCACCCGGCGCTCACCGCGCAGCGCACGCGACACCGTCATCGGGCTGACCCCTGCGGCATCCGCCACATCCTGCAAGGTGACCCGCCCGCTGGCACGCGAGCGGCGGCCAGGGGGCTCGGCAACTGGCTCAGACAATGGGGTAGAAGGGGGCAGGGGCAAGCAATTCTCCGGTCGGCTCAGCAAGCAATATCCGGTATGATAGCGCTATCCCAATGTAATTGGGGAGCAAGGCATTGCCTGCAGGCGTCACAAGAACTTGGCTGAAAGTTTGAATCGGCTTGTTCAAGCGGCGTGACCTAAGGGCAGTGCTTATTTTTACCTGTATTGGATAGCGCTAACCCAATGATCATGTCCTCTAGTGATTCTTCGCGTCGGCGTCCTGTAGCTCTGGTGGTGATGGGGGTGTCGGGATGCGGCAAATCCAGCGCCGCTGAAGCCATTGCAATCCAACTGGGTTGGCGCCTGGTTGAAGGCGACAGCTACCATGCGGCCGAAAGTGTAGCCAAGATGCAGGCAGGCATTGCATTGACCGATGCTGATCGCGCTGGTTGGCTGCAGCGCCTGGCGCAGTTGCTGGGCGAGGCGGATGATGACCATGGTGTGGTGCTGACCTGCTCGGCGCTCAAGCGCCAGTACCGCGCGTTGTTGCGTGCGTCCCAGGGCCGGCTGGGCTTTGTGTTTCTGGACCTCAGCTACGACACGGCCCTGGCGCGGGTGCAGCAGCGTGCGGGGCATTTTTTCTCGCCCCAGCTGGTGGCCAACCAGTTTGCCACCTTGGAAGACCCGCGCGACGAGGCGCAGGTGTTGACCGTGGATGCCGACACCCCGCTGGACCGCATTGCCCAGCAAGTGCAGCAGTGGCTGGATGCACAGCAGCCTTAGGCGCTGACAAAGCCTAGTGCCAGCGCCGCATGCGGCTGCTGTGCTATAAAAATTACATAAATAAGGGGATGCTGCGGCTTAGGTTGTGCATCCCTCTCATGCAAAGGATTCCCCATGATGCAGATCCACCCCGTTCTACAGGCAGTCACTGACCGCATCCGCGCCAAGAGCGCTGCCACGCGCAGCGACTATCTGGCGCAGCTGGATGCCATGGCCCAGCGGCCGCCGCAGATGCGCTCCATGGGCTGCGCCAATGTGGCGCATGCGGTAGCCGGTGTGCCAGTCAATGACAAGCTGCGCATTGTCGAGGTCAAGGGCCCGAATGTCGGCATTGTCACGGCCTACAACGATGTGCTGTCGGCCCATGCGCCGCTGCAGCGCTACCCCGACATTCTGAAGGACGAGGCCCGCAAACACGGCGCCACCGCCCAGGTGGCGGGTGGTGTGCCCGCCATGTGCGACGGTGTGACCCAGGGCATGCCGGGCATGGAGCTGAGCCTGTTCAGCCGCGATGCGATTGCGATGGGCACGGCGGTGGCGTTGACCCATGACACCTTTGATGCGGCGCTGATGCTCGGTGTCTGCGACAAGATTGTTCCTGGTTTGCTGATCGGCGCGCTGCATTTTGGCCATCTGCCAATGGTGTTTGTGCCAGCGGGGCCGATGACCTCTGGCCTGTCCAACAACGACAAGGCCAAGGTGCGCGAGCTGGCCGCCCAGGGACTGGTGGGCCGCGAAAAGCTGCTCGAAGCCGAGATGGCTGCCTACCATGATGCGGGCACCTGCACCTTCTACGGCACGGCCAACAGCAACCAGATGCTGCTCGAAGCCATGGGCCTGCATGTGCCGGGCAATGCCTTTATCAACCCTGAAGATGGTGCGCGTGAACTGCTGACCCGCGAGGCGATGCGCACCGTGCTGAATATCACCGCCGGCAAGCGCTTTGCGCCGATTGGCCGCGTGGTGGACGAGCGCTGCATTGTCAACGCCATGGTGGCCTTGCTGGCCACGGGCGGCTCGACCAACCACCTGATCCACTGGGTGGCGGTGGCACGTGCTGCGGGCATCGTCATCGACTGGAATGATTTTGAGCAGTTGTCGTCGGTCGTGCCCTTGCTGGCACGCGTCTACCCCAATGGGGCGGCCGATGTGAACCAGTTCCAGGCGGCAGGCGGCCCCGGCTACGTGATTGGCCAGCTGCTGGCTGCAGGCCTGATGCATGGCGATGTGCTGACGGTGCGCCCCGAGGGCCTGGCGGCCTACGCCACCGTGCCGCGCGTGGAAGCGGGCCAACTGGTCTGGCAAGCGGCCACCGAATCGGGTGACGACAGCGTGCTGCGCCCCGTCAGCGCCCCCTTCAGCCCCACCGGTGGCCTCAAGCTGCTGACCGGCAATCTGGGCCGCAGCGTGATCAAGGTCAGCGCCGTGCCGCTGGACCGCCATGTGCTGCGCGCACCGGCCTGGGTGTTTGATTCGCAGGATGCGCTGCAGGCGGCCTTCAAATCGGGGGCGCTGGAGCAGGCCTGCCAGACCAATGGGCACAACGGCGTGGTCTGCGTGGTGCGCTGGCAGGGCCCGCAGGCCAATGGCATGCCTGAGCTGCACAAGCTCACCCCCCCCTTGGCCGTGCTGCAAGGCAAGGGCTACCAGGTAGCCTTGGTGACCGATGGCCGCATGAGTGGTGCTTCGGGCAAGGTGCCTGCTGCCATCCATGTGTCGCCTGAAGCACTGGCCGGTGGCCCCCTGGCCAAAATTGAGAGCGGCGATATGGTGCTGCTGGATGCTGAAACCGGTATCATGCAGGCCGAAGTGGATGCCGCCGTCTGGGAGGCACGCCCGCTTGCCACGATACCGGCCGAGCAGCTGCGCGCCAATGGCCGCGGCCTTGGCCGAGAACTGTTTGCCGGATTCCGGCGCAATGCGCTGAGCGCAGAAGAAGGAGCCTGCACATGGCTGAGCAACTGACCGCCTTATCGATCATGCAAGACGCACCGGTGATTCCGGTGATCGTGCTGCGCGATGTCAATCACGCTGTGTCCATGGCCAAGGCCCTGGTCGCTGGCGGTATCCGCGTGCTGGAAGTGACCCTGCGCACGCCCCAGGGCCTGGCCTCGATCGAGGCGATTGCCAAGTCCGTGCCCGAGGCGATCGTGGGCGCAGGCACCGTGCGCAATGCCGCTGATGCACGTGCGGCTGCGGCGGCAGGGGCCCGCTTTGCGGTCAGCCCGGGCTACACCCCCAGCGTTGGCGAAGCCTGCCGCGAAGCGCGTTTGCCGCTGCTGCCCGGCGTGGCCACCAGCAGCGAGATCATGCAGGCGCAGCAAGACGGCTTCAATGAGCTGAAGTTCTTCCCCGCGCTGCAAGCCGGTGGCATCAACATGCTCAAGGCCTGGCAGGGTCCCTTCGCCGAAGTGCGTTTTTGCCCCACCGGCGGCATCACGCCTGCCAATGCGCCCGAGTTTTTGGCACTGAAGAATGTGGTCTGTGTAGGTGGCTCCTGGCTGGTGCCGACCGACACCTTGGAGCGCGGCGACTGGGAACACATCACCTTGCTGGCCCGCGAGGCCGCAGCCCTGCCACGCAAGGCCTGATACAAGTTTCCATCTGGCCCCATGGCACGCAGGCGCAAGCGCTGGCGTGCCATTTTTCTTGGCGGGCCCGTTGTCAGGTGTCGATGGGCACGCAGTCCCAGTCTTGGCCGTAGCCGATCATCCAGCTGAGGGCATAGCGGCGCTCCAGCACGATGCCGCCATCGAGGTGGGCAGGCATGGGCCTGCGGTGCAGCCGTGCGTCAGTGACCTGCCAGTGCTCGTCGACCAGCCGTTCTTCTTCATCGGCGATGGCCTCTTCGTCGCGCAAGCACGCTTGGACAATGAACTGCGCTGGCGATTGGACGGCCTGCTGCAGCAGCGGCCAAGCCCAGATGGATGCACGCTCGTCAGAGGGAGGCAGGGCGGGCATGCCACCTAAGGCCCAGACCATGGGCAGCATGGCCTCTGCGCGCCAGCTGACATTGACCAGGGCTTGCCTGCCAGGTTGCGGGTCTTGCCAAAAAGCTGCTTCAGAGGCGGAGAAAAAACCTGCAATGCCATGCGACTGCAGCCAGGCCTGGTCGATGACCGGATGCTGAACGCCTTGAGCAAGCCTCTGTGCGCGCGACACCACGGCCGCCAAGGCCAGCAGGCGTTGTGCCACCTCGGCAGCGCTGCGGCAGGCGATATCGCCATGGTTGTCTTCGGGGGCTGCCGGGGCTAGGAATTGCGCAAGCGACTGCGCAATGATGGCCGCCCGTTCCCCCTTGGCATCGCGGCAGCGGAAAAACAGCAGGTAGATGCCCCAGCGCCGCTGCTGCCCATGTTCATCGGTCCAAACGACTGCTGCCTTGGTTTGGTCGCCATACCAGAGGGCACGCGCATGGATGCGCTGGGCGTGGGGGAGGCTGTGCTGGACGGCCGCCATGCATTCCTTGCTGAGCGCGCGCATCCCTTGTTTGATGGCATGGCGTTCATTCTGCGATGCCATCCATCGTTGCAGAAGATTCATGCCCAGGGAGTGTATAGCCAGTGGTGTGGGGGTCATCCACGGCAGTCGATGCGTTGACGCCCCAGCGTTGGCCGCGGCGGGGACGGCCCTGGTGGTGGCTTACTTGTCGGAATGCCCCTGGTCGCGCAGCGAATGGCTGGAACCTTCTTCGCTCCAGGTCTTGTAGCGGCCGGAATGGGGCTGGAACTGCTGGCCGGGGAACAAGGTGCGCTCGATGTCGCGCAGGACCGTCATCCCCACCCCATTGAGCTTGAGCAAGCGCTCGGGATAGGCTTCAACCACCTGATCCACCGTGGTGATGGCATGTCGCCCCAAGCTGTTGAGGGTTCTGCGGGAGAGCCTTTTGTTCAGAAGCAGTTCAGTGGCCATGGGATCATCAATCTATAAACAAAGCGGCAACATCCGTCGCCGGACTGAAGACGGTGGCCGCACGCCCATTCAGCGGGAGTTGCTAAGCCAAAGCCCGGTCCAACGGGGACAGGAGTGGACACAAATCATGCTAAATCGCATTTTGTTATTCACTGATTCTATCAGCTTATAGCTAATTTGTAACTCAAGGATGGATGATTTCCGCCGATCAGGGGTTGATTTATCCCGAATTAATGTAATTAAATGTATTTGGTTGGTTATACTGAGACCGCTCTGCGAGGGTATCGGCTGCTTTTGTGCCGGGCTCTATTCTCCTCCTAAAAAAAGAATGTCCAGTGCAACTATCTTTTGACCAAGCTGAGGGTAATTGCGGTATCTGTCGCTAGGGTGCCAGAAAAATCCTAAGCCCCACTTGGGCTTGCTGTGGCAAGCTACGGCAAACGAGTAGAGTTATTACGCAGGTCTATCGGCCTATGTAATCCATAAAAACGGTTAAAGTAAGAATTAACTGACAGTATCTATACCAATACCTGCCCACCGCGCCATCTAAGCCATTCTTTGCCTGGTTATGCCCGTCCGTAAAGCCTCGTCGCTGACGATCACCCTGATTTTGCCCTTTGTGATGCTGATTGCATTGCTGACGGGGGTGCTGGGCGTGCTGTGGTACTGGACGGGCAGCAAGACGGTATCGATGCTGTCCAAGCAGCTGATGGTCGAGATGGCCGAGCGCATCAGCCAGGCCGTGGACCGGCATATCTTCAGCTCGGGCTCGATCATCGAGGCGAGCTTTCCGGCCGGGCTGCAGGCCCCGGATCGGATCGAGGACGACATGGTGGCGCTGCGCACCCGCCTGTGGGCGGCCACCTCGCTGACGCAGCACCAGGGCGACTATGTTTATTACGGCAACCGCCATGGGCAAGGCATTGGGCTGCTGCGCAGCCAAGCCAGCCAGGCGGAGCTGCGTATCAAGCTGCATGCGCAGGATGTGCGCAGCATTTACCTGCTGACAGGCATCGAGGCGGAGCCGATCTTTCTGTCCAAAGAGTCGAATCTGTTCGACCCACGCAGCCGTCCCTGGTACCGGCTGGCGCAGGGTGTGGCCGGCCATATCTGGACGCCGGTGTATATCGATTTCAATGCCAAGGACCTGGTGATGACGCGCGCGCGGCAGGTGTTTGGAGCAGATGGCCAGCCCAGTGGTGTGGTGGCTACCGATGTGTTTCTGAACGAGCTGCGGCTTTTTGTCGATGGCCTGCATTTGTCCCAAGGGGCGCAGGCTTTCATCCTGGAACCCAATGGCGACCTGATTGCCGGCACCGGCATGGACAATATCCGCGAGAACGGCGAGCAGCCGCCCAGCCGGGTCAATGCCGCCCGCGCAGGCAATCCGATGCTGAAGGTGGTGTACCGGCAGCTGGTCCATGAGTTTTCACAGTCCAACGAGGTTGCCAGCACCGCGCTGATCTTTGATGCCAAGGACCATGCGATCGAAGTGGCCTACCGCCGCGTCACCGATGAAGCGGGTCTGAACTGGCTGGCCGTGGTCGCTGTGCCGCACCAGCAGATGCTGGCCGGCATCCGCGCCCATGTGGTGCTGGTGGTGGCCCTGGGATTGTTGGCCCTGGGCATTGCACTGGCGCTGGGTCTGCGCATCTTTGGAGGCCTGGCCAAGGACATGCGCTCGCTCACCTATGCGGTGCGCAGGGTGGGCCAGGGGGAGATCGATGTGCCCATCGGCGTGGAGCGCAATGACGAGATTGGCGAGCTGGCCAACAATGTGCACCATATGCGGCACCGCCTGTTTACCGATGCCCTCACCGGGGCTGCCAACCGCAGCGCGCTGAACCACATCCTGGAAACCCTGACCCGGCCGGGCAGCGGCAAGCCCGCCGTATTTGCGATTCTCTTTATCGACCTCAACCAGTTCAAGCCGCTCAATGACCGCTGGGGCCATGACAACGGGGATCTGGCCTTGATCGAGGTGGTGCAGCGCCTCAAGGAGGTGTTGCGCAGCAATGATGTGCTGATCCGCCTGGGTGGGGATGAGTTTGTCGCCGTGCTGCAGGGCATCCACAGCGATGAGCAGATCAAGGTGGTGAAGGCCAAGATTCTGGAGGTGCTCGCCCCTGCGCTGCAGACCCTCAAGGGCGTGCCTGAAGGCGAGCTGGTGCACCTGGGTGCTGCTATCGGTCAGGCCATCTTCCCGAAGGATGGTGCGGATCCGCAAAGCCTGCTCAAGCATGCTGACCTGGACATGTATAAGAACAAGCAGCACAACGGCGATAGCCGTTGATCGGCCAGATCGTATGTGGAATGCAAAAAAGCCAGGCAAGTGCCTGGCTTTTGGGTTGTAGCGGGCGTTACTGAAAAACGCCCGGGCAGGCCTTAGCGCAGACCGCCACCTGCGCCACCTTCGTCGCGCTGGATGAGTTCAATCTTATAGCCATCAGGATCCGTCACAAAAGCGATCACCGTGGTGCCGCCTTTCACAGGGCCGGCTTCGCGGGTGACATTGCCGCCATTGGCCTTGATCTTTTCGCAAGCGGCGTAAGCATCTGGCACGCCCAGGGCGATGTGGCCATAGGCCGTGCCCAGGTCATAGCTCTCGGTGCCCCAGTTGTAGGTCAGCTCGATCTCGGCCTGGCCGGGGTTGCCGTCTTCGTAGCCAACAAAGGCCAGCGAATACTTGTACTCGGGGTTTTCCGAGGTGCGCAGCAGGCGCATGCCCAGCACCTGGGTGTAGAAATCGATGGAGCGCTGGAGATTGCCAACGCGCAGCATGGTGTGCAAAAGACGCATGGGGTTTTCTTTCTTGTAAAGGCAGCGGCAGCGTGTGGCCGCCGCAAGGAAGAGGGCCGACCTGGCTAGGTCTGGCCAGAACCATCTGAGTGTAGCGCTGCAACAAGCCGAGTCGCAGCCCACAAAGCACAACCCCTGCACGGGGCAGGGGTTGGAAGCAGAAGCGAGGTGGCGAGAATTACTCGACCTTGGCCTTTTCACGCAGTTCTTGCTGGTACTTCTGGATTTGTTGCTGGCGCAGTTGTTGCTCGATCTGAGGCTTGACTTCCTCGAACTTGGGCAGCTGTGCTTCACGCACATCGTCCACGCGGATGATGTGGTAGCCGAACTGGGTCTTGACGGGGGTGTCCGTCATCTGGCCCTTCTTCAGCTTGGTCATGGCTTCGGAGAACTCAGGCACGTAGTTGGCTGCATTGCCCCAGTCCAGATCGCCACCGCGCTGGCCCGATCCTGGATCCTTGGATTCCTTCTTGGCCAGGTCTTCAAACTTGGCACCCTTCTTGATCTGGGCGATCAGGGCCTTGGCCTTGTCTTCGCTGTCCACCAGGATGTGGAAGGCATGGTATTCCTTGCCTTGGTTGGTCGCGACGAACTTGTCGTACTCGGCCTTGGCAGCAGCGTCAGAAATAGGGTGGGCCTTTTCGTAAGCAGCAAACAGTTCCTGGGTCAGGATACCTTGGCGAGCCAGCTCCAGCTGACCCTTGAAGGAATCGGTCGCATCCAGGCCTTGGGCCTTGGCAGCCTGGGCATAGATTTCGCGCTCGATGATGGCTTCCTTGATCTGGCCTTCTTGCTCAGCGGTCACAGGGCGGCCGCTGCGCTCCATTTGTTCCTTGAAGGTCTTCAGCAGGGACGAAGGCACTGGCTTGCCGTTGACGACGCCAATGTTCTGGGCCACTGCGGGCAGCGCGGCTGAACCAAGCAGGGCAGCTGCAACCAGACCGGACAAGAGCTGTTTTTTCATGCGAAATCCAAATTGTTTATCTGTAAAGGAAATATACACCAGTGATTTCATTGTTTTGGTGTATTCAGGACTTCAATGGCAAGGGCATGTAAACCCGCGTCAATGAATGCTTGGAGCGCATCATACACAAGCCGATGCTGGGCAATGCGTGATGTGCCAGTAAATAAGGGTGAAGCGATGCGCAGCCGAAAATGGGTGCCAAAACCGCTGCCATTGGCACCGACATGGCCGGCATGCAGGCCGCTTTCATCGATCACTTCCAACTGGGTGGGCGAGAGTTTGTTGCGCAGCACCGCTTCAATAGCGGTGGCGGTAATGTCCTGGGCTTGCATAGAGAAAAAGGGGAGTAGCGCGGGCTGGCGGCGAGCCGTACTGATATGCAGCAGGCTCGGGCCGCAGATCAGGGTTGGTCTTCCGGGTTTTGCTGGATGTGGCGGCTCAGGTACATGGCCTGGCCCAGCACAAAGACCAGCATCAGGCCCAGGCCGCCGAACATCTTGAAGGTGACCCAGGTGTCCAAATCAAACTGGTAGGCCACCCAGATATTGACGATGCCCATGATGGTAAAAAAGATGGCCCAGCTGTAATTGACCGTGTTCCAGACCGGCTGCGGCAGCTGTACTTGTGCCGACATCAGCTTTTGCATCAGGTTCTTGTTGAAGAACCACTGGCCGCCCAGCAGCACGGCCGCCATCACCCAGTACAGCACGGTGGGCTTCCACTTGATGAAAGACTCGTCGTGGAAAAGCAGGGTCGCGCCGCCAAACACCACGATCACGCCCAGGCTGATCCATTGCATGGGCTCCACCTTGCCAACCTTGAAGCGCAGGTAGGCGATTTGCGCAATGGTCGCCACAATGGCCACCCCTGTGGCCACAAACACGCCCCAGACCTTGAACGCTGCGAAAAACAGCAGGATGGGGAAAAAATCAATCAAAAATTTCATATCAGGCGATGCGGGCTGTGCACGGCGCCGCTCAATGCGGGGCACGGTACGGACAAGAGAGCAGGGCTTTGGGTGCTTGTGTTTGGTTGAATAAGGCGTCTGCAGGCAAGCCGCCAATGATACGCGAGCTGTTTTGCGTCCAGCTTAAGCTGCGCTGAAGCCAAAGCTACGGTTGGCAGCGTTGTCAGAGCAAGGGACGCTGCCAAAGTTCCACACAGCGTGAGCTGGAGCCGCCGGCCCCAGCGCCATCACTGGCTTAATCCTGCTTTTCAAAGTCCAGCGCAGCCGAGTTCATGCAGTAGCGCAGGCCGGTGGGCTGGGGTCCGTCCGGGAACACATGGCCCAGGTGGGCGCCGCACTGGGCGCAGACGGTCTCCACCCGCACCATGCCATGGCTGCGGTCCACGTTTTCCTGGATCGCGCCGGGGATGGCTTCGGAAAAGCTGGGCCAGCCGCAGCCAGCGTCAAACTTGGTGTCGCTGTCAAACAGCTTGGCGCCGCAGCAGATGCAGTGGTAGCTGCCATCGGCCCAATGGGCCTCGTACTTGCCGGTAAAGGGGCGTTCGGTGGCGGCATGCCGGGTAACCTGGAAGGCCACCGATTCGGCTTGTTTGGATGCGAGTTCGGCCTGCCATTGGGCATCCGATTTTTGGACGGGAAAGCTCATGATGAACAGCTGATTTCTATATGTTGCGCCCAGTCGGGCGGGAGGGCGGCCAGGTCTTCGCAGCCGGGATGCTCTGCATATGGTGTTGCGAGCACGGTTTGCAAGCGGGCGAATGGCGCCCAGTCGCCCTGCTGGGCGGCGGTGATGGCTTGCTGGCCCAAATGGTTGCGCAGCACATAGCGCGGGTTGGCGGCAAACATGCGCGCAGCAGTGGCAGCTGCGTCGCCGGGCTGCAGCAGTGCCTGGTACTGCTCGCGCCAGGTCTCAAACGCCGCATCGCCATTGAACCAATGGGCCAGCGCCGGCAGGCGGTCATCGGCCACTGCTTGCGACAGCGCACGCCAGAACAGGCTGTAGTCGGTGCGGTGTTGTTGCATCAGGGCCAGCAAGGGGTTGACCACGCCGGCCACCGCTTCCGGCGCAGTGCTGCGGGCAGGATCCAGGCCTAGCTTGGCGCCCAGCGCACGCTGCATCGCAGGCTCCAGCGCGGTTTTGTAGCGCTCCAACGCGGCCAAGGTGGTGGCCTCGTCGTCGATCAAGGGCAGCAGCGCCTGGCCCAGGCAGAACAGGTTCCAGTAAGCCACCTGTGGCTGGCGGGCAAAGGCATAGCGGCCGCCGGTATCGCTGTGGTTGCAGATATGGTCGGCGTCGTAGTGGTCCAGAAACTGGAAGGGGCCGTAGTCAATCGTCAGGCCCAGGATGCTCATGTTGTCGGTGTTCATCACGCCATGGCAAAAGCCATGGGCCTGCCACAGCGCAATCATGCGCGCGGTGCGTTCGGCCACCTCGGCCAGAAACGCGGCATAGCGCTCGGCGCTGCCACTGGTGTGTTGGGCAACGTCCGGCATGTAGCGCTCCACCACATAGTCCGCCAGTTTGCGGAGGCTGTCCTGGTCATCACGGGCGGCAAAATGCTCAAAATGGCCAAAGCGCACAAAGCTGGGCGCCACGCGGGCGACCACGGCAGCGGTCTCCACCGTCTCGCGGTAAATAGGCTGAGGTGAGGTGACCAGTGACAGTGCACGTGTGGTCGGCACACCCAGACCATACATGGCTTCACTGCAGAGGTATTCGCGGATGGAGGAGCGCAGCACCGCGCGCCCGTCGCCCATGCGGGAATAGGGCGTCTTGCCGGCGCCTTTGAGCTGTAACTCCAGGCCCTGGGGGGAGGTCGCGGAGCGGATCTCGCCCAGCAGAATCGCCCGGCCGTCGCCCAGTTGCCCGGCCCAGTGGCCAAACTGGTGGCCGCTGTAAACGCTGGCCAGCGCATCCATGCCCGGCAGCAGCGCATTGCCGCCCAGCACCTGGGTGGCCTCGCTGCTGTCCAGCCATTCGGGGCGCAGGCCCATGTCCTGGGCCAGTGCCTCATTGCGCGCATGCATGGCCAGCTCCGGCATCGGCGTGGGTTGCAGGCGGGTGTAGAAGACTGGCGGCAGGCTGGCAAAGCCGTTGTGCCATTGGGCACCGGGCTGCAGTGCCGGCGCTGCCGCGCTGGCGGTGGATGCGGTGGCCGCAGCAGCAGCCGGGCGCGTAGACATGCTTGAATCCATGCAGCCATTGTCTGCCTTGCGGCTTTTCCTGCGTGGGCCTGTGTATATAGCCAGTCTGGCCGGCGCAGGCCGCAGCAGTGCGGCGGCGCAACATTATTTGACCCTGCCTCGGGCGCAAAACCGCAGCCGCAGGCGCTTTTGTCGCTGCTGGGCCAGGAGTGCACGGTATTATGTCGGCCTGAGTTCTACCGCTTTGTTCATCAGAAGAGATCCCTGGGCCTATTGGCACCTGCCCGGCAAGCCTGGTCAGCCCCGTTTTATGTGGGCCTGCCGGTTTGCGACAGCGCAAGGCAGGTGATCGCCGCCCATCCAAGAGAAAACGAGCACTGTGCGCCTCAATTCCATCAAGCTTGCTGGCTTCAAATCGTTTGCGGAGCCCACCAATTTCATGCTGCCAGGGCAACTGGTGGGCGTGGTCGGCCCCAATGGCTGCGGCAAGTCCAACATCATGGATGCGGTGCGCTGGGTGCTGGGCGAGTCCAAGGCGAGTGAGCTGCGTGGCGAGTCCATGCAGGATGTGATCTTTAACGGCACCACGCACCGCAAGCCGGCCAGCCGCTCCAGCGTGGAGCTGGTGTTTGACAACAGCGACCACCGTGCCGGTGGCCAGTGGAGCCAGTACACCGAAATCGCAGTCAAGCGTGTGCTGACGCGTGATGGCAGCAGCAGCTATTTCATCAACAACATGCCGGTGCGCCGCCGCGATGTGCAGGACGTGTTCCTGGGCACCGGCCTGGGCCCGCGCGCCTACGCCATCATCGGCCAGGGCACCATCAGCCGCATCATCGAGTCGCGCCCCGAAGAGTTGCGCCTGTTCCTGGAAGAGGCCGCAGGCGTCTCCAAGTACAAGGAGCGCCGCCGCGAGACCGAAAACCGCCTCAACGACACGCGCGAGAACCTGACCCGGGTTGAAGACATTCTGCGTGAATTGAACGCGAACCTCGACAAGCTGGAAAAGCAGGCCGAGGTAGCGGCCAAGTACAACGCGCTCAATGCCAGCGCCACCTTGAAGCAGCACCAGCTGTGGTTCCTCAAGCGCAGCGACGCTGAGCAAGAGCAGGAGAAGGTGCGCATCGAAGGCCTCAAGGCCGTCAATGACCTGGAGTCGCGCATGGCCGATCTGCGCCATGTGGAGGCGGACCTGGAAACCATCCGCCAGTCGCACTATGCCGCGGGCGACACGGTGAACCAGGCGCAGGGCAAGCTCTATGAAGCCACCGCCGAAGTCGGCAGGCTCGAAGCCGAAATCCGCTACGTGGTCGAAGGCCGCCAGCGTGTGGAGAACCGCCTGGTGCAGCTGGCCGAACAGATTGCGCAGTGGACCATCCGCAAGGACGAATCCGAGGCCGAGCTGGAAAACCTGGCCGGCCAGGGCATGGATGCCGAAGAGCGCGCCGAGATGCTGGCCGCCCAGCTCGAAGAGCAAAACCTGCAGCTGCCCGATATGGAAGAAGCGCTGCGCCTGGCCCAGCAGCGCGCCAACGACCAGCGCAGCTCCGTCACCCAGGTGCAGCAGCAGATCCAGGTGCTGGCGGCAGAACAACGCAGTCTAAACGAACAAAGCCGTGGCCTGGAAGTGCGCAGCGAGCGTTTGCGCAGCGACCGCAATGCGATGGCTGCGCCGGACGAAACCCGCCTTCTGAACCTGCAGCAGCAAAACGAGGAAGCGGCCGAGGCCGCCGAGATTGCCGAAGGGCGGCTGCTGGAACTGCAGGACAGCGTTCCCCAACTCGACGAGGCGCGGCGCAGCAAGCAGCAACAGGTCAACCAGGAAGGCGCCAAGCAGGCCGATCTGTCGGCACGGCTGGAGGCCCTCAAGGCGCTGCAAGAAAAGGTCAAGACCGATGGCAAGCTGCAGCCCTGGCTGGCCAAGCATGGGCTCGATGGCCTGCAGGGCCTGTGGAGCCGTATCCAGGTCGAACCCGGTTGGGAAAACGCGCTCGAAGCCGCACTGCGCGAGCGTCTGGCCGCGTTGGAAGTCAGCCGCCTCGACATGGTGCGCGGCTTTTTGGGCGCGGGTGCCCAGGATGCACCACCGGCCCGCATGGCTTTTTACAGCGTGCCGCAAGCACCGGCCGTGGCTCCAGCGGGCAAACTCGCGCAGCTGTCTGATTTGCTGCGCGTACATGATGCCGGCCTGCGCGCCGTGCTGGTCGACTGGCTTTGCGGCTGCTACACCTGCCCCAGCCTGGACGAGGCGCTGGCCCAGCGCAGCCGCCTGCAGGCCGGTGAAACCATTTTTGTGCCGACCGGCCATTCCGTCAGCCTGCACAGCGTGAGCTTTTATGCGCAGGACTCCGAGCAGTCCGGCATGCTGGCTCGGGCCCAGGAAATTGAACATCTGGAGAAAGAACTGCGCGCCCAATCGCTGATTGGCGAAGAGGCGCGCAATGCGCTGGTGCGTGCCGAGAGCGCCTATGCCGATGCATCACAGCGCCTGGTGGCCGTGCGCGCCGAGGCCGCGCAAACCCGCAACCGCGCCCATGAGCTGCAGGTGGAAACCTTGCGCCTGACCCAACTGGCCGAGCAGGCCCGCGCCCGCACCGCCCAGATCGACACCGACCTGGGCGAGGTGGTGCAGCAGCTCGAAGAAATCCAGGAGCGCCGGATTGCGGCCGAGGCCCGGTTTGAAGAGTTGGACATGCAGCTGGCCGACAGCCAGGAGCGCCATGCCCAGCTCGATGAGACCGTGTATGAGTCCGAGCGCAAGCTGGCCAGTGCCCGCGAGCAGTTGCGCGCGCTGGAGCGCCAATCGCAGGAAGCGGTGTTTGGCCAGCGCAGCATGGAAGCGCGCCGCGCCGAGCTCAACCGCACGATGGAAACGGCGATGCAGCAGGCCAAAGCCCTGGGCGATGAGCAATTGCGTGCGCAAGAAGAGCAAAAGCGCCTCAACGACGCAGCAGCGCAAGGCGGCCTGCAAGATGCGCTGAACCTGAAGATGGAGCGCGAGAAGGACCTGGCCGCCCGCCGCAGCGAGTACGACGACCTGACGGCCCGGCTGCGCAGCAGTGATGAGCGCCGCCAGCAGTTTGAGCGCGAGTTGCAGCCGCTGCGCGACCGCATCACCGAGTTCAAGCTCAAGGAGCAGGCCGCACAACTGGGCCTGGAGCAGTACACCACCTTGCTGCAGGAAGCCCAGGCCGATCTGGAGGTCATCGCCGCCTCGGTCAGGGATGGCCAGGTGCGCCTGACGGGTCTGCAAGGTGAGATCGACCGCCTGCACCGCGAAATTGAAGCGCTGGGCGCCGTCAATCTGGCTGCCCTGGATGAGTTGAACCATGCCCGCGAGCGCAAGACCTTCCTCGACTCGCAGATGGAAGACCTGACCCAGGCCATGACGACCCTGGAAGACGCGATCAAGAAGATCGATGCCGAGACCCGGCAACTGCTCTCGGGCACCTTCGACACCGTCAACAGCCATTTCGGCCGCATGTTCCCTGAGCTGTTTGGCGGCGGCCAGGCCAAGCTGATCATCACCGGCGACGAGATTCTGGACTCGGGCGTGCAGGTGATGGCCCAGCCGCCTGGCAAGAAGAACCAGACCATCCATTTGCTGTCGGGTGGCGAGAAGGCACTGACCGCGATTGCGCTGGTGTTTGCGATCTTCCAGCTGAACCCGGCACCGTTCTGTCTGCTCGATGAGGTGGACGCGCCGCTTGACGATGCCAACACCGAGCGCTATGCCAAGCTGGTGGCCTCGATGAGCCGCAGCACGCAGTTCCTCTTCATCAGCCACAACAAGATCGCGATGGAGATCGCCCAGCAGCTGATTGGTGTGACAATGCAGGAGCAGGGCGTCTCGCGCATTGTGGCCGTGGATATGGAGTCTGCCTTGTCGATGGCGGATTCGGCGTGATAGATTTTTAGAACGAAAACGTATGAGTAATTTTCAACTGGCGTTGGTGATCACCTTTGGTGTCATTCTGGTTTTGTACATCGCCTACAACACCTGGTCGGCACGCCGCAATGAGCCCAAGAAACCCCGGCCAGAGGAGCCCGGCCAGAGCGACTCCGAGTTGCGCTACGAGCCCGGCTTTGATGGCCGCGCTGCATCGTCGGCCACCGGCGACCCGGTGCTGGATGCGCAGCTGGGCGGCCAAGGCCCCCGCCTGAGCGGCCACAGCGCTGACGCTTTTGGCGCAGGCGCCGTAGCGCGCAGCGGCAACCCCGGCACCTACCTGGGCGACCGCCAGCAAATTCTCGACCCCCTCACCGATGCGATCGCTACCATCCACACCGATGGCATCGTCTCCGGCAATGCCGCGATTGCGGCCATGCCCAGCAGCTTTCGCGCTGGCAACAAGGCCTTCAATATTGAGGGCCTGAACGAAACCAGCCAGACCTGGGAGCTGCCACGCGCAGGTGCCCGCTACACCGGCTTCCAGGCCGGCGTGCAGCTGGCCAACCGCCATGGCCCGATGAACGAGATCGAGTTTTCCGAGTTCGTCACCAAGGTCCAGCAGTTTGCCGACAGCATCGGCGCCGCGCAGGACACGCCGGACATGCTGCAGGAAGTGGCCCGGGCCCGCGAGCTGGATGCCTTCGCCAGCGAGCATGATGCGCAGTTGGCCTTTATGTTGCGCGCCAAGCGCGCCTCCTGGAGCCCCGGCTATGTGGCCCAGGTGGCTGCCAAGCATGGTTTTGTGCCCGCTGGCCCTGGCCGCATGGTGATGCCCTCGGGCATCGAGCAGATGCCTGCGATCCTGGCGCTGACCTATGACGCGCAAGCGGCTTTGGCCGACGACCCGGAAGCCAGCGCCTTGCGCGATGTGCTGCTGAGCCTGGATGTGCCGCATGTGGCCCGCAGCGAAAAGCCTTTCGACAAGATGCGCACGGCTGCCGAAGCGCTGTGCGCCGAGATGGACGGTGTCATCTGCGACCAGAATGGCACGCCCTTGCCGATCATGGTGGTGGACCCCATCGCCCAGGATTTGGAAAACCTCTACGACCAACTCGAGCTGCGCGATCTGGCAGCGGGCTCGCTGGCTGCACGGCGCCTGTTCAGCTAAACCGCCAGCGTTTCGCAAAAGGCTGCCTGTGCAGCCTTTTTTGCGTTCTGGCTGCCGCTGATTAGGCAGTGCAGCGGCGGCTTTGGCCGTATAGTCGCAGGCATCAGACCACGCAGAGCCCCGTGCTTTGCCAGATTTTCGGAGTCAAGCCGCATGGCTGAGAATATTGATCTTTTCGCGTCGCCCGCCGGCGACGCTCCGCAGGATGCCGCCGCCGAGGTGCAGGCCTTGCGTGCGCAACTGGTGCAGTGGGCGCATGAATACTATGTGCAGGACGCGCCGACGGTGCCCGATGGCGAGTACGACCGGGTCTACCAGCGGCTTGAAGCGCTGGAAAAAGCCCACCCCGAGCTGCTGAGCCCCGACTCGCCCACCCAGCGCGTGATCGGCGCGATTCTGGAGGGCCTGACCCCCGTGCGCCATGCGGTGCCGATGCTGAGCATCCGCACCGAAACCGACAACGAAGCCAGCGGCGCGCAAGCCTTTGATGCACGCATCCGCAAGGAGCTGGGCCTGGACCCGAGTGACCCGCCGGTCGAGTATGTGGCCGAGCCCAAATTCGACGGCCTGGCGATGAACCTGCGCTACGAGGGCGGGCGTCTGGTACAGGCCACCACGCGCGGCGATGGCGAAGTGGGTGAAGACGTTACCCACAATATCCGCACCATCCGCCAGATACCGCTGCAGCTGCGCCAGGATGCCGCCGTGCCGCCAGTGCTGGAAGTGCGCGGCGAAGTCTATATGCGCCGCGATGATTTTGATGCGCTCAACCGCAAGCAGGTGGCTGCCGGCGGCAAGACCTTTGTCAACCCACGCAATGCGGCAGCCGGCGCCGTGCGCCAACTCGATTCGAACATCACTGCCCAGCGCCCGCTGTCCTTTTTCGCCTATGGCCTGGGCGAGGTCACCCCGGTGGCCCAAGGCGGCATGCAGTGGGACAGCCACTACGCGATGCTGATGCAGCTGCGCGCCTGGGGCTTTCCGGTGGCGCCGCAGGTCTGTGTGGCCAAGGGCGCGGATGCGCTGGTGGCCTTCCACCAGCGCATGGGCGCCGAACGCGCCAACCTGGGCTACGAGATCGATGGCGTGGTCTACAAGGTCAACAGCCGTGCGCTGCAGCAGGAGCTGGGCTTTGTCAGCCGCGAGCCGCGCTGGGCCGTGGCCCACAAGTACCCGGCCCAGGAGATGGTCACGCGGCTCGAAGGCATTGAGGTGCAAGTGGGCCGCACTGGCAAGCTCACCCCGGTGGCCCGTCTGGCGCCGGTGTTTGTCGGTGGTGTCACCGTCACCAATGCCACCTTGTCCAATGTGTTCGACATCCGCAAAAAGGGTGTGCGCGTGGGTGACGATGTCATCGTGCGCCGCGCCGGCGATGTGATCCCCGAGGTGGCAGGCCGGGTGCCTGGTGCGCGGCCGCAGTATGTGCCCAACTTCTCGATGCCCAGCCAATGCCCGGTCTGCGGCAGCGATGTGGTGCGCGAAAAAGGCGAGGCCAACCACCGCTGCACCGGCGGCCTGTTCTGTGTGGCGCAGCGCAAGGAGGCCATCCTGCACTATGCGCACCGCCGCGCGATGGACATCGAAGGCCTGGGTGACAAGCTGGTGGACCAGCTGGTTGACAGTGGCGTGATCCGCAGCCTGCCCGACCTCTACAAACTTGGTATTGCGACCTTGTCGGGCCTGGAGCGCATGGCAGAGAAGTCCGCACAGAATGTGCTGGCAGCGCTGGAGTCTTCGAAGAAAACCACGCTGGCCCGCTTTGTGTTTGGCCTGGGCATTCGCCATGTGGGTGAATCCACGGCCAAGGACCTGGCCAAGCACTTTGGTGTGCTGGACGCAATCATGGATGCCTCGGTCGAAGACCTGCTGCAGGTGAACGACGTGGGCCCGGTGGTGGCCAACAGCCTGCACACCTTTTTTGCCCAGCCGCACAACCGCGAGGTGGTGGAGCAGCTGCGCGCTGCGGGTGTGCACTGGGATGAGGCAGTGCCCGCCGAAAAGCCCGCGCAGATTCTGGCCGGTATGACGGTGGTGCTGACCGGCACCTTGCCCACCATGGGCCGCGATGAAGCCAAGGACCTGCTCGAAGCCGCAGGCGCCAAGGTCTCCGGCTCAGTCAGCAAGAAGACCCATTACCTGGTGGCCGGCGCCGATGCGGGTAGCAAACTGACCAAGGCGCAGGAGCTGGGCGTGGCGGTGCTGGACGAGGCAGCGATGCTGCGGCTTCTGCAAAACGGCGCGCCTTGATCTGGCGCAAACGGCACGGCAGGCAGCGCTGCCTGACAGCAGATGCAGCCCTCGGGATAGGGGCTTTCTCTGACATCGGCATGCAGCAGATGTCAATACGATGAAAAACGCCAGTGGCTGCCATCCGGCGGCCCTGCTTTTTTATGCAGAGGAGATGCCGTGAGCTATACACTGAGACAAGTTCAGACCTTGCTGACCAAGCCTGAGTTGGAGCTGTTCCAAGCCAGCCGTGCCAATGCGAACAAGGATCTGACCGAGCGTCAGCTCAGTAGCAAGATCACCCGCAGCCGTACCTTGCGCGCCAAGTACCGCGATCTCTACCAACGCCAGACGGTGAAAACCCAGAAGGGCCCGGCTGCCGCACGCCGGCCTGCAGGCAATGACAACAACCGCACCGAAGTGAAGGCCGAAGTGATGCAGGAAGTGCTGGGCCGTTTTGAAGAGCGGCTGGCCAAGCTGCAAACCACCGCGCAAAAGAGCGCGGCCACTGCCGCGACCGAGCGGACTGCGGCGCCTGCGAAGGCGGCCAAGAAGGCGGCGGCCAAAACTGCTACCAAGACAGCCACCAAGTCTGCTGCCAAGAAGGCGCTGAAGAAGCCTGCTGCCAAGGCTGCCGCCAAAACCACGGCGGCCGCGCCGCGCAAGGCAGCCAAGAAGGCAGCTACCAAGGCCGCCCCCAAGAAAGCAGCCGCAGTCAAGAAGACGGCGGCCAAGCCGGTGAAGACCGCCAAGTCCAGCAAGGCGCCTGCCAAAAAAGCAGCAGCCGCTCCCGCCAAAGCACGCAAAATCGCTGCTGCCAGTGCCGAGGTGGGTGGCAATGCTGCCGCCGCTGCACGCGGCGCAGTGCCCACCCGCCAGCCGGCAGCTGCCAGCCGGGGCAATCCCATCAAGGCGCAGCCGGTGAACAAGAAAATCAAGGCGAGCGGCCAGTCCAAAACCCGGGCTGCACAGGCCAAGCGCGACAGCCGCTAATCAGCCGGGGCATAAAAAATGCCGTACCCGCTCGGCATTGGGTACGGCATTGTCATAGGTACTCGGCAGGGCTGCTGCTTCAGCGGCTCAAGGCTTTGACTTTTTAGGAGCCGGGCTGGGCGCAGCGGCTGGCTGCTGCGCCTTGGCATAGGCCTTGGTCATCATCTCGCGCAGCAGGCTGGAGCTCGATTGCTGCATCATGCGGTTGATGTCGGCCTGCTTGCTTTGCATCAGCTGCGCATGCGGCGATTGGGGGCCCTGGTCCAACAAGGATTGCAGCTGGGCCTCGTTGAAGTTCTGCGCATAGGCGGCAGCCAGTTGCGTATCCCAGCGCTTCTGGTAGTCGGCCGCGGCCGAGCGCGTGGCAGCAATCATCGCCTGGTCGGCTTGCTGCTGGCCCATCTTGTCGATCAAGGCCTGGTATTCGGGCGACTTGGTGGCAATTTGCAGGCCAACCTGCGGCAGGCTGTGGCCGAGCTTGTATTTCTCGACCAGGGCCAGCGCTATGTCTTGCAGCTTGGCAGCATGGGCCAGGCCGGGCAGCCACTGGCGGCGGCGACGGCGGGCAAGGCCATGCCGCCGAGCAGGCGGCGGCGGACCGAGGAAGTGCGGATCAAGCTGGAGGTCATGGCTGGCTCGCTCATCAGGAGGCGGTCGAGCTGGAGGTTTCAGCAGGCTTGGGCGGGAACAAGGGGCCGGTGGGCGTCTCCAGGTCGATCACATGGATGCCGAATGCACCGCGCTTGCGGTCTTCAAAATAGCGCTGCAAGGTGACCTTGACAGTGCGGAAGGCGATCTGGTCCCAGGGGATGTCGGCTTCGCTGAAGAGCCGGGCTTCGATGGTCTCCCAGCCGGGCTTGAATTCGGTGCTTTGCAGCTGCGCCAAGTAGAACAAATGCACCTGGCCGACATGCGGCACATTGACGAGCGAGAACAGCGGGCCCATCGTGATGTCGGCGCCGGCTTCCTCATCGGTCTCGCGCTCGGCGCCCTGGCCCGTGGTCTCGTCCAGCTCCATAAAGCCGGCTGGCAGGGTCCAGTAGCCTTTGCGGGGTTCGATATTGCGCAGACAGAGCAGCACCTTGTCGCCCATATAGGGGACGGTCCCCACCACGTTCAGCGGGTTCTCGTAGTGCACGGTATGGCAGGCGGGGCAGATCGCGCGGATCTTGGTGTCGCCGTCATCGGGCAGGCGGTGCTCAACCTTGGTGCCGCAGCGGCGGCAAAAATCAACGGGGGCGCGTGAGGTCATGCGGTCTATTGTGCGTCAAGGGCGCGCCGCTGGCGGCCAGGGGCGAAAAAAAGCGCCACCGCTGTGGGTGGCGCGTTGTCCTGGTATTACACCAGTTCGATCTTCAACGAGGGCAGGCCGGTCACACCGCCTTCCAGCACATCGCCCTTGACGACGGCGGCCACGCCTTCTGGCGTGCCGGTGAAGATCAGGTCGCCCGCTTGCAGCTCCCAGGCTTGCGAGATCACTTCAATGGTCTCGGCAATGTTCCAGATCAGCTTTTGCACATTGCTGTGCTGGCGTTCAACGCCGTTGACCTTGAGCCAGATCTCGGCGTTGTTGACATCGCCGGCCTGGGCGGCGGGCACCAGGGCTGCGATGGGCGCGCTGCCTTCAAAGGCCTTGCCGATTTCCCAGGGGCGGCCCTGCTTCTTCATCTCGTTTTGCAGGTCGCGGCGGGTCATGTCCAGACCCACGCCATAGCCCCAGATGTGCGCGGCGGCATCGGCAGCTGCAATGTTCTTGCCGCCCTTGCCAATGGCCACGACCAGCTCGATCTCATGGTGCAGGTTGCTGGTGAGCGTTGGGTAGGCAATCTGGCCGGTGCTGCCGGTGGCAACGGGCACCACGGCGTCGGCGGGCTTCATGAAGAAGAAGGGTGCCTCGCGGCCGGTGAAGCCCATTTCCTTGGCATGATCTTCGTAGTTGCGGCCCACGCAGTAGACGCGGCGCACGGGGAACAGCTGGTCGCTGCCTTGGACAGGCACGCTCGTTGGCGCGGCCGGGGGAATGACGTATTGGCTCATGCTGGACTTTGGTTGGAGGCGGAGAAATACCGCCCGGTTGAAGCGGTGCCAAAAATTATGCGGCAAAACAAAGCAGCCTGCAGGCTCCCAGGCACACCCCTTGCTGGTCTTGGCATGCGAGACGGCGACAGCTGTCATGCGGGCGACTGGCTCACCCGCGACTGCAGCGCCCTGCGTTATGCTCGGTCGCCATGAAGCTGCACAATTATTTCCGCTCCTCTGCCTCCTACCGGGTGCGCATTGCGATGCAGGCCAAGGGCCTGGCCTATGACTACCTGCCGGTGCACCTGGTCAAGGCCGAGCACCGCGAGCCCGCCTTTGCCAGCCATGTAGGCGATGCGCTGGTGCCGGCCCTGGAGACCGATGACGGCCTGTGGCTGAACCAGTCGCTGGCCGTGATCGAGTGGCTGGACGAGGCCTACCCGCAGACGCCGTCCATGCTGCCGGGCAATGCCTTGGCGCGTGCCCGCATCCGTGCGCTGGCTTTGCAGGTGGCTTGCGAGATCCATCCGATCAACAACCTGCGCGTGCTGGCCTACCTGACCGGCGAGCTGGGCCACAGCGATGCCGAAAAAACCCAGTGGTACCAGCACTGGTGCCGTACGGGGCTGGAGGCCTTTGAGCGCCAGCTGGTGTTGCTGGCCGCCGAGCGCCAGGCGCAGGGCTTGTCGCCATCGCGCTTTTGCTGGGGCGATAGCCTGACCCTGGCCGACTGCGCGCTGGTGCCGCAGATTTTCAATGCCCAGCGCTTCAAGGTGAATCTTGACGGCCTGCCGTTGACGATGGCCGCCTATGAAGCGGCCTTTGCGACCGATGCGGTGCAAAAGGCCCAGCCCGCCGCCTGCCCGGATGCCCAGCCATGAGTGCCGCAGTATCGCGCTTTCCCGCTGAATGGTTGCTGCCCCAGTGGCCCACGCCACCGGGCGTGTTTGCGCTCTGTACCACCCGTGGCGGCGGTGCCAGCGAAGGCCTGTTTGGCACCACCAACCTGAGCTTTAGCGTGGGCGATGTGCCCGCCCATGTGCAGAACAACCGGGAACTGCTGGCCCAGGCCATGCAGGCCCTGGAGTTGCAAGCCGGCCCATGCGCAGACCAGGCGAGCCCACGCCAGCCGGTGTTTGTGCGCCAAGTACACGGAACCCATGTGCAGGTGCTGGGCGAGGGCGGCGGCGCTGAGCAGCCGGCCGATGCCTGCGTCAGCGATGTACCCGGCCTGGGCTGCACCGTGATGGCCGCCGATTGCCTGCCCGTATTGTTCTGCCACCAGCAGCTGCCAGTCGTGGGTGCCGCCCACGCCGGCTGGCGCGGCTTGCTGGGGCAGGGTGGTGTAGGGGTGCTGGAGAACTGCTTTGCGGCTTACGCTGATCGCGTGCGGTTGCAAGCGGGTCAGGCGGGCCTGAGCGATGCCCAGATTGCTGCGCAGACCATGGCTTGGTTGGGCCCTTGCATCAGCCAGCCTGCGTTTGAGGTGGGTGCCGAGGTGCAGGCCGCCTTTGTGGAGCCGGACCCGGATTGCGCGCCGCTGTTTGCAGCCGGCAAGCCGGGCAAGTTTTTTGCCAACCTGAGCGGCCTGGCTCGCCACCGCCTGCAGCGCTTGGGGCTGGCCCAGCTGTTTGGCAACGACGGCAGCCAGAACTGGTGCACGGTAGCCAATCCGGAGCGCTTCTTCTCGCACCGCCGGGATGGATCTCCGACCGGAGGCACTGGGCGTTTTGCCGCTTGTATTTGGGTGGCCTAGCCCTTTGGTATTTGCGGAAAATGATTGTCAAAATACTCATTTCTATAAAAATGAGTATTTATTGCATCTTAAATAGTGGTGCTTATGTTATTTAATCTACTCATTTTTTCAATAAAGAGTAGAATATGCAGCATGACTACCCCTTTGATGTCCACCTTGGTGGCAGCCCGCAAAGCCCAACAATTGACCCAGGCCCAACTGGCTGAGCAGGCAGGGCTGTCGCGCATGGCGGTGCAGCGCACCGAAACGGGCGATGTGGACCCGCGCTACTCGACTGTGGCTGAGATGGCCCGGGTGCTGGGCATGCAGCTGGTGGCAGTGCCGGCTGATTTGCTGCCCGCACTGCAGGCCTTTATCCAGTCAGGCGGCAAGTTTTTGGGCCAGCCTACCGGTGCGGAAGCTCCTCCTTCGGTAGTAGACAGCCTGGCGGGCCGCAAGCCCTGAGGCATGGCGGAGCGCAAGCGGGGCACTGAATGAGCACCTCCATCCGCTACCTGCGTCTCTATATGCACCTGCCCGGCAGCATGGGCGGTGGGCGGCGGGCGATTGGCTACCTCTCGCAGTACGGCGATATCTTGCGGGTCTCGTTCGAGGACAGCTATATCAACGATCCCCAGCGTCCGGCGCTGTCGCTGAGCTACCAGGGTGCTAGCGAGGCCGACACCCAGCGCATCCTGCATGCCGCGCGCGATGCCCGCTTGGTGCGCACCGATGGGCGCTGGCCGGTCTACTTTCAGAACCTGCTGCCAGAAGGCCATAACCGCCAGCGCTTAGCCGCTGAGCGGGGCTGCTCGCCCGATGACGAGTTTGAGCTGCTGGCCGCTGCCGGCCATGACCTGATGGGTGCACTGGAAGTGGAGCCCGTGCCGCGCGATGAAGCCATCCCCGACGTGGTGCGCCACTGGCACACCTCGCAAGGCCTGGATGTGCTCGAACCAGGTTTTGTCGAATTTCCGGTGGCTGATGCCGCATCGCTGCCAGGCATCGTCACCAAGTTCAGCGCCGTGCAGGATGGCCGGCGCTACACGGTGCGCCGTCGGGGTGCGGCGGGCAGCGTGATCCTGAAGCTCCCCAGCACCCAGCACCCGGACCTGGTGGCCAATGAGTACAGCTGCTACCAGCTGTGCCAGGCCTTGGGGTTGACGACGGCGGACGCGCAGATCATCAGCCGTGCCCAGGCCGATCTGCCCGAGCACCTGCCGTTTGACGAGATCTTGGCCGTGCAGCGCTTTGACCACCTGCCCGACGGCACCCGCGTGCACATGGAAGAGTTCAACCAGGCCCTGGGCTATGCGCCCCGCCACAAATATGGCAAGGGCCTGCAGCAGGACTGGCCGACCATGCTGCGCGTGCTCGATCGCCTGAGCCCCCAGCCGGTGGCCGATACCCGCGAGTTCTTGGCCCGCACGGTAGCGGCCATCCTGATGGGCAATACCGATGCCCACCTGAAGAACTGGGCGCTGGTCTATCCCGATGGGCGGCAGCCGCGCCTGGCGCCGGTCTACGACTGTGTCTGCGTCGCCGCCTTTTTTGAAGGCTCCGCCCCGCAGCAGTACGCCGTCAACAAGGCCATTGACAGCACCATGCGGGCGCTGAGCTGGGATGATGTGGCCGCACTGCTGAAGAGCGCCGGTTTGCTGCGCGTGCCACGCCATATCAGCCTGCTCAAAGATGTGGTGCGGCAGGCACAGAGCAGCTGGCCGGCCTTGCTGGCCCAGGCCCCTGCAGGCATGGCCAACGTGGTGCAGCAGCGCTTGCGTGGCGAGGTAGCCATCGCCACGCTGTAACGGTGATCGCCAGCGTATTGCCCGACTGCCTGTCGCTTGTATGTCAGGGTTTGCCCCAGGGCAGGGCCCAAAAGCGGTATGCTCCACGCTTGCCTGTTGCTGGAGCCTGTGCTGTGCTGCCCTTTGAAGTTGAAATCCCCTTTGTCAGTCACCTGGGCTTTAGCTTGCACCGCTGGGAAAACGGCGAGGCGGAACTGCATTACCGGGCCCGGCCCGAACACCTCAACAGCTATGAGGTGACCCATGGCGGGGCCTCGATGACCTTGCTCGATGTGACGATGGCCCACGCGGCCCGCAGTGCCATCCCTGGCAGCGGCGCAGTTACGATCGAGATGAAAACCAGCTTCATGGCGCCGGCCAAGGGCGCCTTGGTGGCCAAGGGCAAGCTGCTCTCGCGCAGCAGCCGCATGGCCTTTTGTGAGGCCTGGCTGTATGACGAGCAGGGCGCCTTGTGCAGCCATGCCACGGGTACCTTCAAATACGTGATGCCGGAGGTCGTGCAGTCTTTGCAGGCGGCCAAAAAGCAGATCAAGACGGACTGACTTTCGCGCTTGCGCAATGCTGCGCCAGAGCGCAGCCAGGCCTGTGGCCTCTGTCCCCAGGCCTTCGAATAGATGGACAGAACATGCCAAAGCCTTCTTCAACGGTAGACCAGCTGAGCTGGTCCTTCCAACCCTTCTCGGCGCTCAATCTGCAGCAGCTGTATGACCTGCTGCATGTGCGCTGCCAGGTCTTTATCGCCGAGCAGGTCGCCTTCCAGGACTTGGATTACAAAGACCAGGACGCCTGGCACCTGCTGGGGCGCGATGCGCAAGGAACACTGCAGGCCTATATACGGGTGCTGCCACCGGGCCTGGCCTATGCAGAGCCTTCGATTGGCCGTGTCGCCGTCATGCAGGCCATGCGTGGCACCGGCGCCGGCTGGGAGCTGATGCGCCACGCGATGGCGGAAACCGACCGCCTCTGGCCGGGAGCTGCCATCCGCATTGGCGCGCAGGCCTATTTGCAGAAGTTCTATGAAGGCTGTGGGTTCGAAGTCGTCTCCGAGCCCTATCTGGAAGATGGCATTCCCCACCTGACCATGCTCTACCCGGGCAAGACCCAGGCCCTGGAAAGCGCCGCTGTATGACGAGCAGGCTCCCCAAAAGACGGGTGGTCCGCCATGGCTGAGATCGGCATGCAACCGGCCTCGCTGAACCAGGGCCTGCCCATGCCCGAGCGCCGCCTGGCGATGCTGGTCATCGTGCTGGGCCTGATCGTGGCCGTGCTCGATGGCAGCATCATGAACCTGGCACTGCCCACGGTCGCCAAACAGCTGCAGGCATCGCCCGCCGAGGCGATCTGGATCATCAATGCCTACCAGCTGGGCACCCTGGGCCTGCTACTGCCCCTGGCTGCGCTGGGCGAGCGCATTGGCTACCGCAAGGTCTACTTGGTAGGCCTCGTCTGTTTTACCTTGGCGTCGGCCGTGGCCATGCTGGCCCAATCCCTGTGGCTGCTGATTGCCGCGCGTGGTCTGCAAGGCATGGGTGCGGCCGGGGTGATGGCCGTCAATGCCGCGCTGGTGCGCTTGACCTACCCGGCCGCCAAGCTGGGCAAGGGCATGGCGCTCAACTCGCTGGTAGTCGCCATCTCATCGGTGGCCGGCCCTGGCGTTGCCGCGCTGATTCTGTCGGTAGCCAGTTGGCCCTGGCTGTTTGCCATCAATGTGCCGCTGGGCATTCTGACCCTGTGGCTGGGCCGCAAGGCCTTGCCCCGCAACCCGCAGCAGTTGCTGGATGCCCCACATGCCAAGCTGACGCCCATCGACGTGGTGCTGAATTTTGCGATGTTTTCGCTGGTGTTCCTGGGCGCCGAGCGCATTGGCGCGCGCCATGACATGCAGACAGGTGGCTCTGCCGCATCGGGCTGGTTCATGCTGGGCCTGGGCTTGATGCTGGGTGCCTGGTATGTGCTGCGCCAGCGCAAGCTGAGCCTGCCTTTGTTGCCGCTGGATTTGCTGCGCATTCCCGTTTTTGCGCTGTCGATGGGTGCATCGATTGGTGCCTTTGCTGCGCAGATGCTGTCGTTTATCGCGCTGCCTTTTTTGCTGCTGGATGCGCTGCAGCGTAGCCACTTTGCGGCGGGCATGCTGATGACGGCCTGGTCGGTGGCCATCGTGATGGTGGCTCCGCTGGCTGGCCGGTTGATTGGACGGGTGGAAGACGGTCTGCTGGGCGGCATTGGCATGGCGATTTTGGCGCTGGGCTTGCTCAGCCTGGCGCTGCTGCCGGTGGAACCCAGCGATCTGAACATTGGTTGGCGCATGGCCTTGTGCGGCCTGGGCTTTGGGCTGTTCCAGTCGCCCAACAACCACACCATTGTGACCTCCGCACCGCTGGCCCGTGCCGGCGCGGCCAGCGGCATGCTGGGCACGGCGCGGCTGACCGGGCAATCGCTGGGTGCTGTGCTGGTGGCCATTATCTTCACCTTGTGGCCGGTGGCCAGCGGCCATGGCACGACGGTGGCGCTGTACCTGGCAGCCGGCTTTGCCGCGATGTCGGGTGTGTTCAGCAGCTTGCGCCTGCGGCATTCAGCGCATTAAGGGGCATCGGGCGGCGGTGGGGCAGGGGGCTGTTGCGCTTCGGCATCCGCCCGGTGGCGCATCCGGCGCCGCGCGGGCGTGCCGGCGATGAACAGCAGCAAACCCAGCGGCAGCGCGCCGTACAGCAGCAAGGTGAAAAAAGCACCCAGCAGGCTGCCCTGCGGGCTGGCCGCTTCGACCACCGCCATCAGCACCACCACATAAAGCCAGGCTATCGCTATCAGGTACATGCCCTGGAATTTACCCGAACTTGCTGCCCACCAGCACACGGCTGCCATTTTTTGCGCCTAAGATGGGCACAAGCCCACGCCACGCATGGAGCCTGTTCAGGGAGACGACGATGACGCAGCAACCGTATTGGGGACTGGGCAGCGACCAGTTCCAGCAACTCAGCCAGATGACCCAGCAATGGATGGAACGCCTGCAGTCCTTGCAGACCATGGCATCTCCCTTCAATGCCGTAGGCGCACCTAAGGGCCTCAGCGCCGGCCTGCCGGGCCTGGGGGCCCTGCCAGGCGGCACGCCACCAGTCAGCTTTGACATGGAAAAGCTCCAGGCCATCCAGGCGCAATACGCACAAGCGGCCCTGGCGCTGTGGACCGAAGGCGCCAAAGGCGAGGTGGCCTTGCCCAAGGACCGGCGCTTTGCCGGCGAGGCCTGGCAGCAAAATCCGGTCTCCAGCTTCACAGCCGCCAGCTATGCGCTGCATGCCAAAACCATGATGGACATGGTCGATGCCGTGCAAGGCGACGAGAAAACCCGGGCCCGTGTCCGCTTTGGGGTGGAGCAGTGGCTGGCGGCCACGGCGCCCAGCAACTTCCTGGCCTTCAACGCCGAAGCGCAGAAAAAGGCGCTGGATACCCAGGGCCAGAGCATCGCCCAGGGCTTGCAGAACATGCTGGCCGATATGCGCCAGGGCCATGTCTCGATGACCGATGAGTCGCTGTTCGAAGTGGGGCGCAATGTGGCCACCAGCGAAGGGGCCGTGGTCTTCCAGAGCGAGCTGTTCCAGCTCATCGAATACAAGCCGCTGACCACCCAGGTCTATGAGCGGCCGATGCTGTTTGTGCCGCCCTGCATCAACAAGTACTACATCCTCGACCTGCAGCCGGACAACTCGCTAATCCGCTACAGCGTGGCCCAGGGCCACCGTACCTTTGTGGTCAGTTGGCGCAATCCGGATGCCAGCCTTGGCGACAAGGGCTGGGACGACTACATCGGCAGCGCCGTGCTGGAAGCGATCGAGGTGGTCAAGGCCATCTCCGGCAAGCCCCAGATCAACGCGCTGGGCTTTTGCGTGGGCGGCACCATGCTGGTCAACGCGCTGGCGGTGCTGGCGGCACGCGGCGATGACTCGGTGGCCAGTGCCACCTTGCTCACCACCTTGGTGGATTTCAAGGACACCGGCATTCTCGACGTGTTTATCGACGAGAACTTCGTCAAGTTCCGCGAGCTGACCATGGGCCAGAACGGCCTGATGCCCGGGCAGGAACTGGCCTCGACCTTCAGCTTTCTGCGCCCGGTAGACCTGGTCTGGAACTATGTGGTGGGCAACTACCTCAAGGGCGAGACCCCGCCGCCCTTCGACCTGCTGTACTGGAACAGCGATTGCACCAACCTGCCTGGGCCTTACTACGCCTGGTACCTGCGCAATTTCTACCTGGAAAACAAGCTGGTGCAGCCCGGCGCGCTCAGTGTCTGCGGCGAAAAGCTCGATGTTGGCAAGATCGACATGCCGATCTACATCTATGGCTCGCGCGAAGACCATATCGTGCCGATTGGCGCGGCCTACGCATCCACCCAGGTACTGGGCGGTGACAAGCGCTTTGTCATGGGCGCCTCAGGCCATATTGCCGGCGTTATCAATCCGCCTGCCAAGAACAAGCGCAGCCACTGGCTGCGTGAAGATGGTCAGCTGCCGGCCGACATCGATGCCTGGATCGACGGTGCTGATGAGCTGCCCGGCAGCTGGTGGACCGACTGGAGCCAGTGGCTGGCCCAGCATGCTGGCAAAAAAGTGGCTGCACCCAAGAGCTATGGCCGCGCGCGCACCGACTACCGTGAGCTGGAGCCGGCGCCCGGCAGCTATGTGCAGGCCAAGGCCTGATCGCCAGTGGCTTGTCAGTCTGGTTGCAATTTCTGGGTCGCCATTCAAATGCTGCGGTGCAATAATCAGCACCGCAGGGCCGTCTGAGACAACGGCATCCGTGCCATTTTGAAAAGGAAGAATCATGGAAGACATCGTCATCATCTCCGCCGTGCGCACGGCAGTTGCTAAGTTTGGTGGCTCGCTGGCCAAGGTGCCGGCGACGGACCTGGGTGCCACCGTTATCCAGGAAGCATTGGCCCGTGCCAAGGTCGGCGCGGACCAGGTCGATGAAGTCATCATGGGCCAGGTGCTGGCCGCTGGCGTGGGCCAGAACCCCGCACGCCAGGCGATGATCAAGGCCGGCGTGGACAAGAAGACCCCGGCGCTGACCATCAACGCGGTCTGCGGCTCGGGCCTGAAGTCGGTGATGCTGGCGGCCCAGGCCATTGGCCAGGGTGATGCCGAGATCATCGTGGCCGGCGGCCAGGAAAACATGAGCCTCTCGCCCCACGTGCTGAACGGCTCGCGTGACGGCCAGCGCATGGGCGACTGGAAGATGACCGACACAATGATCGTTGACGGCCTCTGGGACGTGTACAACCAGTACCACATGGGCATCACGGCCGAGAACGTGGCCAAGGAATTCCATATCGACCGCGACCAGCAAGACGCCTTTGCGCTGGCCAGCCAGCAAAAAGCTGCGGCTGCGCAGGACGCTGGCAAGTTCGACGAAGAAATCGTCACCGTGCAAATCCCGCAGCGCAAGGGTGACCCGGTGGCCTTCAAGGCGGATGAGTACATCAACCGCAAGACCAATGGCGAGGCCCTGGCCAGCCTGAAGCCCGCTTTTGACAAGGCCGGCTCGGTCACCGCTGGCAATGCCTCGGGTCTGAACGACGGCGCTGCTGCGCTGGTGATTGCCAGCGGTAAGAAGGCCAAAGAGCTGGGAGCTGAGCCGCTGGCACGCATCGCCGGTTTTGCGACCGTGGGCCTGGACCCGAAGATCATGGGCATGGGCCCCATGCATGCCGTGCGCAAGGTGCTGGCCAAGACCGGCTGGAAAGCGGGGGACGTCGATCTGTTCGAACTCAACGAAGCCTTTGCAGCCCAGGCCTGTGCGGTGAACCAAGAGCTGGGTCTGGACACCAGCAAGGTCAACGTCAACGGCGGCGCGATCGCCATCGGCCACCCCATCGGTGCATCCGGTGCGCGCATCTTGGTCACCTTGCTGCACGAGATGAAGCGCCGTGGCTCCAAGCGCGGTATCGCTGGCCTGTGCATCGGCGGCGGCATGGGCGTGGCGCTGGCGGTGGAACGCGTCTGAGCTTCCCGCAAATCTGCTTCAGCACAAACCGCCTCTAGGGCGGTTTCATGCGTTCAACGGTTTAGCGTAGTCGGGGTAGGTGCGGGCGTTGCTGCCATCCATCGGTCCTTCAAATACCTGACTATGGCTGTCTGCTTCGTAATAGGGTTTGCGATGAGGCGGCGCGAAAACGATCAGAAGCGCGCTTTAATCAGGCGCGTTTTTGTTGCAATCCACGGTCAAAATCACCGAAATTTATAGGTACTGCAAGAAATTGTTCGCTTGGCGTAAACGAGCGTTTCCGCACCTCTTTTCTTGGTTACAGTGGTAGTGCACAAGCATTTCAAGCGAAACCAAGGAGATGTGAATGAGTCAAAAAGTGGCCTACGTAACCGGCGGTATGGGAGGCATTGGGACGGCCATTTGCCAGCGTTTGCACAAAGATGGATTCAAGGTGATTGCGGGCTGCGGGCCCACGCGCGATTTCCAAAAATGGTTGGGCGAGCAAAAGGCGCTTGGCTATGAATTCCATGCTTCGGTCGGCAATGTCGGTAATTGGGAATCCACGGTGGAAGCCTTCAACAAGACCAAGGCTGAGCATGGCACCATCGATGTGCTGGTGAACAACGCCGGCATTACCCGCGACCGCATGTTCATCAAGATGACGCCAGAGGACTGGCAAGCGGTGATCGAAACCAACCTGAACTCCATGTTCAACGTGACCAAGCAGGTCGTCGCCGACATGGTGGAAAAGGGCTGGGGTCGCATCGTCAACATCAGCTCCGTCAATGGCGCCAAGGGCCAGGCGGGCCAGACCAACTACTCGGCCGCCAAGGCGGGTATGCACGGCTTCTCGATGGCCTTGGCCCAGGAGTTGGCAGGCAAGGGTGTGACGGTGAACACCGTCAGCCCCGGCTATATCGGCACCGACATGGTCAAGGCCATCCGCCCCGATGTGCTGGAGAAGATCGTCGGCACCATCCCGATGAAGCGCCTGGGTGAACCCACCGAGATCGCTGCAATCATTGCCTGGCTGGCATCGGAAGATGGCGGTTATGCAACCGGCGCTGAGTTCTCGGTCAACGGTGGTTTGCACACCCACTGATCGCCGCAGCAGCAGCCCATGAAAAACGCGCCTCTCGAGGCGCGTTTTGTTTTGTCTGGAGCGGGTGATGGGAATCGAACCCACATTATTTGCTTGGGAAGCAAGAGTCCTACCACTGAACGACACCCGCGAATCGGCCCATTGTAGCGAGAGAAACGGCAGCGCCTATTGCGGCGCTGCTGCATTGGCTACAGCAGCGTTGGCCGCTCAGTTTCCCTTCTTGGTCGGGAACTGCCAGCCCTGCTTTTTCTCATCCAGCGGCTGCAGCTTCCAGTTCTCCAGCTCGGCATCGCGCTCCGTCTCGCGCCGCACATCAATGCGCTTGGCGGTGTGCTTGGCAACGACGGCCAGCTTCTGCAGATCGGTATCGCGCAGCGTAGGATCGGGCTCGGTGCTGAAGCAGCACAGGGTCCCGTAGATCTGGCCATCGGCGAGGATGATAGGGGTGCTGATATGAGCGCCGACGCGGAAGGGCGTGGCAGGGAGCTTGGCCGATTCGATATGTTCTGCGGCGTCATGCACCAGCGGCGGCAGGCGGCCGTCCAGCACGCACTGGCAGAAGGACTGCTCCAGCGAGGAGCCGCCACCGGTCTCGATCAAGGCCTTGTCGGGGCTGTGGTCCACATGCTTGAAGGTGCGCTGGCCATTGCGGATCTCAGAAACAAAGATCACGTCCATTTTCAGATGCTCGCGCAGGCCATGCAGTACCTCTTTCACGTTCTGGTCGATCAGGTCGTCGGCGCCTTCGGCCGTGGCCACCAGCAGCTCGCTCATCGATACTTCCAGCGCGTCAGGTGCGTAATCCCATAAATGAATCGCCATAGTTAGTCTCGCTATTTCCATGCGCTACCCGCTAGCGCATACCGGTCGCGTTTGATGATAACGGCACTGAAAAGCGCATGCATGTCTGAGAGCAATATTGAATTACTCTTTTACATGGAAGCGAGTGCACACGCGGTACCTGGCTCCGGTCGCCTGGATTCAGATGGGCTCGTCGATCCAGGTCAGGCGGCCTTGGCCCAGCTCATTCATCCTGGCCACAAAGTCAGGCGCCTGCGATGCGACCAGTTCAATCTCGGCCAGCACATCATCGCCATGGCTCACATTGAGCAACTGCGCATTGGCGCTACTGACTTCGCGCCGCATGCCGCCTTCCAGTGCATAGGGTAACCGGCATTGCAAGCGGGTCATCGCCTGGCGCTCGATTTTCTCGGCCTTTAGCATGGCCTGCGCAATCGCATCGGTATAGGCGCGGACAAGGCCGCCAGCACCCAGCTTGACGCCACCAAAGTAGCGCACCACGGTGGCCAGAGCGCCTTCGATCTGTTGGTGACGCAGTACATCGAGCATAGGCCGGCCGGCAGTGCCGCTGGGCTCGCCATCATCGACCGCGGCAGACTGCCCGCCCGCCATCAGCGCCCAGCAGACATGGTTGGCACCGGGGTGTTGCTCGCGCAGACTTTGAACAATGACCAGGGCCTGTGCGCGGTCCTGCACTGGCTGAACGCAGCCGATGAAGCGGCTTTTCTTGATGATCAGTTCGCTGTGAACAGCCTGGGCGAGGGTGTAGGGCATGCGTTGCGTGGACAAGACGTTTGCTTACACTGTGATGCGTCAACGTCGCCTAGATGTCATGCGTTAGACACATATCATTGTTTCAATGACGGGAGCGCGCTCCAGTGATGGAGTGGCTGACCGCAGTGGAGACCTCAGGCGCAGCCAGGCGCGAGTCTACCCCGATTTTTTAAGAACCATTTCATACCACCGATTGACACATTACCCGGAGCGACCATGCAACACCAACTGCAAACCAATTTGGATTCCTTGAACAACCATGGGTTCGGACGTGCAGGTTTGGAGACGCCCGCCTATGTGACTGAAGTATTGGCAGCGCTGCCAACGACCCCCAGTGCCAATGACGATGGCAGCTATGTGGACCTGGCCCAACGCGTTCGCGAAGGCGGTGAGTGGTAAGGCGCTGAACAAGAGCGCCAGGCTTCGGTGCAAGTTAATAGATAGAACCCGCATCGCATGAACGCCATAGGCAGCCTGAGCTGCCTTTTTTATTTGCGGTGCCATGCTGAGCCATGCGACAATGGCGGGCTATTTGATGCAGCGCAAAAAATGCGGTTTTAGCACCCCATGCCTTGATGGCCATGGCCCCGCAAGCCCGGTGCCAGCAATTGCCCAAACCTGGAGCCGCGCTGCAATGCCTTGACCGCCCTGGTCTGAACTGGGGCTTTGCCCCCGCAGATGCTTCCAAATACATAGCATCAATACCCGTACAAATGCGCGCTACGGGCTATTTTTTTAGAATATCGGACCCTGCCACCGCTGGCACCGAGCCCCGCGTGCATTACTCCACGACTGTTGTTGCCCATGTCTGCCCCGATTGATGTTTCTTTTTTTGAACGTGCTGCCAAGCCGCTGACCAGCTACAAGCCGTACTGGGCCAAGCGCTTTGGTGCTGCGCCATTTCTGCCGATGAGCCGTGCCGAGATGGACCAGCTGGGCTGGGACAGCTGCGACATCATCCTGGTCACCGGCGACGCCTATGTGGACCACCCCAGCTTTGGCATGGCCGTCATTGGCCGTGTGCTGGAGGCCCAGGGTTTTCGCGTGGGCATTATTGCGCAGCCGGATTGGCAAAGTGCCGAGGCCTTCAAGGCGCTGGGCAAGCCCAACCTGTTCTGGGGCGTGACAGCGGGCAATATGGATTCGATGATCAACCGCTATACGGCTGACCGCAAGATCCGCTCCGACGACGCCTACACGCCTGGCGATGTGGGTGGCAAGCGCCCGGACCGTGCGGCCATCGTCTACAGCCAGCGCTGCCGCGAAGCCTACAAGGATGTGCCCATTGTGCTGGGTGGCATCGAAGGCTCGCTGCGCCGCATCGCGCATTACGACTACTGGAGCGACAAGGTGCGCCGCTCCATCGTGGTGGACAGCAAGTGCGACATCTTGCTGTATGGCAACGCCGAACGTGCGTTGGTGGAAGTGGCCCACCGCATCGCCGCACGCGAGCCGGTAGAGAACATCACCGATGTGCGCGGCACCTCGTTCTTCCGCCGCGCATCGGAAGAGGGCTGGTTCGAGGTGGACTCCACCACCGTCGACGAGCCCGGTGAGGTGGAGCCCCACATCAACCCCTACATGACGACCAGCGAGCAGGCGGAGGCCCAGGGCCAAAGCTGCGCGAAGGAAGACGCAGAAAAGCAGGGCGCTGATGCAGCTCCCGCCGCCGCGGCCTGTGGCACGGCAGCAGGCGCTGCCAGCACCAGCGCACCCACGCTGTCGAATGTGCAGCCGCTGCAGTTTGTGCCCAACCTGTCGCTGCGCCACAAGTCCAAGATGCCGGCGCGCGACCGCACCGTGCTGCGCCTGCCCAGCTTTGAAGAGGTCAAGAGCGACCCGATTCTCTACGCCCACGCCAACCGTGTGCTGCACCTGGAGACCAACCCCGGCAACGCCCGCGCACTGGTGCAGGCCCATGGTGAAGGCACCACGGCCCGCGATGTGTGGATGAACCCGCCCCCCATCCCGCTGACCACCGCCGAAATGGACTGGGTGTTTGGCCTGCCCTATGCGCGCAGCCCGCACCCCGCCTATGCCGATGAGACGGGTAGCCACGAAGGCGCGACCAAGATCCCGGCCTGGGAGATGATTCGCACCTCGGTCAACATCATGCGCGGCTGCTTTGGTGGCTGCACCTTCTGCTCCATCACCGAGCACGAAGGCCGCATCATCCAGAGCCGTTCGGAAGACTCCATCATCCAGGAGCTGGAAGACATTCGCGACAAGGTCAAGGGCTTCACCGGCACCATCTCCGACCTGGGTGGGCCCACGGCCAATATGTACCGCCTGGGTTGCAAGAGCCCTCAGATCGAGGCGGCCTGCCGCAAGCCCAGCTGCGTGTTCCCCGGCATCTGCCCGAACCTGCACACCGACCACGGTCCACTGATCAAGATCTACCGCCGCGCGCGCAAGCTGCCCGGCATCAAGAAGATTCTGATCGGCTCGGGCCTGCGCTATGACCTGGCCGTCAAGTCGCCCGAGTACATCAAGGAGCTGGTGCAGCACCATGTGGGCGGCTACCTGAAGATCGCCCCTGAGCACACCGAGGCCGGCCCGCTGAACAAGATGATGAAGCCGGGCATTGGCAGCTATGACCGCTTCAAGCAGCTGTTTGAAAAATTCAGCGAAGAGGCGGGCAAGAAGCAGTTTCTGATTCCCTACTTCATTGCCGCCCACCCTGGCACCAGCGATGAGGACATGATGAACCTGGCGATCTGGCTGAAGAAGAATGGCTTCCGCGCCGACCAGGTGCAGACCTTCTACCCCAGCCCGATGGCCACGGCCACGGCCATGTACCACAGCGGCCGCAATACGCTCACCAAGGTGCGGCGCCAGATGCGCGACGAGGCCGAAGAGCGGGTGGACATCGTGCGCGGTGAAAAGCGCCGCCGTCTGCACAAGGCGTTTTTGCGTTACCACGACCCGAACAACTGGCCGCTGCTGCGCGAGGCGCTCAAGACCATGGGCCGCTCGGACCTGATCGGCAACGGCAAGCAGCACTTGATCCCGACCTTCCAACCGCTGGTCGACGGCAGCTACCAGAGTGCGCGCAAGAAGAACAGCACTGCCTCCAAGGGTGGCATCGGCCTGGGCTACACCACCAACAAGGATGGCAAGGCCGTGGCGATGGCACCGCGCCGCCCGCAAGAGCAGCAAGAGCCCAAGGGCGATGTGCGCTTCCGCAGTGCGCAGCCCAAGCCGGGTCAGTTGCTGACCCAGCACACCGGTCTGCCACCCCGTGCAGGTGTGCGTTCCGGCGCAGGCAAGCCTGGTGCGGCCAAGAAGTCTAGCCCCGCGCGCAAGAGCGGCCGCTAAGACGGCGGCATTGCCGCGCTGAGATAGCCAAAAAAGGCGCCAAGTTTTCGCTTGGCGCCTTTGTTTTTTAGACTCGAAAAAGGGGATGTGGGGGCCCCTTGGTCATCCTTAATCCTGCAGCTTTTGGCGCTTGCGGTGGATGGCACCCAGGCCGGCCACCATCAGGAGCAGACCTGCCCAAACGCCGCTAACGGGTACCGCTTGTACATTTCCCGGCTTGTTGCCACCGTTGTCGGTGCCGTCAACAGTATGCTCGGTAACGGAGGTCTGCGAAGAGCCGGTAGCGCCCTCACTGTCGGTTTGCTCGGCGGTGATGGAGATAGGGCCATCGGCCAGAGGTTGCTGAGCGTCCATTGGCCGGTGGGGCTGCAGGTGCTGGTCAGGGGGCCGATGCTCAGGCTTCCATCCGTCAGCTCAATACGGACATCGACCGCGCCAGGTGTACAGGTGCCCGCAATGCCGTACTGGGCTTGGTTGGGCGAGTTGATGGCAGGCGCCATGGTGATGTTCACGATTGGACCCGTTGCTTCACCCACAAAGGCAATGCCCCAAGGATCCCTGCCCACTGGAACGGATGCAGTCACCCGTTGGGTGGCGGTGTCGATGATAGACATGGTGTTGCCAAGCTGGTTCGTCACATAGGCGCGCGATCCAGAGGGGTTGAAGGCCACATGTTTAGGGCCGTTTCCGGCTGTGATCAATCCGACCACGGCATGGCTGGTGGTGTCGATGACCGACACCGTGTTGTCTCCGGAATTGGTGACATAAGCTTGGCTACCTGTGGGGTTGAAGCTCAGCCCCGAAGGGCGCAGGCCTACCGGAATCGTTGCATCGACGGTATTGGTTCGTGTATCAATTACCGTGATGCTGCCATTCGCTTGCATGGAATCGCGGTTGACCACATAAGCAAAAGTGCCGGCAGGGCTGACCTTGATGTCGGTGGATTCTATGCCGACAGCAAGACAGTCCACTACCGTATGGCTGGCCAAGTCAATCACGGCGACCGTCCCTGTATTCGGGGTGTCCCGCATCTCCAGCGAGTACAGCCTTGAGCCATCAGGGTGAAGGGCAATGGCGCTGGAGTTGATCGCGCTAATAGCGATGGTGCGCGTGATCTGGTTTGTTGCAGTGTCAATCACTGCGATTGCTGGGCCGCTGGAGCTGGTCATGCCCGCGTAAGCTGTATCGCCCGATGCGCTGAGGGCGACGTCGGCCCCTGAGTTCCCTAGCGAAATGGTGTGCAGCAAACTGCCCTTTTTCAAATCCAGGACGGACACGACGGTTGACCAAGTGCTGGAGAGGTAGGCACGGCTCCCATCGCTGTCGATGGCGATCTCGGTAGGTGTAATCATCCCCGCTGGCATGCTCGAGACAATGCTATTGCTGGCCAGATCGACCACCGAGACATTGTTGTCATAGCGGTTCAACACATAGGTAAATGGGGCAGCTTGGGCTATCCCGGCGAGGGCGCAAAGAACGAGGGCACTGGTCAGACGCAGAGAGCTTCGGAGGGAATTTTTAGTATTGTGAGACACGATCGTTTTCAATCTATTGATTGAAAACATCAATTTAACGAAGGGACTTAATAAAGTAAATATGAAAAATTAAGGGCTTAGGATTGTCGGCATTTGACGGTACTAGCCGCCCAGGTGCGCGGTTGCTGATGGCGGCTTGGTCAGATCAGACCGTTGAATGCATGCCTGAGAGCCAGTTCAGCCCTGAGGCTAAGCCATGCATGGTTGAGGCAAGCGCCTTGGCAAGCAACGCGAGTCCCATGTTGTTCAAGCGGATGCTTCGGCAGCTGACTAGGAGGAACCAGGAATTGGCTTGACGGCCGTGTCGGAAAAAGGCTGCGGCCGACCTACCGCATAGCCCTGGGCATAGTCGATATCCATGCTGCGCAAGGTTTCGACAATCTCGGGCGTGGAGGCGAATTCTGCGATGGTCTTCATGCCCAGCGCATGGCCCAGGTGGTTGATGGCATCGACCATCGCGCGGTGTGCCGGCTCGTTGAGCATGTCCGCAACGATGGCGCCATCGATCTTGAGGAAATCCACGGGCAGGTTCTTCAAGGAGCCGAAAGAAGAAACACCGGCGCCAAAGTCGTCCATCGAGAAGCGGCAGCCCAGCGCCTTCAAGGCCTTGACCAGACGGATGGCATTGGGCAGGTGGGTGATGGCAGCGGTCTCGGTGATCTCGAAGCACAGCGTGCCTGGGTCCACGCCATAGAACGCAATCTGCTCCTGCAAAAAGTCCAGCAGTCGTTCATCGCCCAGCGAGGTGCCCGACAGGTTGATGGCGCAGCAAGAGATGGCCGGGCTTTGTCCTGTTTTCTGCAGATGGACCAAGGTCCGCAAGGTCTGCTTGACTACCCAGCGGTCCACCATCGGCATCAGCCCGTAGCGCTCTGCTGCAGGAATGAACAGCACTGGGCTGATGATGTTGCCATCGGGCAGGCGCATGCGGATTTGCACCTCGATATGCAGGCCACCGCCTGCGATGTCGTCGGCCGCAGGGCTGAGCGCCACAATCGACTGGGCATAGAGGCAGAAATGCCCGCCTTCGAGGGCGGCCTTGATGCGCTCCACCCATTCCATCTCGCCGACATAGCGGGCAATTTCCTGGTCCACACCAGGATCGTAGGCGTAGACATTGTTGCGGCCGCGCTGCTTGGCGCCGTAACTGGCCATGTCGGCCACGCGCAGTACTTCTTCCACGGAGGCCAGTGGCGCCGCCAGCTTGACCAGGCCGATGCTGATGCCCGCGCTCAGGCTGCGCTCGCCCCACTGGATGCGCACATTCTGCGCTGCATCGCGGATCTGCTCGGCAATGCGCTTGGCTTCATCGAAAGAGCACTGCGTCAGCAAGATGGCGAACTCATCGCCACCCACACGAGCGAGCGTGTCCCCGGTGCGCAGGCAGCGCTGCAGCATGGCACTCATGGCGCGCAGCATGGCGTCGCCAGCGATATGGCCGGCCGTGTCATTGATCACCTTGAACTGGTCCAGGTCCAGGTACATGATCGCATGGTTGGCAGGTGCGGTGCGGGCATCCTTGGTCTGCGCCAACAGCACGCCGAGCAGACGCTCGAACTCATAGCGGTTGACAAGGCCGGTCAACTGGTCATGGGTCGCCTGCCAGGCCAGCTCACGAATATAGCTTTGCTCCTGGCTCACATCGTGCAGCACAAACACGGCCTCGGTGGTTCCGGTGTCGTCCCCAATGGGGGTGAAAGCCAGCCTGACCTCGCGCACATGGTATTGCGCATCATAGAGACGGAAGATCGTCTCGCGCGGGTGCTCACGCCCTTGCAACGCATCGGCAATGGCCGTCTGCACCAGTGGGATCGCATTGTCTCTGTCGCTGCCTGCAAAGGAGGGTGGGGCATGGATATGCTTGACCAGCTCCATCGTGACCAGTTGTTCCAGACTCTCCCCTAGCAGCTCTTCGGCGGCACGGTTCATGTACATCACATGGCCGGCCGCATCGGTGGTGATGACGGCCTCGCCTATGGCGGCCAGGGTGGTCGAGGCGCGCTCGCTGACCAGGTCCAGCGCATCTTCGGCGCGGGCCGTCTTGCGCTGCAGGCGCCAGGTATGGCCCATCAGCAGGCTTAACATGGCCAGCGCAATGCCGATATTGATGGACCACAGCCATTTGTTCATCGCCCGCGAGGTATCACCCAGCACCTTGTTGAAAGCCCGCTCGGCCTCCGACAGCTGAATCTGCAGCCCATTGATCTGTGCTAGCCAGCTTTGCTTTTGCTCTGGGGTTGGGGGAGCCAGTTGCAGGCTGGAATGGATATCGCCGGCGAGGGTCTGGAGCTCCTGCAGCGGCTCATCTGCATCTTGCCAACGACCCAGCAACTGGCCAATGGATTGGGTGTGCTTGAAATACACCGTCAGCCAGATCAGCGCATTGATTTCTTCGGGCTCATTGTGGCCTTGCAACAGCAACAAAGCAGCCTGGTGCCGCGCAGCATAGCCACGGTCTTCCAGCATCAGCCGCGCCTGCATGTCGCTCATGGGGATGTGCAGGCCTTGGTGAAATTGATCATAGGCAGCAGGGTCTCCGCTGACCGCATAGCGAGCCAGGGCATAGGTGGCGTCCTTTTGGCCCTTGCTCCACTGGCTCTCGCCCGAGCTGAAAGCCCGCATAGCCCCCAGAATGTGCAGGCTGGAGATGGCCAGCACGGTCTGCACAATCGCCAGCGCCACAAAAGGCCAGATGCTCAGCAGCAAGCTGCGCTTGCGCTTGGGCACGACAAAGCTGCGCGCAGGCTTGGCGTTGCTCACGGGCATTGCCGGCATTGGCGGACTTAATCGCGGCATGGCTGTCCCGCGAGGGATCGTTGGCATGCCTTCTGCGCTGCCGGCTGGGCAAGCGATCGGTGCATCAAACAGAGCGGGGTGGCAAACATGGTGGGGAGGGGGCTGGGAAAACCGCGGACTCAAAAAGCCATTCAAGTATAGTAATACTCTATTCGCTGTTTGACTTCTTTCAATTGTAATTATCTAGGGTAAACACCGGGCACTTTTCTGATCGGCATTTGGCTGCAATATGTAAGCAATGTCGATCAATTCATACAGATGCGCAAGCGCTATATTCCACCGGTTTTCGTCGCGCGTTCTACTGCCCAAGCTGCCAAGCCTTGGCACAATGACCGCCACGGCACAAGCCACACACCATCTCACACAAGGAGCCATTCAGCATGTCAGCACAGCGTCCGTTCAAGGTTTTGGGAATCCAGCAAGTGGCCGTCGGCGGCACCGACAAAGACCGCATGAAAAAACTCTGGGTGGACATGCTGGGCTTGTCACAAACAGGTACCTTCCGCAGCGAACGCGAAAACGTCGATGAAGACATTCTGGCGATGGGCAAGGGCGCTTTTGCGGTCGAGGTGGACATCATGCAGCCGCTGGATATCGACAAAAAGCCTGCGGTGCATGTCACGCCGCTGAACCACATCGGTCTGTGGATTGACGACCTGCCCAAGGCTGTCGAATGGCTCACGGCCCAGGGCGTGCGTTTTGCGCCAGGCGGCATTCGGCCAGGCGCCGCAGGCCATGACATCTGCTTTCTGCATCCCAAGAGCAATGACGAGTTCCCCATCGCGGGTGAGGGCGTGCTGATCGAGCTGGTGCAAGCGCCGGCCGATGTCATTGCCGCACTGGGTTAAGGAGATCGCTGCGATGGCCGATACCTCCAGCTTTCAGCCCTGCGTAATCCCGGTGCTGCGCAGCTTTGATGCCCAGCGCGCCGCCGAGTTTTACCAGGAGTTTCTGGGCTTTGCGCAGGACTGGACACACCGCTTTGGCGACGACTTTCCGCTCTACCAACAGCTCAGCCTGCGCAGTGCTGCGGGGCTGGCCTGCTTGCTGCATGTGAGCGAGCACCATGGCGATGCCTGCCCCGGCAGCACGGTGCGCATTGCCTGGCCGCAACTGGAGGCCTTTCAGCAAAGCCTGCTGGCCAAGAACTACCGCTATGCCAAGCCTGGGCTGGAGCGCATGCCCTGGGGCATGCTGGAGATGCGCATTGCCGATCCCTTTGGCAACCATCTGGTGTTTTTTGAAGAGCTGCCGGAAACATCGGAGAGCGCAGGCAGCTAAGCGCCCTGCAAACCCAACCACAGCCGCACGCCGTTGCGGCTTTTTTATGCCCGATATCTCCAAAGACCCTCAGCACCGCCGGGGCTAAAACGGGGTGCTGGCGTCAATAAATTCCCAAATAGTGCCAGTAGTAATTGACTAGATAGCGTATTAGCGCAGGGCAGCGGCCCAGCTGAACGCTCGAAGACATTGGACACCCCTTATTTGCGGCTAATTGCCTGCCTTGTGCATATTGTTTGGTCATCTATAGAGCAATAAAAGAGGGGGGTTGGCTGTGCAATGCCAGAAGTTGCAGCAATGTACTGGCTTCTTGCCTGCAACATGCCCGCAACAGTGCCCTAAATTGGAGACACTGCAAAGCTGCCAAACCAGGTTTGAAGAGGACCCAGGGCACCGCTTGGATGCACATGGGGTCTGGACACAATAAGTGCCATGCCCGGGCATCTCGCACCGGGTAGCGATTGAGGAGATCTCCCATGTCCAGCCCCCATAACCCTGGTACGACTACATCGGCTCTGCATTGGCATCCCAAAGTAGCGGTGACCGCTCAGACAACGGAGGCAGAGCCCTGGCCTGCAGCCCAGGTCCAAGCGTTGTTCGATATGCCCTTTATGGCCCTGATGTTCCATGCGCAGACGGTGCACCATGCGTACTGGCCAGCAGCTGATATCGAGCTGGCGACCCTGCTATCCGTCAAGACGGGCGGATGCCCTGAGAACTGCGGTTATTGTCCGCAGTCGGCGGCCTACGACACGGGGGTCAAGGCCGACAAGCTGATGGATGTGGCGGAGGTGGTGCGCGCGGCGCAAGCGGCCAAGGCGGCAGGTGCCAGCCGCTTTTGCATGGGTGCTGCCTGGCGCGCACCCAAAGACAGGGATATCGCCCAGGTCAGCGCCATGATTGCGGCCGTCAAGGCGCTGGGGCTGGAAAGCTGTGCCACCCTGGGCATGTTGGCGCCCCACCAGGCCCAGGCGTTGGGCGATGCCGGGTTGGACTACTACAACCACAACCTGGACACCGGGCCGGACTATTACCGCGATGTGGTCAGCACCCGGCAGTACCAGGAGCGGCTCGATACGCTGGCCCATGTCCGGGCAGCAGGCATCCGGGTCTGCTGCGGCGGTATCGTCGGCATGGGCGAGACGCCGGTTGACCGCGCCGCCTTGCTGGCCCAACTGGCCAATATGCAGCCTTACCCGGAGTCGGTACCCATCAACAGCCTGGTGCGTGTGCCCGGCACACCGCTGGCCGACAGCGAGCCGGTGGACCCGCTGGATTTTGTGCGGGTGATCGCCGTTGCCCGCATCGTCATGCCCAAGGCCCGCATACGCCTGTCTGCCGGCCGCCAACAGTTGGGCGAGGCGGTGCAGACGCTGTGCTTTATGGCGGGGGCCAACTCCATCTTCTATGGCGACAAGTTGCTGGTGACCGGCAATCCGGAGGCCGACAGCGATGCCAAGCTGCTGGCCAAGCTGGGACTCGCGAGCTTGACAGCGGCGGCCTAAGCGATTCGTTCGTTCGCATCAACTAAGCAGGCGAGCACAAAAAAGGCCAGCGCATGCTGGCCTGGTGCCGGTTGCTATGGCTGGATCAGCGGCGACCGCCTTGCGCTTTCAGCGCCTGGGCAATCTCAGTGACGAGGCCAGGGCCCCGGTAGATCAGGCCGGTGTAGATCTGCACCACATCGGCGCCGGCCTTGATCTTTTCGACCGCATCGGCTCCACTCAGAATGCCGCCCACGCCAATGATCGGGAACTGTGGGCCCAGGGCCGCACGCAACTGGCGCACCACGGCATTGCTGGCCTCAAACACCGGGCGGCCGGAGAGGCCACCGGTTTCCTCTGCATGCTGCAGGCCTTGCACGGCATCGCGGCTGATGGTGGTGTTGGTGGCGATCACGCCATCCATGCCATGGGCCTTGAGGCTGTTGGCGATCACGCTGACCTGTTCTTCGGTCAGATCGGGGGCGATCTTCAGGAACACCGGCTTGTACTTTCCGTGCTCGCGTGCCAGCTGCTCGCGGCGCTGCACCAGCGCGCTCAGCAGCGCATCGAGCGCCTCATCGCTTTGCAGCGCGCGCAGGTTCTTGGTGTTGGGCGAGCTGATGTTGACCGTGATGTAGTCCGCATGGGGGTAGACGCCATCGAGGCAAGCCAGGTAGTCGCTGGTGGCATTTTCAATCGGCGTGGCCGCATTCTTTCCAATGTTGAGGCCCAGCAGCAGCGGCGATGCCTGCTTGCGGAACTGGGCCTTTTTCACATTGGCCACAAAGGCTGCCAGGCCTTCGTTGTTGAAGCCCAGGCGGTTGATCAGCGCATCGCGCTCGGGAATGCGGAACATGCGCGGCTTGGGGTTGCCGGGCTGCGCCAGCGGCGTGACCGTGCCCACCTCAACAAAGCCAAAACCCATGGCGCCCAGGCCATCAATGGCGCGCGCATTCTTGTCCAGACCCGCTGCCATGCCCACCCGGTTGGGAAACTGCAGACCCGCCAAGCTGATGGGGTCATTCACCCGGCTTTGGCGCCAGGCGCAGGCCAGCGGCGTGTTCTGGCCCTTGGCCAGCATGTCCATCGTGAAGTCGTGGGCAGCTTCGGGCTGCATGCCAAACAGAACGGCGCGGGAGAGGGAATAGGGGATCAGGGACATGGGATGGGATAATCAAGGCGTTATCCGTATTTTCGCTGATCTGATCGCACTACCATGACACAAGACGAATTAAAGGCCGAGGTTGGCCGCGCAGCCCTGCAGTATGTGGTTGCCGGAGAAATCGTAGGCGTGGGCACCGGCTCCACCGTGAACAAGTTCATTGATGCACTGGCCACCATCAAGGACCAGATCCCGGGCGCTGTCTCCAGCTCCGTGGCCAGCACCGAGCGCCTGCAGGCGCTGGGCATCAAGGTGTTGGATGCCAACGAGGTCGAGCGCCTCGCGGTCTACATCGATGGCGCCGATGAAATCGACCACCAGGGTTTCATGGTCAAGGGCGGCGGCGCTGCCTTGACGCGCGAGAAGATCGTCGCTGCGTTGGCCGACCGCTTCATCTGCATTGCCGATGCCTCCAAGCAGGTGCAAACCTTGGGCGCGTTCCCGCTGCCGGTGGAAGTCATCCCCATGGCTGCCACCCAGATCGCACGCCGCTTTGCGGCCAAGGGTGGCCATGCCAGCCTGCGCCTCAAGGACGGCCAGCCCCTGGTCACCGACAACGGCCAGCACATCCTCGACGTCACCGGCCTGGCGATTGCCGATCCTGCCGCTTTTGAGTCGGAAGTGAACCAGTGGCCTGGCGTAATCACCGTCGGCGTGTTCGCGCACCAGAAAGCGGCTGTCTGCCTGCTGGGCACCGAGCAAGGCGTGGAAACGCTCGAGTTCTAAAACCTCTAAACCCCAAAAAAATCGCCCGACCGGCTGATGCCCGGTCGGGCGATTTTTTATGCAAGGCCTGCGTTTGCTTAGAAAACAATGCCGGTCGGGTTGTTCGGCGTAACGCGGTCAGGCTCGACATTCTGGTTGCCCGATGCCGGTGCGCTGCCAGGTTCCGCAGGCTGCGCAGCAGCCGGGGCTGCCGGTGCAATCACCTTGGGGATCATCGGCTGCGCGGGAGCAGGGCGGTAGCTGGAAGGCAGCTTGGACTGGGCCGGGTAGCCGGCAGCATCCAGGTAGGCGCTCCAGTCGTTCTCGTTGAAGCCCGCCAAGTGCTGGCCGCCCAAGGTGGCAAAGGGAATAGTGCCCTCCGGATTGAGCCTGCGCAGCGCCTGGATCTCGTCATTGGAGGTGACGGTTTTCTCCGAAAACGGTACGCCCCGGGTCAGCAAATAACGGCGGGCGGTATCGCAGGCGCCGCAGTCCTTGCTGGAATAGAGCGTCATCGGGTACTTGGTAGCGGCTTGCTTGACTTCGAGTGGCAAGTCATTGAGGCGGGTGCCGGCAGGCTCGGTCACGGCGCCCGTCGAGACCGATTGGCTCGGCGTGTCAGAGGTGGGTGCACGGTCCGAGAAAGTGACCCGTCCATCGGGGCCCACGATGCGGTACACCGTTTGTGCGCTTGCCCAGCCGGCAGCGCAGGCGATGGCGGTACCAACGAGCAAGCTGCCCAAAGCCTTTGTCTTCATGCCTATCCCTCTCTATAGCTGTTGTAGCGCCATTATGCCTGCGCAGCGCCAAGGCTTGTGCCGGCCTGCCGGGCGCGCCGAGCAGCCAAGCATCGCTTAGGCCGTCAGTGGCTCGGCCATCCCCTGGTGGCGCAGCAGCGCGTCCAGCTGCGGCTCGCGGCCACGGAAGGCCTTAAACGATTCCATTGCCGGGCGGCTGCCACCCGCTTCCAGAATGGCATGCAGGTAGCGCTGGCCCACCTCGCGGTCCACCACATCGCTGCTGCCGCGCTTTTGCGCTGCTTCTTCAAAGCTGGCAAAGGCGTCGGCGGACAGCACCTCAGCCCACTTGTAGCTGTAGTAACCGGCTGCATAGCCACCCGCAAAGATGTGGGTGAAGGTGTTGGGCATGCGGTTGAAGTCTGGCTGGTCCAGCACCGCCACCTGGCGGCGCACATCGCGCATCACGCCGTAGATGGCGTCCGCGTTGATGCCATCGCCCGACAGCTCGGTGTGGATGCGCATGTCAAACAGCGAGAACTCGATCTGCCGCAGGGTCTGCATGCCCGACTGGAAGTTCTTGGCGGCAATCATCTTGTCGTAGAGCGCGCGTGGCAGCGGCTCGCCGGTGTCGACATGGGCCGTCATATGGCGCAGCACTTCCCACTCCCAGCAGAAGTTCTCCATGAACTGGCTGGGCAGCTCGACGGCATCCCATTCCACACCGCCGATGCCGGAGACATCGCGCTCATTGACCTGCGTGAGCATGTGGTGCAGGCCGTGGCCGGTTTCGTGGAAGAGGGTGAGCACGTCGTCATGGGTCAGCAGCGGCGGCTTGCCATCCACGCCGGCCGCAAAATTGCAGACCAGGTGCGCGATCGGGGTTTGCAGCTCGCCGTTGTCCGGGCGCAGCCAGCGGGTGCGCACATCATCCATCCAGGCGCCGCCGCGCTTGCCGTTGCGGGCAGGCGGGTCGAGGTAGAACTGGCCAACCAGCTCGCCATCGCGCTCAATGCGGTAGAAAGCCACGTCCTGGTTCCAGACGGGGGCCAGGTCGCCCTTGATCTGCACGCCGAACAAGGTCTCGACAATGCGGAACAGACCGGCCAGCACCTTGGGCGCCGGGAAGTACTGCTTGAGTTCCTGCTCGCTGAAGGCGTAGCGTGCTTCCTTCAGGTGCTCGCCGATGTAGCCCCAGTCCCAGGCCTGTGGGTTGTCCAGGCCCAGCTCGGTGTGGGCATAGTCGCGCAAGTCTTGCACATCCTTTTGGCCATAGGGCTTGGCCTTGCTGGCCAGCTCTTGCAAAAATTCCATCACCTGGGCAGACGACTGGGCCATCTTGGGCGCCACCGACAGTTCGCCAAAACTGGGGTAGCCCAGCAGATGCGCTTCCTGCTCGCGCATCTTCAGAATCTCGACCATCAAGGGCGTGTTGTCCAGCTTGCTATCGCCAAACTCGCTGGCCCGCGTGGTGTAGGCCCGGTAGAGCTTTTCGCGCAAGGCGCTGCTCTTGGCAAACTGCATCACCGGCAGGTAGCTGGGGATCTTCAAGGTCAGCTTGTAGCCGGGCTTGCCTTCGGCCTCGGCCGCAGCACGGGCGGCCTGGATGATGTCTTGCGGCACGCCAGCCAGCTCGTCCAGTTCGGCGTAGTAGGCAAACTGGTCGGTGGCATCCATCGCGTTTTCGCTGTACTTCTGGCAGGCGATGGCGCTTTTTTCTTGCAGCTGGGCATAGGTCTCGCGGGCCTCGCCTTGCAGCTCGGCACCACCCAGCACAAAGTTGCGCATCGCGTTGTCCCAAGCCTGCTTTTGCTCACTGTTCAAGCTTGCCGGGTCAATGGCCTTGTATTTGGCGTACAGCGCCTCGTCGGCGCCCAGCTGCGTCCAGAAGGCGGTGACCTTGGGCATCTCGGCGTTGTAAGCAGCACGCAGCGCTGGCGTATCGGCCACGGAGTTGAGGTGGCCGACCATGCCCCAGGCACGGCCCAGCTTTTCGGTGCTGACATCGAGCACCTTGGCGATCTCGTTCCATTGCGCCGGGAACTCGGGCGCTGTTACCGTCTTGAGGGCCGCTTCACTGTCGGCCAGCAGCTGGTCGATGGCGGGGGCGATATGTTCAGGTTGGACCTGGTCAAAGCGGGGCAGGCCGCTGAAGTCGAGCAATGGATTGGTCATGGTGCTGTATATGGGGCCTGGCGCCCCGCAATCAATGCCTTATTGGCACTTGGAACATAATCGTGTTGCCTGTCATTTAAGCACAAAAAAAAGCCGCTGGCACCGGCAAGGCGGATGCCAACAGCTATCGTTTTCTTAGTTTTACCGCAGCGATAAATCGCCGCGGAATTGAGGCGATTTTGCGGAGATCAGGCGCGCTCGGCCGACTCCAGGGTGTTGACCATCAGCATGGTGATGGTCATCGGGCCCACGCCGCCGGGAACGGGGGTGATGTAGCCAGCGACTTCCTTGACGCCCTCAAAATCCACATCGCCGCAGAGCTTGCCTTCGGCATTGCGGTTCATGCCCACATCGATCACCACGGCGCCGGGCTTGACCATGTCGGCGGTCAGCACATTGACCTTACCGACGGCCGCCACAATGATGTCGGCCTGGCGGGTCATCGCAGCCAGATCGGCCGTGCCGCTGTGGGTGATGGTGACGGTGGCGTTCGCCGCCAGCAGCATCATGGCCATGGGCTTGCCCACGATGTTGGAGCGGCCAATCACCACGGCATGCTTGCCGCGCAGGTCCTTCATGCCGATCGATTCGAGCATCTTCATGCAGCCGTAGGGTGTGCAGGCCTTGAAGCCCACTTCACCGACCATCAGCGCGCCGGCGCTGGCCACATGGAAACCATCCACGTCCTTCGTAGGCGAGATGGCTTCGATGACCTTGTGGTCGTCGATGTGCTTGGGCAGCGGCAGCTGCACCAGGATGCCATGGATGCTCGGGTCGTTGTTCAGCGCTTCGACGCGGGCCAGCAGCTCGGCCTCGGTCATGCTGGCGTCGTACTTCTCCAGCACCGAGTGGAAGCCGCATTCTTCGCAGGACTTGACCTTGTTGCGCACATAGACCTGGCTGGCCTGGTTGTCGCCCACCAGAATGACAGCCAGACCCGGAACGATGCCCTTGGCCTTGAGCTGGTCGGCGCGCGCCTTGACATCGGCACGCAGTTGCTGGGAGAGGGCCTTGCCATCGATCAATTGAGCAGTCATGTGGTCATCCAAAAAGGGTTGCGCGTGGTCCAGCAGCCGGGCGAGCCCCCAGCATGGCGCGCGGAATTGAAAAATGCGCCGTACCGAAGCCGGTACCGGCGCATTGCGCTTTGAGAAGCGTTGTTGGAACGTCGTCCTTAGGGCGCGAAGGCCGCTAATTTATCACGTTGCCTTGGCCGCTGCATTCGATCCCAGGGCAATCTTGAGCAGATCAGCCACGGTATTAGCGCCCAGCTTTTCCATGATGTTGGCGCGGTGCGCTTCCACGGTCTTGATGCTGATGCCCAGGTCATCGGCGATCTGCTTATTCAGGCGGCCGGCCACAATGCGTTCGAGCACTTGCGACTCGCGTCCGGTGAGCTTGGCCAGCAGTGCATCGCGGCTGGCAGCTTGCTGGTGGCCCGCGAAGGCATCGCGTGCCTGGTCGAGCATGCGCTCCACCAAGGTGTCCAGCTGGGCTTCGTCAAAAGGCTTCTGGATGAAATCCATCGCGCCTTTTTTCATCGTGTCCACGGCCATCGGCACATCGCCGTGGCCGGTGATGAAGACGATGGGCAGGGGCGACTTGTTTTCGATCAAGCGGTCCTGCAGTTCCAGACCGCTCATGCCACCCATGCGGATATCGACAATCAGGCAAGCCACTTCGCGGGCGTCGTAGCGTGCCAAGAAGGATTCGGCTGAATCAAAGCAGCGTACACGGTAATCCTTGCCCTCCAGCAACCATTGAAGCGAGTCACGAACCGCTTCATCGTCATCGACTACGTAGACCGTGCCCTTTTTCGGGATCAAGCTCATGCACAATTCCTTCTATCAGTATTGGTATAGCGCTGGCTATTCAGCGGATTCCGCCGGCGTGGCCACCGGAATCCAAAAGCTGAAATTACAACCTGTCACCTCCGGCCCATTGTAGAGGTTCTCAGCCTGCATCCGGCCATGGTGAGATTCGACAATGCTGCGGCAGAGATTGAGGCCGATTCCCATGCCTTCGCTCTTGGTAGAGAAGAAGGCCTGGAACAGGCGCTCCAGTGCTTCAGGTGACAGGCCGCGCCCCGTATCTTGAACGGAAAACTCTATCACATCCGTGGCGTCGATCTTGCGAGGCACGACGCGCAGTTCCACCATGCGCTGGTGGGCCGGGCGCTCGGCATTGGCAATGGATTCGGCGCCGTTCTTCATCAGGTTGATAAGCACCTGCTCGATCAGGATGCTGTCCACCTTCACCTTGGGCAGGCGCGCGGCAACGTGGTGCGAAAGCCGCACATTGTGGCGTTTCAGCTCAATCGAGCCCAGCTCCACCGCTTCGCTGACGATATCGCTGACATCGGCCAGCGCCCGGTTCGGTTCGCTGCGTTTCACAAAGGAGCGGATGCGGTGGATCACCTGGCCAGCGCGCTGCGCCTGGTGGGCCGTCTTCTCCAAGGCACCCAGCAGCGCTTCTTCGCTCAGGCTGCCGTTTTTCACGCGGGTGATCATGCCTGAGCAGTAGTTGCTGATGGCCGACAGCGGCTGGTTCAGCTCATGCGCGACGCTGGACGCCATCTCGCCCATGGTCACCAGGCGGCTCACGGTGGCGGCCTTCTCGGCCTGGCGCGCGGCTTGTTCTTCGGCCTGGCGGCGCGGGGTGATGTCGGTGGCAATCACCATCTGGGCCAGGCGCCCATCCACCCAGTTGAGGTAGCGCGAGCGCACTTCCAGCCATTTGCCCAGCTCCGGGATATAGATCTCGGCATTGCCGCTGACGGCGGTGGTGATCTGGTCGCTGGGCAGGCCCATCAGCCCATCCTCGTCGTCCATGCTGGTGTTGGCATTGCTGCTGCTGGGTAGCACGCCGGCCTGGGCCACCAGTTGCAAATGGCCCACCGTTTGCGAGCCAAACCACTGCCGGTAGAGCTTGTTGGCAAACAGCAGCTCGGCACTGCCCAGCGGCGCCACCGACACCGAGGCATCCAGCGCCTCCAGCACGATGGTAAAGCGCTCATAAGACGCAGAGAGCTGCTCGCGGATGCGGTTGGGCTCGGTGATGTCGGTCATCGAGGTCATCCAACCCGTCTGGCGGCCATGGCCGTCGATCAGCGGCGAGACATAGAGTCGCGCCTCGAACATGGTGCCGTTCTTGCGTTTGACCCGCATCTGGAAGCCACCCGGAAACACCTTGCCGCTCATCTCGTCGATCAGCATGTCGTGGTAGGTGCTTTGGTCACCCTCGGGCCAATAAGGGTAGGGGGGGAGCTTGCCCACCAGTTCTTCTTCGCTCCAGCCGGTCATCTGGCAGAAGGCGGCATTCACATAGGAGATGCGGCCTTGCAGATCCAGCGCGCGCATGCCCGTCAGCACACTGTTTTCCATCGCCCGGCGGAAATTGGTCTCGCCCTGCAGCGCCTCTTGCGCCCGGATGCGCTTGCGCGTGTGGCGCCAGGTGGCCACCAGCAGCCAGGCTGTCATAAAGCTCAGCACCCCCACCAGCCAGAACAGGCCATTGCTGACCAGGCCCAGCGAGGTGTGGTAACCCTGGGCGCGGAGCTTCAAGCTGTTGCCGACGGGTGCCACCGGCATATCAAACTCATTGGGCATCGCGCGCCAGGGCAGCAGGCGCTGGGCCACGACGCGGGGCGTGAGCGGTGTGCCGGCCAGGGTCGTGCCCTTGCCGTCCTGCATGGTCATGGCGTAGCGTGCCAGGATCTCGGTAGGAGTGCCGTAGCGCAGCAGGTTCTCGATCGAGAACTCGGCCAGCAGCACGCCGCCAAAGCGGCCTTTCTGGCTGATCGGCACCTCCAGCAGCAGCATGGGCGCCGTATCGCTGGTAGCCAGTGGTTGCGAGAAGACCGGCTGCTGCAGGTCGCGCGCCATCTCAAACAGCTCCAGCAATTCCTTTTTCTGAATCACCTCATCGAGGGTGAGCAGGTTCTCAGCCGCCACGCTGGGGCCAAACTGGGTGGCGCGCACCTGGCGGCCGGTGTCGATCCAGGTCAGGGCCTGCAGCTCGGCGTACTGGCTGATGAGGGTGTCGGCACGGTCATTGAAGCCGTTCTTGTCCACGTCCTGGTTGCCCACGTCGCGGGCCAGGCGCATCAGCTGCTCCTGGCGCTCGGACAGGCGCAGCCGAATACGCTGCTGGGCATATTCCACATCCCGGCGCATGGCCTCGCGCTCGCGTTCCAGCTCTTCGCTGCGCAGGTACCAAAAGGCCGCCACGATCGCAATGAAAAACATCACCACCGCCACCAAGGGGGCAATGGACGCATACCGGTCTTGTCTCGAAGGTGACAATCCGCGCCACCAGGTTTGCCACATTTGCACCAAACGGGGTCGGCTGTTCGGGGTCGGGGTGGCGGGGCGCTCGGTCGAATTCATGGTCGATGAGTGTAGACGAGGGCAGGGCAGCCATGCCCTGATGCTGGACAAATCGTTCGCCTTGTCCCCGAGGCGTCCTGCTGCAGCGCCCATGGATTGTGCGTTTGCAGCAATTTCCCATAATATGAAAATGAAGACCGCTATTTGAAATCTGCAAAAAATGTGAGAAACTCTGGCACAGTCATTCATAGCAGATCACTTGAAGGAGACGCCAGCATGTCCGAACCATCCGAACAAAAAGCCGTCAACGGCCCCACCCGCACTGACGGCCAAGAAACCCGAGAATGGATGGACGCGCTGTCCGCTGTGATCGACCGCGAAGGCGCTGAATATGCCCACTCGCTGATCGAGCAACTGCTCGAGCACGCGCGCCAGAACAGCGTCGATCTGCCTTTCTCCGCCAAGACCGGTTACGTCAACACCATCGAGACCGAGCAGGAAGCCCGCAGCCCCGGCAACCTCGAGATCGAACAACGCCTGCGCGCCTACATGCGCTGGAACGCCATGGCCATGGTGGTCAAGGCCAACCGCATTCACCCACCAGAAGGTGGCGACCTGGGCGGCCACATTGGCTCCTTCGCGTCGCTGGCCAGCATGTTTGGTGCCGGCTTCAACCATTTCTGGCACGCCGAGAGCGACAACCACGGTGGTGACTGCCTCTACATCCAAGGCCACGTATCGCCCGGTATCTATGCCCGCGCCTACCTGGAAGGCCGTATCAGCGAAGAGCAACTGCTCAACTTCCGCCAGGAAGTGGACGGCAAGGGTCTGTCGAGCTACCCCCACCCCAAGCTGATGCCCGATTTCTGGCAGTTCCCCACCGTGTCCATGGGCCTGGGTCCCATCATGGCGATCTACCAGGCACGCTTCCTGAAGTACCTGCACGCCCGTGGCATTGCCAACACCGAAAACCGCAAGGTCTGGGTGTTCTGCGGCGACGGTGAAATGGACGAAGTCGAATCCTTGGGCGCGATTGGCCTGGCCGCGCGTGAAAACCTCGACAACCTGATCTTCGTGATCAACTGCAACCTGCAGCGCCTGGACGGCCCGGTGCGCGGCAACGGCAAGATCATCCAGGAACTCGAAGGCGAGTTCCGTGGCTCCGGCTGGAACGTGATCAAGCTGATCTGGGGCAAGGGCTGGGATGCCTTGCTGGCCAAGGACCATGACGGCGCGCTGCGCAAGATCATGATGGAGTGCAACGACGGCGACTACCAGGCTTTCAAGGCCAACGACGGTGCCTATGTGCGCAAGAACTTCTTCGGCCGCGATCCACGCACCCTGAAGATGGTCGAGCACATGAGCGACGACGAGATCTGGAACCTGCAGCGCGGTGGCCACGATTCGCAAAAGGTCTACGCCGCTTTCCACGCTGCGCAAAACCACCAAGGTCAGCCGACCGTCTTGCTGGTCAAGACCGTCAAGGGCTTCGGCATGGGCAAGGTCGGTGAGGGCAAGAACAACGTCCACCAGACCAAGAAGCTGGCCGATGAGGACATCAAGGCCTTCCGCGACCGTTTCAACATCCCGATCCCGGACAGCCAGATCGCCGACCTGCCTTTCTACAAGCCAGCCGACGACACCCCGGAAATGAAGTACCTGCACGAGCGCCGCAAGGCCTTGGGCGGCTACCTGCCCAAGCGCCGCGAAAAGGCCGACGAGCAGTTCACCGTGCCTCCGCTGGAGACCTTCAAGGCCGTGCTCGAAGCCACGCCCGAAGGCCGTGAGATCTCGACCACGCAAGCCTATGTGCGTTTCCTCACCCAGCTGCTGCGCGACAAGGAAATCGGTCCGCGCGTGGTGCCCATCCTGGTGGACGAGGCCCGTACCTTCGGTATGGAAGGCCTGTTCCGCCAGATCGGCATCTACAACCCGCATGGCCAGCAGTACACCCCGGTCGACAAAGACCAGGTGATGTACTACAAGGAAGACACCAAGGGTCAGATCCTGCAGGAAGGTATCAACGAAGCGGGCGGCATGTCCAGCTGGATTGCAGCGGCAACCAGCTACAGCCATAGCAACCGCATCATGATTCCGTTCTACATCTACTACTCGATGTTCGGATTCCAGCGCATTGGCGATCTGGCCTGGGCAGCGGGCGACCTGCAGGCGCGCGGCTTCTTGCTGGGCGGCACCTCGGGCCGTACCACCTTGAACGGCGAAGGTCTGCAGCACGAAGACGGTCACAGCCACATCCTGGCCGGCACCATCCCCAACTGCATCAGCTACGACCCCACCTTCTCGCACGAAGTGGCGGTGATCATGCACGAAGGTCTGCGCCGCATGGTGCAGAACCAGGAAAACATCTTCTACTACCTGACCCTGCTGAACGAAAACTATGCCATGCCAGGCCTGACGCCCGGCACCGAGGAAAAGATCCTCAAGGGCATGTACCTCTGCAAGGCCGGTGGCGCTGGTGACCTGCGCGTGCAACTGCTGGGCTCGGGCACCATCCTGCGCGAATCCTTCTTTGCGCAAGAGCTGCTGGCTGCCGACTGGGGCGTGACCGCCGACGTCTGGAGCTGCCCATCGTTCAACGAACTGACCCGCGACGGCCAGGACGCAGACCGCTGGAACCTGCTGCACCCGCTGGAAACCGCTAAGGTGCCGTTCGTGACCGCCGAGCTGGGCAACAGCACCGGCCCCGTGATCGCCTCGACCGATTACATGAAGTCCTACGCCGAGCAGATTCGTCCCTTCATCCCCGCTGGCCGCACCTACAAGGTGCTGGGCACGGACGGCTTTGGCCGCTCGGACTTCCGCCGCAAGCTGCGCGAGCACTTCGAGATCGACCGCCACTACATCGTGGTTGCCGCCCTCAAGGCACTGGCCGAAGACGGCAAGCTGCCCGCACAGAAGGTCGCTGATGCGATTGCCAAGTACGGCATCAATGCCGACAAGATCAACCCGCTGTACGCCTAAATTGCACCAGGAGACACCACAATGGCATTGATTGACATTCAAGTCCCCGATATTGGCGACTTCGCAGAAGTGGGCGTGATCGAGTTGCTCGTCAAGCCCGGTGACACCGTCGCCAAGGACCAGTCGCTGATCACCGTTGAGTCCGACAAGGCCTCGATGGAAATCCCGTCCAGCCACGCTGGCGTGGTCAAGGAAATCGTCGTCAAGATTGGCGACAAAATTGCCGAAGGCTCGGTCATCATCAAGCTCGAAGCAGCGGATGCAGCTGCTGCCGCACCCGCTGCGCAAGCACCGGCACCAGCTGCCGCAGCACCCGCTCCTGCAGCTGCACCGACTCCTGCACCCCAGGCCGCTGCGGCGCCTGCGGCTTCGGGCCCGGTCGAAGTGAAGGTCCCCGATATCGGTGACTTCAAGGACGTGGCCGTGATCGAGCTGCTGGTCAAGGTGGGCGATACCGTCACCGAAGAGCAGTCACTGTTCACCGTCGAATCCGACAAGGCCTCGATGGAAATCCCATCGCCCGCCGCTGGCGTGGTGAAGGAGCTCAAGGTCAAGATTGGCGACACCATCAATGTCGGTGATCTGGTCGCCATTCTGGAAGGAAGCGCCGCTGCGGCGCCAGCGTCCGCGCCAGCCGCACAAGCACCCGCTGCTGCTGCGCCTGCCCCCGCCGTAAGCGCTCCAGCCCCTGCAGCAGCAGCTGTCGCCGCTGCACCGGCTGCTGCCGTTCCGGCCCACAACCCCACCGTGCCACCATCGGGCGCCTTGCCTTATGCATCGCCATCGGTGCGCAAGTTTGCGCGTGAGCTGGGTGTGCCGCTGGAAGAGGTCAAGGGTTCGGGCAACAAGGGCCGTATCACCTCGGACGACGTGCAAGCCTTCACCAAGCAGGTGATGGCCGGTGCCGTGCAGACCAAGGCCCAGGCGGCCAAGGCACCTGCCGGTGGTGGCTCTGGCGCAGGTCTGGATCTGCTGCCATGGCCCAAGGTCGATTTCAGCAAGTTCGGCACCGTCGAGCGCAAGGACCTGTCGCGCATCAAGAAGATCTCGGGCGCCAACCTGCACCGCAACTGGGTGATGATCCCGCACGTCACCAACAATGACGAAGCCGACATCACCGAGCTCGAAGCCTTCCGCGTCTCCACGAACAAGGAAAACGAGAAGAGCGGCGTCAAGGTCACCATGCTGGCCTTCGTGATCAAGGCCCTGGTGTCTGCACTCAAGAAGTTCCCTGAGTTCAACACCAGCCTGGATGGCGACACCCTGGTCTACAAGCAGTACTTCAACATCGGCTTTGCGGCAGACACGCCCAATGGCCTGGTGGTGCCGGTGCTCAAGGATGCCGACAAGAAGGGCATCATCCAGATCAGCGCAGAAATGGGCGAGCTGGCCAAGAAGGCACGCGACGGCAAGCTGGGCGCGGCCGACATGCAAGGCGGCTGCATCTCCATCTCGTCGCTGGGCGGCATTGGTGGTACGCACTTCACGCCTATCGTGAATGCCCCCGAAGTGGCGATCCTGGGTCTGTCCAAGTCGGCGATCAAGCCAGTCTGGGACGGCAAGCAGTTTGTGCCACGCCTGATGCTGCCGCTGAGCCTGTCGTACGACCACCGCGTCATCGACGGCGCATCGGCCGCACGCTTCAATGCCTACCTGGGCCAGGTGCTGGCGGACTACCGCCGCATCATCCTGTAATCGGAGACGCACACTATGGCAATCGTAGATATCAAAGTCCCCGACATTGGTGATTTCGCTGAAGTGGGCGTGATCGAGCTGCTGGTGCAGCCTGGCGACACCGTCGCCAAGGACCAGTCGCTGATCACGGTCGAATCGGACAAGGCCTCGATGGAAATCCCGTCGAGCCATGCCGGTGTCGTCAAGGAACTCAAGATCAAGATCGGTGACAAGGTCGCCGAAGGCTCGGTGATCCTGTCGCTCGAAGCGGCTGAGGGTGCTGCCGCTGCCCCCGCACCTGCTGCTGCACCTGCAGCCTCGTCGCCCGCACCGGCTCCTGCAGCAGCGGCGCCTGCTCCCGCAGCGCAAGCGGCAGCGCCGGCACCGGTGGCCAGCAACTACAGCGGCCAGGTCGATGAAGACTGTGACGTGGTCGTGCTCGGCGGTGGCCCTGGCGGCTACTCTGCGGCATTCCGCGCAGCCGATCTGGGCCTCAAGGTGGTGCTGATCGAGCGCTACAAGACCCTGGGTGGCGTCTGCCTGAACGTGGGTTGCATCCCGTCGAAGGCCCTGCTGCATGTGGCTGCCGTGATGGACGAGGTCAAGCACCTGGAAGTCGCCGGCGTCAAGTTCGCCGCGCCTGAGGTCAACATCGACCAGCTGCGCGCCCACAAGGAAAAGGTCATCGGCAAGCTGACCGGCGGTCTGGGCCAGATGGCCAAGATGCGCAAGGTCACGATCGTGCGCGGCTATGGCAACTTCGTCAGCGCCAACCACATCGAAGTCCAGGAAACCTCGGGCGATGGCCAGGACAAGACCGGCGCCAAGAAGGTAGTGCAGTTCAAGAAGGCCATCATCGCTGCGGGCTCGCAGGCAGTGCATCTGCCCTTCATGCCCAAGGACGAACGCGTGGTCGATTCCACCGGCGCACTGGACCTGAAGGCTGTGCCCAAGCGCATGCTGATCCTGGGCGGCGGCATCATCGGCCTGGAAATGGGCACCGTCTACAGCACCCTGGGCGCACGCCTGGATGTGGTCGAGATGATGGATGGCCTGATGCAAGGCGCTGACCGCGATCTGGTCAAGGTCTGGCAAAAGATGAACGCACCGCGCTTTGACAACATCATGGTCAACACCAAGACCGTGGCTGCCGAAGCAACGCCCGAAGGCATCAAGGTCTCGTTCGAGCCTGCCAAGGACGGCGTGACCGTGCCCGAACCCCAGGTCTACGACCTGGTGCTGCAAGCCGTGGGCCGCACGCCCAATGGCAAGAAGATCGGCGCAGAGGCCGCAGGCGTGTCCGTGACGGACCGTGGCTTTATCAATGTCGATATCCAGATGCGCACCAATGTGCCCAACATCTTCGCGATCGGCGACATCGTGGGCCAGCCCATGCTGGCACACAAGGCCGTGCACGAAGCGCATGTGGCCGCTGAAGTCATCGCTGGCGAACTGCAAGGCAACAAGGAGCTGGCCGCTGCCGCTTTCAATGCCCGCGTGATCCCATCGGTGGCCTACACAGATCCCGAAGTGGCATGGGTCGGTCTGACCGAAGACCAGGCCAAGGCCCAAGGCATCAAGGTCAAGAAGGGCCTGTTTCCCTGGGCCGCCTCGGGCCGCGCCATTGCCAATGGCCGCGACGAAGGCTTCACCAAGCTGCTGTTCGATGACTCGCCCGAAGCCCATGGCCACGGCAAGATCCTGGGCGGCGGCATGGTCGGCACGCACGCCGGCGACATGATCGGCGAGATCGCCCTGGCCATCGAGATGGGTGCAGACACCGTGGACATTGGCAAGACCATCCACCCGCACCCGACCTTGGGCGAAAGCATTGGCATGGCCGCAGAAGTGGCCCATGGCACCTGCACCGACGTGCCGCCTGCGCGCAAGTAAGACCAGCCGGTCTTGAGCCACTCTGCAAAAGACAGCCTGCGGGCTGTCTTTTTTCATTGGAGCTGCAACGTTTCCTACTTTTTTGTAGATGCCTAGAAGTTGGCAATTAAGTTGGCAATAGTTACCAAGGTTTATTGGCTTTATTTAATAAAAACAGTAGGTTGTAATTCTTTTTGGGTGGGTAATTTGACTGCATAACAGAGGCACGTTGGTACCCATTCGGGGCTCTGGTTCGTGCTAATGGTGGCGGTATTCGTTTATGGGCTTAAGAAAAAATCCCGATCGGGATTTTTTTCTGTATTGGGGGGTGCTCCTTATGCCAAATATTCCTGATCGGGAATAAAGCTGTCTTTTTATCTCAAATGGGGTGATAATTTCCCGATCGGGAATTTTTAAGCCAACACAGCATGTCCTCCATCCAAACCGCAGAACAACTGGCCACCGCTCTGCGCTTGGCGCGCAAACAACTGGGGCTTACCCAGCAAGCATTGGCGCTGGCTGCGGGAGTGGGCACGCGGTTCGTTGTTGACTTGGAGTCTGGCAAGCCAACAGTGCGTCTTGAAAACGTGCTCCGTGTGGTAGACGCGCTAGGCGGCCAGCTACAGCTCTCGGGCTTGCCAGAGGGAGGCAGTGATAACCAGCACGGGCAGGTACACGCCATCAGCCAAGGAGGCCACCGTGGCCCATGAGCTGAATGTCTGGCTGCTTGGGCAACTGGCAGGCCAGCTGTCGCTGCGCCATGGCAGGCTGTGCTTCAGCTACGCGCCGACTTGGTTGGCTCAGCCGGATGCCATCGCTCTGTCGCAGTCACTGCCCTTGCGCGATGCAGCCTTTGATGACATCGAATCACGGCCATTCTTTGCCGGCCTGCTGCCAGAAGGGCAGATGCGCCGCCTGATTGCACAGCATTTTCATATCTCCAGGCAAAACGACTTCGCTTTGCTCGACCACATCGGTGGCGAGTGTGCGGGCGCGGTCAGTTTTCTGGAGCCTGGCCAGCAATTGCCCTTGGCTGCCGGCGGGGATGATGTGGACTGGCAGACCGACAGCCAGCTTGCAGCCATTTTGGAAGAGCTGCCACGCCGTCCCATGTTGGCCGGTGCAGATGGGCTGCGTCTGTCACTGGCAGGGGCGCAGGACAAGCTTCCGGTGGTGGTGGATGATATGCACCAAGCACAACCACGCATCGGTCTGCCACGTAACGGCACGCCGAGCAGCCATATCTTGAAACCTGCCATCCATGCGGTCGAGGACAGCGTAGCCAATGAAGGCTTTTGCATGCTGCTGGCTCAGGCGATGGGACTGCGCCCGGCGCAGGCACGCATCCATAGCGTTTTGGGACATAGCTTTCTGCTTGTAGAGCGTTATGACCGCAAAACCGAGGAGGGCGGGCTGCGTGTTCGTCTGCACCAGGAAGACTTTTGCCAGGCACTGGGCGTCGTGCCTGAGTTGAAGTACCAAAACGAAGGCGGCCCGGATCTGGCCCAGTGCTTTGGGCTGTTGCGTGGGGTAACGCGACCCAATGCCCCACAGGTGCTGCGCATGCTGGACGCTGTCATTTTCAATGCACTGATCGGCAACCATGATGCGCATGCCAAGAACTTTTCGCTGCTCTATGGCCAGCAGGCGGGGCGCAATGCCACCGTGCTCGCACCTTTATACGATCTGTTGTCGACGGCGGTTTACCCCGCGCTGACAGACAAGATGGCCATGAAGTTGGGCGGCAAGTACCGATTTGGTGAGCTGCGCAGCCGCCATTGGGAGCAATTCGCAGAAGATGCCGGCTTGGCCAAGGCTGCAACCAAAAAGCGCATCCTCGCGCTTGCGCAAAGCCTGCCTGCTGCGGCACGCCAACTACAGAGCGCCCCGCAGCATGGTTTTTCCCGGCATGCAGTCGTCGAGCTGGTATGCAACTTGATCGAGCAGCGCTGCGCTAAGACCGTCCAACAATTGGATGCAGCTTGAACTGAGCGCCAGGCGCCCATGCGTATCGCAGGCAAGGCGCAGCCCGCCACTCATTCGTAATCAAACTCCGCCCGGTAGTCATCCGGGTCGATACCTTCAGCGCGCAGCGGCTCCACCAAGCGAAAGCGTGTGACCTTGGCCGATGCGGTGATATAGCCTTTGATGACCCATTCACGGGTAACAGCGCTATGCGCCTCTTGCGCCAGTTGCTCGATCACGCGGGTGGTCTTGCGCCGAGCCAGCATGCGGAAGAATGCCGGCACATGGGCGAGCAGGCGTTGCAGCAGCTCCTCGGCATCGGCGGTCCATTCGCCTTGCTTGGGCAGCTCGGGCACAAAGCCCCATTCGTCTTCTGTCAGCGCGCGCCACAGCACGATGGCATGGCCATCGGCATCGCCCACGCAGGCCATTTCTTCCAGCTCGGGCGTGCGCATTGGCGCATAGCGTGAGCTGCTGCCTGCCGCCAACAGGGCTTGGTAGGCCTGGGCCACATCGGCCACCTGCAGGCGCAGGCTTGTTTGCGACTCCACCTTGGGCACTTGCAGCAGCCGGAGCAGGGCGCTGCCGGTGTCGATATCCACATAACCTTCGCCGCTGCGTGCCGCGCTGAAGCCGATCACATCGCGCCAGAGCTGCGTGGCTTTTTCCAGATCGCTGCAGGGAAGGACAAGGTGGCTGATTCCGAAAAACATGGCATGCGGAGGTAAAAATAACAGCGCTGATGATAGCCGCCCAGGCTCTGCATCGATCAGAACTGATCAATGTTGTCATTTCTGGCAGAGGAAGGGGCAGTTGTCTTGGAGACAGGCGAGCCTGCCCATACGCCTTTGGATGGGCGAAGATCCCGCCTAGACAGAGCTCGCGCAGCGCATCGGCACTTCTCGCCAACGCCGCTGCAGCCCTTCAGGAGACCCACCCCATGAACCCCCATGCGCTCACTTCTGCTGCCGCATTGGCGATGGCTGCCAGCTTGGCCCTTGCAGCCAGCCCAGCCCTTGCCGCCTATCCAGACAAGCCCATCAAGCTGATCGTGCCGTTCCCACCCGGCCAGGCCACCGATATCTTTGCCCGTGCGCTGGCCGACAAGCTGGGCCAAAAGCTTGGGCAGGCACTGGTGGTAGAGAACAAAGCCGGCGCAGGCAGCAATATCGGCTCCGAGCAGGTCGCGCGCAGCGCCGCCGACGGCTACACCTTGCTGGTCGCGGGCAGCGCGATGGCGGTGAACCAGACCCTGTACAAAAAAGTGAACTTCGATCCCCGCGTCGATCTGGTCGGCATCAGCTTGATCGCCAAGGTGCCGCTGGTCTTTCTGGCCAACCCGGCCAGTGGCATCAAGAGCATGAATGACCTGGTGACCAAGGCCCGCGCTGAGCCCGGCAAGCTGAGCTATGCAAGTGCGGGCATTGGCGGCACCCAGCATTTGAGCGCGGAGATGGTCAAGGCCCGTGCAGCGCTGCAGATCGAACATATTCCCTACAAAGGCAGCGGCCCGGCCCAGGCGGATTTTTTGGGCAACCAGGTGCCGCTGATGGTGGATTCGGTCACTGCGGCCTTGGCCAACATCCAGGCTGGCAAGGCCGTACCGCTGGGCGTGACCTCGGCCACGCGCTCCAGCCAGTTGCCCCAGGTGCCCACGATTGCCGAATCCGGCTTGCCCGAGTTCAAGGGCTTTGAGGCTGTGGGCTGGCTTGGCCTGATGGCCCCCAAGGGCACGCCCAAGGCCATCGTCGACAAGCTGAACCAAGAAACGGTGGCCATCCTCAGCAGCCCCGAGATGCAGAAGTTCATCCGCGACCGAGGCTCGGAGCCCGCACCGACCAGTGGCCCGGAGATGGACCGCTTTGTGGCCAGCGAAATTGTCGAATGGGGCAAGGCGGTAAAACAGTCGGGCGCGACCGTGGAATAGGGTCCCTCCCGGACTTCACGGCCAGAATCCTTACGCGCCGCCGACCATGTCACCCAGGCGTCGCGGCGCCTGGCTGCGCTTTTCTACACTCTTTGTCGCCTATAGACCGAAATGGAGACAAAGACATGGTGTTGACGCGCAGAAGCATGCTGCAAGCTGGAGCCGCTACAGCGGCTGGTGCCTGGATGGGGGCGGGTGCATCGCTGGCCCATGCCAGCAAAACCTTCCCCAGCCGGGCGATCAAGCTGGTGGTGGCTTTTCCGGCCGGTGGGCCGACCGATCTGACGATGCGCCAACTGGCCGACAACGCCGCCAAGGTGCTGGGCCAACCGATTGTGGTGGAGAACCGCCCCGGCGCGGCCGGCTCTCTGCCCGCGACCCAGCTGCAGAACACCGCCGCCGACGGCTACACCATCGCCCAGCTGCCGATGAGTGTGATGCGCTTGCCTTTTACCACCGGCTTGAAGTGGAACCCGGTAGAGGACCTGAGCTACATCATCAATGTCACCGGCTATGCCTTCTGCATGGTGGCCAGCACCCAGTCCGGCCTCAAGAGCTGGCAGGATGTGGTGGCCTGGGCCAAGGCCAACCCTGGCAAGCTCACGCTTGGCAATACCGGTACCTACACCTCGCCCCATGTCACCTCGGCCATCATTGCGCAGCAGTTGGGGCTGGATGTTGTGCATGTGCCCTACAAGGGCTCGTCCGAACTGATGCGGGCCACGATGGCGGGCGAGGTGATGGTCGCGGCCGACACCAGTGCCGTGATCCCCTATGTGGACCAGGGCCGCATGGTCGCCTTGAACGTCTGGACCGAAAAGCGCCTGCCCACCTTGCCCAATACCCCCACCTTGATCGAACTGGGCCTGCCGACCACGCAGTACTCGCCCTTTGGCCTGGTGGGCCCCAAGGGCATGCCCGCCGATGTGCAAGCCGCCTTGCACACTGCCTTCAAGCAAGCGATGGAAATGGACAGCTACCAGGCCATGCTGCAGCGCTTTGAGATGCTGCGCATCTACATGAACAGCGCCGACTACAAGAAGTTTGCCGCCGAGTCCACGGTCAAGGAAAAGGCCGTGCTGGCCAAGCTGGGTCCCCAGGCTTGATGCAGCTTTGAGGGGGCGACTGGCGCGGGAACGGTATCGGTTTTGAAGATGGCTGTATTTATATACAGTATTTGCAAAAATCTACCTTCATCTGAATCCCGCCGCCAGCCTTCCCAGAGGAGAGCATTCTCAAGCGGGACCGCGCCAGTACTGGCGGAGCTGGTGAGGTTTTGCTAGAATACTGTACACATACACAGTATCTATGCAAACCCTCGCCAAACTCCAGATCCTGGCCGATGCCGCCAAATACGATGCCAGCTGCGCATCCAGCGGCAGCAAGCCCCGCAACTCCCTGGGCGGCAAGGGGATGGGATCGACCGAGGGCATGGGCATCTGCCACAGCTATACGCCCGATGGCCGCTGTGTCTCGCTGCTCAAGATTCTGCTGACGAACTTCTGCATCTACGACTGCCGCTACTGCATCAACCGCAAGAGCTCCAATGTGCAGCGCGCCCGCTTCAGCGCGGCTGAGGTGGTGGGCCTGACTCTGGATTTTTACCGCCGCAACTGCATAGAAGGCCTGTTTCTGTCCAGCGGCATCATCCAGTCGTCGGATTACACGATGGAGCAACTGGTCGAGGTGGCGCGCAGCCTGCGCGAGGACCATGATTTTCGCGGCTACATCCACCTCAAGACGATTCCGGATGCCTCCCCCGAGTTGCTGGCCCTGGCGGGCCGCTATGCAGACCGGCTCAGCATCAATATCGAGCTGCCCACGCAACAGGGCCTGCAGCAACTGGCGCCAGAGAAGGATGCTGTAGGCATTGCCTCGGCCATGCACCAGGTGGCAGAACATATCGAGGTCGCCCGGCAGCAGAGGCAGGACCAGCAGAGCAGCAAGCTGGTATCGCTGCCCCGCCAGCGCCAAGCCGCCCGGGCCGCAGCGCCCAGCTATGCGCCGGCCGGCCAAAGCACGCAGATGATTGTCGGCGCCGACAGCGCCAATGACGCGACGATTCTGCTCACGAGCAGCGCGCTCTACACCGGCCAGCGCCTGCGCCGGGTCTATTACTCGGCCTTCAGCCCCATCCCCGATGCCTCGTCCGATCTGCCGCTGCAGGCGCCGCCGCTGATCCGCGAGCACCGGCTCTACCAGGCCGATTGGCTGATGCGCTTCTACGGCTTCAGCCCGGCAGAAATCACTGCGCCGGCGAGCGGCGGCATGCTCGATCTAGAGCTGGACCCCAAACTCGCCTGGGCCTTGTCGCAGCGCCAGCACTTTCCGGTGGATTTGAACCGCGCAGCCAAGGCCTGGTTGCTGCGCGTGCCGGGCTTGGGCGTCGGCAGTGTCGAGCGCCTGCTGGCCGCCCGTAAGGTGCGCCGGTTGCGGCTCGCCGATCTGCAGCAACTGCGCGTTGCCACCAGCAAGGTGCTGCCTTTTGTCGAGCTCGATGACTACCACCCGCCGCTGGCCATGCTCGACAGCCCCAGCTTGCGCCAGCAGCTGCTGGCCCAGATGGGGCAGGGGGCCGTGCAGCGCCGGCACAGCGGCATGCGGCTGGCGGCTGCGGCGCAGATCGCCCTATTTTGAGGAGGCCAGGCATGCAAGCAGAAAACGACAGCCTGACGGTGATGTTGGACGCACCGGATGACTTTGCCGGATTCCGCCAGGCGGCGCGGGTGTTGCTGGCCCTGGGCGCAGCGCCCGAAGTGGTGCACTGGCGCTGGTCGGATGAGTTAGCCACCCAGGCCGAGGATGGTGATTTGTTTGCGGATGTCGCAGCCAATGGGGTTACGACCGATGCTCCAGCCCGCGTCATCAGCCCCGATGCGCTGGACCGCTTGGCCATCGCACCTGGCCAGCCGGTGCACATTCGCAAACCCCAGCTGTCCGTGCTGCGCAAAGCCTGCTGCCACCGCAACCCGGGGCGCTTTATGCTGTGCTACCGCTGGCTGTGGCGGCTGCAGGCCATGCCCAGCCTGGCAGGCGATGCGCTAGATGCCGATTGGCGCGATATCGAACGCCTAGCCCATGCGGTGGGGCGCGAGATCCACAAGATGCATGCCTTTGTGCGCTTTCGGCCCGCGCAGGACGAAAAGGGCAAGCCGCTGCATGTGGCCTGGTTCGAGCCCGAGCACCACATCGTTCGCGCGGCCTCGGGCTTTTTCATGGAGCGTTTCAGCAACATGCGCTGGGCGATTCTGACGCCAGGCTGCAGCGTGCTCTGGGACCAGGAATGCCTGCAATGGGGCCCTGGCGCCACGGCGGCCCAGGCACCGGACCCCGATGCGGGCGAAGCACTATGGCTGGCCTATTACCAGTCCACCTTCAACCCGGCGCGGCTCAAGGAGCAGGCCATGTTGCGCGAGATGCCGCGCCGTTACTGGAAGAACCTGCCCGAGACCCAGCTGATCAGCGGCCTGGTAGCAGGTGCGCGCAGCCGCACCGGGCATATGCTGGCGGCGCAGCCAGCGGCTGAGCGCGCCTAGACCAGGCGCGCGGCTCGGCAAGATCAGTGCAGCGACACGTCTTCGCGGCGCACATGGTCATTGGCCGTGCCCGTGGGGCGGCTGGACCAGTAGCCGGCCAGCAGCGAGCCCGAGATGTTGTGCCAGACCGAGAAAATGGCACCGGGCAGCGCGGCCATGGGGCTGAAGAACTTGGCTCCCAGGCTGGCTGCCAGGCCCGAGTTCTGCATGCCCACCTCGATCGCCAGGGTGCGGCAGACCGATTTGTCAAAGCCCAGCAGGCGACCGCCCCAGTAGCCACCCAGGTAACCGATCAGGTTGTGCGCAATCACGCCCGCCACCACGACGCCACCCACGGTGGCAATGCGGTCACGGCTCAAGGCCACCACGGTGGACAGCACCAACAAGATCGCCACCATCGACACCAGCGGCAGCAGGCGCTCCACGCGCTTGATCTGCACATGCCAGAAATGGTTCAGCAGCAGGCCCAGGCCAATGGGCAGCAGCACGATTTGCGCAATCTCCATCAAGAGCGCGCTGACCGGCACGTCGATCGACGCCGAGATATAGAGGCGCGCCAGCAGTGGCGTGGCCACAATGCCCACCAGGGTCGACAGCGCACTGATCGTCACCGACAGCGCCACATCACCCTTGGACAGAAAAATCATCACATTCGACGAGGTACCGCTGGCGACACTGCCCACCAGCACCATGCCCGCCGTCAGCTCGGGCGGCATGTCCAGCGCCTTGGCAATCAACCAGGCGGCCAGCGGCATGATGAGGTAGTGCAGGAAGAGGCCCGCTGCAATCGGGGCAGGGCGCTGCAGCACGCGGCTGAAATCGCTGACGCGCAGGGTCACGCCCATCGCAAACATGATCAGCATCAGCAGCTGGGCGATATGGGGCTTGAAGCCCAGGAAGGCCGAAGGCGCGCTGTAGGCGATCAGGGCCATCACAGCCGCCCACACAGGGAAAAGACGGGTCAACAAGGCAAGCACAGAAATATCCAGACCAAAAAACGGGCCCCAGGCTGCATGGACTGACACAGTCAGGGCAGGGGGCAATAAAAGCAGATGTGCTTGATGCGAGGTAGCGGCTGTGCTGCGCTGCTCAACCCGAGTGCCCGACCAGGGGTGGTGGTCTGGAGCAGCAACGGAGGTGTTGAACGCGGGGCTACCGGTGGGTAGCGGGCAGGCGCTGGGTGCTTGTGGCTGGCCGCATCAGAGGCGCCATCATACGGTTACGACTGCAACTGTTTGGGGTGGTCCGTTGGGTGGCATCACTGCGCACTCGGATATAGAGGCAGCGCACCCAGATGCGCGGCGTAGCGTGCATGCGCTGCAGAATCCTCGGGAAAATACCGATGGAAGGCTGGCACCTTTTGTACCCTTGGTCTGCTACGTTCCAAATAGCACGCTCGGGCGCCAGGGCGGGCCTTGCTGCTCAGCCGAGCGACCCTACAAAAAGCGCCTCTCGGCGCGCTTTCACTGTAGGACTGCAGGCTTTTTGTGCCCAGCAGTTGCATGCTGTGACGGTAATCGGCAGATCATCCAGTAGAGTCGTTGAGATTGGTTAACGATCTGATGCATTACTGCAACAAGGTGCCTGGGCACCGCGCTGGTGCATCCCACGTCTTGCAGTGCGCGCCATGGTGCTGGCTTTGAAAGCCAGCGACAGCAACCCAGCGCCACTGCCAGGCCATCTATAGCTCTGTGCCATGCGGCCATGCACGCTGGACACACTTTTTTGGAGGAGGGTGCAGATATGCCACCCCATGCAGCATCCTCAATGCCGCTGCCACAGATTGGCGGCTGGCTTGAACACAGTGTTGGCCCCTTGATGAGTTGGTGCGTGCTGGTAGCGGCTGCCGCGCTGGCCGGGCACATGGTTTTCCGGCTCAGCGGTTTTCCGCGCATGCTGGGTTATACGGTCGTGGGCCTGCTCGCTGGCTGGCTGGGCTTTGGCGATCTGCCCTGGCCGCTGCAGGGCAATACCCAGGTGCTGCTGCACACGGCAGTGGGCACCAGCATGTTGATTGCCGCCTCACAGATCTCGCTCAAATGGCTGGTTCGGCAGCCATTTTTGCTGCTGCAAAGCCTGGTGGAATCGGTGGCCGCGCTGGTGCTGGTCACCGCCACTTTGCAGCTACTGGGTATGGGCTGGGCGGTGTCCTTGGGGGTAGGTGTGGTGGCCATGGCAGCCTCGCCATCGGTGCTGCTGCGTATCTCGGCCGATCTGCGCTCCAGCGGTGCCGTCACCGACCGCAGCTTGCTGATGGCCACCTTGGGCTGCATGTATGCGTTGGTGCTGGGCCTGGTGGTCACCGTCGCCTGGTCGCCTGTCGCCGGCACGGATGTCCAGGCGGGCCTGGAGCTGACGGCCGCCGGCATGGGCCACTTGCTGTGGAGTCTGGGCCTGACCCTGTTGTGGGCGCTGCTGACCACGGCTGCGCTGTGGCCCGTACTGCGCTGGCAGTCGTCGCGCAGCGATTCCACCGCGCTCTACATGATTGCGGTCTTGGTCGCGGCCAGCCTGATGGCCGAGCGCCTGGGCGGCTCGGCCGCGCTGGGCTTTGTGCTGGCGGGCGTGATGCTGCGCAACCTCAGCCCCAAGCCCATGGTCTGGCCCTCGGCCTTTATGGCGGGCAACACCATGCTCAACTTGCTGATGTTTGTGCTGGTGGCCAGCATGGCAGGCCAGATTGCACCCAGCGCGGCGCTGATCAGCCTGGTGGCTGCCGTCAGCCTGGCGCGGCTGGTGGGCAAGATGGGCGGCGTTCTGCTGCTGGGCGCGGGCACCGGCATTGGCTGGTTGCGCCAGTGGCCCGTGGCTTGCGCGCAGTCGCCCAGCTCCGGTCTCGCCTTGCTGTTGGCCTCGGCCCAGGTGGCGCAATGGGCATCCATCAACCCCGAAGTGGCAGTGAGCGTGTCGTCCATCGCGCTGCCGATGATTGTGCTGTGCGAGGTGATCGGCGTGATGCTGGCCTCGCTCGCTTTGTGGCGCAGTGGCGAGGCGCACCGCGGTATCGGCCTGTCCGCTCTCACCAGCAAGGAGAAACGCCATGACGCTTGAAGCCTTTCACCAGTCCGAGGCCCTGACGCTTGGTGTCGAGCTGGAGCTGCAGCTGGTCAACACCAACCACTATGACCTGACGCCTTATGCCCCCGACATGCTGGCCCTGCTGAAAAACGCGCAGGTGCCGGGCTCCATCGTGCCCGAGGTCACCACCAGCATGATCGAGATATCGACCGGCATCTGCACCGATGCGCAGGACGCCTACCAGCAGCTGACCGTCACGCGTGACGCGCTGGTCAAGGCGGCAGACCGGCTCAATATTGCGCTGGCCGGCGGTGGCACGCACCCGTTCCAGCAGTGGCACCAGCAGCGCATCTACAACAAGCCGCGCTTCAAGGAAATCACCGCGCTCTACGGCTACCTCACCAAGCAGTTCACCATTTTTGGCCAGCATGTGCATGTGGGCTGCCCTGGTGCTGATGCGGCGTTGATGATGCTGCACCGGCTTTCGCGCTATATCCCGCACTTCATTGCGCTGTCGGCCTCCAGCCCCTTTGTGCAGGGGCAGGACACGGCCTTTGATTCGGCGCGGCTCAACTCGGTGTTCGCGTTTCCGCTGTCGGGCCGCGCACCATTTGCGCTGCACTGGGAGGACTTTGAGCGCTACTACAACAAGATGACCGCCACTGGCGTGATCCACAGCATGAAGGACTTCTACTGGGACATCCGCCCCAAGCCGGAGTTTGGCACCGTGGAGGTGCGGGTGTTTGACACGCCGCTGTCTATCGAGCGTGCCGTTGCGCTGGCCGCCTATGTGCAGGCGCTGGGGGCCTGGTTCCTGGCCGAAGAGCCTTTTGAGCCCAGCGAGGATGACTACCTGGTCTACACCTACAACCGCTTCCAGGCCTGCCGCTTTGGCCTGGAAGGCGCCTATGTGGACCCGGCGACCAGTGAATCCTTTGGGCTGCGCGAGCATATCTTGCTGACCCTGCAGCGCATCCAGTCGTATGTGCCGGAGAACAGCAAGGAGGCCTTGCAGCAGCTGCGCAAGACGGTGAACGAAGGCGTCAACGACGCAAGCCGCCTGCGCGAAGCCTATGCCCAGGCCCAGCAACTGCCCGAGGTGGTGCGGCAGTCGACCTTGCGCTTCCGGTATTGAATGAAATCCGCGGGGTTGAAAGCCATCAATGGCTGGCCTGCATTACAGTGCATGGGCCAGCCATTCTTTTTGCCTTCAACCGTGTCTGAAAAAACTCTGCTGCTTATCCAGGTCGGCACACCGCCCGACGACATCCGTGCCCAGGTCGGCGATTTGCCGCTGTGGTTCTCCGCCGTTCTCGCCGCCGGGCCCGCCTTCAAGGTGGTGCGGGTGTTCGAGGGCGAGCCCTTGCCGCGGCATGACGCGCACAGCGCGGCGATCATCACCGGCTCCTGGGCGATGGTGACGGACCTGCTGCCCTGGAGTGAGGCGACCGCCCAATGGATACGGGAGGCGATGGCCCGCCAGATGCCGCTGTTCGGCATTTGCTATGGCCACCAGCTGATGGCCCATGCGCTCGGTGGCAAGGTGGACTACCACCCGCAAGGCCGTGAGATGGGTTGCCTGGATATTGCGCTGCTGCCCGGCGCCGAGGAGGAAGCCTTGCTCGCTGGCTCAGGCCCACATTTCAAAGCCAATCTGACCCATATGCAGACCGTGTTGGAGCTGCCGCCCGGTGCCCGGGTGCTGGCCAGATCGGCCCATGACCCCCACCAGGTCGTGCGCTATGGGCCCCATGCGGTATCCACCCAGTTCCATCCGGAATTCATCCAGCCAGTGGCTGCCGCCTGCATCCAGCTGCGTGCGCAGGTGCTGCAAGCTGAAGGCTTTGACCCGGCGGCCATGCTGGAGCAGCTGATGGATACCCCTGTGCCGCAGCAGATGCTGCAGCGCTTTGTGGCTGCCTATGCCGCCCAGCCAGCCACGGCACCGGTGCAGCCAGCGGCCCCAGTGTCTCAGGCCGAGACGATCTTGACGGTATAACCTTTGCCGGAGGCGATCACCTCCAGCAGGCGGTCGATATTGGGATGCGCGCCGGGGCGGGCCTTGGCGTCATCCGTGTGCTCGGCAAAAATCTGCAGGCCTTCTTCAGCCGCTGCCACATTAATGCCGCCATGCTTGGCGGCCAGTGCGTTGTAGACCTTGGCCGAACCCGCCTTGCCGGGGGCATTGGGAATGGTGGCTGCGACCTGGCCATCGGCATCGATCAGTTGCAGCTCGGCGATGTGGTCGATGGAGGGCAGGGTCTGGAGGTTGTCAGCAAAAGCCATGGGGTTCCTGGGCGCAGAAGTGGTATCAAAAAAATAGCTGCCGGTGCTTATTGCATGGGCAGCTCACGGGTTTTGTATTATGCAGCAAAGCCTTGCTGTCAACGGGGCAGGGCAGTCATCCTGCCGCCTTCAGCCGTCCTTAGCCCTGTGCCTTCACCAGGCCCATGATGAAGTCCCAATGCGCCTCATCCACCGGCGTGATCGACAGGCGATTGCCTTTTTGCAGCACCCGCATGTCTTCCAGCTCGGGGTACTGGCGCAGTGCAGCCACCGAGATGGGCTTGATCTTGCGCAGCGCCTGCACATCCAGCATCAGCCAGCGTGGGGCCTCGGGCTTGGACTTGGGGTCGTAGTACTTGGAGTCCGGGTCAAACTGGCTGGCATCGAGCCGCAGATGGCCAGCAATGCGGGCAATACCGTAAATGCCGGGCTCGGCGCAGCTCGAATGCCAGTACAGCACACCATCGCCCAGCTGCATGTCATCGCGCATGAAGTTGCGCGCCTGGTAGTTGCGCACGCCGTCCCAGGCAATGGTTGCATCGGGGGCGCTGAGCGCGCAGTCGATGGAGAATTCATCCGGCTCGTTTTTCATCAGCCAGTAGCGGGTGGATGCAGCGTTCATGGTGCTTGAATGTAAGGAGGGCGGGCAATCCGGTGGCGCGGCGCAGACCTGAGCGCGCATGCTGCTGATGCTAAACGATGCAACGCTCTGTTTATGGAAGCACGGCACTGCGGCAGTGCTTACGCCAGACGGCGTTTATACGAGACAGCCCAAGCGTAAACAGCAGCAACATAGTACAATAGAGAGCTTTGCAAGCTTTTGTGGCTTGACGGTGTTGGATGCCTCTGGCAGCTGCGCTGTAAATAATGTGCGGGATGCTGGTTGTTGGCGCCCCTTGGCGGGCCAGCTGATAGCCGCTTCGCTGAGTTGCCTTGCTGGCCGCTTGCCCCTTGGGAGGCGAGCGCCCACAAGACCATCCCGAACCATGGAGAGAGCCACCGCTTGTTGGTGGCACAGAGAACAGCATGGCGAACCGGTTTCGTTCATGCACCACTAGACAAGGATTCGTCGACTTATATGGCTAAAGAAGAACTGATTGAGATGCAAGGCTCCGTGACCGAAGTGCTGCCGGATTCGCGCTTTCGCGTGAAGCTGGACAACGGCCACGAGCTGATTGCCTACACGGGCGGCAAAATGCGCAAGCACCACATTCGCATTCTGGCCGGTGACAAGGTGTCGCTGGAGATGTCGCCTTACGATCTGAGCAAGGGCCGCATCACTTTCCGTCACCTGCCTGGCCGTGGCCCGGCACCTACCCAACGTTAACCGCATGGGTGGCCGCTGTAAAAAAATCGTCAAATACGAAATTCAGCTGCCAAAACCCTGGTTACAATAACGGCTTAGTCGGAGCGTAGCGCAGCCTGGTAGCGCATCTGCTTTGGGAGCAGAGGGTCGCGAGTTCGAATCCCGCCGCTCCGACCATTCCATTTAAAAACCTGTTGCATGCAAATGCAGCAGGTTTTTTGTTTTGCAGATTCGCGATGCGGCAGGCCTTATCTTGGTAATGCGCCGGCAACCATCTTTGACATTTCCGGTTCATGCATGGCCTGTAATTGGGTCCTGCAGTTTTTCCAGCCCAAAGGGTAGGGCGGCTGCAACGCCCACTGCCCATCCGATAAAAAGTTGTCAAAGTAATCACTTTTCGCCGCAAGCGGCTCCGGCCCGATATACAATAGCGGCTTAGTCGGAGCGTAGCGCAGCCTGGTAGCGCATCTGCTTTGGGAGCAGAGGGTCGTGAGTTCGAATCCCACCGCTCCGACCATCCTTATTGAAAACCTGTTGCACGCAAGTGCAGCAGGTTTTTCGTTTGGGCAGTCCCAAAAATGACAGGTGCAGGCCAGCATTCCAGTCTTTCCATGGCCTGATCGCCCAGGCCTTTAACCAGATGGCGATCGACGTCAAGATGGCTTGGCGATGCCCTTGCGCACGGCGGGGAATGTGTCCGGCTGGATACATATATTTACCGAGCCGATTCACGTTGATTTTGCTGCATTCTTCTCTGAAACAGGCTTTGCCTAGCAGAAATCGGGCCTGCTTTTTTGCTGCCACGAACGCTACAGGTAGCGTACACTCAATCCCATAGACACCATATGTAGTGTCCACCGCTTCCCCCACTGAGTATCTGATGCTGGTCATCCCCCAGCCTTTGCGCGCCTGCGATGCCGGGCGCGTTTTGGCGCGGGATAGCTGCGTCTTGCACCCAGTGGTCCTGCGTTTTTTATCCCATTAGAAACATCGCAAATGAACCAGACAAGCACTATGAGAGTCACCAAGCGTGACGGTCGCGTCGAACCCATCGACCTCGACAAAATCCACCGGGTGATTGACTGGGCGGCCAAAGGCCTGAGCAATGTTTCGGTCTCGCAGATCGAGCTGCAGTCGCATATCCAGTTTTATGACGGCATCCGCACCGATGCGATCCATGAAACCATCATCAAGTCCGCCGCCGACCTGATCTCCGAAGACGCGCCCGACTACCAGTACGTGGCAGCGCGCCTGGCCATCTTCCACCTGCGCAAGATCGCCTTCGGCCAGTTCGAGCCGCCGCATCTGTACGAGCATGTGCAAGCGCTGACCGAGCTCAAGAAGTACGACCCCCATCTGCTGGCCGATTACAGCCGCGAAGAGTACGACGAGATCAATGGTTTCATTGATCACTGGCGCGATATGGACTTCTCCTACGCCGCCGTGAAGCAGCTCGAAGGCAAGTACCTGGTGCAGAACCGGGTGACCAAGCGCATCTACGAAAGCCCACAGATCCTCTACGTGCTGGTCGCGATGAGCCTGTTTGCCAAGTACCCGGCCGACCGCCGTCTGCAGTACATCAAGCGCTTCTATGACGCCGTCTCGCGCTTCAAGATTTCGCTGCCCACGCCCATCATGTCGGGCGTGCGTACGCCGCTGCGCCAGTTCAGCTCCTGCGTGCTGATCGAGTGCGACGACAGCCTGGACAGCATCAACGCCACCACCAGCGCCATCGTCAAGTACGTGTCACAACGCGCCGGTATCGGCATCAACGGTGGCCGCATCCGCGCCCTGGGCAGCGAGATCCGTGGCGGCGAAGCGCAGCACACCGGCTGCCTGCCTTTCTTCAAGATGTTCCAGTCAGCCGTCAAGTCTTGTTCACAAGGCGGCGTGCGCGGTGGTGCAGCCACCTTGTTCTACCCACTGTGGCACCTGGAAGCCGAGTCGCTGCTCGTGCTGAAGAACAACCGCGGCGTGGAAGAGAACCGTATCCGCCATCTGGACTACGGTATCCAGATCAACCGCATGCTCTACCAGCGCCTGATCAAGGGCCAGAGCATCAGCCTGTTCTCGCCCCATGATGTGCCCGGTCTGTACGAGGCCTTCTTTGCCGACCAGAACAAGTTCGAAGAGCTGTACGTCAAGTACGAGAGCGATGAATCCATCCGCAAGCGCACCCTGCCAGCGGTGGAGCTGTTCTCGCTGATGATGCAAGAGCGCGCCAGCACCGGCCGTATCTACATCCAGAACGTGGACCACTGCAACACGCACAGCCCGTTCAACCCGGCCGTCGCTCCCGTGCGCCAGTCGAACCTGTGCATGGAAATTCTGCTGCCGACCAACCCGCTCGAAGACATCAAGGACGAGAACGGCGAAATCGCGCTCTGCACCCTGTCCGCTTTCAATCTGGGCGCGCTGGAATCGACCGACGAGCTCGAAGAGCTGGCCGACCTGATCGTGCGTGCACTCGATGCGCTGCTGGACTACCAGGACTACCCGGTAGCCGCTGCCCGCATTGCGACCGAAAAGCGCCGCTCGCTGGGCGTGGGCGTGATCAACTACGCCTACTACCTGGCCAAGAACGGCGTGCGCTACTCCGACGGCTCGGCCAATGGCCTGACCCACCGCACTTTCGAAGCCATCCAGTACTACCTGCTCAAGGCATCGGTGCAGCTGTCGCGCGAATTCGGTCCTTGCACCGCCTTTGCCGAAACCAACTACGCCGCCGGCATCCTGCCAATCGATACCTACAAGAAGGACATCGACAGCCTGACCGACGAACCCCTGCACCTCGACTGGGAAACCCTGCGCACCGAGATCAAGACCCACGGTCTGCGCAACTCGACCCTGACCGCGCTGATGCCGTCGGAGACCTCCAGCCAGATCGCCAACGCGACCAATGGCATCGAGCCTCCACGCGGCTTTGTGTCGGTCAAGCAGTCCAAGGACGGCATCCTGCGCCAGGTGGTGCCGGAGATCGATCGCCTGAAGGGCCAGTACGAACTGCTCTGGCAAATGCCCAACAACGATGGCTACCTCAAGCTCGTGGGCCTGATGCAGAAGTTCGTCGACCAGTCCATCTCGGCCAACACCAACTACGACCCACAGCGCTTTGCCGATGGCAAGGTGCCAATGCAGCAACTGCTCAAGGACCTGCTGCAGGCCTACAAGTTTGGTGTCAAGACCCTGTACTACCACAACACCCGTGACGGTGCCGAAGACATGCAGGGCGCGGCTGCAGAAGACGACTGCGCCAGCGGCGCCTGCAAGATCTAAGCGGAGAGAAGGCGATGGCATACAGCACCTTCTCCAAGGTCGACAATGACCAGCTCAAGGAACCGATGTTTTTTGGCAATTCGGTCAATGTCGCCCGCTACGACCAGCAGAAGTACCCGATCTTCGAGAAGCTGATCGAAAAGCAGCTCTCGTTTTTCTGGCGCCCTGAGGAAGTAGACATCACGCAGGACCGCATCGACTACCAGAAGCTGCCCGACCACGAAAAGCACATCTTCATCAGCAACCTGAAGTACCAGACGCTGTTGGACTCCATCCAGGGGCGCAGCCCTAACATGGCCTTCCTGCCGCTGGTGTCGCTGCCGGAGCTGGAGACCTGGATAGAGACCTGGGCGTTCTCAGAGACCATCCACTCGCGCTCCTACACGCACATCCTGCGCAATATCGTCAACGATCCCTCGGTGATCTTTGACGACATCATGCGCAACGAGAGCATCAAGCTGCGCGCGGGCGATATCTCGTCCTACTACGACGAGCTGATCCGTGATGCCATGCTGCACGCCCAACTGGGCGCGGGCAGCCACACGATCAATGGCGTGGTGCACGAGATCGATGTGTACGAGCTCAAGAAGAAGATGTACCTGTGCCTGATGAATGTGAACATTCTGGAGGCCATCCGCTTTTATGTGAGCTTTGCCTGCTCCTTCGCGTTTGCCGAGCGCAAGCTGATGGAGGGCAATGCCAAGATCATCCGCCTGATCGCCCGTGATGAAGCGCTGCACCTGACCGGTACCCAGCACTTGCTCAATATCATGCGCTCGGGCCAGGACGATCCGGACTTTGCCAAGATCGCCAAAGAGACCGAGCAGGAATGCTTTGAGATGTTCAAAACCGCGGCCTTGCAGGAAAAGCAGTGGGCCGAGTACCTGTTCCGCGACGGTTCGATGATCGGCCTGAACAAGGACATCCTGAGCCAGTACGTGGAGTACATCACCAACATCCGCATGTCGGCGATCGGCCTCAAGCCCGCGTTCGAGAACGCCAAGAGCAACCCGATCCCCTGGATCAACACCTGGTTGTCGTCCGACACCGTGCAGGTGGCGCCGCAAGAGGTGGAGCTGAGCTCCTACCTGGTGGGCCAGATCAACGCCGAAGTCTCGCTGGATGACCTGAGCGGAATCGAGTTGTGACCACGGTCAGCACCACGGACACCCTCATACGCGTGCTGCCAGGGGAGACCCTGCTCGAAGCGCTGGAGCGCACTGGCCACGATGTGGAGTACCAGTGCCGTGGTGGCTATTGCGGCAGCTGCCGCCTCACCTTGGTGGAAGGCGAAGTCGTCTACACCCAGGAGCCGCTGGCCTTTGTCGGGCCAAATGAGGTGGTTCCCTGCTGCTGCGTGGTCAAGACCCACATCAAGGTGGAATGCAGCCTTCGGCAAGTGGAAACCAGCGCGGACGACAAGAGCCAACTGGCCCTGGACTTGTAATCCGCTGCCGTTCTGCGCACAGGCCCCAAGCTTTGCTTGGGGCTTTTTTTTGGTTCATCGAGGAATACCGGGGAACGCGGCGCGGATCTTGAGAAAGAAGTAGTCCTCATCTCGATATCCGTAGGCGCGGCGCTTGATGACCTTGA
>NZ_SOAL01000007.1 GCF_004364775.1 Comamonas sp. JUb58
AGCGTGTAATCGCTCTGTGTCCGCTTAGTCCTAGACTCCATCTTGCTTATCCCTTTGGGTAAGTCCAAGGTGTCAACGCTAATACGGACGGGTCAAGGTATAAAAAAAGAGCCCGGAAGAATCCGGGCTCTTTTTGCTGGCTATGCCAGGAGCCTTCATTTAACGCCTAAAGATAGGTGAGTCGTTTGGCTTGTGGCATCCAGTCGCAAATGGGTGTCGCGAGTCGCAAACAATACGACGCCTTACGGGCCGACTGCCCATCACACATCAATATTCCCCGCCCGCAACGCATTGGTCTCGATAAAGTCACGGCGTGGTTCCACCTCGTCGCCCATCAGCATCGTGAAGACGCGGTCGGCTTCGATGGCGTCGCCGACCTTGACCTGCAGCAGGCTGCGGACTTCGGGGTCCATCGTGGTTTCCCAGAGCTGGCCGGGGTTCATCTCGCCCAGGCCTTTGTAGCGCTGGCGCGCGGTGGTGCGTTCGGCTTCGCTGATGAGCCATTTCATGGCTTCGCGGAAATCGCCCACTTTCTCGACCTTGGCTTTTTCGCCTTCGCCACGGGTGACCTTGGCGCCTTCGGCGAGCAGGCCGTGGAAGTTCTGGGCTTCGGCGGCCAGTGCTGCGTAGTCCTGGCCTTCGACAAACTCTTGGGTCAGGATGGAGCTCTTGATGTTGCCGTGGTGGTGGCGGCTGATGCGCAGGATCGGCTTTTCGGTGTGCGGATCGAGCTCACCAGTCACCTCGGCGGGCACGCCGGTGGTGGTCAGCTCGCGCAGCTTGGCCTCTAGCACGGGGGCGCAAACCATGGCGTCGTCCAGCGTGTCGAGGCGGATCTGCACGCCGTCGGCGATGGCGCGCAGTGCTTCGGCGTCCAGGTAGGACGAGAGGCGATCAATGACGGTTTCGGCCGCCAGGTGCATGGCCGCCAGGCGGCTGAGCTCTTCACCATCGATGTTGCGGGGGTTGGCGCCGCCAGTGCTGACGCTGGCGCCTTGCAGCGCCACGCGCAGCAGGAACTGGTTCAGCGCAGGGCCGTCCTTCAGGTACAGCTCTTCCTTGCCGTTCTTGACCTTGTACAGCGGTGGCTGCGCAATGTAGATGTGGCCGGCTTCGACCAGGTCAGGCATCTGGCGGTAGAAGAAGGTCAGCAGCAGGGTGCGGATGTGGGCGCCGTCGACGTCCGCATCGGTCATGATGATGATGCGGTGGTAGCGCAGCTTGGCGAGGCTGTAGTCGTCGTTGCTGCTCTTGCCCGAGTCTTCGCTCACCTTGCCGATGCCGGTGCCCAGCGCGGTGATCAGGGTGACGATTTCGCTGCTGGAGAGCAGCTTTTCGTAGCGGGCTTTTTCCACGTTCAGGATCTTGCCGCGCAGCGGCAGGATGGCCTGGAACTTGCGATCGCGGCCTTGCTTGGCCGAGCCACCTGCGGAGTCACCCTCGACGATGTAGATTTCAGACAGCGCCGGGTCTTTTTCCTGGCAGTCGGCCAGCTTGCCGGGCAAGCCCATGCCGTCGAGCACGCCTTTGCGGCGCGTCATTTCGCGGGCCTTGCGGGCGGCTTCACGGGCGCGGGCGGCTTCGACGATCTTGTTGCAGATGATCTTGGCGTCGTTGGGCTTTTCTTCCAGGTACTCGGTCAGCAGCTTGCCGACGATGTCTTCGACGGGTGCGCGCACTTCGCTGGAGACCAGCTTGTCCTTGGTCTGGCTGCTGAACTTGGGCTCAGGCACCTTGACGCTGAGCACCGCGCACAGGCCTTCGCGCATGTCGTCGCCGGTCACTTCAACCTTGGCCTTCTTGGCCAGGTCATGGTCGGCGATGTACTTGCCGATGACGCGGGTCATCGCCGCGCGCAGGCCAGTCAAATGGGTACCGCCATCGCGCTGGGGGATGTTGTTGGTGAAGCACAGCACCTGCTCGTTGTAGCCGTCGTTCCACTGCATGGCCACTTCAACACCGATCTCGGTGCCGGGGATGCCGCCATAAGTTTCGGCCGGGCGGCTGCCTTCGGCGTGGAACACGGAGGGGTGCAGCACCTTCTTGGTGCCGTTGATGAACTCGACAAAGCCCTGCACGCCGCCGGCGCCGGAGAAGTCGTCTTCCTTGCCATCGCGCTCGTCCTTGAGGCGGATGCGCACGCCATTGTTCAGGAAGGACAGCTCGCGCAGGCGCTTGGCCAGCACTTCGTAGCGGAACTCGTAGTTTTCCTTGAAGATTTCCTGGTCGGGCAGGAAGTGCACTTCGGTGCCGCGCTTTTCGGTCGCGCCAACGATGCGCATGGGAGAGACTTCGACGCCGCCGATGACCTCGATCAGGCGGTTTTGCACAAAGCCGCGCGAGAAGTCGATCTGGTGCACCTGGCCTTCGCGGCGCACGATGAGCTTGAGCTTGATGGACAGCGCGTTCACGCAGGACACGCCCACGCCGTGCAAACCGCCCGAGACCTTGTAGCTGTTCTGGTTGAACTTGCCGCCAGCGTGCAGCTCGGTCAGTGCGATTTCAGCGGCCGAGCGCTTGGGCTCGTGCTTGTCGTCCATCTTCACGCCGGTGGGAATGCCGCGGCCGTTGTCCACCACCGACAGCGAGCCGTCGGCATGGATGGTCACCAGGATGTCGTCGCAATAGCCGGCCAGGGCCTCATCGATGGAGTTGTCTACCACTTCGAACACGAGGTGGTGCAGGCCGGTGCCGTCCGAGGTATCGCCGATGTACATGCCCGGGCGTTTGCGCACAGCCTCCAGCCCTTCCAGGATCTGGATGGCGCCTTCGCCATAGCCGCCGGCATCGGGGCCTGGCGTGCTGGGGGATTGTTCCGGCTGGTTTTCTGCGGTCATGAAGCTGCCTTGGTACTGCACTGGCAGGGCGCGGCGCCCTGCCATGTCTTTGAATCAAATAAATCTCGGTCCTGCGCCGGCCTGCATCTGCCAGCCGGCGCATGGGTCGTGTCCGTCGCTTACATGCGCATCGGCATGACCACGTACTTGAAGGTGTCGTTTTCCGGGTTGGTGATCAGCGCCGAGTTGTTGTTGTCGGCAAAGTCGATGCGCACCATGTCCTGGCCCATGTTGGAGAGCACATCGATCAGGTAGGTGACGTTGAAGCCGACTTCGACAGCCGGGCCGCCGTAGTCGATGTCCAGCTCGTCCACAGCCTCTTCCTGCTCGGCGTTGTTGGCCGCAATGCGCAGGGTGCCGGGCTCGATGGTCAGGCGCACGCCCTTGAACTTGTCGCTGGTCATGATGGCCGTGCGCTGCATGCTGGCCAGCAGTGGCGCGCGGCCCAGGGTAATGCTGTTGGGGTGGTTGCGCGGGATGACGCGGTTGTAGTCGGGGAACTTGCCCTCGACCAGCTTGGTGACGAATTCCATGCCGGCAAAGGTGAAGCGCGCCTGGTTGCTGGCGAACTGCATCTCGATGACGGGTTGGTTGTCGCCGCTGGCGTCCGACAGGAGGCGCTGGAGTTCCAGCACGGTCTTGCGCGGCAGAATCACTTCCTGCTTGGGCACTTCCACATCCAGCGTGGCGCTGGCAAAGGCTAGGCGGTGGCCGTCGGTGGCCACCAGGCTCAGGGTGTTGCCCTCGGCCACGAACAGGATGCCGTTCAGGTAGTAACGGATGTCCTGCACGGCCATCGCGAACGAGACCTGGCTCATCAGGTCCTTGAGCACCTTTTGCGGCACGCTGAACACGGGGCCAAAGGAGGGCGCCTCTTGCACCAGCGGGAAGTCTTCCGCAGGCAGGGTCTGCAAGGTGAAGCGGCTCTTGCCACCCTTGAGGATCATCTTGGACTGCTGCGTCTCCAGGCTCACGGTCTGGTCGCTGGGCATGGTCTTCAGAATGTCGATCAGTTTGCGGGCGCCCACGGTGGTGGTGAAGTCACCCATGTCACCGCCCAGCTCGGCCGTGGTGCGGATCTGGATTTCCAGATCGCTGGTGGTCAGCTGCAGGGCATTGCCGGTCTTGCGGATCAGCACATTGGCCAGAATCGGCAAAGTGTGGCGCCGCTCGACAATACCGGCGACCGACTGCAGTACTGCGATGACTTTGTCTTGTGTGGCCTTCAGAACAATCATTTCAACCTCTTGTCAAATTGCGGTGTTGTTGTGGACGGCAGTTGTGCACGGAGCCCCCTCTGCACCTGTCCCATTTGCCATTGTGCCTGCGGCGCGCAGGCAATTGGCGAAATCAAAAAATTCCATCGGCTAGCCCTTGAGGGTCTGCTCCAGCACGTGCAATTGCTGGTTCAGCTCGGTCAATTGCTGGCGTTCGCCACCGATCTTGCGCACGGCGTGCAGCACGGTGGTGTGGTCGCGACCGCCAAACAGCTCGCCAATCTCCGGCAGGCTTTTCTGGGTCAGCTCCTTGGCCAGATACATGGCAATCTGGCGCGGGCGGGCAATGCTGGCCGGGCGCTTCTTGCTGTACATGTCGGCGACCTTGATCTTGTAGTAGTCCGCGACGGTCTTCTGGATGTTCTCCACGCTGATCTGGCGGTTCTGGATCGACAGCAGATCGCGCAGCGCCTCACGGGCCAGCTGGATGGAGATTTCCTTCTGGTTGAAGCGCGAGTAAGCGAGGATCTTGCGCAGCGCGCCTTCGAGCTCGCGCACATTGGAGCGCACGTTCTTGGCGACGAAGAAGGCCACTTCCTCGGGCATCTCCGTGCCTTCAACCCTCGACTTGTTGATCAGAATCGCGACGCGCATTTCCAGCTCGGGCGGCTCGATGGCCACCGTCAGGCCGGAGTCAAAGCGCGAGACCAGGCGCTCGTGGATGTTGGCCAGACCCTTGGGATAGGTGTCGGACGTCATCACGATGTGGCTCTTCTTGGCCAGCAGCGCTTCAAAAGCGTTGAAGAACTCTTCCTGCGTGCGGTCCTTGTTGGCAAAAAACTGCACATCGTCGATCAGCAGCAGATCGAGCGAGTGGTAGCGCTCCTTGAACTCGTCAAAGGTGCGGCGCTGGTAGGACTTGACCACATCCGAGACGAACTGCTCGGCATGGATGTAGAGAACTTTGGCGTCCGGGTTGTCGGCCAGCAGCTTGTTGCCCACCGCATGCACCAAGTGGGTCTTACCCAGACCGACGCCGCCGTAGATGAACAAGGGGTTGTACAGATGGCCGGGCGAGGCTGCCACGTGCATGGCCGCCGAGCGTGCCATGCGGTTGGCGGTACCTTCGACCAGCGTGTCGAACGTGAGCACCGGGTTCAGGCGGTTGCGGAAGTTGCCACTGGCATTGCCGGTATCGCCCTCGGCGCTGCTGGGCTGGCCCTGCGGCGCGGGGCTGGCGTCGCTGATCTGGATGCTGTTGCGGTACTGCTCGGCCGCGTTGGCGGCAGCCTGGCCGGGGTTGCGGCTGGCAGGCCCGTACGAAGGCCCCAGGCCCATGCCCGACGAGGTGCCGCTGCCTTGCGCGGACGCGGCCAGCGCGCCACCGCTGCGCACAGGCGGGCGAACGACGGTGCGCACAGCAGCATCGCGCTGGGCAATCGCCAACTCGATGGCCACGGGTTGTCCGTAGGTTTCTTCCAGCATGGCGGCCAGGCGGCCGGTGTATTGGGCGCGAATCCAGTCAAGCTTGAAACGGTTGGCCACATAGAGCGTGACCTTGGACAAGTCGTCCGACACGACAGCGGTCAGCGGCTTGATCCAGGTGTTGAACTGTTGCTCGGGCATTTCTTGGGCGAGTTGCTCTACAACTGCACGCCACAAACCTTGGCCCAGGCTGGCTTCATCCATTGTTATCCCACGGAAAGATTCGTCCCCCACGCTGTTGTTATTGTGGATAAGGGGGAAGGTTGATCGGCCGCCTATTGTAGCTTGTGCAAAAGTTATCCACACAACGGACTTGTCTGCACAAACCCCATGCTCGGGTTTCCTTGATGGGCTGGCGGCCGACTTGGCAAAAGTCTGCGCATATTACAGAAAAAACCGAGGACAAAGCCAAGTAATTGCCAAGGACAGTAAACACTGCGATAATTTGCGGTTTCCCTGCATGTCAGGGCGAATTTTTACGCGCGTGTCCGTCCGCGCTGGCAACCAAGCTTGTTAAGTTTGTTCCGTTGCCATGGGGGTGGTCCGCACTATTTCACCGGTGTTGCGCTTGAGCAGGGCTTGAGCTTGGTTGCCTTTGTGTTCATTTATGGACGCAAGCAGCCAACAAACCGGAACCAAGCCTCTCTAGGAATTGCATCATGAAACGTACTTACCAACCTTCCAAAGTTCGCCGCGCCCGTACCCACGGTTTCCTCGTCCGCATGAAGACCAAGGGTGGCCGCGCTGTTATCAACGCACGCCGCGCCAAGGGCCGCAAGCGTCTGGGCCTGTAAGGCTGACAGGGTGACGGGCACCCCCTGGGTGCCAGGTAGTGCACCAGTGGGTGACACTTATGCATCGCCTTAAGACTCGCCCTCAATTCCAAGCCGCCATGGCAGGTGGCACCATCGCCCGTACGGCGCACTTTGCGCTGCACAGGCTGGTTTTGCCTGCCGACGCCTCGGGCAGCGATGCTGCCCCATCAGGGCCTGGTGACCAACCTGCCAAGGTTGTGCCACCGGCTCTTTTTGCGTTTGAGGCGACCTGGTTGGGTGCCATGGTGCCCAAGCGCTGGGCACGCCGCGCGGTCACGCGCAACGCCATCAAGCGGCAGATCTATGCTGTTGCTGCGCTGCATGAGGCGCAGCTGCCGGTGGCCGCCCACGTGGTGCGCCTGCGCAGCACCTTTGACCGCAAGCAGTTCATCAGCCCCAGCTCCGACGTGCTCAAGCAAGCGGTGCGGGCCGAGCTGATGCAGCTGTTTGCCCGGGCGCACAAGAACAGCCAGCCGGCCAAAGCCGAGCGCAACGAAGGCGCCAAGGCGCTTAGCGTATGATGCAACGCTTGCTCATGGGTTTGGTACGCGGCTACAGGCTGCTGCTGAGCCCTTGGCTAGGTTCTGCCTGCCGGTTCGAGCCCACGTGCTCTGCCTATTCATTGCAGGCGCTGGAACAGCACGGTGCTGCCATGGGCAGCTATTTGACAGTGCGCCGCCTGGTGCGCTGCCATCCCTGGTGCGAGGGCGGCCATGACCCGGTCCCCGCGCATCCACGCTGGTTCAGTCGTCTGGTGACTCCCGCCGATTCATCCTCTTCCCCCTCTGAGAAGTCTTCATGAACGATATTCGCCGCACCATCTTGTGGGTGATATTTGGTTTCTCCCTGGTCCTGCTCTGGGACAAGTGGCAAATCCACAATGGTCGCAAACCCACATTTTTCCCCACACCTGAGGTGACGGCCCAGGCGCCTGCAGATGCAGTCAGCACCGACAACGGTCTGCCCGCTGCCAGCGCCGCCAGCCCTGCGGCGCCTGCAAACGCCAGCAACGTGCCCGGCACGGCCGGCGCCGATGCTGCAGCCCCCGCTGCTGCACGCGAAAAGCTGACCGTGGCCTCCGACCTGCTGCGCCTGACCTTCGACAGCGAAGGCGCATCCTTGATCGGTGCCGAGCTGCTCAAGTACGCCGACCAGGACGACAAGACCAAGCCCGTGAAGCTGCTCGACGAGAGCGCCAACCGCGTTTACGTGGCCCAGACCGGTCTGATTGGTGGCAACTTCCCGACCCACAAGACGGCGATGACCCTCAAGCCCGGTCCGCGCGAGCTGGCTGATGGCCAGAACGAGCTGAACGTGGTGTTCGAGTCGCCTGATCTGGGCGGCGTCAAGCTGGTCAAGACCTGGACCCTCAAGCGCGGCGACTACGCGATTGGCCTGAAGCAAGATGTGGTGAACACCGGCTCTGCCGCAGTCAACCCCCAGCTGTACCTGCAGCTGACGCGTGATGGCAACAAGCCTGCCGGCGAATCCTCGTTCTACTCCACCTTCACCGGTCCTGCTGTCTACACCGAAGCCAAGAAGTACCACAAGGTCGACTTCAAGGACATCGAAAACGGCAAGACAGACAGCGTGGACAAGGCTGCAGACAACGGCTACGTGGCCATGGTCCAGCACTACTTTGCCAGCGCCTGGCTGCTGCCCCAAGGCACGCAGCGCGACATCTATGTGCGCAAGGCCGGCACCAACCTGTACTCGGTGGGCGAGATCACCCACCTGGGCGAGATTGCTCCCGGCCAGAGCAAGGCCATCGATGCGCGCCTGTTCGTGGGCCCGCAGATCGAAAAGACCCTGGAAGCCATCGCTCCTGGTCTGGAACTGGTCAAGGACTACGGCTGGGTGACGATTCTGGCCAAGCCGCTGTACTGGCTGCTCGACAAGCTGCACGGCTTCATCGGCAACTGGGGCTGGTCGATCGTGGCGCTGGTGATGCTGCTGAAGATTGCGTTCTACTGGCTCAATGCCAAGGCCTACGCATCGATGGCCAAGATGAAGGCGATCAACCCCCGCATCATGGAGATGCGTGAACGCCTCAAGGACAAGCCCCAGCAGATGCAGCAGGAGATGATGCGCATCTACCGCGAAGAGAAGGTCAACCCCATGGGTGGTTGCTTCCCGATCGTGATCCAGATCCCCGTGTTCATCGCGCTGTACTGGGTGCTGCTGTCGTCGGTGGAAATCCGCAACGCGCCTTGGATCGGCTGGATCCATGACCTGTCGGTGCCCGATCCGTTCTTCATCCTGCCTGTGCTGATGACCCTGTCGTCGCTGCTGCAGACGGCGCTGAACCCCGCACCACCCGATCCGATGCAAGCCAAGATGATGTGGATCATGCCGCTGATGTTCAGCGTGATGTTCTTCTTCTTCCCGGCCGGCCTGGTGCTGTACTGGCTGACCAACAACTTGCTGTCGATTGCCCAGCAGTGGATCATCAATACCCGAATGGGTGTGCCACCGCAGTTCAATCTGCCAAAGTTCAAGTAGCCGGCATTTGTCAATGCAGGGATTGCCTAGGCGGGCATTCCCGGATACCTCTCCCAAACGGTCGCATCAGCGACCGTTTTTTCGTTAGCATGACTTGTTTGAAAATGTGTTCAACAAACAAGGGGTTGAGGTATGGCGAAAGTATCGGTTTTTCGACCTAGCGCGCTAGCGCTGGCAGTGTTGATCTGTGCAGGTGCAGCCCAGGCGGCCACCTTGCGCTGGGCAGGTGCCAACGACATCCTGACCCTGGACCCCCACGCACAGAACCACCAGACCACCCATGCTTTCCTGCAGCAGGTCTATGAGCCCCTGGTGCGCTATGGCAAGGACTTCCAGCTGGAGCCGGCACTGGCCACCAAGTGGACCGAGGTGAGCCCCACCCAGTGGCGCTTCGAGCTGCGCAAGGGCGTTAAATTCCACGACGGCGCGCCCTTCACCGCCGATGACGTGGTCTTCTCGCTGACCCGCATCATGACCCCGCCATCGAACATGATGAGCGCTACCCAGAGCATCAAGGAAGTCAAGAAGGTCGATGACTTCACCGTCGATCTGATCCTCAAAGGCCCCAACCCCATTCTGCTGCGCGAGCTGACCGAAGCACGCATCATGAACAAGGCCTGGGCCGAGAAGAACAACGCCGTCAAGACCCAGGATTACGCCGGCAAGGAAGAAAGCTACTCCAGCCGCAACACCAATGGCACGGGCTCCTTCGTGGCCGTCAGCTGGCAGCCCGATGTGAAGCTGACCCTGAAGAAGAACGCCGCCTGGTGGGACAAGCCCACCGGCAATGTGGACGAAATCGTCTTCACCCCCATCAAGTCGGCCGCCACCCGCACTGCTGCGCTGATCTCCAACCAGGTGGACTTCATGGTCGACCCACCACCACAAGACCAGGAGCGCATCAAGAAGACCGCCGAGCTGAAGCTGCTCGAAGGCACCGAAAACCGCACCATCTACCTGGGCCTAGACGTGTTCCGCGACGAGCTGCCAGGCGCTGGCACCCCGGGCAAGAACCCGATGAAGGATGTGCGCGTGCGCAAGGCCATGTACATGGCCATTGACACCGAAGGCCTGCACAAGCGCACCATGCGCGGCATGTCGATCACCGCGGGCACCATGGTGGCGCCAATGGTGCACGGCTGGAGCAAGGAACTGGAAGAGCGTGCCGCCAAGTACGACGTCGAAGGCGCCAAGAAACTGCTGGCCGAAGCGGGCTACCCCAATGGCTTCAACCTGAAGCTCGAATGCCCGAACGACCGCTATGTGAACGACGAGGCCATCTGCCAGGCCGTCACCGCCATGTGGACCCGCATTGGCATCAAGACCAGCCTGCAAGCCACGCCGATGGCCCAGTTTGTGACCCGCGTGATGAACTCCGACCCGAACGCCTACCTGTTCGGCTGGGGTGTGGCCACCTTTGATGCGCTCTACTCGCTGGATGCACTGATCCACAGCAAGGGCGCAGCGGGCGGCGGTGTCTACAACGGCGGCCGCATTGCCGACAAGGAGCTGGACGCCAAGATCGACGCGTTGAAGACCGAGACCGACACGGCCAAGCGCGATGCCTTGATGAACGACGCTTTGAAGATGGCCAAGGACAACTTCTACACCATCCCGGTGCACCACCAGATCTTCCCTTGGGCCATGCGCAAGGGCATCGACACCGTCTACCGCGCCGATGCACGCCCCATCCCCGCCTGGACCACGATCAAGTAAGCCTGCTTGATCCGACCACCCCAAAGCCTGCGCCAGCAGGCTTTTTTCATGGGCGGCGGGGTGGGTGCAGGGCGGACACCGGGCCGGCCAATAGCCTGCGGCGCAGGCGGCTGGCGCTGCCGCCCGATAATGTGGGGCTTGCCCCCACTAGAGCCAGAGACCTGCCCATGCTTGCCCGCCACCACGATCCGATTGTTGCCATTGCCACTGCCCCCGGGCGCGGAGCGGTGGGCATTGTGCGGGTGTCGGGCAAGGCGATTGCGCCGCTGGTCGAGCGCCTCTGCGGCAAGGCCCTGAAGCCGCGCGAGGCCAGCTACCTGCCTTTCAAGGCGGCGGATGGCCAGGCCATCGACCAAGGCCTGGCCTTGTACTTCCCAGCGCCGCACAGTTACACCGGGGAGGACGTGCTGGAGCTGCAGGCCCACGGCGGCCCGGTGGTGCTGCAGTTGCTGCTGGCCCGCTGCCTGGAGGCCGCGCAGGCAGAGGCAGACAGTGGCAAGCCGCTGCTGCCCAATCTGCGCCTGGCCGAGCCGGGGGAGTTTACCGAGCGCGCTTTTCTGAACGACAAGATCGACCTGGCCCAGGCCGAGGCGATTGCCGACCTGATCGACGCCAGCACCGAAGCGGCGGCACGCAGCGCCAGCCGCTCGCTGACCGGCGCGTTCTCGCAAGAGGTACACCGCCTGCGCGACGCGCTGGTGCACCTGCGCATGCTGGTTGAGGCGACCCTGGATTTCCCCGAAGAGGAAATCGACTTTCTGCAAAAGGCCGATGCCTATGGCCAGCTGGACCAGCTGCGCGCCACCGTGCAGGCCGTCATGCAGCGCACCCGCCAGGGCGCCTTGCTGCGCGAGGGCATCAAGGTCGTGATCGCCGGCCAGCCCAATGCCGGCAAAAGCTCCCTGCTCAACGCGCTGGCGGGTGCCGAGCTGGCCATCGTCACCCCCATTGCTGGCACCACGCGCGACAAGGTTGCGCAGACCATCCAGATCGAAGGTGTGCCCCTGCATGTGATCGACACCGCCGGCCTGCGCGAGAGCAGCGACGAGGTCGAGCGCATCGGCATTGCCCGCGCCTGGGAAGAAATCGCCGCCGCCGATGCCGTGCTGTTTCTGCACGACCTGACCCGCATGGCCGAGCCCGACTATGCCGAGGCCGACCGCCAGATCGCCGCCAACCTGCAGCAGCAACTGCCCGCCACCGTGCCGGTGCTGCAGGTCTGGAACAAGGCCGATGCGCTGACCCCCTACGAGGCCCGCCGGCAAAGTGCCGAGGCCGCTACGCAGTTCAACACCGCTGCTGCCGCTGCCCCGGCGGGCGAGCAGGCCCCGCTGGTGCTGTCGGCCAAAACCGGCGATGGCCTGGACACCCTGCGCCAGCAACTGCTGGCCATAGCCGGCTGGCAGCCCGCCGCCGAAGGCACCTACATCGCCCGCGCCCGCCATGTGCAGGCGCTGCAACAAGTCGAAGAGCACCTGGACATCGCCCATGCCCAACTGCATGTGGACAGCCCTGCACTCGACCTGCTGGCCGAAGAGCTGCGCCTGGCCCAGCATGCGCTGAATGCCATCACCGGCGAATTCACGTCGGATGATTTGCTGGGTGTGATTTTTTCGAGCTTTTGTATTGGCAAATAAGCCAGTCCGCCCGCTTAGTGCGGTGCGCTAGCGGCGCTTTCTGCAGCATCCCCCCGAGGCAACACCAGCACCGCCTCCAACCCACCCCCATCCGCCGCGCGCAACAACAGCTCCCCACCATGGGCCTGTGCCACTGTCTGCGCAATCGACAGCCCCAGCCCCACCCCGCCGGAATCGGCATTGCGGGAGTGCTCCATGCGGTAGAAGGGCTCCAGCACCCTTGCCATCTGCGCGGCGGGGATGCCCGGGCCGTGGTCGCGCACGTGGATGCGCAGCTGTTGGCCATCGTCGTCGACATGCAACTGCGCATCGCCGGCATAGCGCAGCGCGTTTTCCACCAGGTTCTGCAGGCCCCGGCGCAGGCTTTGGGCGTAGCCGGTATAGGGTTGCAGCGCCTGGCCGCTGACGGGCACCGGCAGGCCGCTGGACTCGTGCATGTCTTGTGCCACGCCATGCACCAGCGCATTGATGTCCATGGTCTGGCGCGGGCCGCTGGCGTGGGCGCCGGTGAGCATGTCGAGGGTGGAGGCGACCATGTGCTCCATTTCTTCCAGGTCCTTGCGGAACTTGGCGCGCAGCGCATCAGGCTCCAGCATTTCAGCGCGCAGGCGCAGCCGGGTGATGGGGGAGCGCAGGTCATGCGATACGGCGGCCAGGAAGCGGGTGCGCTCGGCGAGACCTTCGTTGATTTTTTGCTGCATCGCATTGAAGGCCTGGGCTGCCTGCTGCACTTCGCGCGGGCCCCGCGCATCCATCGGCGGGCTTTGCAGGTTGCGGCCCAGCGCTTCGGCGGCAGCGGCCAGGCGCTGCAGGGGACGCATGGCCAGGCGCACTGCCACCAGGGCCACGGCCACAATCACCAGGCTGCGCAGCAGGTAGACGCGCAGTACATAGTCAGCCAGCGCCTGCAGGGGCCGCACGGGCTGGCCGATTTCGCCTTCCTGCGCATCGATCTGCAGCCAGGGGCCGTCCTGCAGTTGCAGCAGCAGACGCACATGGGTTTCGGGTTTGTCGGCCAACAGCACGGGGCTACGGCGGCCGTCGGTACTGCGCTCGCCCAGCAGCGCCAACTGCTGCAATTGCAGCGGCACGGCCTGGCCCAGGCGCTCGCGCACCACCTGGCCCATCAAGGCCTGGGCTTCGGGGTAGGGCGAGGTCTGCGTGGCATCGGGTGCATCGACCAGATGCAACTGGTAGCGGCTGCCTTGCCACTGCGCCAGCAGCGCGGCACGCTGCTCGGGCGGGCTGGCTTGCAGCAAGGCCAGCGTATCGGCGCTGCGTGCCGCCACCAGGCGCAAGGGCACATCCAGCAGTTGGCTGCGGCGCATTTCCCACCAGATGGTGCCGGTCATCGCCTGGGCGGCCAGCATGCCGATGACCAGGATGGCGGCGATGCGGCCGGACAGGGTTTGCGGCCACAGCCGCGCTAACCACGACAACCAGTGGGGGAGCCAGCGGCCTGCGCGCTGGGCGGTGGGAACGATGGGGGCGGTGCTCACGCCAGCGTCTCGACCTCGCAGGCGAGCACATAGCCGGCATTGCGCACGGTGCGCAGCAGCTGGGCCTGGCGTGGCTGGGGCTCCAGGTGCTGGCGCAGGCGGCTGATGCAGACATCAACGGCGCGGTCCAGCGCCTGGCGCTCGCGGCCAAAGGTGTATTCGGCCAGGTAGTCACGGCTCAGGGTGCGCTGCGGGTTCTGCGCCAGCGCGCAGAGCACGCGGTAGTCCGACTGGGCCAGGCTGATCAGCAGGCCCTTGGGGTCATGCAGGCTGCGGCTTTGCATGTTCAAGGTCCAACCGGCAAAACGCAGGGTGGCCAGGTGCTCGGGCTCGTGCATCGATGCCGGCACCTGGCGCGTGCGCCGCAGGACGCCAGTGATGCGGGCCAGCAGCTCGCGCGGGTCAAAGGGCTTGGGCAGGTAGTCGTCGGCCCCCATCTCCAGCCCCAGGATGCGGTCCATCAGCGCGCCGCGCGCCGTCAGCATCACCACGGCGATGGGGGTGCGCTCGCGCAGGCTGCGGCACAGCGCCAGGCCATCGACGCCGGGCAGCATCAGGTCCAGCACCACCAGGTCGGCGCTGTGGCGGGCCAGCCAGTCCCACATGGCCTGGCCATCGGCCACGGCAGCTGCCTGCATGCCCTGGGCGCGCAGGTAGTCGCAGAGCAGCTCGCGGATCTCGGGGTCGTCATCGACCACCAGGATGCGGGCCTTGCCGGGCAGGCTGGCGAGGGGCGGCGAGGTCACGGTTTTCTCCGGATAAGTAATGGATTGTGTTGGAGGGCGGGGGGAAAACATGGCATTGCAAATCAGGCGGGCGGTGGCGGCTGGGCCGCTGCGGCGCTGATTAGAGTGGCGGCTCACTGATCAATAAGAACGATTTTCATTCTAGTTTGTTGTGACCATGACCGCATTGAAGCTCTTCCCGGCACTGCAAGCTGCAGGCACATCCCTGGTCCGCATGCCGGCCCTTTTTCGTACTGCCGCACAAGCGGGCATGCGCTTGCGCGCGCTGGGTGTGGCGCTGGGGCTGGGCCTGGCCACGGGTCTGACCATGGCTGCTCCGGCGCAAGCTGCAGCGGAGGCCCCAGCCGCGCAGGGCAGCACCGTGGTGGATATCGTCGGCCGCACCGTGCAGATCCCCGCCAAGGTGGAGCATATTCTGCTGGGCGAGGGCCGCTTTCTGTATGCGCTGGCGCTGATGGAGGGCGCTGAGCCCTTGAAGCGCATTGTGGGCTGGCAAGGCGAGCTGGCCTTTGCCGATCCCAATGGCTGGGCGGCCTACCAGCAGCGCTTTCCGCAGATCACGCAGATTCCGCTGATTGGCCGTACCTCGGAAGACAGCGTCAGCTACGAGAAATCGGTGTCCACCCAGCCCGATATCGCCATCTTTGGCCTGGGCGGCCATGGCCCGGGCCGCCAAAGCAGCCTGGTGCAGGCGCTGGAGAAGTCCGGCGTGCCCGTGGTGTTCATCGACTTCCGCGCCCAACCGGTGCGCAATACCGCCAGGAGCATCCGCATCCTGGGCCAGGCGGTGCACCGCGAGGCGCAGGCCAATGCCTATGCCGATTTCTACGAGACGCATCTGCAGCGCGTGCAGTCGCGGGTCAAGGACATCCCTGCGCAGCAGCGCCCACTGGTGTTTGCCGAGCTGCTGGCCGGTGTCTGGGATGGCTGCTGCCACACGGCCGGCAAAGGCAATGTGGGTGAGTTCATTGACGCCGCTGGTGGCATCAACATCGCGGCAGGCAAGATCCCCGGCGCGATTGGCGACCTGAACCAGGAAGCACTGATCGCCCAGGACCCGGCTGTGTACATCGCCACAGGCAGCCGGCCCCAGGGCAGCCGCCCCATGGTGCGGGCGGGCGAAGGGGTGAGCGCCGCGCAACTGGGCAGCAGCCTGCGTGAGCTGACCCAGCGCCCGGGTTTTGAGACGCTGAGCGCCGTGCGCTCGGGCCGCGCCCATGGCCTGTGGCACAACTTCTACGATGCGCCCACCAATATCCTGGCGATCGAGGCCATGGCCAAGTGGTTCTACCCCGAGCGCTTTGCCGATGTGGACCCGCAGGCGACGATGGCCGAGATCAACCAGCGCTTCTTGCCGGCGCTGCCGATGCAAGGCGCGTACTGGGGCGATATCGCCCCCTTGAAGGCCAAGCCATGAGGGTTGCCGTGCCGCCGCTGGCCGCAGGCGCGGCTGGCCTGGCAGGGGCGGCCAGCCCTGCGGTGGATGGGGCCCAGGCCCGCCAGCGCGCCCAGGCCTACCAGCGCCTGACGGGCTGGCGCCTGCTGGTGCTGGCGCTGCTGGCCGGTGCGATTGTCGCGGCCCTGCTGTTTGACTTCACCACCGGCCCATCGGGCCTGGCGCTGCCGCAGCTGCTGCAAACCCTGTACACGCCCGATGCCGCGCCGCCAGCGCTGCGTGTGATTGTCTGGGACATCCGCCTGCCCTATGCCTTGATGGCGGTGGCCGTCGGCCTGGCGCTGGGCCTGGCGGGCGCCGAGATGCAGACCGTGCTGGCCAACCCGCTGGCCAGCCCATTTACCTTGGGGCTCTCGTCGGCCGCCGCCTTTGGCGCAGCGCTGGCGATTGTGCTGGACTGGAGCCTGCCGGGCATACCCTCCTCCTGGGCGGTGCCGGCCAATGCCTTTGTGTTTGCGATGGCCTCGGCCTTGCTGCTTGATCTGGTGGCCCGCTGGGGTGGCATGAGCGCCACCGGCGTGGTGCTGTTTGGCATTGCGCTGGTGTTCAGCTTCAATGCGCTGGTGTCCTTGCTGCAGTTTGTGGCGACGGCCGAGGCCTTGCAGGGCTTGGTGTTCTGGACCATGGGCAGCCTCTCGCGGGCGACCTGGCCCAAGCTGGGTGCGCTGGCCTTGGCCTTGGCGGTGGTGCTGCCGCTGTCCATGCGCAATGCCTGGCGGCTGACCGCGCTGCGCCTGGGTGAGGACCGCGCGGCCAGCTTTGGTGTGGATGTGCGGCGCCTGCGCCTGGGCGCGCTGCTGCGCATCAGCCTGCTGGCGGCCCTGTCGGTGGCCTTTGTCGGCAGCATCGGTTTTATTGGCCTGGTCGCACCGCATATTGCGCGCCGGCTGGTGGGCGATGACCACCGCTTTTACCTGCCGGCCTCGGCCTTGACTGGAGCGCTGGTGCTGTCCTTGGCCTCGGTGGCGTCCAAGGCGCTGGTGCCGGGCGTCATTGTGCCGGTGGGCATTGTCACCTCGCTGGTGGGCATTCCCTTCTTTCTGGCCATTGTGCTGCGCACCCGGGGGCGGGCATGAGCGGCGGCGGTTTGCAGATCAGCGGACTGCATGTGGCCTATGGCCGGCGCGTGGTCATTCCTTCGTTGTCGGTGGCCGATCTGCAGCCGGGCACCGTCACCGTGGTGCTGGGCCCCAATGGCAGTGGCAAATCGACCTTTTTGCGCGCGCTGGCGGGGCTGACCCGTGCCAGCGGCCAGGTGCGCTTGCAAGGGCAGTCGCTGGACAAGGCCAGCCTGGCAGAGCGCGCCCGACGCGTGGTCTACCAGCCCCAGGCCTTGCCGGCGGCGGTGCATCTGCGCGTGATCGAATCGCTGATGGCGGCGCGCAAGGCCTCGCCCCACAGCCTGCATGCAGGCGCGGAGCCGGCCCAGGATGCCGTCATGCAGTGCGCCGCTTTGCTGCAGCAACTGGGCATTGACCACCTGGCGATGCGCCACCTCGATGAGCTATCGGGCGGCCAGGCACAGCTGGCCGGCCTGGCGCAGGCGCTGATCCGCCAGCCCCAGGTGCTGATGCTCGATGAGCCGCTGTCGGCGCTGGACCTGAACCACCAGTTCCATGTGATGGCGCTGGTGGGTGAGCAGACCCGGCGCAGCGGCATGGTCACCCTGGTGGTGCTGCATGACCTGGGCCTGGCGCTGCGCCATGCCGACCGTGTGCTGGTGCTGCAGAACGGCGAGCTGCAGGCCGATGGCCTGCCCAGCGATGCGATCAACCCCGAACTGCTGGCCCGTGTCTATGGCGTGCAGGCCCGTGTCGAGCCCTGCTCGCGCGGCATTCCGCAGGTGATGGTGGATGGCCTGCTGGCCTGAACGGCTGCCCATGCACCGCCTCAGCGCCGATTCCCTCTTTCTTAACGACCCAAGCGACCAACCATGAAGATCTCTCTGCACCACCTCGCCCTTTGCGCCGCCACCCTGGGCGCCAGCAGCGCCGCCTTCGCGCAGCCCGCTGCGCCCGCATCCGCGCCAGCACCGGTCTGTGAAGCCCATGTACAAGGCCAGCCGGGCAAAAAATTTGACCTGACCGAGCTGCGCGTGAGCAAGCGCTGCGCGCAGTTCACCGTGCACCTGCTGCACACCGGCAAAAAGCCTTGGCAGGAAGCGGGCCACAACTGGGTGCTGACGCGCAGCAAGGACACCGAGGCGGTGATCCGCGAAGGCCAGCGTTCCGGCCCCGAGCGCGCCTGGCTCAGCCGAGGCGATGCCCGCGTGCTGGCTGCCACCCAGATGCTGTCGGGCGGCGAGCATGCCTCGGTGAGCTTCCCGGTCGAGCGCCTGAGCAAGGGCGAGGACTACACCTACTTCTGCTCCTTCCCCACGCATGCCGAGCCTATGCGCGGCAAGCTGGTGGTTGTTGACTAAGCCCAGCAACCAGTAACCGGCGGCCCAGCCTCAGCTGGGCATGCGGTAGGCCAGCACCTTGAGGGCCCGGTCGGGCGAGACATCGGCAAAGATCGCGGGGTTGGCCACCTGCTCGATGAACTCCAGCTCCGGCGCCAGCTCGGCCATCTGATCTTGCAAGAAGGCCAGTGGCAGCTCGGGGGCGTTCAGGCAGAGCAGCGCAAAGCCGCCGGGAGCCAGCAGATCGGGCAGGCGCTTGATCAGGCGCGCGTAATCCTTGGTGGCGACAAAGCTGCCCTTTTGGTAGCTGGGCGGGTCCATGATCACCAGCTGGTACGGCCCGGTGCGGGTGATCTTGCCCCAGCTGCTGAAAATGTCATGGCCCCAGAACTGGCCGCCCGCCAGCTGGTTGAGCCGATGGTTCTGCTGGCCGCTGGCCAGCGCGGCCTTGCTCATATCAATATTGACCACCTGGCCGGCGCCCGCCTGCAGCGCCGCTACCGAGAACGCGCAGGTGTAGGCGAACATATTGAGCACGGTGCAACGCTCCGGGTCGGGCTGGCGCGCAATGAACTGGCGCACCCAGCGCCGGCCCTCGGCCATGTCCAGAAACAGGCCATGGTTTTGCCCGCGCAGCACATGCACCTGGTAGCGGGCATCGTCTTCCTGCACGGTATGGGGCTCGGGCAGGCTGCCCTGGACCAGGCGGGTCTCGGCCGCGCCCAAGGCCCGGCATTGGTAGACCCAGGTCAGCGGCTCGCCCGGGTAGAGCTGCTGCCAGCGCTGCTGCAGCGCATCCCCCACGCTTTGCAGCGCCTCATCGGCCAGTGGCGCAAAGCTGGTCAGCACCACTGCGGGTGGGTACAGGTCCAGCGACAGGTGTTCGCAGCCGGGAAACAGGCCGCCTCGGCCGTGGAAGAGGCGTTGCGCCTGCTGGCTCGCGGGCATGGTGGCGATGGCCTCTAGTAATGCATGCATGGCATCAAAAATACGTCTAGGAGAAAAAGAGGGGGCGGCTTGCTTGGTCAGGAATTGTGGGCTGGACGAAACTGCTTACAAATTTTTGTCCTACCGCTCAGCCATTGTGCAGCCGCTAGGTTAGATTTCTTGGATTAGGAATTTCGATAGATCACTGGTGGATCCACCGCCAGGATTGCGGAGGAGGATCCCATGTTCAGTAGCGCCAATGACATCAAGCCCCTGGTGACAGCCATCAACAATTGCCAGGACGAGGAAAGCATGATCAACCCGCTGACGGCTGCGCAGTGGGAGATCCTGGCCCCTTATCTGACGCAGACCCAGCTGGCGGCATCGCAGGTGCTGTTTCAGCAGGGTACGCAGGAGCGCACCCTGTTTTTCGTCGAAAGCGGCAGCCTCAGCGTGCATTTCGAGGATGAAAAGCAGCGCATTCGCCTGGCCATCGTCGGCGCGGGCTCCATTGTCGGCGAAGGCGCGTTCTTCTCGCACCAGCCGCGCAATGCCACCGTGCAGGCGGTGGCCGGTTGCCGCCTCTGGGGGCTGTCGAGCATTCGCTTTACCGAATTGTGTAACCGCCAGCCCACCGTGGCCGTGGCGCTGGCCATGGCGGCCGGATCGGTGCTGGCCAAGCGCCTGGGCAACCGAAAACGCCGCGTTGCCGCAACATAAAGCTTGGCATTGGTCAAATCGCGCGCGCTTTTCTGACCAGGGTATGCAATACTTCTCCCTACAATTACAAACGCCTGTTGCGCGATGAAACGGGTGACCGTTGGGTATGCGCGGACAAGGAACAGCAAACCGAGGGTTTGCGGTTGACCCACAGCGTCCAGCCGCAGGCGGTACCCGCGTACGACGAGACTTGACAAAGTATCAAGCATCGCGTCCGCGGGGCAAATTCTGATCAGGGTAGGGAGTGGCATGTCTATATTTGCCAAATGGTTCAGTCGACCAGAAAAAAAATCGGCCTTTGCGCCCTTGGGGCCGCAAACCATGTTTGCCGAGCCGTTAGGCATGGGTCAGCACGATATGCTGGCCGCCCAGAGCCCCTTGGTGTCCGCCAGGCCCATGGCGGCTGCACCCCAGCACGACAGCGCTGCGCCGCGCCCCGGTGAGCGCTCGGCCCGCCGCGAGATGGTGTATTCAGCCGTGCGCGAATCCATGGTGCGCTCCGGCATTCTGTCGGCCGGTTACAAATTCAAGGTGCTGGCGCTGGACAAGCGCGCCACGCAGTTCATCGTGATGGTGGATCTGGCGCAGGAGCACTGCGCCTCGCCCGACAAGCTCACACAGATCGAGGCGCTGATCGCCTATTCGGCCAAGACCCGTTTCGAGATCGTCATCACCTCGGTGTACTGGCGCCTCAATGCCCAGCTGGGTGTGGTCAGCAGCAAGGCCGCCAGCGGCATTGCCGCGCCCCAGCCCGCCGTGGTGCCCGTGCCGCTGGGCATGGACCCGGTCGATGAAGCAGAAATTGCCGCCTTCAAGAAGGCCTTGCTGGAAGCGGCGATGAACCCGGTGCCGGCCTTGGATGGGACAGCACCGGCCAGCCGCCCTGCGACCAGTGCCGCGCCCCGGCCCGCACCCATTGTGCCGCCGGCCCGCAGCGCCGCGCACAACGCCCAGATCGCCCGTGAAGCCGCGCAACGCGGTGGTGCACCCGCGCCCACGGCAGACACCAGCTTTGGCGGCCTGAGCAATACCCAGTACGGCGATCTGCACTGAGCCGTTGTAGACCCTGGGCTTAGTGCCCCGCGAAATCCACCAAGGTGAACAGCGGCAGACCGGCATCGGTCAGCCGCTTGGAGCCGCCCAGCTCGGGCAGGTCGACAATGGCGGCGCCCTCCATCACCTGGGCGCCCAGCTTTTCCAGCAGATTCTTGCCGGCCATCATCGTGCCGCCGGTGGCAATCAGGTCGTCGACCAGCAGCACCTTGTCGCCGGGTTTCACGGCGTCGGCATGCAACTCCACGGTGGCGCTGCCGTATTCGAGCTCATAGGTCTCCTCCACCGTGGTGAAGGGCAGCTTGCCCTTTTTGCGGATCGGCACAAAGCCCACCTTGAGCTGGTAGGCGATGACGGCGCCGAGGATGAAGCCGCGCGCATCGAGCCCGGCCACCACATCGGGGCGCATGTCGCGAGACATGTAGCGGTGCACAAAGGCGTCGATCAGCACATGGAAGACCTGCGGGTTCTGCAGCAGCGGGGTGATGTCCCGGAACTGCACGCCCGGCGCTGGCCAGTCGGGAACGGTGCGGATGTGGTGACGCAAAAAGGCGTTGACGTCGGGAGCGTGCATGGTGGGGTCGCAGAGGGGAAGACCCGCCATGGTAGTCCAACTGCGGCAGCAGCACCCATAACGAGGAGCAGGTTAAGCATGTTTGGCAATGACCTGCGCCCGCCGGGGCGCGGGCGCTCCGATAAAATCAGCCTCCATGAGCACCCTACAGCCCAAGCGCCCCGTTGAAGCGGCGCAGATTCTGCGCCTGGCGGCGTCTACCTTTGCGATCGAGGCCGAGGCCATTGCGGCACTGACGCAGCGCCTGGACGACAACTTTGTCCAGGTGGTGCAGCGCATGCTGGACATTCCCGGGCGCGTGGTGGTCACCGGCATGGGCAAGAGCGGGCATGTGGGGCGCAAGATTGCCGCCACCCTGGCGTCGACCGGTACGCCGGCCTTTTTTGTGCACCCGGGCGAGGCCAGCCATGGCGATCTGGGCATGGTGACGGGCCAGGACCTGGTGCTGGCCATCTCCAACAGCGGTGAGAGTGGCGAGATTTCCGTGCTGCTGCCGGTGCTCAAGCGCCTGGGCGTGCCCGTGGTCGCGATGACGGGCAACCTGCAGTCCTCGATGGCCCGCCATGCCGACTGGGTGCTCAACACCCAGGTGGACAAGGAAGCCTGCCCGCTGAACCTGGCCCCCACGGCCAGCACCACCGCGCAAATGGCGATGGGTGATGCGCTGGCCGTGGCGCTGCTGGATGCGCGCGGCTTCAAGGCCGAGGATTTTGCCCGCTCCCACCCCGGTGGTGCACTGGGCCGGCGCCTGCTCACCCATGTGGCGGACGTGATGCGCAGCGGCGCTGAACTGCCGACGGTGCTGCCAAACGCCAGCTTCAGCGACCTGATGCGCGAGATGAGCGCCAAGGGCATGGGGGCCGCTGCCATCGTCGATGCGAATGGCCTGCTGCAAGGCGTGTTTACCGATGGCGATCTGCGCCGCCGCATTGAGGCCGGTGCCGAACTGCGCGGCCTGAACGCTGCCGAGGTGATGCATGCCACGCCACGCCAGATATCGCCCGACGCGCTGGCTGCCGATGCCGCCGCAATGATGGAGGCCCACCGCATCACCAGCGTGCTGGTGACCGATGCCGAACAGCACCTGGTGGGCATTGTGCATGTGGGTGATCTGATGCGGGCCAAGGTGATCTGATGGCCAGCACCCTGACCCTGCCCCCCATTACCCCCGCCCAGCAGTGGCCTGCTGAGCTGCTGCTGCGCGCCCAGGGCATCAAGATTGTGTTTTTCGATGTGGATGGCGTGCTCACCGATGGCGGCCTCTACATCAGCGAGCAGGGCGAGACGCTCAAACGCTTCCACACGCTCGACGGCCATGGCCTCAAGATGCTGCGCGAGGCCGGCATTGTGCCGGCCGTCATCACCGGACGCGATTCGGCGCCGCTGCGCCACCGCCTGGCGGCGCTGGGCATCGCTCATGTGCGCTATGGCACCGAGGACAAGCTGCCCGCCGCCCAGGACATGCTGCAGGCGCTGGGCCTGGACTGGCACCAGGCGGCAGCCATTGGCGATGACTGGCCGGATCTGCCGGTACTGCGCCGCTGCCAGCTGGCCTGCGCCCCCGCCAACGCCCACCCCGAAGTGCTGGGCGTGGCACACTGGGTGACGAGCCGCCACGGTGGTGCCGGTGCCGCGCGTGAGCTCTGCGACGCCGTGCTGGCCGCTTGCGGCGCCTATGTCAACCTGCTTGATCGGTACGGACAATGAAATCTCGCGTGCGACGCTTTATGGACCTGTCGTCCATCTACCTGCCGGTGATCCTGATGGGCCTGCTGGCGCTGGGCACCTGGTGGCTGGTGCGCAATGCCCCCAAGCCCCAGAGCGTGCGCGAGACGGTGGTGCCCGGCCACGAGGTGGATTACTACATGAACGACTTCTCGGTGCGCAGCTTTGATGGCACCGGTGTGCTGACCAGCGAGATCCAGGGCAAGAAGATGCGCCATTTCATGGACACCGACACGCTGGAGATCGACACCGCCACGATGCGCGCCATCCGCCTGGATGGCTCAGTCACCGTGGCTACCGCCAACCGCGCGCTGTCCAATGCCGATGGCTCGGAAGTGCAGCTGTTTGGCAATGCCAAGGTGGTGCGCACCAGCAACAAGCCAGGCGCGCCGCAGATGGAGTTCCGGGGCGAGTTTCTGCATGCCTTCGTCAACGAAGAGCGGGTGAGCTCGAACAAGCCGGTCGAGATCATCCGGGGCCAGGACCGCTTCACGGCCGACTCCATGGTCTTCAACAACATCACCCAGGTCGCAGAACTCAAGGGCCGGGTCAAGGGCGTGCTCCAGCCCGCACGCTGAGCGCCGCATGTCCACCCCTCCAAGCAACGCACCGCTGGTGCTGATCACCGGCGCCTCCAGCGGCATCGGCCAGGCTTTGGCCTGGCGCTATTACCAGGCCGGTTACCGCCTGGCCTTGGTGGCGCGCCGCAGCGCCGTGATGCAGGCTTGGGCACAGGACCAGGGCATGGATGCCAGCCGCTATGCCATCTATGGCGCGGACGTCGCCAACCAGGACCAGATCATTGCCGCTTGCGAACAGTGCCTGCAGCAGCAAGGCCTGCCCGATGTGGTGGTCGCCAATGCCGGGGTGAGCTACGGCATCGACACGGCCGAGCGCGAGGACCTGGAGGTCATGGCCCAGACCTATGCCACCAATGTGATCGGCATGGCCGCGACCTTCCATGCCTTTGTGCGGCCCATGCAGGCGCGCGGCAGCGGCAAGCTGGTCGGCATTGCCAGCGTGGCCGGCATACGCGGCCTGCCCGGCCATGGCGCCTACTGCGCCAGCAAGGCGGCGGTCATCAGCTACTGCGAGAGCCTGCGGGTGGAGCTGCAGCGCAGCGGCGTGCAGGTGGTCACCATCTGCCCGGGCTTTGTGGCCACGCCGCTCACCAGCCACAACCGCTACGGCATGCCCTTCCTGATGCAGCCCGAGGCCTTTGCCGGCAAGGCCTTTGCGGTGATTGCCAAGGCGCGCAGCTATGCGGTCATCCCCTGGCAGATGGGCTGGGTGGCCAGGCTGTTGCGCTGCCTGCCCAATGCGCTGTATGACCGCGCACTGGCCAACCGCCCGCGCAAGCACCGCCACCGTGAGCGGGTGCAAGAGGCGCAGGACCAGGACCCAGGCCAGCACTAAGGCTGGCGCCGGATCCAGGGCACTGCAGCATTAGAAGCGTCCGCGCAGCGTCAGCATCCAGTTGCGAGGCTCGCCATAGTAGTTGCCCAAGGTCGAGGTGCCCACCGTGCGGTAGTACCACTTGTCAAACAGGTTGTTGACGTTGAGTGAGACGTTCCAGTTCGGGTTCACGCGGTACTCGACCAGCGCATTCCACACCGCATAGCCGCCTTGCGTATAGGCGAACGGAGCGGACGGGCCGCTCCAGTTCTGGGCCGCCTCGTTCCAGGTGGCTGCCGTGCCCTTCACATACTGCTTGCTGTTGATGGTGGCGCCGCTGCCGATCTTCCAGGCCGAGGCCTCGCCGGGCAGCTGCCAGGTGCCAAAGAACTTCAGCGAATGCTTGGGCGTGATGGTGCTGAACACCGCGTTGTCGGTCTTGTTGCGGTTGCTGTTGTAGGTGTAGCCGGCGTACAGGTTCACGCCCCGCGCCACTTCGCCATTGACCTCCATGTCCAGACCCTGGCTGACCACCTTGCCGGCATTGACATAGCAGCAGGCGCCGGCAAACAGCGTCTCGCTGACCGGGTAGCGCGCGTCCTGGATGGCGCGGTCCTTTTGCACCACGCGGTACAGCGCGAACGAGGTGTTGAGCTTGCCGCCGAGCAGCTCGCCCTTCACGCCCACTTCGCTGTTGCTGCCGTGCATGGGCTTGAGCCCGTTGCCCGGCGCGGGGCCTGATTTGTAATAGGCCTGCGGGTTGAAGATCTCGGCATAGCTGGCATAGGCCGACCACTCGGGCGAGAGGTCGTAGATCAGCCCGCCAAAGGGCACGACCTGGGTCGGCTCCTTGTACTGCGTCGCGCTGGCGATGCGCCAGGTGTCGGTCATCTGCCAGCTGTTGTCCAGGTAGGTGCTGTAGACCTGGTTGAACTTGTACTTGTTGGCGCGGGCACCGACGACCAGCTTGGTCTTGTCCGCCACTTCCAGCCGCAGGGTTCCGTACACGCCGTACTGCTTGGTGTCATTGGGCTCGTAGCTGCGAAACAGCTGGCCCCGGTCCAGGTTGCCGGACACATAGGGCGTCGAGCCGATGTTGAACAGGTCCGCCACCTGGCCGGTGGCGCGCTCCACCACAAAGCTCTGCCACTTGCTGCTGATGTCCTGCATGTCGGCGCCCACCAGCAGCTCATGCGTGCGGCCGAACATATCAAAGGCGCCGCTGAGGTTGACGTCCAGCATCTGCTGCTGGTTCTCGCTGTGCTGGTCCGAGCCCACCCAGCGCGATCCCGCCATCGTGATTGGATTGACGGCGCCCGAGACATAGCCGCCGTTGACGTCGCGGTCTTCCTTGGTCACGGTGGCGTTGGCACGCAGGGTCCAACGCGGTGCCAGGCGCCAGCTGAGCTTGGCAAACAGCTCGGTGGAAGTGCTGTCCTCAAAGGCCCAGGGTGCCGTCAGTGCCGTGTTGCGCGGCAGGCGCAGATCGGCGCCATTGCTGTAACGCGGAAAGCCCTGCGGCGTGCCCTGCTCCTTGATGTGCTGGTAACGGCCCCCCAGGGCCAGCACCGCGTCCGGGCCCAGATCGGCCTCCAGCACGCCGTAGAGCGTGGGCTTCTGCGTGGAGCGCAGGTCGGTGAAGTAATCGCGGTCTTCATAGGCCAGCACCGCACGGCCGCGCAGTTTGCCGTCAAAGGCCAGCGGGCCGGAGGCATCGATTTCCGTGCGGTAGTTGTTCCAGCGGCCGGCGCTGGCCGTCAGCTTGAGCTGGGGCTTGGCCGTCGGCATCTTGCGCACCAGGTTCACAGCGCCACCCGGGTTGCCCGTGCCATTAAGCAGGCCGGCGGCGCCGCGCAGCACCTCGACCCGGTCGAACTCCGTCATGTCATAGGAGATGAAGGTGTAGTTGCCGCTGGAGGTGGACATGGGCGCACCGCCATCGATCTGTACGCTGTCGATCGCAAATCCGCGCGAGTAGATGTCGGTCAGGCGGTGGCCGCTGTCCTGCACCGTCAGGCCCACGATCTGCTCGGCCGCCTTGCCCAGGTCGGTGATGTTCTGGTCTTCCAGCCGCTGCTTGGTCAGTACCGAGACCGACTGCGGCATCTCGCGCATGGCCTGTGCGGTCTTGCCGAGGGTGATGCCATCGCTGGTGTAGGAGCCCGTGCCCTCGGTTTCGCCCAGGCGCCGGGCCTCGACCCGCACTTCGCGCAAGGTGACGACCTGGTCCTCGCTGGCCAGCTGTGCTTCCTTGATGGTGAACAGCCCCGGGCTGCTTTGCGTGGCCACCATGCCGCTGCCTGCCAGCAGCCGCTGCAGCGCATCGCTGGGCGCATAGCTGCCCTGCAGCGCCGGGGCCTGCAGGCCTGCCAGCTTGTCCTCGTCAAACAGCAGCTGCTGCTTGGCCTGGGCCGCAAAGGCGCGCAGCGCGGCGGGAAGGGGCTGGGCGGCAATGCTGAAGGCCACGCGCGCCTGCTGCTGGTTGGGTTGCTGCGCCTGGGCATGGCCTACGGCAGGCTGGGCCATTGCCAGCAGCGCAGCTGCCACCAAGGCCGCCGTGGTGCAGAACCCTGCGGGCTGCGCCACTGCCGCTCCGCTGGTATCCGACTTGGCCCCCGTGCTGCGCGCCACCGCGCCGCTCCATTTTCTTGCTCGCATTTGAATTCCTGTTATGTCGTCGATGCACACAGACCCCTGCCTGCGCTACAGCGCAGCGCAGACGAACAAGACGGCGGAGGCCGCTGGCGGCCGGGTCGCTGCACCACCCAGAGGGATGCATGACCAGGGGCGCTGCCCCTGGTGTTTGCCAACGCTGTCTTGCGCGCCTGCTGCTGCGCATGCGTGAGGACCGTTGGCTGGATCGGCGAAGGCATGGCGCTTCGCCCTGCTGGCTGGCAGTCGAGAGATACGAAGCATTCGCATCTCCTACAGCTAAAGAACGTGGCTAGCGGGCAAAGTCAGAACCCGCGCTAGGCCCTCAATATGTATCAATATGTGTTTTTGAATGCTGCGTACTGCTTCAGCGGCGGGAGATGCGCCAGCTGCCATCGGCCATTTGCTGCACCCGCAGCGGCAGCAGCTCGGGCAGGGCCTGCAAAAAAAGCTGCGGGCTGGCGGTGGACAGCACGCCCGAGATTGGCTGCCGCGCCAGGTCCTGCTGGGCCAGCACCACCGATTGCCCCAGGTAGCGCGACAGCTCCAGTGCCACATCGGCGAGCGGCGCGCGCTGGAACTGGATCTGCCCGCTGCGCCAATCGCCAACGCTGGCCGCCGCGGCTTGCAGGCTCTGGGTCTGGCCGGTGGCGGGGTCGATGGCCAGGCCGTTGCCAGGGCCCAGACGCAGCACCGGACCTCGTGGGGCCTGGCGGTCGGGCCGCACCTCGACCAGGCCTTCCAACACCTTGACGACGAGTTGGGGCGGCGCAGCACGTACGTTAAAGGCCGTGCCCACCACCTTGACCTGGCTGGCGCCGCTGTCCACGGTAAAGGGGCGGCTGCGGTCGTGGGCGACCTGGAAGAAAGCCTCGCCCTGGCCGAGCACGACTTCGCGCCGGCGCGGGTAGAAGCGCACCTGCAACTGGCTGTCGATGTTCAGCGCGATGCTGGAGCCATCGGGCAGCGGGATGCTACGGGTCTCGCCATGGCCGGTCGCCACATCGAGCTGGAAGCTGGCGGTGTTGTCCCAGCGCTGCCAGCCATAAGCGCCGCCCAGCAGCAGCACCAGGCTGGCGCAGACGGCTGCCGATGCCCAGTGGCGACGGGCCCAGCCCGCTGAGGGCAGGGTGGCGGCAGCGGCCTGCCTGGCCGGGCGCGGTGATGGTGCTGCTTGCTGAGGTGTTGCCTGTGCATGGGCCTGGGGGCGCCAGGAGGGATCGGCCGCCAGCGGAATCCGGTGCAGATCAAGGCTGGTCAGCGACATGGCCGCAAAAATCTCACGGTGCAGCGCTGCCTGGGCCAGCCAGGCCTCCAATGCGCGTTCGTCGGCGCCGGTCCAACCCGGATCGCTGCGGCGCATGAACCAGTCGGCAGCGGTTTCGTGCAGGTCGATCAAGGCCTGCTCGGGCAGGGCCGGGGATGCAGGGCGCAAAGCGTCGGTCATGGCAGGTCCTTGCGCTCTGCGGCGCTTTCGTCGCGGGGATCGTCGTGGGGCGAGAGCAGGCGCTGCATCTGCGCCAGGCTGGCATAGTTCAGCCGCAATTGGCAGTAGGCCATCGCGCGGCTGAGGTGCTTGGCGACCATGCGCGGGCTGATGCCCATCGCGGCGGCCACCTCGTCGTGGCTCAGCCCGTCGATGCGGTTGAGCAAAAAGGCTTGGCGTTGGCGCTCGGGCAACTCGGCCACGGCATCGTTGAGGCGGGCGATGCGCTGGCGCTGGGCCGCTATTTCCAGCGGCGATTGTGTATCGTCGCTCGGCAGCGCAGCCAGCTCCTCCTCGTCGCTGTCGACCGAGACCATCTCCGGCGCGGACCCGCGTCCCGCCTTGCGCCAGTCGTCGGTGCTGACGCTGCGTGCCACCGTGCTGAGGTAGGGCTTTTCTTCCTCGGGCGCGAGCTGCTTGCCCGAGACGGCGAGGCGCACAAACACTTCCTGGGCTGCTTCTTCGGACTGCTCACGGCTATGGCTGCGCCGCTGGAACAAGCGCACCAGCGGGCTGCGCCAACGCTGGTACAGCGATGCCAGCGCATCCGCGCTGGGCGCTTGTGGTGCATCGCTTTGGGTCGCGGAGGGGGCGTCGCGCTTCACCACCGGGCTGCTGCCTGCCACGCGCAGGCATACGCGGCCCGGCTGCTGCAGCAGACGGCCGATGCGCGACGGGAAAAAATCTGGAAAAGCGACACGGCGCACTCCAAAAGCCTAGTGATCCGAAGTGGCGGAGCCCCATGCGTCGTGTGCCACGAGGGACGGGCGGGCCTGGCTATGTGCGGATGTCGAAGGGTTGAACAAAAGCTGGCGCCATTCTAGCGGCGCCTGATTCTGCTGCGCGGATGTGCCGCCCATGCAGCCATGCGCTGGGCATTGGCAATGCACGCGCTGGCAGCCGGGCAGGGCGCGTCATCGGCGCTGCTTTGGCTGGCGCCCGGGCATGAAAAAAGCCCCTGGCGGGGCTTTGTCGTTGCTGAGGGCACACCGCCAGGGTGTGCCGGCAGACATCAATAGTCGTCGTTGTTGTCGTAGCCTTGGTTGCCGCCACGGTTGCGCGAGCCATTGCCGTAGGGGCTGCGGAAGCCGCCATCGCGGTCACCGCCACGATCGCCACCACCAAAGCCACGGTCATTGCCGCCACGGCCGCCGCCGCCATCGCGACCGCCACGGTCGCCATAACCGCCGCCGGGGTTGCCACCGCCGCCGCCGCCGTAGCCACCACGGTCGCCACCGCCACCGCCGTATCCACCACCGCCGCCGCCATAGCCGCCGCCACCACCGCCGCCGTAGCCACCACCGCCACGGTTACCGCCGCCGAAGCCGCCGCCACCGCCACGGGGGCCACCAAAGCCACCGCCGCCGCCACGTGGGCCGCCAAAGCCGCCTCCGGGAGGACGTGGCTCCATGGGACGTGCTTCGTTCACGACCAGATTGCGGCCACCCAGAGGCTGACCGTTCAGACCGTTGACCGCAGCTTGGGCTTCTTCATCGCTGCCCATTTCCACAAAACCGAAACCCTTGGAGCGACCCGTGTCGCGTTCCATCATCACCTTGGCGCTGGTTACGCTGCCAAACTGACCAAAGGCCTGTTCCAGATCGTTGTCGCGAACCTGGTATGGCAAATTACCGACGTAAAGCTTGTTGCCCATTTGAGGGACTCCTGATAACTCTTAAATAATGCGATGGAGTCCCGAAAAACACCGGTCATTCATCGCAGTAGCCCAATGGAGGAAGACTCCATCCTTTATTTTCTGGCATAAAAACCAAGAATGGCATAGTTCTGCCCCTCAGTTGTGGCGCAGAAGCTGCAACCAGATGCAAAAAAGGCCTCAAAGAGGCCTTTTTTCCGGGAAAACCCGTCATCTAACCGTCAAAACCCTTAAGAGGTTTTGGAGGTGATGTGCTTAGTAGCTGCCGCCACCGTAGCCACCACGGCCACCGCCGCCGAAGCCACCGCGATCGCCGCCGCCGAAGCCACCGCGATCGCCGCCGCCGAAGCCGCCGCGATCACCGCCGCCGCCGAAGCCGCCACGGTTGCCACCACCGAAACCACCGCTGCGTGGAGGACGGGCTTCCATTGGACGTGCTTCGTTCACGACCAGGTTACGGCCGCCGAAACCTTGGCCGTTCACGCCTTCGATAGCAGCTTGTGCTTCAGCGTCCGAACCCATTTCCACAAAGCCGAAGCCCTTGGAACGGCCGGTGTCACGTTCCATCATGACCTTGGCGCTGGAAACGGTACCGAATTGGCTGAAAGTGCTTTCCAGATCGCTGTCACGGAAAGAGTAAGGCAGGTTGCCCACGTAAAGTTTGTTGCCCATTTGAGGACTCCGAAAAAAGTAAAAAAAGCGATGGAGCCTGATGCAATCAACAAACCTGTGACAACTTCCAAGACGGATCACCGCGCGCTCTAGTGTACCCGGGGGCACATTGAGCTTCACCATTATGGGTGAATCGCCTTACGCTGTGTTGACAGTTCCCGCAAGCGGGGCTTGGTATTTTCCCTGGCGGCAGTGGGTGTTGCGGCGCAGCATCGCTTTTGGGCGTATGATGCGCCAGTCTTTGGGGAGTAGCCTGCCGGGCGTGCAATGCGCCGCGGAGTGTGCGTCAACAAACTTGGGCCTTCGCGGCCTATGGCGTACACAGCACCTTGTGATGAGGATGCTGGGCGAGACCATTGACCACGTTGCGATCCCAATGCCGGAGTCGCGATGCGGTCAATGCTGTCTTGCTATATCCGGCTGCAATAACGATCCCCACATGGAAGCCTTTCTCCTCTCCACTGCTGTCGTCGCCCTTGCCGAAATGGGCGACAAGACACAGCTGCTCTCGCTCGTCCTCGCTGCCAAATACCGCAAACCCTGGCCCATTGTGCTGGGCATCTTTGTCTCGACCCTGGTCAACCATGCGCTCGCCGGCGCCGTCGGTGCCTGGATCACCACCATGCTGGGCCCCGATGTGCTGCGCTGGATTCTGGGCGTGTCCTTCATCCTGATGGCCGGCTGGATGCTGATCCCCGACAAGATCGACGAGGACGAAGCCGGTAAGAGCAGCGGCCGCTGGGGCGTGTTCGGCACCACGGTGCTGCTGTTCTTCCTGGCCGAGATGGGCGACAAGACCCAACTGGCCACCGTAGGCCTGGCCGCCAAGTACCCCGCTTCTTATTACTGGGTGGTCGCCGGCACTACGATCGGCATGATGCTGGCCAATGCACCCGTGGTCTGGTTTGGCGACAAGATCACCAAGAAGCTGCCGATCCGCTGGATCCACCGCGTCTGCGCGGTGATCTTCCTGGTGCTGGGCGTGGCTGCGCTGTTCACGACGATGGACTGATAGTGCTGGCAGCGCTTGCAACATTGGCAACGCGCTAACTAAATAAATAAAAGGGCTGGGGATCTTGCGATCACCAGCCCTTTTTTGATGGGGCGGCGCCCCAAGCTTCAGCCTCAGTCCAAGGTCATCAAGCTGGCATTGCCGCCGGCCGCTGCGGTGTTGATGCTGATGGCATGCTCGGCCAGCAGGCGGAACAGCGGCACGCTGCCATCGGCCGCCTGGGCGGTGATCGGCACAATGGCGCCGGCGCGGGCCGCCAGGCTGCTGCCGCTGGCCAGCCAGCCGCTGGCGGCATCGACGATCAGTGCATCAAAGGCTTCGGACTGCAGGAAGGCCTGCTCGCTGTGCGCAGACAGTTGCACAGATGCACGCACCGAGGCGGGCAACTGTGCCAGCAGGCTGGCATGGTTGCTGTTGGCAGGCCACACGGCGGTGGAGCCAGCTGCCAGCACGGCGGCGAGCTGGGCCAGCAGCAGGCTGCTGGTGCTGGCCACGCAGCCCACGCGCTCGCGGCCGCTCAGCACATACAGATTGCGCTCGCCGGTGGGGCCGGGCAGCTCGGCCGCAAAACCGTTGCCGGTGTGGGCGGCATAGCGCTGGCACAGCGCTGCCAGATCGCCCTGGCCTTGCTGGCTGGCCCAGCTTTGCAGCGCATCCAGCGCAGCGGCCGGCGCGGCATCGGCTTGCTCCAGGCCATGGGCATTGCCGCGCTGGCCGGTGCTGGGGGCCGGTGCCTCATCGCCCGCCATGCGGGGCAGGTGGGCGAGTGCATCGACCGTGGCCGTGGCTGGCATGCGGCTGAGCAGGCGCAGCATGTACAGCGGGCCGCCGGCCTTGGGGCCCGTGCCCGACAGGCCTTCGCCACCAAAGGGCTGCACGCCGACGACGGCGCCAACGATGTTGCGGTTCACATAGATATTGCCGGCATGCGCAGCATTGACCACCTGGTTGATCGTCTCGTCAATGCGGGTGTGCAGGCCCAGGGTGAGGGCGTAGCCGGTGGCATTGATGTCGGCCAGCAGCTGGGGCAGGCTCTCGCGGCGGTAGCGCAGCACATGCAGCACCGGGCCAAAGACCTCGCGCTTGAGCTCAGACAGCTGGCGGATGGCGATCACCGTGGGCGGCACAAAGGTGCCTTGCGCGCTGGCGCTGCCGTTTTGCCAGACCTGGTGACCGGCAGCCTGCATGCGCGCAATGTGCTGGTCGATGACGCCCTTGGCCTCGGCATCGATGACGGGGCCCACATCGGTCTTGAGCTGGCAGGGGTTGCCGACCTTGAGCTCCTGCATCGCGCCGCGCAGCATGTGCAGCAGGCGGTCGGCGGCTTCGTCCTGCACGCAGAGCACGCGCAGCGCCGAGCAGCGCTGGCCGGCCGAGTCAAAGGCCGAGGACAGCACATCCACCACCACCTGTTCGGCGAGGGCGGACGAGTCCACGATCATCGCGTTCTGGCCGCCAGTCTCGGCCACCAGGGTGACGGGCTGGCCCTGGGCATCGAGGCGCTGGGCCAGGGTCTTTTGCAGAATGCGGGCCACTTCGGTCGAGCCGGTGAACATGACGGCCTGCACGCGGCTGTCGCCCACCAGGCGGGCACCCACGGTCTCGCCGGTGCCGGGCAGCAGCTGCAGCACATCGCGCGGCACGCCGGCCTGCCACAGCGCCTGCACGGCAGCGGCGGCGATCAGCGGTGTTTGCTCGGCCGGCTTGGCCAGCACGGTGTTGCCAGCGGCCAGCGCGGCAGCAATCTGGCCGCTGAAGATGGCCAGCGGGAAGTTCCAGGGGCTGATGCAGACCACCGGGCCCAGGGCCCGGTAATCCGCCTGGCCCCAGCTGCGCACCTGGGCGGCGTAGAAGCGCAAAAAGTCCACCGCCTCGCGCACTTCGGCAATCGCGTTGGAGCAGGTCTTGCCGGCCTCGCGCACCAGCACGCCCATCAGGGTGGGCATATGGGCTTCAAGCAAGTCACCGGCCTTGGCCAGGCAATCGGCGCGCTGGGCAGTGGGGGTGGCCTGCCAGCGGGCGGCAGCAGCTTGGGCAGCGGCCAGCGCAAACTCCCCCTGCTCGGTCGATGCCTGCGTGACGGTGCCGACCTGGTCGCTGTGGTCGGCTGGGTTCAGCACGGGCTCGCTGGGCTGGGTGGAGGCGGGGGCGCCATCGGCCAGCATGGGCTGGGCATGCCAGGCCATCTCTGCGCTGGCCTGCAGGTCTTGCTGCAGCGCGCGCAGGCGGTTGTCGTTGGACAGGTCCAGACCGGCCGAGTTGCTGCGGCTTGCGCCATACAGCGCGCGCGGCTGGGCAATGTGCGGGTTGGGCAGGCCCAGCTGGCCTTCGCTCTGCGCCCATTGCTGGGCGGTGGTTACCGGGTTTTCCACCAGCTTGGCCAGGGGGATGTCCTGGTCGGCGATGCGGTTCACAAAGCTGGTGTTGGCGCCGTTCTCGAGCAGGCGGCGCACCAGGTAGGCCAGCAGGGTTTCATGCGTGCCCACGGGTGCATAGATGCGGCAGGGGCGGCCCAGGTTCTCGCTGGCATTGCGGCCCACCACTTGCTCGTACAGCGGCTCGCCCATGCCGTGCAGGCACTGGAACTCATACTGGCCGGGCTGGTAGCGGGCCGGGTCGGCCAGGTGGTAGATGGTGGCCAGCGTGTGGGCGTTGTGCGTGGCGAACTGGGGGTAGATCGCATCGGGCGCGGCCAGCAGCTGGCGTGCGCAGGCCAGGTAGGACACATCGGTGTAGGCCTTGCGGGTGTAGACCGGGTAGCCTTCCAAGCCGTCGATCTGGGCGCGCTTGATCTCGCTGTCCCAGTAGGCGCCCTTGACCAGGCGCACCATCAAACGGTGCTGGCTGCGTCGCGCCAGGTCGATGATGAAGTCCAGCACATAGGGGCAGCGCTTTTGGTAGGCCTGCACGACAAAGCCGATGCCGGCAAAACCGGCCAGCTCGGGCGCAAAGCAGAGCTTTTCCAGCAGGTCCAGCGACAGCTCCAGGCGGTCGGCTTCTTCGGCATCGATATTGAGGCCGATGTTGTAGCTCTTGGCGAGCACGGCCAGCTGCAGCACCACGGGATAGAGCTCGGCCATCACGCGGTCGTACTGGGCGCGGCTGTAGCGCGGGTGCAGGGCCGACAGCTTGATCGAGATGCCCGGGCCTTCGTAGACGCCCCGGCCATTGCTGGCCTTGCCGATCGCATGGATGGCGTTTTCGTAGTCGCGCAGGTAGCGCTTGGCGTCATCGCTGGTCATTGCCGCTTCGCCCAGCATGTCGTAGGAGTAGCGGAAGCCCTTGGCCTCCAGGCGCTCGGCATTCTTCAGCGCTTCGCCAATCGTCTCGCCGGTGACGAACTGCTCGCCCATCATGCGCATGGCCATGTCCACGCCCTTGCGGATCAGCGGCTCGCCGCCCCGGCCGATCAGGCGGGTGAGCGACTGGCCCAGCGAGCCTTCGCTGTGCGTGGCCACCAGCTTGCCGGTCAGCACCAGGCCCCAGGCAGCGGCATTGACGAACATCGACGGGCTCTTACCCACGTGGGCCTTCCACTGGCCGTGGGCGATCTTGTCGCGGATCAGCACATCGCGGGTGGCGGTATCGGGGATGCGCAGCAGCGCCTCGGCCAGGCACATCAGCGCAATGCCTTCTTGCGACGACAGCGCAAACTCCTGCAGCAGGCCTTGCACCAGGCCGGAGCGGCCGCTGTCGGCCTTGCGCTCGCGCAGGGTGCGGGCCAGCTGCAGCGCCAGCGCATCGCCCGCCTGGGCGATGGCGGCGTGCGGCGTGGCTTGGGGCAGCAGTGCCTCCAGCGCTTCAGTCTCGGGTTTGCGGTAGGCGGCGGTGATGGCGGCGCGCAGCGCCGAGGCAGGCTGCAAGGCCGATACCAGCTCATTAAAAACAGGAGCGCTTGCACCAGATGGGCTGCTGTTTGCGGCCGTAAACGGCGAGGTGGTGGAGGGCTGGTTGTCAACAACGGCGTTGGCAGTCATGGCGGGCTCGTGTTCAGAGTAGATAGTGAATGCCGCCAGTGTGATCGTTTGTGGTTTGAATTTCTCTCCATAATATGGCTCGTTCTTAGTGAAAAATTCTGCCCATGACCGCCATCATCGACCCCCCGGATGACCTGGACCGCATCGATTTGCGCATTCTGGCCGTGCTGCAGCGGGACGGCCGCATCTCCAACCTGAAGCTGGCCGAGGCGGTGTCGCTGTCGGCCACGGCCGTGCTGGCCCGGGTGCAGCGCCTCACCAAGGAGGGCTATATCACCGGCTACGAGGCGCGGCTGAGCCCGCAAAAGCTGGGCGCGGCCATGCTGGTCTTCATCGAGGTGCTGCTGGACCGCACCACGCCCAATGTGTTTGACGAGTTCAAGGCGGCGGTGCAGGTGCGGCCCGAGATCATGGAGTGCCATATGGTGGCTGGCGGCTTTGACTACCTGGTCAAGATCCGCGTGGCCGACATGAACCACTACCGCCACTTTGCCGGTGAGGTTTTGTGGCAGCTGCCCGGCGTGCGCGAGACCCGCACCTACGCCGTGATGGAAGAGGTCAAAAGCTCCAACCGGCTCTACCTGGGCGGCAGTTGATGCAGCACACCTGCTGCCGATTTGCAGTACACTGAGATTTCACGGCGCCGATTTGCTTCAGCTTGCGGGCGCTTTATAAATCCAGCTAAAGACTCGGTAGGCGACTGCATTCCATCGACCCGGCCTCGTTTTTAGCGTTGCCGGGTTTTTTATGTCATTCGTTGCGACACCCCAATCAATGCATTTCCCGGAGGCGCTCCCTCTCCAAAGTGGCGCCTCCATCCGCGACTACCATCTGGCCTACGAGACCTACGGCCAGCTCAACGCCGACCGCTCCAACGCCATCCTGGTCTGCCATGCACTCAATGCCTCGCACCATGTGGCTGGCCACTATGAGGGCCAGGCCAAGAGCGAGGGCTGGTGGGACAACATGATCGGCCCGGGCAAGGCGGTCGATACCAACCATTTCTTTGTCATCGGCGTCAACAACCTGGGCTCCTGCTTTGGCTCGACCGGGCCCATGCACATGAATCCGGACGGCGGCTCGGTCTATGGCGCCGATTTCCCCGTCGTGACGGTGGAAGACTGGGTCAATGCCCAGGCGCTGCTGCTGGATCGGCTGGGCATCACCCAACTGGCGGCCGTGCTGGGCGGCAGCCTGGGCGGCATGCAGGCGCTGTCCTGGACCTTGCAGTACCCCGACCGCATGCGCCATGCGGTGGTGGTGGCCAGCGCGCCCTGCCTGTCGGCCGAGAACATCGCCTTCAACGAGGTGGCGCGTCGCGCCATCGTGACCGACCCCGACTTCCACGGCGGCCACTTCTACCAGCACGGCGTGGTGCCCAAGCGCGGCCTGCGCATTGCCCGCATGATCGGCCACATCACCTACCTGAGCGACGATGTGATGAACCAGAAGTTCGGCCGCCAGCTGCGCGAAGGCATGGACCTCAAATACAGCACCCAGGATGTGGAGTTCCAGATCGAGAGCTATCTGCGCTACCAGGGCGACAAGTTCAGCGACTACTTCGATGCCAACACCTATTTGCTGATCACCCGGGCGCTGGACTACTTTGACCCGGCCAAGCCCTTTGGCGGCGACCTGACCCAGGCGCTGGCGGGCGCCAAGGCGCGCTTCATGCTGGTGAGCTTCACGACCGACTGGCGCTTTTCGCCAGCGCGCAGCCGCGAGATCGTCAAGGCCTTGCTCGACAACCGCCGCACCGTCAGCTATGCCGAGATCGACGCCCCCCATGGGCACGATGCCTTCTTGCTCGACGATGCCCGCTACATGGGCGTGATGCGCTCCTATTTTGAAAACATGGCCCGCGAACTGAGCGCTGGCCAGCCCAGCACCCAGGAGGCGGTATGACCGAGTCTTCTTCCACCTTCCAGGCCATTGCCAACCTGGTGCCCAAGGGCGCCCGCGTGCTGGACCTGGGCTGCGGCGACGGCAGCCTGCTGGCCTACCTGCAGCGCGAGCGCGAATGCAGCGGCTATGGCATCGAGTTTGACGACAGCAATGTGCTGGCCTGCGTGCGCCGGGGCGTGAACGTGCTGCAGCTGAACCTGGAAGACGGCCTGGCCATCTTCGAGGACAACAGCTTTGATGTGGTGCTGCAGATCGACACCTTGCAGCATCTGCGCAATGCCGAGGTGATGCTGCGCGAGACCGCGCGCATCGGCAAGCAGGGCGTGGTGGCCTTCCCCAACTTTGCCCACTGGCCCAACCGCCTGTCCATCCTGCAAGGCCGCATGCCGGTGACTAAGCGCCTGCCCTACCAGTGGTACGACACGCCCAACATCCGCGTCGGCACCTTCAAGGATTTCGAGGTGCTGGCGCTCAAGAACAAGCTGCACATTCTGGACAGCTTTGGCCTGCAGAACGGCGAGGTGCGGCGCTGGCTGCCCAATGCGCGTGCCGGCACGGCGGTGTTTCACTTCGAGCACCTCTGATCCCCGCAGCCGGCCTTGCCCGGCGGGCCCTGCGCTGTACAACGGCAGCAGGGCTTTGCCGCAGGCGATAGCCGAGGGGCGCCTGCGCTGGTACGCTTATGGCTGCGGCTGCCCCTTTCGTGGCAGCACCACCAGGAGATTCACCCATGAACGCCCGCCTAGACGCCACCCAGCTGCAAGCCGATGCTGCCCTCAGCCATATCAGCCAGCAGTGGGACCGCGATATTCTTCGCCAGCTGACCGACTACATCGCCATCCCCGCCAAGTCGCCGGGCTTTGATGGCAACTGGGAGCAGCATGGTTTCATCGACACGGTGGTGCGCAATGCCGCCAGCTGGATCGAGGCGCAGAAGGTCGAAGGGCTGACCCTGGAAGTGGTGCGCGTGCCGGGCCGCACGCCGGTGCTGTTCTTTGAAGTGCCTGCCACCCAGGCGCAGAGCACGCAGACCGTGCTGATGTATGGCCACCTGGACAAGCAACCCGAGTTCTCCGGCTGGCGCAATGACCTGGGCCCCTGGACCCCCAAATACGAAGACGGCAAGCTCTATGGCCGGGGCGGCGCCGATGACGGCTATGCCACCTACGCCAGCGTGGCCGCCATCCAAGAGCTCAAGCGCCAGAACGTGCCGCACCCGCGCATCGTCGGCCTGATCGAGACTTGCGAAGAAAGCGGCTCGGGCGACCTGCCGGTCTATATCGACATGCTCAAGCCCCGCCTGGGCGATGTGGGCCTGGTCATCTGCCTGGACAGCGGCGCCGGCAACTACGACCAGCTGTGGCTGACCACCAGCCTGCGCGGCATGGTCGCAGGGACCTTGAAGGTCGAGATCCTCACCGAGGGCGTGCACTCGGGCGATGCCTCGGGCGTCGTGCCCTCGTCCTTCCGCATCATGCGCCAGGTGCTGGACCGCCTGGAAGACAGCAAGACCGGCCGCCTGCTGCCGGAAAGCTTCCACTGCGCGGTGCCGGCAGAGCGCCTGACCCAGGCGCAGGCCACAGCCGGCATTCTGGGCGACGAGCTGTACAAGCGCTTCCCCTGGGCGCATTTTGATTGCAATGGCTCCAGCCTGTTTGCGCTGCCCACCACCACCGACCCCACGCAAGCGCTGCTCAAGCGCACCTGGGAGCCGACCTTGTCCGTCACCGGTGCCGAAGGCCTGCCCGCGTTGCAGGATGCCGGCAATGTGCTGCGCCCCTACACCGCCTTCAAGCTGAGCCTGCGCCTGCCCCCGCTGGTCGATGCCACCCAGTGCATGCAAGAGCTCAAGACCTTGCTGGAAGACAACGCGCCCTACCAGGCCAAGGTCACCTGGGAAGGCGCCAGCGGCGCCAATGGTTGGAATGCCCCCAACACCAGCGACTGGTTCCTGAACGCGCTCAACCAATCGAGCCGCGCGCACTTTGGTGCGGACTGCGGCTTTATCGGCCAGGGCGGCTCCATCCCGCTGATGGGCATGCTCAGCGCCGGCTTCCCCAAGGCGCAGATGATGGTCTGCGGCGTGCTGGGCCCCAAGAGCAATGCGCACGGACCCAATGAGTTCCTGCATGTGCCTTATGCCAAGAAGCTGACCGCCGCTGTGGCGCAGGTGATTGCCAGCATGCCGACCACGGCAGCCAGCGTATAAATACAGCCAGCCCATCGGGCAGCCGCCGCGTGCAATGCGCATGGGGCGGCTGCCTTTTCTTTTTGACGACAACGACAACGATAGCGCGCCCGCCATGACCGAGCCCAGCACCCCCACGATCCTGTTTGACGGCACCGAACCCCTGGGCGCCAGCGCCGACCTGCAGGACAACGGCAAGCCCTTTTTCTTCCAGCTGCCCAATGGCCAGAAGGCCTTTGTGATCCGCTGGCAAGGCCAGCTGCACGGTTGGATCAATGAGTGCCAGCACGCCAGCGTGCCCATGGATTTTGATGGCGACATTCTGGAGAGCGGCCGCCAGTTCATCCTCTGCCCCTACCACGGCGCCATCTACCAGCCCGATACCGGCAAATGCGTCGGCGGACCCTGCCGGGGCTCCAGCCTGGATGCGGTGGCGGTGGAAGAGCGCGATGGCACGGTGTGGTGGAAGCAGGGATGATGCCCCAGCGCAGGCCCCAGACATCGCTTTGGCGCGATACTGGCGGGCTCGAAAAATAAGCGGCCACTTCTGCCAGGCCGCTTGCGCAGCGCCCCGCCATGAAATCCCCGATCCGAATTGTTGATGTTGACCGCCTGGAGACCTGGACCAAGTACAAGGCCGGGCTCTGCGACAGCTGCGCGGCCAACTGCTGCACCATGCCGCTGGAGGTGCAACTGCCCGACCTGGTGCGCCTGGGCCTGGTCGATGCCTTCGAGGTCGACAATATTGCGCACAAGCTAATCGCCAAGCGCCTGCTCAAGGCCCGGCTGATCGACCATTACAACCCCAAGCACAATATCTTCACGATGGCGCGCCGCGCCAGCGGTGATTGCCAGTTTCTCGACCCGGTAGCGCGGCGCTGCACCGTGTATGACAAACGGCCTGAAACCTGCCGCCTGCATCCCAAAAAAGGGCCTAAACCAGGGTTTTGTGCCTACGGGCACAAAGATTTGCAATAAATATTGCGAATGATTATCGAGGTGGCGGGGCTGGATCGTTGGCTCCGTGCAAACAGGGCGAATAGGTCGACAAAGGCAGGGCTGGACACCGGCCAGTCCACGCCCCGGTCCAGCTGACGGGCGATATGGATCCAGGCGGACTCGTCATTGGCGCAGATGGGGTAGTCCAGCAAGACACGCAGCGTGCAGGCCAGCAGTGCCGCCCCGCTGCCCCAGGCGAGCAGCGCCGCCATGCGCGGGCGCAGTGGCGGCCAGGGTTCAAGCGCCTCTGGGCTGGCCCAGGGAGGCGGGGAGGGGATAGGCAGGGGGCATCTCCAGCGATTTCTACATGCGAATCAATCCATTCTTGCAAAGACCGGTCGTTGCCGTTGCATCAATTCGTACAGCGCCTGGGCCACCAAGGACAGGCTGGGCTCGCGCCGGCGCACCATGTAGATCTGGCGGTCCATGCCGGGCAGATGCAGCGGCCGCGTGACCAGGCCAGGTTGTACAAAGTGAAACAAAGTCAGGGCCGGCACCACGCTGATACCCAGGCCGGCCTTGACCAGGCCCATCACGGTGGCGAGCTGCTCCACCTCCACCAGGGTCTGCATGGTCTGGGGGAAGAAGGCGGCATCCAGGTACTGGCGCACGCTGCTGTGCCGGGCCAGGTGCACAAAGGGCCAGGCCGCCAGATCGGCCAGTAGTACCTCGTCCAGCGCGGCCAGCGGGTGGTCGGCCGGGCAGACCAGGTGAAAGCTATCGCTGCAAAAAGGCTCGGCGCGCAGATCCGGCGTGTCGGCGCGGATGGCGGCCAGCGCAAAGTCGGCATCGCCATTGGCCACCGCCGCAATGCAGGGCTCGGACAGCACATCGAAGACCTGCAGCTGCACACCGGGGTGCTGGCTGGCAAAGCTGCGCAGCACCGGGGGCAGCCAGCCCGCCGCCAGCGACGGCAGCAAGGCCACGGCAACCTTGCCATGGCTGAGCTGGGCGGTGTCGCGCATGGCTTTTTCGCAGGCGGCAAATTCGGCCGCAATGCGCTGCGCCGACAGCAGAAACTGCTCACCCTCGGGCGTCAGCAGCACATGCCGGGTGCTGCGCTCGAACAGGCGCAGGCCCACCGTGGTCTCCAAACTGCGGATCAACGCGCTGAACGCCGGTTGGGACAGGTGGCAGAGGCTGGCTGCCCGGGTGAAGTTTTTCTGGCTGGCCAGCGCCAGAAAGGCCTGGATGTCGCGGTGGGATAGATTCATTTGCGTTGCAGATTAATCAATCTCAATTATCGATTTCACAACATAGAACCTATTTTCTATAGTGGCCAGCAGGAGATGCTATGCAGACAGACAAGACAGCGCCCGCGCCCATGCTGATAGGCTGCGCGGCCGGTTTTTCAGGCGATCGGGTGGATGCGGCAGCGCCAGTGGTGCAGGCGCTGATCGCCTTGCAGCAGCCCGCGTTTCTGATTTTTGAAACCCTGGCCGAGCGCACCCTGGCGCTGGCCCAGCTCGCCCGGCGCGACGACTCCGAAGCCGGCTACGAGCCGCTGCTGCTGGAGCTGCTGCGCCCAGTGCTGGACGACTGCCTGGCCCACCGCATCCGCATCGTCAGCAATTTTGGCGCTGCCAACCCGCAAGGCGCCGCCCGCGCCATTGTGGCCCTGGCCCGCAGCCTGGGCCTGCGCGCCCCCCGTATTGCCGTGGTGCAGGGCGATGACCTGAGCGGCCCGGCCCACCGGCCCATGCTGGCCCAGGCCCTGGGTGCGCAGATGCCCGAGCAGCCGCTGGTCAGCGCCAATGCCTATATTGGTGCGCGGCCGATCGCCGAGGCCTTGCAGGCGGGCGCCGATATCGTGGTCTGCGGCCGCGTGGCCGATCCCTCCCTGGTACTGGGCCCGGCAATGGCGCATTTTGGCTGGGCCTGGGACGACTGGGACCGCCTGGCCCGCGCGACGATGGCTGGCCACCTGCTGGAATGCGGCACCCAGGTCAGCGGCGGCTATTTTGCCGACCCGGGCTACAAGGATGTGCCGGGCATGGACCGGCTGGGCTACCCGATCGCCGAGATCGACGACAGCGGCAACTGCAGCATCTTCAAGCCCGAGGGCACCGGCGGCTGCATCACGACCGCCACCGTCAAGGAGCAGCTGCTCTACGAAATCCACGACCCCCGCTGCTACCTGACCCCCGATGTGGTGGCCGACATCAGCCAGGCCCAGGTGAGGACTGAGGGCGAGAACCGCGTGCGGCTGGAGGGCGTCATCGGCCATCCGCGCCCCGAGGCGCTCAAGGTCAACACCTGCTATGCCTCGGGCTGGTTTGCCGAGGCCGAGATTTCCTACGCCGGCCCGCGTGCGGCCGAGCGTGCGCGGCTGGCGGCGCAGACCGTCGCCCAGCGTCTGCAGGGCATTGCGCCGCTGCGCACCGACCTGATTGGCGTCACCAGTGTCTGGGGCAACGATGCCAGCGATTGGCTGGCCGGCGCTGATCTGTCGGCTGCGTCGCCCGATGTACGGCTGCGCATGGCCTGGCAGCATGCCGACAAGGCCACCGCAGCGCGCCTGCCGCGCGAGATCAATGCGCTGTACTGCTGCGGACCCGCCGGTGGTGGTGGCGTGCGCAGCCATATGCGCCAGCGCCTGGGCATGGTCTCCTGCCTGGTACCCCAGGCACTGATTGCCACGGGCTTTGTCTGGGCTGCGCAAGAGGAGGCCGCCACATGAACGACCACATCACCGTCCCGCTCTACCGCCTGGCCCATGGGCGCACCGGCGACAAGGGCAACCGCTCCAACATCAGCGTGATCGCCTGGCATCCCGCGCTCTGGGATGCCATCTGCGCACAAGTCACCGAGGCCGCCGTTGCCGCGCTGTTTGCTGACCGCCAGCCCCGCCAGGTGCAGCGCTACCTGCTGCCCCAGCTGCAGGCGATGAACCTGGTGCTCGACGAGGTGCTGGACGGCGGCGTCAACGACGCGCTGAACCTCGACAGCCACGGCAAGACCCTGTGCTTTCGCGTGCTGCAAATGCCGATCGTGCTGCCGGCGCATTTGCAGGCCCATCTGGTCGGGCCGGCCGATGCGGCCCTGCCAACTACCACTGAATAAGAAACCAACCGGAGACAAAAGATGAAATTTTCCACCCGCCGCCACCTGCTGGCCTGTGCCACGGCCTTGGCCATCAGCCCGCTGGCCTTTGCGCAAGCGAGCTTTCCGTCCAAACCCATCACCTTTGTCGTGCCCTTTGCGGCCGGCAGCGCCACCGACCAGCTGGCGCGGGCGCTGGGCCAGGCGGTCACCGAGCAGACGCACCAGCCGGTGATCGTCGAGAACAAGGCTGGTGCCAGCGGCATGATTGCGGCGCAGGCGGTGGCCAAGGCCCCGGCCGATGGCTACACGGTGCTGATCACCACCAACACCACGCATGCGGCCAATATCCACCTCTACCGCAAGCTGTCCTATGACCCGGTCAAGGACTTCACGCCGATCACCGGCCTGGGCAAGGGCGGCCAGGTGCTGGTGGTGCCGGCCAATGCGCCTTACCACTCGGTGAGCGATCTGCTGGCCTTTGCCAAGGCCAACCCGGGCAAGCTCAGCTTTGGCAGCGGCAGCTCGTCGAGCCGGGTCGCTGGCGAGATGCTCAAGCAGCTCGCCGATGTGGACATCCTGCATGTGCCCTACAAGAGCAACCCGCTGGCCATCACCGACCTGCTGGGCGGCCAGATCAACCTGATGATCACCGACGTCTCCACCGGCGTGCCGCAGATCAAGGCCGGCAAGCTGCGCGCGCTGGGCTATTCCACGCAAAAGCGCAGCGCCCAGCTGCCCGATGTGCCGACGATTGCCGAGGCCGGTGTGAAGGGCTATGACATGGGCTACTGGTTTGCTGCCTATGCACCAGCCAATGTGCCCGCCGCCGTCAGCGCCAAGCTCAACCAGCTGCTGGGGCAGGCGGTTGGCAGTGCCGCTGCCAAGTCCTTCTTCGAGATGTCGGGCTCCGACCCCTGGACCACCAGCCAGAGCGAGCTGGCGCAGTTCCAGGCCACCGAGACCACCAAGTGGGGGCAGGTGATCAAGGCGGCGGGCATTACGCCGGAGTAAACAGGCTCCTATCCGCAGGCTCCGCCCAAACGCTCGTTAGAGGATCCAGCGTTTGGGCAGCATGCGCTTGATCTCTGCCTTGGCCAGGTCGATAAAGGGCTTGAGCACCAAGGTGGAGGCATGGCGGTTGGAGACCACCATCGAGTACTCGCAGGGGACGGCGGGCTCGAACAGCACAAACTTCACATCGGGCCCGTGGTAGCTGCAGGCAGTCAGCGGGTCGATGATGGCCAGGCCGGCGCCGGCCTCGACCAGCTTGATGGCGGCATACGAGATCTGGGTCTCGATGTTCACGCGGCGCTGCACGCGGTTGACCAGAAACAGGCTGTCGAGCTTGGTGCGGGTTTCCATCATGGTCGGCAGCGACACCAGGGGCTCGTCGACAAAGTCGATCGGTGACAGGCTGCTTCTGCGCGCCAGCTTGTGCCCGGCGGGCACCGCCACCACCAGCTTGCCGATCACCAAGGTCTCCAGCCCCTTGAAGCGGGTGTGGTCGGGCGAGAGCATCACAAAGCCGATATCGCAGCGCTCGGCCTGCACCATGTCCAGTGCGGCCGGCGAGGCCTGCATATGCAAGGTGACCAGGGTCTCGGGGAACTGGGCGCTGAACTTGGCAATGGCGCTGGGCAGGAACGAGGTCGCCATGGCGGGTGCGGCCGTCACCTCCAGTCGCTGCAGACGCCGAAAGCGCACGTTCTCGGAGATGTTGCGGATACGCTCGATGCCCATCAAGGCCTGGTGCACGTCTTCCAGCAGCAAGGTGGCTGCTGACGTCGGCTGCAGCCGGCTTTTGACCCGCTCGAACAGCGGCATGCCGATGCGCGCCTCGAATTCGGCAATCAGCCGGGTGACCACCGGCTGGGTCACTTCCAGCGACTGGGCCGCTGCCGTGACCGAGCGGCGCAGCATCAGCGCCCGAAACGCCTCCAGATGGCGCAGTGTGATCTTCTTATCCATGTTGTAAAGACATGAGTTGATGGCGTAATGCAATCGAATAGTCTACAAAATTACTAATTTAGTAGTTATTTCAATGGCTTATCGATTGAGAAATTTCCATCCCATAAAGGCATTGAAGCAGGAATTCACCGATTCAATTTTGCCTGCAGATGCCTATCATTGGCTACCAGACAGATTGAATTTCACTTTGGCCCCACCCACTTTCTGGAGGTAATTTCGATGACCGCATCCCGTCTGGCTCTCTCCCTGGCTGCTGCCTTTGCTGCCACCGCTGGCATTGCCCATGCTGAAGACATTTATGTCGGTGGCTATGGCGGCTCGACCGAGACCGCTTTCAAGCAAAAGATCATTCCGGCCTATGAGAAGCTGACCGGCAACAAGGTCATCTACGTGCCTGGCAACTCCACCGACACCCTGGCCAAGCTCCAGGCGGAAAAGAACAACCCCCAGTACGACGTGGCGCTGATGGATGACGGCCCGATGGAGCAGGCCGTGCAGTTCGGCTTCTGCGGCGATATCGAAGCCGCACCGGTCTACAACGACCTCTACCCCATGGCCAAGACGGCGGGCAACAAGTCGCTGAACCTGGGCGTCATCGCCACCGGCCTGTTCTACAACGAAGAAGCCTTCAAGAAGGCCGGCTGGGCAGCGCCTACCTCGTGGAACGACCTCAAGGACAAGAAGTTCAAGAGCAAGACCGTGATCCCGCCGATCAACAACGGCTACGGTCTGCAGACCCTGCTGATGTTTGCCGAAATGAACGGCGGCGGCGCCAACAACATCGACCCTGGCTTCCAGGCGCTGATCAAGGATGTGGGCCCGAACGTGCTGGCCTGGGAACCCTCTCCCGGCAAGATGACCGAGCTGTTCCAGAACGGCGATGCCGTCATCGGCGTCTGGGGCAGCGGCCGCGTCAAGGCGCTGGCTGACACTGGCTTTCCCGTGAAGTTCGTCTACCCCAAGGAAGGCGCGTTTGCGCTGTTCACCTCCGTCTGCCCCGTTGCCAAGAAGCAGCCCAAGGCCGGCGCACAGAAGTTCATGCAGTTCCTCTACACCCCCGAGTCGCAAGCCGCGCTGGCCGAGACCCAGGCCTGGGGCCCCATGAACAGCAAGGTCAAGCTCGACGAGAAGGTCGCCAAGCAAGTGCCTTATGGCCCGGAACAGATCGCCCAGTTGAAGACCGTGGACTACAAGATCGTCAACGTCAAGCGCTCCGAATGGACCAATCGCTGGAACCGCACGGTCGAGCGTTAAGAGCCACTCACACAACCCTTGATACTTCGTTGCAAAGCCTTGTCGTACCTTTTGTACTGCCTGCGGCTTTGCGCCTCGTCTCAAGGGCCGTGTGAGCGCCTCTGATTCATCCCTGGCCTCCTTGCCAGGACGCCAGGGATAGGCGCTAAATCATACACAGGCCTGCCGCGCCGCCCCACGCGGGCCGCAGGCCCCGGAGTTTCACATGAGTTTTCTACGTATCGAGGGCCTCGCCAAGAGGTTCGGGGATTTTGTTGCCGTCAAGGACTTCAACCTGGAAGTCCATCGCGGTGAGTTCGTATCGCTGCTCGGCCCTTCGGGCTGCGGCAAGACAACCACCTTGCAGATGATTGCCGGCTTTCTGGACCCCAGCCAGGGCCGCATCGTGCTCGACGGCAAGGACATCACCCAGCTGCGCCCCGAGCAGCGCGGCATGGGCGTGGTGTTCCAGAGCTATGCGCTCTTCCCCCACATGACGGTGGAGCAGAACATCTCCTTCGGTCTGGAGATGCGCAAACTCAGCCGCGACGTGATGCAAAAGCGCATCCAGGACGCGCTGGCACTGGTGCGCCTGCATGGCCTTGGTGCCCGTTACCCGCGTGAACTCTCCGGCGGCCAGCGCCAGCGTGTGGCCATTGCCCGCGCCTTGGCGATCCAGCCCGAAGTGCTGCTGCTGGACGAACCCATGTCCAACTTGGACGCCAAGCTGCGCCAGGAAATGCACGTCGAGATGCGCGCCATCCAGCGCCAGCTGGGCATCACCACCATCCTGGTGACGCACGACCAGGTCGAGGCGATGACCATGAGCGACCGCATTGCGGTGATGCACAACGGCCAGATCGCCCAGGTCGATTCGCCCCAGCAGATCTACGACAAGCCGACCTGCGACTTTGCCTCGGTGTTCCTGGGCAAGACCAACCGCTTCGAAGGCCAGGCCCAAAGCCGCGAGACCGTCAAGATCGGCGACATTGTGCTGGGCGCGCCCAGCCCGGTGGACAGCGGCCCGGTGGTGGTCTACCTGCGGCCCGAGCGCATCGAGGTGGCCCCGGCCGGCCAGGGCGGCCTGCCCGGCACGATCAAGACCTTGCTGTTCCTGGGCAGCCAGTGGGTGGTCAATGTCAGCACCGGCTTGGGCGACATCCACATCAGCCTGCCCAATGCACGCCGCGCTGCACTGCATGAGGGCGACGAGGTGAGCCTGAACTGGTCGCCCGAGGATGTGCGCGTGCTGACCCAGCAGGAGGCCAGCCGTGGATAGCAAGAACCGCTGGAAACCCTGGGCCATGTCCGGGCCCGGCCTGCTGGTCTTTGTGACCATGCTGCTGGCGCCACTGGCTTTGACGGCCATTCTGTCGCTGAATGTCTTCAATGGCATGGAAGGCATCCAGAAGGTCTATTCGCTGAAGAACTACCTGGAGATCTTCAGCGACAGCTACTACCTGGAGATCTTTGGCCGTACGGCCCTGATGTCGGCCATCGTCACCGTGCTCTGCGTGGTGCTGGGTGTGCCCGAGACCATCATCATCTCCCGCATGCGCGGCCGCTGGCGCGGTGTGTTTCTGCTGATCATCCTGGCACCGCTGCTGATCTCGGTGGTGGTGCGTACCCTGGGTTGGTCCATCCTGATGGGCAACAACGGCCTGATCAACAAGGGCCTGATGCTGTTCCACATCATCGATGAGCCGCTGCGCCTGGCCTTCACGATGACCGGCGTGACCATCGCCATGGTGCATGTGATGGTGCCCTTCATGGTGATCTCCGTCTGGGCCTCGCTGCAAAAGCTCGATCCCCAGGTCGAGAACGCCGGCCTGTCCCTGGGTGCCAGCCAGCGCACCGTGTTCCGCCGTGTGGTGCTGCCCCAGCTGCTGCCGGGCATTCTCTCGGGCAGCATCATCGTCTTCGCGCTTTCGGCATCGGCCTTTGCCACGCCGGCACTGCTGGGCGGACGCCGCCTCAAGGTGGTGGCTACGGCCGCCTACGACGAGTTCCTCAACACCTTGAACTGGCCGCTGGGCGCTGCCATTGCCGTGGTGCTGCTGGTTGCGAACGTCGTCATCATCGTGGGCTGCAATCGCTGGATCGAGCGCCGCTTCAAAGCTGTTTTCGAGGGTTGAGCCATGCAAAAAAACAGTCCTCTGGCGCTGGTCTTCCACGCGCTGTTCATCAGCTTCATTCTGGCGCCGCTGGTCGTGGTGGTGGCGGTGGCCTTTACCGACAAGGGCTTCATCTCCTTCCCCACCGATGGCCTGTCCTTGCGCTGGTTCCGCGCCATCCTGGATGCGACGGAGATCAAGTCGGCCTTCTGGTTCTCGGCCAAGCTGGGCCTGGCCTCGGCCTCGATTGCCATCGCGCTGGCGGTGCCGGCTGCGCTGGCCATCACCCGCTACCGCTTTGCCGGCCGCGAGGTGCTGATGGCCTTTTTCATGTCGCCGCTGATGATTCCCCACGTGGTGCTGGGCGCGGCCTTCCTGCGCTTTTTCAACATCGCCGGGCTGTCGGGTTCGTTCTTCTGGCTCATGTTCACCCATGTGATCTGCATCATGCCCTATGCCTTGCGCATGGTGCTGGCCGCAGCCACGGGCATGAACCGCGAGATCGAGCATGCCGGCCTGTCGCTGGGCGCATCGCGCGGCACCGTCTTCATGCGCATCACCGTGCCCATGCTGATGGCCGGTATCGCCGGCGGCTGGATGCTCTCCTTCATCCAGAGCTTTGACGAGTTGACGATGACGGTGTTTGTGGCCACCCCCGGCACGATGACCTTGCCGGTCGCCATGTACAACCACATCGCCCAGACCATCGACCCGCTGGTGACCTCGGTTTCTACCGTGCTGATCGTCGGCACCCTGGTGCTGATGGTCATCCTGGACAAGCTGGTCGGCCTGGAGAAGGTCCTGATTGGCAAAGGTTGAGAGAGAAGAATGAACAACAACACACATAGCAGCGATGTCATTGTGATTGGGGGAGGCTTGGTGGGCAGTTCCGTGGCTTACGGGCTGCTGCGCCAGGGTCTGTCGGTCACGATCATCGACGGCGCGGACGACACGATTCGCCCTTCACGAGGAAACTTCGGCCTGGTCTGGGTGCAGGGCAAGGGCTACGGCATGGCGGACTACGCCCGCTGGAGCTTTGGCTCGGCCCGCCAGTGGCCTGCACTGCGCGATGAGCTGCAGGCGCAGACCGGCATCGACGTCGAGCTGATGCAGCCCGGCGGCCTGCACATCTGCCTGAGCGAGGAAGAGATGGCCCAGCGCCTGGCCAAGCTCCATTGGCTGGAGTCCGAGGTGGGCGACCCCGCCTACCGCACTACGGTGCTGAGCCGCGACGAGGCCGCCCAGCAGCTGCCGGGCCTGGGCCCCGAGGTGGTGGGCGCCACCTACTCGGCGATGGACGGCCACTGCAACCCCTTGAAGCTGCTGCGGGCGCTCTACAGCGCCAACATCGCCAAGGGCGCGCGCATCCACAACCGCATGCAGGTCGATGCCATCCGCAAGGAAGGCGGCATCTTCCACGTCAGCGCTGGAACGCATACCTGGCAGGCGCCGCGCATCGTGATTGCTGCCGGCCATGCCACGCAAAAGCTGTCGGCCATGGTGGGCATGTTTGTGCCGGTGCGTCCCAACAAGGGCCAGGTCTTCATCACCGAGCGGGTGCAGCCCTTCTTGCCCCACCCCACCAACTATGTGCGCCAGACCGATGAGGGCACGGTGCAGATCGGCGACTCGATGGAGGAGCTGGGCTTTGACGACATGGTGCGCGTGCCGGTCAGCGCCAAGATCGCGGCGCGTGCGGTCAAGTGCTTCCCGTTGCTGGCCAAGGCCCGCGTGGTGCGCACCTGGGCCGCGCTGCGGGTGATGTCGCCCGACGGCTTTCCTATGTACCAGGAGTCCGAGAGCCATCCCGGCGCCTTTGCGGTGACCTGCCACAGCGGCGTCACCCTGGCGGCCCAGCACGTCTTTTGCATCGCCCCCTGGGTGGCCACGGGCCTGCGGCCGGCCGCCATCGAGGCATTCCCCGCGACACGATTTACGCCGGAAACGGAAGTGAAACCCTATGGCATCTAAAGCCCTTTTCAAATACCTCCCTGGCCACCAGGCCGGGTCCGCTGGCACGGTGTCGGTGCTGGTCAACGGCGCCGTGGTGCGCATGTCGCCCGCCGCCAGCCTGGCCGCTGGCCTGTTGGCGGCTGGCGTTACCGCGGTGCGTGTCTCGCCCGTGGGCCAGGGCGCCCGCGCGCCTTACTGCATGATGGGCGTGTGCTTTGAGTGCATGGTCGACGTCAATGGCCGGCCCAACCAGCAGGCCTGCCTGATCACCCCCGAAGACGGCATGGAAGTGACCACCATGCAAGCGGCGCCCAGCCTGCTGGATGCGCAGGAGGCCAAGCATGTCTAACCCCACTATCCCTTTGAACGACGCGCCCAGCCAGGTGCGCGACCTGGTCGTGATCGGCGCCGGCCCCGCCGGCATGGCAGCGGCCCTGGCGGCCAAGCGGCGCGGCCTGGATGTGCTGCTGCTGGACGAGCAACCCAAGGTGGGCGGCCAGATCTACCGCAGCATCACCGAGACCGATGCCCAGCGTGAGCGCATCCTCGGCTCCGACTATGTCTACGGCAAATCGCTGGCCGAGCAGATCCGCACCAGTGGCCTGACCCACTGGGCGGGCGCCTCGGTCTGGCAGATCGACCCTGACAAGACGGTGCATGTGCTGCGCAACGACCGCACCACCCGCATCGAGACCAAGTCGCTGGTGGTTGCCACCGGCGCGATGGAGCGGCCTTTCCCCGTGCCGGGCTGGACCCTGCCCGGTGTGATGACCGCAGGCGCCGGCCAGATCCTGCTGAAGAACGCCGCCGTTGTACCCCAGGTGCCGGTGGTGCTGGCGGGCTGCGGCCCCTTGCTCTATTTGCTGGCCGCGCAGTACCTGCGTGCCGGTGTGGAAATCCGCGCGGTGCTCGACACCTCGGCGGGCACCGACTGGCGTTTGGCGATCAGCCATGCCTCGTCGCTGCTGGCCGGCTGGGGCTATGTGCGCAAGGGCCTGGGCCTGCTGCGCGAGATCAAGTCGGCCGGCATTCCCTTCTTCAAGGATGTGGGCGGCCTGCGCATTGAGGGGGAAGACGCGGTGCGGCTGGTGAGCTTTAGCAGCGCGGGCCGCGCCCAGCAGATCGACTGCGAACTGGTGCTGCTGCACCAGGGCGTGGTGCCCAACACCCAGGTGTCCTGGTCCTTGCGGGCCGAGCACCATTGGGACGATGAACAGCTGTGCTGGGTGCCCGTGCTCGATAGATGGGGCCAGACCAGCCTGCCCGGCATCTATATCGCCGGTGACGGCGCCGGCATTGGCGGCGCACTGGTGGCCGAGATGCAGGGTGCCTTGGCCGGCATCGCCGTGGCCAACAGCCTGGGCTTTGGCACGAGCGAAGACGGTGCCCAGCAGCGTGCGCAGATCGCGCAGCATCTGCGCATCCGCCCCTTCCTGAACCAGCAGTACCGGCCCAAGGACGAGTTCCGCATTCCGGCCGACGAGGTCGTCGTCTGCCGCTGCGAAGAGGTGACTGCCGGCTCGATCCGCGAGCAGGTGCAACTGGGCTGCGTGGGCCCGAACCAGACCAAGTCCTTCAGCCGCTGCGGCATGGGCCCCTGCCAGGGCCGCCAATGCGGTTTGACGGTGACCGAAATCATCGCCAAGGAAGCCAAGCTGTCGCCGCAGGACGTGGGCTACTACCGCATCCGTCCGCCGCTCAAGTCGCTGTCGCTGGCCCAGCTGGCCGCAGGCCTGTGACATGGCCGGCATAGCCAGCCCGGCATCGGGCAGCAGCGATGTGCTGGTGATCGGGGGCGGCCTGCAAGGCCTCTCCAGCGCCTTCCAGCTGGCCAAGGCAGGTTTGCGCGTGCGCCTGCTGGAGGCCGAGTACTGCGGCCGCCATGCCTCCGGTGTCAATGCCGGTGGCGTGCGCACCCTGGGCCGCCATGTGGCCGAGATTCCGCTGGCCTTGGCCGCGCGCGAGCAGCTCTGGCATGGCCTGGCCGACATCATCGGCAGCGACGGCGGCTTTGTGCCCTCGGGCCAATTGCAGGTGGCCGAGAACGAGGCCGATGAGATCAAGGCCAAGGCGCGCGTGGCCATGCTCAGCGGCCTGGGTTTTTTCCATGAGCAATGGGTGGACCAGCAGCAGGTGCGCGAGCTGGTGCCCAGCATCTCGCCCCATGTGGTGGGCGGCATCTGGGCCGATCGCGATGGCTATGCGCTGCCCTACAAGGTGGCCACGGCCTACCGCCTGGCGGCAGAAAAGCTGGGCGTGCAGATCGTCGAGCAGGCGCCTGTGCTGCGGGTGGACCAGCAAAGCGGCATGTGGCAGGCCAGCACCGCGCAGGGCAGGTTCCATGCACCCTGGCTGGTCAACACCGCAGGCGCCTGGGCGGCAGATTTTGCGGCGCAGGTGGGCGACCCGGTGCCGATGGTGGCGGGCGGCCTGATGCTGATGGTGACCCAGCGTGTGGCGCCGTTTGTCAAACCCGTGCTGGGCGCGATGGGCCGGCCGCTGTCGTTCAAGCAGTTCGACAATGGCACGGTAGTGATTGGTGGCGGCCTGCGCTGCGAGGCCGATGCCAGCCAGCGCCATGCGATGGTCGACCTCAACCGCATGCCCAAGAGCGCGCAGACCGTCATCGACCTGTTCCCGCATCTGCGCGATGTGAGCATCGCGCGGGCCTGGACCGGTATCGAGGGCTTTATGCCCGATGAGATTCCTGTCATCAGCCCGAGTGCCGGGGCTGATAACCTCGTGCATGCCTTTGGCTTCTCTGCCCATGGCTTTGAGCTCAGTCCGATTACCGGCTGCATTGTGGCCGAGCTGGTGACCCAGGGCACCAGTACCTTGCCGATTTCGGCGTTTCGTGTAGACCGCTTTGCTGCTGCCTAGCTGCAGCGGTCGTATTTTTATCTCAGGGAGTAAATGATGAGCAACGACATCCAACGTATTGACAGCAATGAACGCCTCAGCCGCATCGTTGTGCACGGCGGCGTAGTCTATGTGGCGGGCGTGACCGCTGGCGACATCTCGGGCGACATTGGCGCCCAGACCCGCGACGTGCTGGCCAAGATCGACGGCTACCTGCAGCAAGCAGGCACCAGCAAGGCGCGCCTGCTGACCGTGCAGATCTGGCTCAAGGACATCGACAAGGACTTCGCCGGCATGAACCAGGTCTGGGGCGAATGGGCCGACAAGGCCAATATGCCGACCCGCGCGACCTGCGAAGCCAAGCTGGCTCGTCCCGAGCTGCTGGTCGAAATCATCGTGAGCGCAGCCGTTTAAGCGTCTGCTACACAGCAAAATGCCAGCCCTCGGGCTGGCATTTTTTGTTGGAAGATTCAGCAGATCAGGGGATCAGCAAACCGCGCTGCACGGCCGGACGCTGCAGCCAGTGGCTGAGCACGCGGCTGACTTCGGGGTACTGGCCCCAGCCGATCAGGGCCTCGGCGTTGTAGCGCACGATCATGTTGCGGATCCAGGGGAAGATGGCCATATCGGCAATCGTGTAGGTGTCGCCGGCCACCCATTCCTTGCCGGCCAGGTGCTTGTTCAGCACGGTCAGCAGGCGCTTGGATTCGTCCACATAGCGGGTCAGGGGGCGCTTGTCCTCAAAATCCTTGCCGGCAAAGATGTTGAAGAAACCGACCTGGCCAAACATCGGGCCGATGCCGCCCATCTGGAACATCAGCCACTGCAGGGTCTCGTAGCGCTTGACGGGATCCTGCGGCAGGAACATGCCGGTCTTCTCGGCCAGGTAGACCATGATGGCGCCGGACTCGAACAGTGCAATCGCTTGGCCGCCCGGGCCATTGGGGTCGATGATGGCCGGGATCTTGTTGTTCGGGAAGGTGCCGACAAACTCGGGCGAGGTCTGGTCATTGCTCTCGAAGCTGATCTTGTGCACTTCATAGGGCATGCCCAGTTCTTCGAGCAGGATGGAGACCTTGACGCCATTGGGCGTGGGCAGCGAATACAGCTGCAGCAGATCAGGCCGGGTGGCCGGCCATTTGCGGGTGATACTGAAATCGGCAAGGGTGCTCATGAGGGATCTCTCCAAACAATAGGCAGGCGGCTTGCAGGTGTGCGCCTTGCCAGCAGCATAAAGCAGATTGGGCGCAGGCCTGTCGGCCTACTTCTCGTCCTTGGGCTTCACAAATTCGATGCGCAGGCCCTCGGCGGTCACCTTGAAGGTGGCCGGCAGCTCGGCGGCCTTGTCCAGGCGGTCCAGGTCCTCCTGGCGCAAGGTGTGTACCACCACATCCTCCATCGCATGCTCGGCCGCGCGCGGCGCATAGGCATGCAGCATCACCTCCATCGCCTCGGGCAGGCCGTTCATCTGCAGCGACTTCACCTGCACCTGGGTGGCGCGCAGGCTGTGGTCGGCCGGCGAATAGCGCAGTGCAAAGTCCAGCACCATGGTGCCGTCCAGGCGGTGGGGCAGCACCTTGCCAGACATGTCGGCGCTCATCGTCGCCTGGATGCGGTTGCTCTCGGGCAGCAGCTGCAGGCTGGGGGCCTGCACATCAAGCTGCAGAAAGCCAAGCAGTGGATAAGAGCGGGGGAAGGACTTGGCCACGATGGTCTGCAGCTCGGCGGCAGACAGGGTGTAACTGGGAGGGGCAAGCAGGGAGCAGGCGGCCAGCATGCTGGCGGCAAACAGGCTGGAGGCCAAAAAAAGGCGGCGGCGCATAGGGGTTGGAAAGCGTATTGGCAGGTGGCGGGTGGATGCGCATCGTACCGATCTGGGTGCGGTACGTGTGCTGGATTTTCCCACCCGCAGGGATCGCATTGTTGCGCAGCTTGCATAACATTGTGTGCTGCACGAACAATGTCAGGTAAAGATGGCCCATCTCCTTGTTTTATTGGGGTAAATGCCCACTTTTCGCGGGCCGCGTGAGCGTGAGCCGATGTAATTTTCGTGTGAGAATTCGCAGGCTTTCCGGCTGCGGATGATGGCGCGCGCTGGTGCACCAACGTCCTGCCTCCCGGTTCGAAAGCGCTGCATCCATGCAGTGCCAGCCAAGATCCCAAGGACAGACATGAATTTCGCATTGAACAAGCGCGCCCTGGCGCTGGTGGGTGCCTCGCTCATTGGCGCCGCCCACGCCCAACACCTGACCATTGCCCTGGCCTCCGAGCCGACAGCGGCCGATCCCCACTACCACAAGATGACGACGAACGACTCGTTCTCGGCGCATGTCTATGACTCGCTGGTGGGCCGTACTGCCAACATGGAGCTGGTGCCTTCGCTGGCCACCTCGTGGAAGAACCTGGACGACCTGACCTGGGAGTTCAAGCTGCGCAAGGATGTGAAGTTCTCCAACGGCGCGCCCTTCACCTCGCAGGACGTGCTGTTCACCATCTGCCGCACCTTGAACAACGAGACCAATGTCTCGCAGTCGTACATGGATACGACCAAGCTGATCACCGACGTGCAGACCCCCGATGACCTGACCGTGATCGTCAAGACCGCCGAGCCTGTGCCGCTGATCCCGGCCGAGTTTGCGCGCAACCTGCCCATCATCTCCAGCAGCATCATCAAGCACGACAAGCTCAAGTTCGCGCCCAAGGAAGGCTGCGGCTACAAGGGCCCCTGGCCCACGGTGGCCGATTTCAACAGCGGCAAGATGGCTATTGGCACCGGCCCGTTCAAGCTCAAGTCCTATGTGAAGGGCAATGCCATCACCCTGGAGCGCAATGACGGCTACTGGGGCCCCAAGCCTGCATGGCAGACCGTCAAGATGGTGGCCGTGCCCAATGCCGGCCCCCGCCTGACCGGCCTGATGTCTGGTGACTACGACCTGATCGAGAACCCGGCCGCCCGCGACCTGGCCCGCATCAAGGAAGACAAGAAGCTGGCCTTTGTCGCCACGCCATCCACCCGCCTGGTGTTCTTCCAGCCCGACATTGGCCGCGACAAGTCGCCCTTTGTGACCGCCCCTGATGGCAAGAACCCGCTGCAGGACCTGCGCGTGCGCAAGGCCATCAACATGGCCATCGACCGCAAGGCCATCGTGCAGCGCCTGATGGACGGCATGGCCACCCCCGCCTACCAGTACATGCCCGATGGCATGTTTGGCAGCGTGAAGGCCCCCGAGATCAAGTTCGATCCCGAAGGCGCCAAGAGGCTGCTGGCCGAAGCTGGCTACCCCAACGGCTTCGAGATGACCCTGTCGTCGACCAACGACCGTTACATGAACGATGCGCAGATCTCGCAAGCCGTGGCGCAGTACCTGACCCGCATCGGCATCAAGACCAAGGTCGATGCGATGACCGCCTCCATCTACTTCCCCAAGCGCGCCAAGCGTGAGTTCAGCTTCCCGATGGGTGGCTGGCCTTCGGAGAACGGCGAAGCCTCGGGCCTGTTCCAGCTGTGGGTGGCCAGCACCGATTCGCCCAAGGGCCTGGGCACCAGCAACTACGGCGCGTTCAGCAATGCCGATTTCGACAAGGTCTACATCCCGGCAGCCAAGACGGTGGACTCTGCCAAGCGCAAGGCCATGCTGGAGCAAGCCACCCAGATCGCACTGGACAACGTGCCGCTGATCCCGCTGCACTTTGAAAGCAGCATCTGGGCTTTCAAGAAAGAGCTGAGCTACGAAGGCCGCCGCGACCAGTACACGCTGGCGACGTCGGTCAAGCCCGCCAAGTAAGCAAGGCGCTTGCGGCAGCCGGGGTCTTAGAACAGGTTCTTGCACCCCGGCGTGGGCGATGAGGAATAGGTAGTGGCACGGCACTTGCATTGCCCTACGAGGCTTTTAACCAAGGAGGAACGACCTGTGTCTATCAAGAAGATCTCGCGCCGCACACCCTTGTCGCTGGCCAGCCTGGCTGCGTTGGCCCTGCCTGCGGGCATGGCTGCCGCCCAGTCGCTGACCATCGGCCTCGCCTCCGAGCCCACCGCCGCTGACCCGCATTACCACAAGGTCACCACCAACGACGCGTTCTCGGCCCATATCTTCGAGTCGCTGATCAACCGCAACGCGCAGATGGAGCTGATCCCGGGGCTGGCCCAGTCCTGGCGCGCCGTCGATGACAACACCTGGGAGCTGAAGCTGCGCCAGGGCGTGAAGTTCTCCAATGGCGAGCCCTTCACCTCCAAGGATGTGCTGTTCACCTTGTGCCGCGTGCTGAACAACGAGACCAATGTCTCACGCTCCTACATGGAGCCGGCTCAGAGCTTCAGCGATGTGCAGACGCCCGATGACTACACCGTCATCATCAAGAGCGAGCGGCCCATCCCGACGATGCCCAATGAGCTGGCGCGTTCGCTGCCCATCATCTGGAGCGGCATCGCCAAGTTCGACAAGCTGCGCTTTGCGCCCAAGGAAGGCTGCGGCGTCACCTCGCCCTGGCCCACGGTGGCCGATTTCAACACCGGCAAGCTGTCCATCGGCACGGGCCCTTACAAGCTCAAGTCCTATGTCAAGGGCACCGGTATCGAGATGGAGCGCAACGAAGGCTACTGGGGCAGCAAGCCGCACTGGAAGACCGTCAAGATGGTGCCCGTGCCCAATGCCGGCCCGCGCCTGACGGGCCTGATGTCCGGGGACTACGACATCATCGAAAGCCCCGCTGCGCGCGACCTGCCGCGCATCAAGGACAACAGCAAGCTCGACTTTGTGGCCACGCCGTCCACCCGGCTGATCTTCTTCCAGCCGGATGCCGGCCGCGCACAAAGCCCGTTTGCCAAGGCCGCCGATGGCAAGAACCCGCTGCAGGACCTGCGCGTGCGCCAGGCCATCAACATGGCCATTGACCGCAAGGCCATCGTGCAACGGCTGATGGATGGCATGGCCACCGTCGCCAACCAGTACATGCCCACGGGCATGTTCGGCAGCCTCGACAAGCCCACCGAGATCAAGTTCGATCCCGAAGCCGCCAAGAAGCTGCTGGCCGAGGCCGGCTACCCGCAAGGCTTTGAGCTGACCCTGACCACCACCAATGACCGCTACATCAACGACGGCCAGATCGCGCAGGCGGTGGCCCAGTACCTGACCCGCATCGGCATCAAGACCACGGTGGATGCACAGGCGGCAGCCATCTATTTCCCCAAGCGCGCCAAGCGCGAGTTCAGCTTTGCGATGGGCGGCTGGCCATCGGAGAACGGCGAGGCCTCGGGCCTGTTCCAGTACTGGGTGGCCACTACCGACAAGGACAAGGGCCTGGGCACCAGCAACTATGGCGGCTTTAGCCTGCCCGCGTTTGACCAGGTGTTTGTGCCGGCCATGTCGCAGATGGACGCGAACGCGCGCAAGGCCGCCTACCAGCAGGCCACGCAGATTGCGCTGGCCAATGTACCCCTGATTCCGCTGCACTTCGAGAGCAGCATCTGGGCATTCAAGAAAGGGTTGAGCTACGAAGGCCGACGCGACCAGTACACGCTGGCCATGTCGGTCAAACCGAAATAGCAAGCTGATGCCACACCGGGCGCAAGACAGGCCCGGTCCCTGGCATGGCCCGCATCCAGCTCCAGTGGTGGGGCCATGCGGGCTTTGTGATTTTGTACGCCCCACGATGAAAAGACTCCACAGAGGGCGACAACCATGCAGGTGACAGCGCATGGCATTCTAATTTTGAGGACGTAATGTGATCGTCTATATCCTGCGCCGCATGGTGCAAAGTTTTCTGGTGCTGCTGGCGGTCTCGCTGGTGGTGTTCATGGCGGTCTACGCGGTGGGCGACCCCATCGAGCTGCTGGTGAGCGCCGAGGCCAGCGATGCAGACCGCCAGGCGATGATCAAGCGCCTGGGGCTGGACCTGCCGGTCTGGCTGCAGTACTGGAGTTTTCTGACCCGCGCCTTCCAGGGCGACCTGGGCACCTCTTTTGTGCATGGCATCCCCGCGATCGAGCTGATCGTGCAGCGCTTTCCCGCGACCTTCGAGCTGGTCGTGGTCGCCATTGGGCTGACCTGCCTGATCGGCATTCCGCTGGGCTTGGTGGCCGGCCTCTTCAACGACAAGCCGCTGGGCCGCAGCCTGATGGGTGGCTCGGTGCTGGGCTTTTCGCTGCCCAACTTCTGGCAGGGCATGATGCTGATCCTGATGTTCGCCGTCTGGCTGCAATGGCTGCCGTCGTCGGGCCGGGGTGACACGGTCAATGTGCTGGGCGTGCCGCTGTCGCTGTTCACTGCCGATGGCTGGAGCCATGTGATGCTGCCGGCCATCAACCTGGCGCTGGGCAATATCGCGCTGGTGCTGCGGCTTACCGCCACCGGCGTGATGGAGGCCAAGACCCAGGAGTATGTGAAGTTCGCGCGCGCCAAGGGCATCAGCGAGCGCCGCATCCTGACCCGCCACATCCTGCGCAACATCCTCATCCCCGTGGTCACCGTGATCGGCATGGAGTTCGGCACCCTGATCGCCTACTCGACCATCACCGAGACCGTGTTCGCCTGGCCCGGCATGGGCAAGCTTTTGATTGACAGCATCTACAAGCTCGACCGCCCGGTGGTGGTGGCCTATGTGATGCTGGTCACCTTCATCTTCGTGATGATCAACCTCTTGGTGGACCTGGCCTATGCCGTGCTGGATCCGCGCGTACAGCTGCAGGAGGCCCAATGATGCAGCCCGATAAATCCCTGATGACCATCGATCCCAGCAAGCGGGCCCAGCCCCTGCAAGACACGCCCCAGCGGCGTGCCATTCTGAAGAAACTGCGCAGCAAGCCCTCCGTCAAAGGTGCGGTGATTGCCCTCGTGCTGCTGCTGGCCGTGGTGCTGCTGGCGCCGTTTCTGTCGCCACAAAACCCCTATGACCTGGGCGCGCTCGACCTGATGGACGGCCGCCTCAAGCCGGTATCCGAAGCCGCTTCGGGCATGACCTACTGGCTGGGCACCGACGACCAGGGCCGCGACATGCTCTCGGCCATCCTGCATGGCCTGCGCATCAGCCTGATGGTGGGCCTGAGCGCCGTGGTGCTCGCCACCATCATCGGCAGCCTGGTGGGCCTGGTTGCGGCCTATTTTGGCGGCTGGGTCGATACGGTGCTGATGCGCATCGTCGACTTCATCCTCGGCTTTCCGACCATCCTGGTGGCGCTGGTGCTGCTGGCCATTCTGGGCCGGGGGGTGGACAAGGTGGTGATCGCCATCGTGCTGGTGCAGTGGGCGCATTACGCGCGCATCATGCGCGGCCGTGCCCTGCAGGAGCGCAAGAAGGAATACATCGAGGCGGCCAAGAACCTGGGCTTCCCCGGCTGGCGCATCATGACGCGCCACCTGCTGCCCAACTGCATGGGCCCGGTGATGGTGTTTGCCACCATCCAGATTGCCAATGCCATCGTGCTCGAAGCCACCCTGTCCTTCCTGGGCGTGGGTGTGCCGATTACCGAACCCTCCCTGGGCCTGCTGATTGCCAACGGCTTTCAGTACCTGATGTCGGGTGACTACTGGATCAGCATGTTCCCCGGCCTGGCGCTGCTGGCCCTGATCCTGTCGATCAACCTGATCGGCGACCGCCTGCGTGAAGCTCTGGACCCGAGGAAGTAATGACTATCCCTTTGCTTGAAGTACAAGATCTGCAGACGGTGTTCCACACCGAAGAGGGCGCCTGGCCCGCCGTCAGCGACATCGATATCCGCTTGGAGGCGGGTGAAATTCTGGGCCTGGTCGGTGAATCCGGCTCGGGCAAATCGGTCACCGGCTTCTCCATCTTCGGCATGATCGATGCCCCCGGTGAAGTCACCCAGGGCAAGGTGCTGTTCAAGGGCCAGGACCTGCGCGAACTGTCGGCCGAGTCCATGCGCAAGCTGCGCGGCGACCGCATCGCGATGATCTTCCAGGATCCGCTGATGACGCTCAACCCGGTGCTGCGCATCGAAGAGCAGATGCTCGAAGCCATCGACGCGCACCAGAAGCTGCCCAAGGCACAGGCGCTGCAGCGCTGCGTGGAGGCGCTGGCCATGGTCGGCATTCCCGCGCCGGAGAAGCGCCTGCGCAGCTACCCGCATGAGTTCTCGGGTGGCATGCGCCAGCGCGTGGCGATCGCGATTGCAATGCTCAACCGCCCCGACCTGATCATCTGCGATGAGCCCACGACGGCGCTGGATGTCACCATCCAGGGCCAGATCCTCTACCGCATGCAGCAGATCTGCCAGGCCCAGGGCACGGCGCTGATCTGGATCACCCACGACCTGGGCGTGATCGCCGAGCTGGCCGACCGGGTGGCGGTGATGTATGGCGGCCGCATTGTCGAGACCGGCACCGTCGCCGAGGTGCTGGATGCCCCGCGCCACCCCTATACCCAGGGCCTGCTCAATTCGCTGCCCGCCCAGGCCACGCCGGGCGAGCGGCTCACGCAGATCAACGGCATGGCGCCCAGCCTGTCGGGCCGCGTGCCCGGCTGCGCCTTTGCGCCGCGCTGCGGCCGCGCCACCCCGCGTTGCGTTGATGAGCAGCCCCCCGTCACTACCATTCCCGGCCGCGCATTCCGCTGCTTTGTACCGCTGGAGGCACCTGCCGCATGACCGCGATGACTACCCCTGTGATTGAACTGCGCGATGTGCACAAGCGCTTTGTCAGCGCGCCCGATCTGCTGCAGAAAATTGTCGGCGCCGTCGCCCGGCAGCCTGCGCAGACGCGCACCGTGCATGCCGTCAACGGCGTCAACCTGCAGATCGCCAAGGGCGAGGTGCTGGGCCTGGTGGGCGAATCCGGTTGCGGCAAGTCCACCTTGGGCCGCGTCGTGGCCGGCCTGCACCCTGCGACCGAAGGCCAGCTGCTCTACAAGGGCCAGGATGTGAGCCAGCTGGGCGGCCAGGACAAGCTGGCCTACACCCTGGGCGTGCAAATGGTGTTTCAGGACCCGCAGGCCTCGCTCAACCCGCGCCAGAAGCTGCACCAGATCCTGGGCGAGGCGCTGCATGTGCACAAGCTGGCACCAGCGGCCGAAGTGCCCGGCCGTGTTGATGCCGCCTTGGCCGAAGTGGGCCTGGCCAGCGAGTACCGCGCCCGCCTGCCGCACCAGATATCCGGTGGCCAGCGCCAGCGCATCGGCATTGCCCGCGCGCTGATGGTGACGCCGGAGTTCCTGGTCTGCGATGAGCCGGTGGCCGCACTGGATGTGTCCATCCAGGCGCAGGTGATCAACCTGTTCATGGACCTGCGCGCCCAGCGCGGGCTGACCTACCTGTTCATCAGCCATGACCTGGGCGTGGTGCGCCACATCTCCGACAAGGTGGCCATCATGTACCTGGGCAAGATCGTGGAGATGGCGCCCACGGCCGAGATCTTTGGCCAGGCCCAGCACCCCTACACCCAGGCGCTGCTGGCCGAGGTGCCCGATGTGGGCCGGCGCAAGCGCGTGTTCACCCCGATCAAGGGCGAGATCCCCTCGCCGCTGAACCCGCCCTCGGGCTGCACCTTCCACCCGCGCTGCCCGCATGCGATGGAGCGCTGCAAGCAGGAGGTGCCACGCCTGCGCGAGACGGCAGCCGGCCATGTGACCGCCTGTCATTTGTTGGACTGATCGCTGGACGACTACGGAGGACACTACCGCATGGACTGGCAACGTTTTACCCAGCAGCACGGCCGTTTTGCCATCGACTGGCAAGCCGGTGACGGCGCGCTCTACCTGCCGATCACCCTGAACTGCTACCGCCCTGAAGGCGTAGCCGCCGATGCACCGGTGGTGCTGGTGCAGCACGGCGTGCTGCGCAATGGCGACGACTACCGCGACTTCTGGATGCCCGCGGCAGACCGCTATGGCCTGCAGATCATCGCCCCCACCTTTGGGAACGAGCACTGGCCGGGCGTGGAGAGCTACAACAACGGCAGCGTCTGGAGCGAAGAGGGCGACCTGCAGCCGCGTGACTACTGGGCCTACCAGGCGGTGGTAAACCTGGCCCGGCAGCTGCGCGATGCCGGGGTGGTGCAGCAGCAGCCGCTCTACCTGTTTGGCCATTCGGCCGGCGGCCAGTTTGTGCACCGCCTGGTCAGCACTTTGGGTGCTGCCGGCTTTGCCGGCGTGGCGGCGGGCAACCCGGGCTGGTACACCTTGCCCGATGCCCAGCAGGATTTTCCGCAAGGCTTGTCCGGCATTGGCCTGGCCGATGGGGCGCTGGCCCAGCTGCTGCGCACCCCGCTGGTCATTTTGGCGGGCGACCGCGACACCGACACCCAGGACCCCAACCTGCCGGCCGAGCCCGCCGCACTGCGCCAGGGCCCGCACCGCTTTGCCCGTGCCCACCACTACTATGCAGCCGGCCTACAGGCCGCAGCCCGGCTGGGCATTCCGCTGGCCTGGCAGCTGCATGAAGTGGCAGGCATCGGCCACGATGGCGAGGCCATGAGCCATGTCTGCGCCCATCTGTGGTTTGAGGGGCGCATGCCCGATGCGGACTGGTTGGCCCCCTGGGCTGGCCGCGTCACCGCCTGACCACCCACATCACTTTTCGACAAGACCCAAGGAACAAGCATGCAAGCAACAACGCAACAACTGGTGGACGGCATCTCGGAATGGATGCGCTGCGAATCGCCATCGAACAACCCTGCGTCGATCGCCCGCATGATCGAGATGATGCGCGCCCAGGCCGCAGCCGCTGGCCTGCGCGCCACGGTGATCGAGACCCAGGCCGAAGGCAAGCATGCGCCCGGCCCGGTGCTGCCCGTGCTGCACATCACGAACCGCGCCGAGGGTGATACCCGTGAAGGCCTGCTGATCCTGGGCCACGCAGACACCGTGCACCCCATCGGCATGCTGGCCGACAACCCGATCCGCATTGAAGGCGACCGCCTCTACGGCCCCGGCGGCTACGATATGAAGGCCGGCATCTACCTGGCGCTGACGGCCATGAGCGCCGTGGCCACGCCAGGCAGCACCCCGCTGCCGGTGGACCTGCTGATCGTGCCTGACGAGGAAACCGGCAGCCACGCATCGCGCAAGCATATCGAGGCCTTTGCCCGCAATGCCCGCTACTGCCTGGTGGCCGAGCCTGCCCGCGCCAATGGCGGCCGCTGCGTGACCGCACGCAAGGGCACCGGCATGCTGCGCCTGGGCGTCAAGGGCCTGGCATCGCATGCCGGCGTCGCCCATGACAAGGGCCGCAGCGCGATCCGCGAAATGGCGCACCAGATCCTGGCGCTGGAAGCGATGACCGACTACCAACGCGGCGTGACCGTGAGCGTGGGCACCATCGAGGGCGGCACCACCACCAACACCGTGCCGGCCTTCTGCAAATGCGTGGTCGATTTCCGCCTGCCCGATCTGCAGGCCGCCGATGAGCTGGTGGGCAAGATGCGCGCACTGCGCCCTGTGGGTGAAGGCCTGGCGCTGGATATCGATGTGGAAGTGAACCGCCCGCCGATGGTCAAGGACGCACGCGCCGAAGCACTGCTGGCCAAGGCCCAGCAATCGGCCCGCGAAGCCGGCTTTGCGCTGGAAGAAGCGCCCCCCACCGGCGGCGGCAGCGATGCCAACTTCACCTCGGCCATGGGCGTGCCATCGCTGGACGGCCTTGGAGCCGATGGTGACGGTGCCCACACGGTGTACGAGCACATCCTGGTGTCGACACTGGAGATGCGGGCGCGCTTCTGGCTGCACCTGCTGACCCACCTGGACTGAGAGGCGCAGGCTGGCCCCAGAAGCGGGCCGGCTTAGCCCAGCCGCTGGTCCTTGAACGTGACCGGCTGGGTGCGCCCACCCTTGCGGCGCACCACCACCGTGCCGGCAATCTTGTCGTGCCAGCCCTGCTTGCGCTGGTCAAAGGCCACCCAGATCAGGCCCAGGCAGAGCGGAATGATGGACACAAAATAGCCGAGGTAGCGGACGACAGATTGGCCCAGGCTCATCGCCTCTCCGGTCTCGGCATCCACAATCTCGGCCCCAATCAGCATCTTGCCTGGCGTGGCCCGCAGCTTGTGCCACAGCCAGATGCAGGCAACCGCAGGCAGCACCCAGCTGATCAGTACATCGGCCGGGCCTTGCACCAGGCCTTCCGCCATGAAGTACTCCCATCCGTATATCGCCACCAGGGCCGGGGTGATGATGACCAGCAACACCACGGTATCGATCAAGGCCGCACCGACGCGCGCCCAAAAGCCTACATATTCCAGATCGCTGTTATCCATTTTTTGCTCCACTGAGTGGCGCCATCTTAGGCCTCTCCGGTAAAGCCGAAGTGACAAGGCCTGGGCGCGCCGTGGCAAGATGCGGCTTTCTCCACTGCCCGAGAGCGCACCATGGCACCCCCCAATCCCGAGCTCCGCATGGCCCCCGATATGTGGGCCTTTGAAGCGCTGTACGCCCAGCCCGCAATGCTGGATGGCGAAACCCTGCGCGCCGCGCTGGCCGAGCGCCTGGGCACGGTGGATTTGGTCGCAGATGGCGACACCATCTTGCTGGCGCTGCGCGACTACTGCGTCGACTACAGCGACAAAAAAGGCGTGCCCAGCGAGATCGCGATCATCCGCGCGGGCGAGACTATGGACGCCACCGACTACGCCAGCGCGCTGGAGCAGACCTGGGACTGGCCCGAAAAGGAAAGTGCGCTGGCCCAGTGCCAGCACTGCGTGCTGGTGAGCGAGTTCATGGGCCGGGGCCTGCCGGTGCCCGAGCGGCTGGAGATCCTGCAGGCCGTCATGCATGTGCTGATCGAGAACGGAGGCGTCACTGCCATCAGCCAGACCAATGCCGGCTGCCTGCTGAACCCGCAGCGCTACCTGCAAGCCCATGCCGACGGCTTTATCTACTACGGCGTCGTCAATGTGCGCTTTTTCAACATCAGCAACCGCCCCGGCGAGATGCTGATGGACAGCCTGGGCGGCGCCACCTTTGGCGTGCCCGATGTGCAGCTGCTGTTCTCCGAGATGGACCCTGCCGAAGTCTCGCGCTTTGTGTTCAATACCAGCGTCTACCTGGTCGAGCACGGCGATGTCATCGCCGACGGCCACACGGTGGCCGGCATCGATGGCCAGAGCAAATGGGCCTGCAAGCACCTGGATGCGCTGGTCGAGCCCGAGCGGCTGGTGGTGGATGTCGATCCTCGCCCCGCTGAGGCGGCCGGGCAGGGCGACTAAGACTTAGACCGGCGCGTAGCTGCCGGTGCCATTTGGCCAGGTGGTCAGCACCTCATGGCCATCGGGCGTCACCGCCACCATGTGCTCCCACTGCGCCGACAGCGAATGGTCCTGGGTCACGACGGTCCAGCCATCGGCAAGGGTCTTGACCTGGCGCTTGCCGGCATTGAGCATGGGCTCAATCGTGAACAGCATGCCGGCCTCCAGCACCAGGCCCTCGCCCGGGTTGCCGTAGTGCAGCACATTCGGGGCATCGTGGTAGGTCTGGCCAATGCCATGGCCGCAGAACTCGCGCACCACACCAAAGCGCGCGCGCTTGGCCACCGTCTCGATCGCATGGCCGATATCGCCCAAGGTGGCGCCCGGCCGCACCTGGGCAATCCCCGCGCGCAGCGCCTCGTAGGTGGTCTCGACCAGGCGCTTGGCCAGAATGCTGGGCGTGCTGACAAAATACATGCGGCTGGTATCGCCAAACCAGCCATCCTTGATGACCGCCACATCGATGTTGACGATGTCGCCCTTTTTCAGAATCCGGTCCTCGGACGGAATGCCGTGGCAGACGACATGGTTCACCGAGGTCAGGATGGTCTTGGGGTAGTCCTGGTAACCCAGATTGGCTGGCACCGCCTTTTGCACGTTCACGATGTAGTCGTGGCAAATGGCATCCAGCGCCGCGGTGCTGACCCCCGGCACCACATGGGGCGCAATCATCTCCAGCACCTCGGCCGCCAGCTGCGCGGCCTGGCGCGCACTGGCCAGCTCGCTGGCGGTATGCACAGGCGTGATGCGTTGCTTCATGCCGCCATCCTTGCCTTGGCCACCAGCGAATGGATATCCAGGCCACCGTCCAGCTCCGCCTGCACCAGCACCTGGCAGATCGCGCGGTGGTCCAGATCGGGGTACATCTCGGCAAGCATGCCTACCCGCATCCAGTGCTCGGCCTGCGCATTGATCGAACGGCTCAACGCCGCGCCCGCGACCCGCAGGTTCTCATGCATCGGGTCGGAAATTTTGACGATGCCCATGGCTATCCTCTATAAAACATACGCGAATTGTATATGTTTTATATATTTTCCGTTGATGCGCGGACGGTGTGGGGATGTCGGTATCGGCAGTAAAGATATATCTTTACAAAAAATCCGCTTGAAATCTTCGATTGAAAGATATATCTTAGATGCATCTTAGTAAAGGAACACAGATGCCACATCCCCATCACCACTTTCATCACCACCACCACCTCTGCAGCCCCCGGGGCCGCCATATGGGCGAAGAGGGTGGCCCTGGCCGAGGCCCACGCCACCATGGTGATGGCCCGGGCCACGGCCCACACGGCCATGGCCACGGGCCAGATGCTGCGCGCCACCTGGCGCACAAGCGTGAGCGCATGTTCGAGGCTGGCGGCCTCAAGCTGCTGGCGCTGCATTTGATTGGCCAGCAACCCAGCCATGGCTACGACGTGATCCGCGCCGTGGGCGAGCTGGTCGGCGGCGACTACCAGCCCAGCCCCGGCACCATCTACCCCACCTTGAGCTACCTGGTGGACATGGGCCATGCAACGGCCAGCGAATCCGAAGGCGGCCGCAAGCGCTACACCATCACTGCCGAAGGCGAACAGGCCCTGACCGAGCAAGCCGATGCGCTGCAGCTGCTGCTGACGCGCCTGGCCCGAGGCAAGGACCGCGATGCCCGCCAGCGCCCGCCGCAGCTGGTGCGCGCGATCGAGAACTTCAAGATGGCTCTGCGCCTGAAGATGGCTGGCGACGGCGAGACGGCACTGTCGGCCGAGCAGATCGACAAGATTGCCGCTTTGCTCGACGAGGTCGCTCTGAAGATCGAAAAGGCCTGAGCGCGCTCCGGGCCTGTTGCCCGGGCGCCGCAAAGCTTGCGCCATATCGTGTCGCCAGGCGCTGGGCCGGGGTATGCTCGGTAGCTATCCATCCTCCGGGATGACAACCTCTACCGAGCAAGACCATGCAACGACGCCACTTTGTAGCCGCCACCCTGGTAATGGGTAGCGGCTCCGTTTTTGGCCTGGCCGGATGCGCATCCCGCCAGTCTGCCCATCCCCGTGCCGACCGTGCGCTGCACAAGGCGCTGACCCTGATTGAAGCCCAGAGCGGTGGCCGCCTGGGCGTTTATGCGTTGGATGCCGAGACCGGCGGCGAGGCCGGCTACCGCAGCGATGAGAGCTTTCCGATGTGCAGCACCTTCAAGACCTTGCTGGCTGCCCATGTGCTGTACCTGGGGCAAACCGGTGCGCTGGATCTGGGCCAGCAGGTGCTGGTGACCTCGGCCGACATGGTGCCCTATGCGCCAGTGACGGAAAAGTACAAGGACCAGCCCGGCGGCATCAGCTTGCTGGAGCTGAGCGAGGCGATTGTGGTGCTGAGCGACAACGTCGCCGCCAACCTGCTGCTGCGCGCCAGCGGTGGACCCGAAGCCTTGACGGCCTGGCTGCGCACCCTGGGCGACAAGGCCACGCGCCTGGACCGCATCGAGCCCCTGCTCAACACGGCCGAGCCCGGCGACCCGCGCGACACCACGACGCCGCGTGCGATGCAGGCGACCCTGCAGGCACTGCTGCTGGGCGATGTGCTCAAGGGCTATGGCCGCGCGATGCTGCAGCAGTGGCTGAGCGACAGCCGCACCGGCGACAAGCGCGTGCGCGCAGGCCTGCCGTCAGAGTGGCGCGTGGGCGGCAAGACCGGTGCCGGTGCCCACAGCACTGCCAACGACTGCCTGATCGCCTGGCCCAATGCGGCGTCGGAAGGCCTGATCATCACCGCCTACCTCACCGGTGGCGAGCGCACGACCGCACAAAGCGACGAGGTGATGGCCAAGGTGGGCGCAGCGATTGCGCAGTGGCACGCTGCGCTGTAAACAACGCGGCTATTTGGCAACTGGCTGGCGTGGCCCGGCCAGCAAGCCCTTGCACAGCTGCAGCAGCGCCCAGACCAGCACCAGCGGTATCACCAGGGTCTGCAGCGCAAACACCACCATCAAGGTCACGAGCCGTTCCACCTGCTGATCGAGCTGCTGCTGCAGCTCGCTGAGCTTGTCGCGCAGTGCATCGCCCGGGTTGCGCACGAGATCCTGCACCCCGGATGCCGCCTGGCTGGCCGATTGCTGGGCCTGCTGCCCCCATTGCTTGAAGCGCTCCCAGAGGCTGGATGACGGCGCCACAGCCGGACTGGCCGGCGGGGTCGGCGTGGCTGCGTCCGCACTTGGCGCCTTGGCCGGGGCGCGCACATCAAACTGCTGCAGCTGGCCCACTGCTCCTTCGGTGGCGATCTGGTTTTCCTGGTAGGTCTGCGCGATGAAGTGCTGGAACAGCGCCTCGCTGCCGATGATGGTGACGGGCATCACCAAACGGGTAAACAGCAGCACCACCAGCAAGCGGCTGAGCCAGGTCGGCACCGTCTGCTGGCGCCAGCGCAGCAGCAGCCAGGCCAGCGCGATGAGGCTGAGCAGCCCTGTCACGCCATAGCTGCCCCCCATGGACAGCAGCAGCTTTTGCAGGCCAAAGGCAATGCTGGCCCAGAGCATCCAGTCGGCAAACTGCGCCACCAGGTCGCTGATGGGGGCCAGCACCTGGCCCAGGGTCAAGGTCAGGCCCACGCCCATCGGCTGCACGGCCAGCTCGGTGCCCTGCAGCACCGAGACGACGCTGTGCAGCGCACGGGCAGTCGCAAAACTGAGCAGGGAGCGTTGCAGGCCGTCGTCCACATAGCGGTCGGCCATGGTCTGAAAAGCCGGCAGCCAGCACAGCACAACGGCCAGCACCAGGAGGGTGGCCAATGCGATCTGGCGGGGTGTCCAAGGGGATGCGCCTGGCGGGCGCGGGGAGGAGGGGAGATTGTTCATCGGCGGGCGGCCAGTACAGTGGCCGTAAGTCGAAGGAACAACCGATTATTCCAGATACATCTGCGCGAGCTTTTGCTGTGCCTTTGCATCCACGCCCAGCACCTTTTCCACATAGTTGGGGATGCTGCCGTAGTCCTGCAGCACAGGCTGGATCGCGGCGGTCAGGAAGGGTTCCTGCACCCGCCACAGCACCTGCAGCACTTCCTCGGGGATGTGGGCGGCAGCGGCCACGGCTTCGGCCGGGCGGTGGTAGTAGTCGTTGGTCAGCAGGTAGTCCTGCAGCACGACATCCTGGGGCACGCCCAGGGTGGTCAGCAGCAAGGTGGCGGCCCAGCCGGTGCGGTCCTTGCCAGCGGTGCAGTGGAAGACGATGGGCGCATCGCTGTCCAGCAGCATCTCGAAGAACTGCGCAAATGGCGCGGCATTGTCATGGATGAAGCTGCGGTAGGTGTCCTGCATCAACACCACCGTGTGGTCGGGCGTTAGCCGCTGGCCTTGCTGCATCAGGCTGAAGGCGCGCTGCACCAGGGTCGGCTCGATGGCCAGCGAGTGGTGCTGCAGGCCGTCGATTGCATAGTGGTCCACCGTCTGCTCGCGCTGGCCGCGAAAATCGGCCGAGCGGGCCACGCCCAGCTCGCGCAGCAGCTGCAGTTGGGATTCGGGGCTGAGCAAGGCCAGGTGGTCGGAGCGGAACAGCTTGCGCCAGCGCACCGTGCGGCCGTCCAGGCCCTGGTAGCCGCCCAGGTCGCGGAAATTGGTGGTGCCCGCCAGTGGCAGGTGGCGGGTATAGGCCTCAGCGGTGGCCTCAGGGGTAAGAGCTGCAGATTCGGCTTGGATGGGCATCCTTTGTTTATAGCCCATCTGCAAGACCGGGGTACGACACCAGGGTGTCATCGGCAGGCCCGGCGCTACGGCAGCGGACCGCTCTGTCTCAACTGTGACCGCCTGGCACGCGGCGCATGGCACCATTTGCAGGCCCCCTTACCCGAAGACCGCACCATGGATTTTTCCCTGTCCCCCGAACTGCTGGCGCTGCGCGACAAGACCCGCGCCTTTATCGCCGAGCAGGTGATTCCGCTGGAGAACGATGCCCGGCAAAGCCGCCATGGCCCCGATGAGGCGCTGCGCCGCGAACTGGTGGAGCGCGCCCGCGCGGCCGGCCTGCTCACGCCCCATGCCTCGCGCGAGCTGGGCGGGCTGGGGCTCACGCATATCGAGAAGGCGGTGGTGTTTGAAGAAGCCGGCTACTCCTGGCTGGGCCCGACGGCGCTCAACATCCATGCGCCCGATGAAGGCAATATCCACCTGATGGAGGCGGTGGCCACCCCGGCCCAGCAGGCGCGTTGGCTGCGCCCGCAGGTAGCCGGCCAGCTGCGCTCCTGCTTTGCAATGACCGAGCCGGCGCCCGGTGCCGGCTCCGACCCCGCCGCGCTGGCCACGGTGGCGGTGCGCGATGGCGATGACTACCTGATCAGCGGTCAGAAATGGTTCATCACCGGCGCCGAAGGGGCGGACTACGCCATCATCATGGCCCGCACCGAAGACGGCGGCGCCACGATGTTTCTGAGCGATATGGACCGGCCCGGCATCACGCTGGAGCGCTCGATGGATGCGATGGATGCCTGCTTTACCGGCGGCCACGGCGTGCTGCGTTTTGACCAGTTGCGCGTGCCCGCCAGCGACATCCTGGGCGAGGTCGGCAAGGGCTTTCGCTATGCCCAGGTGCGCCTGGCGCCCGCGCGGCTGACGCACTGCATGCGCTGGCTGGGCCAGGCCCGGCGTGCGCAGGATGTGGCGCTGGCCTATGCCCGCCGCCGCACGGCCTTTGGCAAACCGCTGTCTTCGCATGAGGGCGTGGGTTTCATGCTGGCCGACAACGACATGGATCTGCATACTGCGCGCCTGCATATCTGGCACACCGCCTGGCTGCTGGACCAGGGTGAGCAGGGCAGCTATGAATCGAGCCGGGCCAAGGTGGTCTGCTCCGAGGCCGAATGGCGCGTGGTGGACCGCTGTGTGCAGATTCTGGGCGGCCAGGGCGTGACCATGGAGACCCCGGTGATGCGCATCTTCATGGACATGCGCGCCTTCCGCATCTACGACGGCCCCAGCGAGGTGCACCGCTTCAGCATGGCGCGCAAGCTGGTGCAGGCGGCCGAGAAGGATGCGCAGGCCGAGCGCGGTGTGCCGGCGATCATCCAGGCGGTGCCCGCAGCGCCGCGCCCGCTGTGAACGCCGCCAGCCACAGCCCCCAGGCGCTGGCGCAGCGGCTGCAGCCTTATCTGGAGGGCCTGGGCCTGTCGAATGGGGAGCCAGTCGCCGTCAGCGTGCTGGCGGGCGGCCAGTCCAACCCCACCTACAAGTTGCAGCTGGGCGACCGGCAGATGGTGCTGCGCAAGCAGCCCGCTGGCAGCCTGGTGGCCGGTGCGCATGCGATTGACCGCGAGCACCAGGTGATGCAGGCCCTGGCCGGCACGGCTGTGCCGGTGCCGCGCATGCTGGCCTATTGCGACGATGCCGAACTGCTGGGCACGCCGTTCTACCTGATGGATTTTCTGGACGGCCGGGTGCTGGTGGACCCGGCGTTGCCCGGGATGGAACCTGCCGAGCGCGGCGCGTTGTATGGTGAGATGAACCGCGTGATCGCCGCGTTGCACCAGCTGGACCCGGCCGCGCTGGGCCTGGGCAGCTATGGCCGCCCGGGCGGCTATGTGGCGCGCCAAACCAAGCGCTGGAGCCAGCAAACCCAGCAGTTGCGGCTGCCTGTAGACCCTGCGATGCAGCAGCTGATGGACTGGCTGCCCCAGCATCTGCCGCAGGCCGAAGAGACCACCCTGGTGCATGGCGACTACCGGCTGGACAACCTCGTCTGGCACCGCACGGAGCCGCAGATCATCGGCGTGCTGGACTGGGAGCTGTCCACCTTGGGCGATCCGCTGGCCGACCTGGCCTACCACGGCATGGCCTGGCGCGTGCCGCCTGCGCTGTGGCGCGGCATGGGTGGTTGTGATCTGGCGGCCTTGGGCATCCCTGACGAGCGCCAGTACCTGGCGCTGTATGCCGAGCGCACGGGCCGCGACCCAGGGCCCCTCTGGGAGTACTACCTGGCCTTCAACCTGTTCCGCATGGCCGCCATCCTCTACGGCATTGCGCAGCGCGCCGCCGATGGCACGGCCGCTGCCGCCGATGCGGTGGCCACCGGCGCCAAGGCCGGCCCGCTGGCAGCGCTGGGCTGGCAATGTGCAAAGGCTTTTGAGCGCGGCTGATCAGCTTTGAGGGGCCTGCACGCCCGGCGGCAGCGGCGGGCGTGATTTAAAACGTTGAGAATCAGCCTAATAGACGTGTACGTGGCCGAAGGTCGTCCCAAACCACTGCTTGGCTTCCTCGTGTTGTTATAACCCTCGGTGCTGGCGCGTGTATGCTGTCGATAAATATCACAATCACTCGTTAGCGGAAATCGAAAAATTTGAGAGATTAATAGTGATGGTTAATATTTGATGGAAAATTCCTTGGCGCTAAGGTTGAACATTTAACAGTATGAAACACTCATCTGGACAGCAGTTGTTTGTGCAGCAATTTCCTCTGAATGCCCCTCCGGGAAAAGTTATTAAACTTACCTTGGATGGGGTGCAAAGCAGTTTGCTTGATACCAGTGGTTCAATGATCAAACCGTTCAAGAAGCCTAAGCAGCAGAGAGAGCCTCGCTCTATAACTGTTGAGATCGAATTTGAAGAACCAATAGTTGCTCAAGAAGTGAAAGTGGACTTCTCGACAGGGGAGATTTTTGTTGTCGGAAAAGTAAATTCGGCAATATTTCTATATCCGCAAATTCTAATGCCGAGTAGGTCCACCATTACAACTGCCTATGATAAGAAAAAAGGAAAAAAGCTAATCAATTTTTATTTTCAAGGGCCTGGACACGCATTTTTCGGTATTGATCGGATTTTTAAATTTTACGATAGGGTGTACTGCATAGATACAAACACTAGAGTATCTGCTGCTGGGGTGACTATCGCTGTGACAACGGCGATTACTGTCACCTCGGAAAATATTGGTGATAAAGGGATTCATATCACTTCGGATCACACTATTCAATTAATTTCGAACGATCCACCTTCGGGGAATCCAGAGCTACATGGGATCTGGATGCTTCTTGCTCGCGTCTGGCAGAATCATCCTCACCTACTTGAAGGTAGGCTTGCGATTATTACAGATACGGAGTTGGGGAAGATTAGAGGCTGGAATGAAAGAGTCGAGCCATTCTATGATGGAAACATGCTTCCGCGTGGCGTGGATATTTTTTATGCTAGTGCTGATGTGGGAAGCGAGGAGTATCTTCCTAATAGACTCATGAAGGCGTGTGATTCTTTATCAACTAAAAAACTCGAAGAAATTTCTTAGTTCAAAGATGGTTATTATTTGCGATCGGGTAATTAACCTGATGCAATAAATTTCCCCGTCCAGTTATGAACTTCTCAACCATAAAGTTTCAGGCCGCTTTCAAACGCAGCACCCAGGCTGCCACTGGGCAGACTGGGTGCTGGGGTTCAACGATCAGGCATGGCCTTGGGCGGGATGGTTCACCGACAGGAAATGCTGGACCACTGGGGGTTCACTGCCTTGGTGGTACTGCGCCACTTCGCTCTGTACATCGGCATCGCTATGGGTCACCCGCTTGTGCTGGCGCAGGTGCTCGGCCCAGGATTCCACCTGGAACCACTCCATGAAGTGGTCCTCGGAGGCGGTGTCCTGCACGATGCCCCAGGCATAGGCGCCATCGCGGCGGCGGGCGGCAGACAGGCGGGCGAGGGCCTTGAGGAAGGGTGCGTGGTTCTCCTTGGCCACGTGGTAGCGGATCTGGATCATCACCGGGCCCCGGTCCTTGTCGACCGGATTGGCGGTCAGTGGCTCGGGCCAGTGGTTGGACGGGACCAGGTCGGCCTCGCCTTCGGGCAGCTTGATGCGGTGGGCGATCAGGCCCATCACGACCAGGCCGGCAGCACCTACCAGCAAGGTGCTGGGCACACCCAGTGCCTTGGCGGTAAAGCCCCAGCTGAGGCTGCCGAAGGTCATCGCGCCGTTGAACACGGTCAGGTAGACGGCCAGCGCACGGCCCCGCACCCAGTTGGGCAGAATGGCCTGGGCGACACCGTTGAGCGTGGTGAGCGCGGTGATCCAGGACTGGCCCAGCAGCAGCAGTGCCAGCACGGAAGCCCATTGGGGCGGCGACATCGCCAGGAAGGCCATCACGGCAGCGGAGACCAGGGCCGACATCAGCAGCAGGCCATCGGACGACAGACGGGCACGCAGCTTGGGCAGCAGGAAGGCACCGCCAATGGCACCGACACCGACGGCGCCCAGCAGCACACCGTAGAAGCCGGCACCACCGCCCAGCAGCTGGCGGGCCACCAGGGGCAGCAGCGCCCAGACCGAGCTGGCCAGTGCAAAGAACAGGAAGGCACGCAGCAGCACCACGTGCAGCTCGCGGCTGGAGCGGGCATAGCGCAGGCCGGCACGGAAGGCGCCTGCAAAGCGCTCGCTCAGGTCGTCTTGCTCGGCCTTGGGGCGGGGCCACCACAGCAGTGCGGCAATCACAAAGGCGTAGCTGATCACATCCACCCCGTAGGTGACCGAGGCACCCAGGCCGGCCAGCACAATACCGCCCAAAGCCGGGCCAATGGCGCGGGCAATATTGATGCCCAGCGAGTTGAGCGCTACGGCTGACTTGAGGTCACGCTTGGCGACCAGCTCGGGCACGATGGCCTGCCAGGTCGGTCCCATCAGCGCGGCACCAATGCCACCCAGAAAGGTCAGTGCCACCAGCGAGCCCACCGTTTGCATGCCCATGGCCGACAGGGTCATCAAGGTAATGCTGACGCAGGCCAGCAGCACCTGGATGGCGATCAGAAACTTGCGGCGGTCCAGGATGTCGGACAGCACGCCTGCCGGGATGGCCAGCAGAAAGGCCGGGGCCGAGGCTGCTGCCTGCACCAGCGCGACTGCCGTTGGCGAGGGCGACAGGTCGGTCATCAGCCAGGCGCTGGCCACATCGCGCACAAAGCTGCCGGTGTTGCCGACGACGGTGGCGATCCACAGCACGGCAAACAGCTTTTGCTGCAAGGGGGCGAAGCTGCCGCCGGAAGGCTGGGCCGGGGCAGCGGGCTGCGCCGGGGGATGGTCGGGATGGTTGTGGTTCATGGAAGTGCTCGGATCGGGGGGCTGGCCCGGTGGGGACCGGGTCAGCGGGAATAGGTGGGGGTGGGTGGTGTGGCAGCGCTCAGGACATCCAGCAGGAGCAGCCCAGTGCGCCAAAGAAGCCTTGCATGTCGGAGGCCGGCACCTTGGAGGCCCAGGCATCGGCATGCTGGTGGCCGTGCATGCCGCAGTGGCTGCCACAGCCGCAACCAGCAGCCAGGCTGCGGTAGCGGGCGGGGTTCAGCGAGTTTTTGCCAGCACCTTCGGGCTCGCCCCAGGCGCCATAGCCACCAAAGCGGCGCACGGGCGACCAGTCAGGCATGGCAGGGGGCAGGGGGTTGTCGTCATGGCGGGCAAAGCTGCCTGCGCCATACACCACCCGGCCACCGACCACGGTCAGGTCCGAGGTAAGGAAGGAGATTTCATCCTCAGGCACCTGGAAATAGTCTTTGTTGGGCACGATCAGGTCGGCAAACTGGCCCACCTGGATGCGGCCACGCGCACCTTCCTCGTTGGAGAACCAGGCCACGTTCTCGGTCCACATGCGCAGCGCGGTTTCGCGGTCGAGCAGGTTGCGCTCGGGGTACATCTGCATGCCGCCAACGGTCTTGCCGGTGACCATCCAGGACAGCGACACCCAGGGGTTGTACGAGGCCACGCGGGTGGCATCGGTACCGGCGGAGACTTTGACGCCTTTTTCCAGAATCTTCTTCACGGGCGGCGTGGCTTCCATCGCCTTGTGGCCATAGCGTTCGGCAAAGTACTCGCCCTGGTAGGCCATGCGGTGCTGCACGGCAATGCCGCCACCCAGCGCGGCGATGCGGTCGATCGAGCGGTCGGAGATGGTTTCGGCATGGTCAAAGAACCAGTTCAGGCCGTCGATGGGGGTTTCCTGGTGCACCTTTTCGAACACATCGAGCGCGCGGCTGATGGTCTCGTCATAGGTGGCATGCAGGCGCCAGGGCCACTTGTTTTGGACCAGCACGCGCACCACATCTTCCAGCTCGGTCTCCATCTGCGGCGGCATGTCGGGGCGGGGCTGGCGAAAGTCCTCAAAGTCGGCCGCCGAGTACACCAGCATTTCGCCGGCGCCGTTGTGGCGGAAGTAGTCGTTGCCCTGCTTGTACTTGACCGACTGGGTCCATTGCAGAAAGTCGTCCTTCTCTTCCTTGGGCTTTTGCGTGAACAGGTTGTAGGCCAGGCGCACGGTGATCTGGCCTTGCTTGTTGAGCTCTTCGATGACCTGGTAGTCATCGGGGTAGTTCTGCGAGCCGCCACCAGCGTCGATGACACCGGTGACGCCCAGGCGGTTGAGCTCGCGCATGAAGTGGCGCGTGGAGTTGACCTGGTACTCGAAGGGCAGCTTGGGGCCCTTGGCCAAGGTGGAATAGAGGATGGTGGCATTGGGTTTGGCCAGCAGCAGGCCCTGGGGGTTGCCCTGGCTGTCGCGCACAATCTCGCCGCCCGGTGGCTGGGGCGTGTCGCGGTGGTAGCCCACGGCGCGCAGCGCAGCGGCGTTGAGCAGGGCGCGGTCATACAGGTGCAGCAGGAACACGGGGGTATCCGGCGCAATCGCGTTGATCTCGGCCAGGGTGGGCAGGCGCTTTTCGACAAACTGATGCTCGCTGAAGCCACCCACCACGCGCACCCACTGCGGCGCCGGCGTGATCGCCACCTGCTGGCGCAGCATCTCCAGCGCATCGGCCAGCGACCGCACCCCGTCCCAGCGCAGCTCCATGTTGAAGTTCAGGCCGCCCCGGATCACATGGGTGTGGTTGTCGAACAGGCCCGGCAGCGCGCTGCGGCCTTGCAGGTCAACCTTGCGGGTGCCGCTGCTGGCCAGCGCCAGCACCTCGGCATCACTGCCCACCGCAACAAACTTGCCATCGCGGATGGCCACGGCGCTGGCCGTGGGTTGGGCCTTGTTCAAGGTGGTGAAGCGGCCGTTGTGAAAGATGGTGTCGGGGCTGGAGGTGGTCATGGCGGTGGCGTGCGTGGTGGGTGGTGCGTGGTGGAGCGCGGGGGTGGGGGCGTTACCCCCACCTAAAACGATTAAACAGCGGGCTTGGGGCCGATGGTGTTGCCGTGCTGTGCACGCTCTGGCGCCTTGTGCACCATCGTGTAGGCGTAGTCCACGCCCATGCCGTAGGCACCGGAGTGTTCGCGCACGATGTCCATCACGGCGTCATAGGTCTCGCGCTTGGCCCAGTCACGCTGCCATTCCAGCAGCACTTGTTGCCAGGTGACGGGCACCACACCAGCCTGCACCATGCGCTGCATGGCCTGGTTGTGCGCTTCGAGCGAGGTGCCGCCCGAGGCATCGGCGACCATGTAGATCTCGTAGCCGGCGTCATGCATGGCGCTCAGGGCAAAGGTGGTGTTGCAGACCTCGGTCCACAGGCCAGAGACGATGACCTTCTTGTGGCCCTTGGCGACGTTGGCGGCCAGCGCATCACGCACATTCTGGTCGTCCCAGGAGTTCATCGAAGTGCGCTCCAGGATGGGGTTGCTGGGGAAGACGTTCAGCAGCTCTGGGTAGGTGTGGCCGGAGAAGCTGTGGGTTTCCACCGTGGTGAGGGTGGTCGGCACGCCGAACACCTTGGCCGCCTTGGCCAGGCCCACCACGTTGTTCTTCAGGGTCTGGCGGTCGATGGACTGCACGCCAAAGGCCATCTGTGGCTGCTGGTCGATGAAGATCATCTGGCTGTTGGCTGGGGTCAGGACTTCGAGAAATTGCTTGTTGGTCATGGTGCGTGCTCTTGGAAAAGTGAAAAAACGGGGAAGGCGTGTGTTTAAAAAGGAATCTGGGCTGACTTAGTTCAGGGCCGGTGCATCCACCAGCACGATTTCGGTGTCTTCCGTGGCGGTGATGCGGATCGTGGTCTCGCCATGGATGGCGGCACCATCGCGGTTGGACAGCGCAACACCGTTGACCGAAGCACTGCCCTTGGCAAGGACCAGGTAGCCATAGCGATCGGCATGTTCAAAACCGTAGTCCAGGCTTTCGCCGGCCTTGATCGTGGCACCCAGCACCCGGGCATTGGCACGGATGGGCAGCGCATCGCCATCACCGTCCATGCCGCTGGCCAGGGTCACGAACTTGCCGCTGCGGTCGCCCTTGGGGAAGGGCTTGGCACCCCAGCTGGGCTTGTCGCCTTGGCGGTCGGGCAGGATCCAGATCTGGAAGATGCGGGTCGTCGTGGACTCCAGGTTGTATTCCGAGTGGCGCACGCCGCTGCCGGCGCTCATCACTTGCACATCACCGGCTTCGGTGCGGCCCCGGTTGCCCAGGCTGTCTTCGTGGGTGATGGCACCTTCACGGACATAGGTGATGATTTCCATGTCGGCATGGCCGTGCGGTGGGAAGCCGGTTTGGGGGGCGATGGTGTCATCGTTCCAGACCCGCAGAGCGCCCCAGTTCACGCGCTGGGCGTCACGGTAGTCTGCAAAAGAGAAGTGGTGCTTGGCATCGAGCCAACCGTGGTTGGCACCGCCCAGGCTGTCAAAGCTGCGTCGTTCAATCATGTCTTTCTCCAGGTGTTTTGTCGTCGATGAAGAAAGTGTAGGTCGCCTTGAATATGATTAAAATAGAAAATATAGAAAAGCATTCATTCCATATTTGATGTAATCGAGAAAGCGATGAAACCATGAGCAAGCTGCCTGACCTGGAGGCATGGGCCATTTTTGCCAAGGTGGCCGAGACCGGATCGTTCGCGCGCACCGCTGCCGAGCTGGCGCTGTCGCAGGCAACGGTTTCCAAGGCCATCACGCGGCTGGAGGGGCGCATGAAGACCAGCCTGTTCCATCGCACCTCGCGCCGCATGGCGTTGACGGATGCCGGCAACAGCGCGCTGGAGCGGGCCACGCGCATCCTGCAGGAGGGCGAGGCGGTGGAGGCCGACATCACCGACCGCTCCACCAGCCTGCGCGGCCAGATCCGCATTGCCGCGCCGATGTCGTTTGGCATTGCGCGGCTGTCGCCGATCCTGCCCAAGTTCATGAAGATGCACCCGGATGTGGAGCTGAACCTGCACTTTGCCGACGAGCAGGTGGACCTGATCCGCGACCGCTTTGACCTGGCGCTGCGCATTGCCAACCTGAGCGATTCGAGCCTGATTGCACGCACCCTGTGCAAGGTGCGCATCTTGCTGGTGGGGTCACCGGCCTACTTCGAGCGCTATGGCCACCCGGTGCACCCGCGCGATCTGGCCAAACACAAGGGCCTGCAGTACAGCCTGGCGCGCTATGGCACCAGCTGGCGCTTTCGCCATGCGCGGCATGGCGAGTACACGCAGGTGATGCCGATACAGATGCAGGTCAACAATGCCGAGGCGCTGCAGCCCGCGCTGCTGGCCGGCATGGGCCTGGCCTTGCAGCCGTCGTTTCTGGTATGGCAGGAGCTGCGCGATGGCAGCCTGCAGACCGCCATGCCCGGCTGGGAGGCCGATGTGCTGTCGCTGAACATCGTCACCCCACCGGGACGCACCCGGCCCGCGCGCGTGCAGGCCTTCATGGACTATGCGGCCCAGCAGTTCATGAACGAGCCCTGGGCGGAGCTGCCGCCGCAGCTGGATGAGAACCCGCTGGCGGTCTGAGGGGAGTTAGACCTTTAGCGCGCTGCCGCTGCGGCCACCGCAGCACGCGGCGTGCGCCGGCCCCAGTTCATCACCACGGTGCCGGCAATGGCCATCGCGCCGCCGGCCAGCATCGATGCATCGATCTGCTCGCCCAGCAACAGCGCCGAGCAGGCCACACCAATCACCGGCACCAGGGTGATGTAGCCCGATGCGGCACCGGCGCCCAGCGCCTTGACGCCATCAAAATACCAGGCATAGGCCAGCGCGGTAGAGCCCCAGGCCAGGAACAGCAGCGCGCCCCAGGCGGGCAGGCCGGCATCGAAAGCCTGGGCCAGGCCCTGCGTCCCTTCCACCACCAGGCTGGCGGCCAGCAGCATGAGCGCGCCCATGGTGGCGGTGACGGCGGTGGTGGACAGCGCATCGACTCCGGCCAGAATCGCCCGGCCCAGCAAGGTGTAGCTGACCCAGCAGGCCACACAGCCCAGGATCAGCAGCTCCCCTTGGCCCAGGCCACCGGCCAGCAGCTGGGCCGGATCGCCGTGCGAGATGACCAGCACGGCACCCAGCGCCGCCAGTGCCATGCCCAAGGCGATCGTGCGGTTGATGCGTTCCTTGAAAATCCATACCGCCAGCAGCAAGGTCAGCACCGGGTTGAGCGTGATGACCAGCGCCGCCTTGCTGGCGGGCAGGTACTGCAGGCCGCTCAAAAAGCAGGCCGCATAGCCAAACACCCCGGTGGCTGCAGCCGCCGCCATGCCCAGCCAGCGCTTGGGCGACCATTGCCGGAGCCCGGCCATGCCGCCTGCGGCATACAGCCAGACCAGCAGCACGGCGGCGGCGAGTACAAAGCGCAGACCCGACGCTGCCAGCGGCGGCATGTGCTGGGCCACCATGCGGCCGCTGGGCCAGGAGGCACCCCAGAGCAAAGCCATGCCAATCAAACGCAGGTGCGAGGCGGCCTGCGGGCCGAGGGTATTTTGTAAATTCATGTGTGGACAGCGCAGCCGAACGAGGCTCGGGGCGACTATAGCCACTGTGGGTGCTAGGCGGTTGGCAGACCGGCGACACATGACCAGGGCCAGGGGCTAAGCAGCGCCGCTTGTGCAGCCAGGCGCTGTTGTGTGCTGGCTGCAAACCGGCAGCGATGATGGTGGATACTGCGCGACAAGCGCGCGTTTTCAGCCGCCCGCAAGCGCCGCTATAGTGGCAGCTGCCCGATCTTTCCCCACCGTTTTTTCCCACCCTGCAAGGAGACACCCATGTTCAGCCACATCATGCTCGGCACCAGCGATCTGGAGAAATCACGCCAGTTCTACGATGCCTTCCTCGCCGAGCTGGGCGTGCCCGCAGGCGCCGCCAACAAGAACCGCTATTTCTGGCGTGCCAACGGCGGCACCTTCAGCGTCAGCACCCCCATCAATGGCGAGGCAGCAAGCATCGGCAATGGCAGCACCACCGGCTTTGCCGCCAGCAGCACTGAGCAGGTCGACAAGGCCCATGCCGTGGGTGTGGCCCATGGCGGCGTGGCCTGTGAAGACCCACCGGGCTGGCGCGGCGAAGGCCCTGCAGCCCTGTACCTGGCCTACCTGCGCGACCCGGACGGCAACAAGCTCTGCCTGGCCTACCGCCAGCCCAAGGTCTAATCCGTCCCCGTAAAAACGCCCCGCAGCTGCGGGGCGTTTTTCGTTGGTGGGTGTCAGACCTTTGCGCCGCGTTGGCCGCCCAAGGTGATCCAGGTGAGCAGCACACCACACAGTGCGCCGGTGGCCATGCCCACCACCATCGGCAGCGGTTTGCCGCTGGAGAACAGGCCCACGATCTGCATGGCGACCGCACCTGTCAGCATCTGCAAGGTGCCCAGCAAGGCCGAGGCGGTGCCTGCAATCTCGCCATGCGCCTCCAGCGCCAGCACCGCGGTGGTGGGGATCACAAGGCCCATCAAGCCGCTGGCAACAAAGTACAGGCCAATCAACACGGCGAGCTGGTCGCCGCCCATCAGGTAGTAGGCCAGCAGGCAGCACATCACCACACCGCTGGCGGTGGCGGCCAGCTTGACGACGGGCACCAGGCCAAAGCGCTTGCCCAGCATGCCGGTGAACTGTGCCGCGCCGATAAACGCAATCGCATTGAACGCAAAGGCCATGCTGTACTGCGTGGTGCTGAGGCCGTAGTGGTTGATCAGCACAAAGGGCGAGCCGGCCAGGTAGACAAAGAAACCGGCCATTGCGCAGGCGCCGATAAACACCAGGCCCAGGTAGTGCCAGTCGCGCAGCAGCAGGCCATAGGCCTTGAGCACGCCGCCCAGGCTGCTGTCCACGCCATTGCTGGCGGCGCGGGTCTCGGGCAGGCCACGCGCCATGGCCACCATGCCGATGAGGGCGGCAGCGGCCACCACCCAGAACACCATGCGCCAGCCGCCGACCGCAATCACCCCGCTGCCGGCCAGCGGCGCAAGGATGGGCGAGACGCTGAAGACCAGCATCAGCAGCGACATCATGCGGGCGGCCTCATGGCCGGTGTGCAGATCGCGCACCACCGCACGCGGAATGGCCATGCCCGCGGCCGCGCCCAGGCCCTGGATAAAGCGCAGCACCACCAGGGTGTGGATGTCCTGCGCCAGCGCGCAGCCGACACTGGCCAGCACAAAAATGGCCAGGCCCAGGTAGAGCGGCTTTTTGCGGCCCCACATATCCGCCAGGGTGCCAAACAGCGGCTGGCCCACGCCCAGTGCCAGGAAGAAGGCCGTCAGGCTGGCCTGCACGGCACCGACGGGCGCTTGCAGGCTGGCGCCAATCTGCGGCAGGGCCGGCAGGTACATGTCGATGGCAAAGGGGCCGATGGCGGAGAGCAGGCCCAGGATAAAGACCAGGCGCAAGGAGATGGCTGAAGACATACGCGTTAGCGACAAGCAGGCCGGGGGCCTGCGGTCGTTCATGGGGTTCGGTGTTGGAAAAGGCCTGCGGCTGCGGAACGCGAGAGTTCAGGCAGCCGGGCCGGATGCAGCGGGTGCATCGCGATAGATTTCCATTATTGCACCGAGCCACCGCCATGGCCAGTTGCAAGGCTGCTTTGCAACAGCTCCCCGTGGTCAGTGCCCGCTATTGACCAGCAGGCTGCGCGCTGTGCCGCGCCAGATGCTGGGCCGCAAACGCTTCGTACCAGGGCAGGCAGCCGGGGTTGGCCATGGTCTGCGGGTTCAGCACCTTCTGCGCGGGCTGGCCCAGCAGCAGCTTCTTGATCGGCAGCTCCAGCTTTTTGCCGGTGAGAGTGCGCGGCACCTCGGCCACCTGCGCGATGGTGTCGGGGATAAAGCGGGGCGACAGGGCGGTGCGTATCGCCTGCTCGATGCGGCCCTGGATGGCGGCGTCCAGCACCAGGCCATCGCGCAGCACCACAAACAGCGGCATGTAGCTGTTGCGGCCCAGGTACTCCAGGTCGATGACCATCGAATCCTGCACCTCGGGCAGCGCCTCGATGGCGTTGTAGATCTCGCTGGTGCCCATGCGCAGGCCCTGGCGGTTGATGGTGGCATCGCTGCGGCCATAGATCACGCAGCTGCCGTCGCTGTTGATCTGTATCCAGTCGCCGTGGCGCCAGATGCCGGGCCAGTGGTCGAAATAGCTGTCCAGGTAGCGCTGCTTGCCCGGGTCGTTCCAGAAGTACAGCGGCATCGACGGAATCGGCTTGGTGCAGACCAGCTCGCCGACCTCGTCGCGCACGGCCTGGCCTTGCTCGTTCCAGGCCTCCACCGCATGGCCCAGCCAGCGGCATTGCATGCGGCCGGGCGCTTGGGGCAGGCTGCGGTTGCCGCCGATAAAGGCGCCACAAAAATCGGTACCGCCCGAGATATTGCACCAGAACACCTCACCGGCCCCTGCGGCCTGCAGCTGGGCACTGCCCCAGCGTTGCACCTCGGGTGCCAGCGGCGATCCGGTGCTGCCCAGGGTGCGCACCTGTTGCAGGCCCGGGATGGCGCCCACGTCGAGGCCGGCCTTCATGCAGTTGCTGAAATAAGCAGCACCCGCGCCAAAGATGCTGGTGTGGTGGCGTGCGGCAAAACGCCAGAGAACGCCCCAATCCGGCTGGCTGCTGCTGCCGGCCGGGTGGCCGTCGAAGATGGTGATCGTGGTGCCAAACAGCAGGCCGCTGACCTGGATGTTCCACATCACCCAGCCGGTGGAGCTGTACCAGAGAAAGCGCTCGCCCGCATGGCTGTCGCTGTAGCTGGCGCCCAGGTCGTTGTGCAGCCCCGCCACATGCAGGGCCAGCAAGATGCCACCGGTGCCATGCACGATGGGCTTGGGCAGGCCGGTGGTGCCGCTGGAGTAGACGATCCAGATCGGGTGGTCAAACGGCAGCCATTCGGGTTCGAAGGCCGCGACGGCCTGCGCGTCCTGGCCGGTGGTGGCCCAGTCCCAGCTGTGGCTGCCCACCGCTGCGGCTGCATAGGGGCTTTGCACGCTGATGCAGTGCTGCACCGTAGGCAGCTCGGCCAGCAAGGCCTGCACCACGGCGCTGCGGTCCAGCGGCTTGCCGCCGTAGTAGACGCCATCAACGGCGATCAAGGCCTTGGGCTCAATCTGCTTGAAGCGGTCCACCACGGCAGCCACGCCCATGTCGGGGGCGCAGACGCTCCAGATCGCGCCCAGGCTGACGCAGGCCAGCATGGCGACCACCGTCTCGGGGATATTGGGCATATAGGCGGCCACCCGGTCGCCCCGGCCAATGCCCAGGCTGCGCAGCGCCACCGCCACCGAGGCCACCTGGCGCTGCAGCTCGGGCCAGGCCATCTCGCGCACCTGGCCCAGCTCGTTGTCGCTGACGATGGCCGGCACCCCGGCTTGATGGGCCGCGGCCGTGTGGCGCAGCAGCTGGCGTGGCAGGCTGACCTGGGCGCCGCTGAACCAGCGGGCATTCGGCATGGCATCGGCACTCAGCACCTCGGTGATGGGCGTAGGCGATTCAAGCTGGTAGTAGTCCCAGATGCTGCGCCAAAAATCGGCCAGGTGCTCGACCGACCAGGCATGCATGGCCTCGTAGTCGTCAAAGCGCAGGCCGTGCTGCTGGGCGAGCCATTGCTCGTAGTGCTGGATCTGGGGCAGGGGGGAGAGGGCAGAGGTGGTCATGGCAGATAAGAATGCGTAGCCTGAGCGTACGCAAAGCGCTGCGGGCTTGCACGAGGGGAAGCACGCAAGCTGTCACCCTGGCAGCACCGGGGCGCTTTTTCGGCTGGGCCGGCCCGCCCAGCCTTCTTTGCAATGTTATTTTTTGTCAGCCTGCCCAAGCCCTTTGCGGGCGCAGTGCTTGGCTAGCTGGCACAATTCGCGCCCGGGTGCTGACGGGCGCCTTTCGTCTTTTCCTACACGGCGCTTGGGGGCCTGCAGGCGATCATCGTCACGCAGGCTGTGCACAAGGTGCGCAGCAGGCAGGGGCCCCGGGCGCAGACCCAGGGAGCCAGGCAAGGCAGAGGGGATGGACGGCGAGGCGCCAGCGTGTTGTGCCGGATGGCATATGCGCTGCATGCTGACCGCAAGATGCATGCATTTAGGCTGCATTGGTCACAAAATAAAGCATCCACGCCGGAACTAAATCGATAGGCTCGGGTTCTCAATCGTCGCGCCCTGGCGCTCGGTTGTCATCCTCTTTTTGCCCTGGAATCCAGCGGCAACACGGGGGCCGCAAAGCCCGATGGGTCAGCTTTCGTGCCGCTTGGCGCGTTAAGCACTGATGTTAATTCCCAGCAAGCGCTGGTTTGGCAGCCTCCGGGCTGCACCAAAACAGCGCAACAAATGACACCAAGTCTGGGAGCGCAGCAAGAGCTTAGGCCCTGCTGCGGTTAGATGGAGATCATTGGTTTTGTCTGGATTCCGTATGAAATACAACCCTGCGCTGGACGGTATGCGCGCAGTGGCAATCGTCCTGGTGTTCCTGTCCCACGCCCATGCGCCGATGTTTGATGGCGCCTTCTTCGGTGTGGACCTGTTCTTTGTGCTCAGCGGGTTTTTGATTACCTCGCTGCTGCTGAAGGAACACCAGCAATCGGGCCGCTTGGACTTTTGGCGCTTTTACAAGCGCCGCTTTTTGCGCCTGGGCCCGGCCTTGCTGCTGTTCCTGGCCGCCTACTGGCTGTTTGCGCCTCTGATCTGGCCCGGCCTGGATGATGTGAACCAGGACGTCGTCGTCTCGGCGCTGTACTTGGCCGACTACGGCATCGCCTTCTTTGACAGCCCGGACACCTTGCTGCACATGTGGTCGCTGTCGGTGGAGGAGCACTTCTACCTGATCTGGCCGCCGCTCTTGGTGCTGCTGCTGGCGCATACCGCGCGCAAGCAGCTGTGGCGCCCGGTGCTGCTGCTGGTGGCGCTGATGTTTGTCTGGCGCGCCTACTGGGTGGCGCAGGGCCAGCACTTCTATGAGATCTTCTTCCGCTTTGACACCCGCGCCACCGGCATGCTGCTGGGCAGCGCGCTGGCCGCTGTGGCCGTGCACCGCCCCGAGTGGATGGACGCACTGCATGCCCGCCAGAAATACCTTCTGTGGTTGCTGCCCGTGCTGCCCTTTGCGGTGATTGGCTACGAGTGGGACGACGCAGGTGCACTGCTCTGGGGCTTTGCACTGGTGGAGCTGGTCGCCGCTGCCATCATCGTTGCGGTGAGCAAGCAAAAGGGTGTGCTGTTCGACATGCTGAGCCTGCCGGCCCTGGTCTGGGTGGGCAAGATGTCCTACGGTATCTACCTCTGGCACTACCCGGTGGTGCGCCTGCTGCGCGCCCATACCGACTGGCAGTGGGTGGTGATCTTGGGCCTGCCGATCTCGGCCGCGTTTGCCGCGCTGTCCTTCTACACCATCGAGCGCTGGGCGCTGGGCCTACGCGATCGCTCCAGCAGCAAGCCGGTGCAGCAGCCTGCGGGTTCGCGCACTGCCTAAGCAGCGGTCACCCAGAACAAAGCCGGGCCTTGCCCGGCTTTGTTGTTTCTGCTGCTGCGGCTGCATGGTAAAAAACAGGCTTTGATTGATACAGGCTTCGCCATGACCTCCGCTTCCGCACCCACGCCCATCGCCTCTGCCGACGAGGTTCTGCAATTCTGGCTCGGTAGCGCCCGCCCCAGCAGCAGCGAAGCACTGCAGCAAAAGCAGCAATGGTTCAGCAAGTCCGATGCCTTCGATGCGCGCATTCGCACGCAGTTTGGCGCGACGGTGCAGGCGGCGCTCAAAGATGACTTGCCTGGCTGGACCGACAGCGTCTGGGACACGCTGGCCCGCATCATCGTGCTTGACCAATTTACGCGCAATATCTACCGAGGCACGCCGGAGTCGTTTGCCGGCGATCCGCAGGCCCTGCAGTTGGCGCTGGGCCTGTGCGACAGCGGCCAGGACCAGGAGCTGCCCGCAGTTGTGCGGGTGTTTGTCTATCTGCCACTGGAGCATGCCGAAGATGCGACGCTGCAGCAGCGCAGCGTCGACCTGGCCGCCCGACTGCGCGACAGCCACCCGGAACCCGCCGAGCTGCAGACCTACCTGCAAGGCACCTGGGACTATGCGCTGCGCCACCAGGCCGTCATCACCCGCTTTGGGCGTTTTCCGCACCGCAACGCCATTCTGGGCCGCAGCAGCACGCCGCAAGAGCGGGACTACCTGGCCCAGCCCGGCGCAGGCTTCTGAACTTTCTGCGCAAGCACAGTAGCCCTTGTCTCACAGACGCAGGGCTACGGCAGGCTTACCTTGTAGGGGTAGTGTTCAAAAACAACCACCCACCAAAGGAAGCCGCGATGCTAGACAAAACCCGCACCCCGCTGGCGCTTGACTCCAAGCGTCTCGATGCCGCCAAGAAAAGCCTGGAAGAAGGCGCTGTACTGCCCAATGACTCGCCTTACCGCGAGGACATCATCCGCCTGCTCAATGACTCGCTGGCCACCGAGCTGGTCTGTATCCTGCGCTACAAGCGCCACCACTTCACCGCCACGGGCCTGGAGTCGCCTGCGATTGCAGAAGAGTTCCTGGTGCATGCGCAGGAAGAGCAGGCCCACGCCGACCGCATTGCGACGCGCATTGTGCAGCTGGGCGGCGAGCCCGACTTCAACCCTGACAGCCTGAGCGGCCGCAGCCATGCCGACTACAACGACGACATGGACCTGCATTCGATGATCCGCTCCAACCTGGTGGCCGAGCGCGTCGCCATCGAGGCCTACACCCAGATGGTCGACCTGATCGGGGACAAGGACCACACCACGCGCCGCCTGATCGAGCAGATCCTGGAGCAGGAGCAGGAGCACGCCGATGAGCTGTCCGATTGGATGAAAAAGGCCCAATAAGGGCCACCCCACCTGAACCGCAACCGAGTTGCGGTTTTTTTATGCCGATGGAGGAAAAGACGGATGACCGATACAGAAGCAACACGCAAGAACGCCAAGCACCTGCTCTACCTGATGGTGAATGAGGAGCTGCTGCGCGCGGGCGATGGTTTGGATGCCGAGGCCCTTGGCAATGTGCTGGAGCGCAATGGCGTCAGCGCTGCAGAGCAACAGCCTGCCATGGACTATGCCTGCGAACAGGGCTGGTTGCAGAAGGGCGAGAACGGCCAGCTGCAGATCACCGAAACCGGTTTTGCATTGGACTGAGACGTAAAAAGACCACTGCCGGCGAACCGGCAGTGGCTACCAAGAGCACGGCCCAGATGCAATGGGACAAGGTCTGGCCGGGCTACGCACTAGATGCGTTTTCGTTGTGTGGCGGGCGATGCCCGCTGTAATTTCTCTTCAAGCCTGCCCAATAAAGAAGGCCTGGAATCTGACCGCTCTGCCAGCATCTGCCTGGCAGAGCGTTTTTCACTTATTCGCCGAAGGATTCGCCTTCAGGCAGGCTGCCGGCGACCAGGGCTTCATGGGCTTGCTGCTGCACTTGGGCACGGCTCACGGTCGAGGCGCGGCTTTCGGCACCAAAGGTGTTGATGCGGTCACCGATCACGGCCATCGAGCCATTGCGCTGGGCTTCGGTCACCTGGGCCTGCACATCGGCACGGGTCAGGGTGCTGTGGGCGGCAGGGTAGGCGGGGTAGTCCGAGCCATTGCCAACAGGGGCGGTCGTGGCGGCGCTGGCAGCACCGGCAAACACCAGGCCAGCGGCCATCATCAAAGCGGACATATTGCGTGCAAACATGGTTTCTCTCCAAGGACCCGCGCTGCTGGCAAATCACGGATTTGCGCTGTGAGAGCGGCGGCGTCCAAAAATAGGTTGATTCGAAATTCGGGGGTGGTTGCGAGAGCGGCCTGCGGCCCACTCTCAGCTTGCTTGCCTGGGCTTATTCGCCGAAGCTTTCGCCTTCAGGCAAGGTGCCAGCAACGCGGGCGTCATGGGCGGCTTTCACCACATCAGCGCGGGACAGGTTGCTGTTGCCCTTTTCAAAGGCATTGGCTTGCAGCTGGTCGCCCTTGAACAGCAGGGTGCCGTTCTTTTGGGCTTCGACGAATTGCGCTTGCACATCGGCGCGGCTCACGGCGCTGGTGGTGGCAACGGGGGGAGCAATCGAGCGGTCGCCTTCAAAGGGATTGGCCTGGGCAACACCGGCACCCAACATCAGAGCAGCTACACCGGCGATCGAGAAAATACGTGCGTTCATTTTTAACTCCTGGAGAACTCCAGCGACTCACCATGAGGGGCTGGTTCGCTCAACGGGTGGTGCAGTGCACCTTGTGTGGTTCTCGTTGATCGATGTAGTTAGTGTATGCACGGGCCTGCCTCCGATAAATAGCCTAAATCGGAATAGATTGTTCTGAAAAGCAATCTAATGTTTTTGGCGATGTGCAATCGTCCAGAGGTGCTCAGAGGGATGCACTACTCCCCAGAGAGCCGCATGTGTAGGAGAATTCCGGCAAATAGGGGATGTGGCTTGGCCGGAGAATCCGACGGCTAACCCTGTCAGGGTTCACCCGAGATGGTGGCTGCCATGGCAACCAAATTAGCGTGTTTTATACGACAGTGACAGTGCTGTCACAGAGCGCTTTGCAGGCGCTGGAGCTGCGCGTGGGCGGCGCTGCACCAGTCGGGTGGCAACTGGTGCTTGGCCTGCAGGTAGTGGTGGGTGTAGATGTCGAGGTAGGTTTCCAGGGTCTGGGCAGCGCGCTGGTCGCCGGCGAGATCCAGGCACAGCGCAGCGACCTCGGCGGTGCAGAAATGGTCGTCACGGCGCGAGCGCCGCAGCTGGTAGCGCGAGATCTGCTCCGGGTGCAGGCTGAGCACCGGGAAGCGGTCCAGATAAGGACTCTTGCGGAACATCTTGCGTGCCTCGGGCCAGGTGGCATCAAGCAGGATGAACAGCGGCCTGCGCGTTCCTTCCTGCTGCGCTGGCGCGGACGGCAGCTGCTGCACGGCGCGGCCGGGCTCGTGCACAAACTCCTGGGGGAAGACCACATAAGGCTGCCATTGCGGATCGGCCAGCAGCGCCTCCAAGCCCGCATCCCTCTCCGTGCGCGACCAGCCAAAGGCAAAGGTCTCGGCCACCACATCGGCGATCAGCCAGCCGGTGTTGCTGGGCTTGAGCGGCTCGGCATCGTGCATCAGCAGGCACATGCCTGCCGTTGTGGCCTGCGTGGGCCGCAGCGCGCAGAGGCAGTGGCTGGGCCGCAGCCGGCAGCCCTCGCAGCGCTCCCCTTTGGGGCCGCCTCGGGCCAGAAAAGGGCGGGTGCTGCGTTGCAGCCGCTCGGCGCGCAGGCGCGAGACGGCATGGGGGACAAGGGTGCCAGCCGTGCTGGGAGCACTGGCAGTGATAGAGGATGGGTGAGAAGACACGGGCGCTATTGTCGTCGCCCAGTCCAACCAAGCAGCGCAGCGGGTTTAGCGCCGCGCGATGTGCCGCTCAGTTCTGCACCGCTTCCAGCGCAAACAGCGGCACATCGGCACGCCGGCTCAGCCACACTCCACCGCCCAGCTCGGTAAAGCCCTGGGCCAGGCCGCGGCGGTAGAGCTCGGCACGGTGGCGGTACAGGCGTGGGTCGGTCAGCTCGTCGTCGATGATGTCGCGCTCATAGTCTTCGCGCGCGACGGCTTCCACATAGAGCGCGCCACGGCTCAGCCGCGCCAGATTGGCCAGCGCCAGCTTCAGGTCGGCGGGGCTCAGGTAGGGCAGCACGCCTTGGCAGATCACCAGGTCAAAGGGCTGGCCATCGGCCGGTGCATAGTCCACGACCGAGCCCTGCTCCCAGCCATAGCGCTGGCAGAGGTAGTCGCTGTACTCCACCCCGTGGTAGCTGGCCTGCGGAAAGTGCTGCGCAATCGCATCGCGCCACAGGCCGATGCCGCAGCCGACATCCAGCACCCGCTGCACGGGCACGCGCACATACTGCAGATAGCTGCAGACAAAGGCGCCCAGGCGCGCGGCATGCGCGGGGTCCACCACGCTGGTTTTCTTGTCGAAATAAAAGCGCTGGTAGTACGCCTCGTCAAACCATTGCCTGTCCGCTGATTGCACGCATGTCCTTTGTCAATGCAATGCAGCACCGCTGTGCATTACGCAGGCAGTATCGCGCAGATGGCGCATGTGGGTGGGGCGCTGCGGTATTGGCGGCGGGCCGGTTCAGCGCGGGATGACGGACAGGTTCTCCGGCACGATCTGCTCCTGGCTACCTGCCGGGCAGGGGCCATCGGTGTAGATGGTCTGGCCGTTCAGCTGGCATTTGCGCGGCATGGCTGCGGGCCGTGCCTGGCCGCTGCCGCCGTCGGGCGCCGCGCGCCGTGCCTGGCTGCGTTGCAGCTCTTCGGCACTGGGCGGAGGAGGAGACGAGGCCTTGCGCCACAGTCCGCTGGCGGCCTGTTCGGCATCGCCCATGATCGCCGAACCACGCCAGGCGTACAGGGCGGCAGCGCAGGCTGCCACCAGGGCCAGCCAGATCAGCCGGCGGTAGGCAGGGCGCAGGTACATGGCAGTGGCAATGGGGGTTGGGGCATGGCAGGCACTGTATCAGCCCCCTTGGTAGAAGCGCAAATCCAGGTACAGCAGCAAGAAGGCCAGCAGGCTGATGCCCCAGTTCAAGCGCCGGGCCAGGGGCAGGTAGGCTGCGCTGAAATACCACCGCCGGTGCGACGGCAGGTGGCGCAGGATGTAGAGCAGCCCCATCTCCTGCATATTGCTGAAGTGCGGATGGCTGTCCTTCTTGAGCTTCTGGATGATGGAGGCATCGCAGAGCACCACCACCGACAGCACGGTGGCGATGATGACGGCGCCCAGCAACCACTGCTGCCAGTCTGGCCCATGCAAGCCCAGGCTGAACCAGTGGCTCAGCATCAGCACGGCCAGCACGGCAAACAAGCGGTAGAAGATGGCACGCCAGTGTGCAGGGCTGGGCTCGGTGATTTGGCCTTGGTGGCGCTCCTCGCGGTCAATGATGCGGGCGAGCAGCCAGGCCATGCCATGAAAGCTGGCCTCCAGCAGCAGGTAGATGCCCAAGGCCAGGGCCAGCAGCTGCAGCGGCTCGCCCTGGGTCATGCTCAGTGCTTCTGGCAGGCGGCGGTGACGCCGCTTTGGCACATCTCGCGCTGCGAGCGGTCAAAGATCAGGTTTTTGACGGCGGGCATGTCCACAAAGCCACCGATGTCCAGCTGGATGGTCTTGTCAAAGGTATTGTCGAAGGTGAAGAACTCCAGCGCCGCAATGTCCCCGTTTTTGCGCTGCGCCTGGTAAAAGTCCAGGCCGCGCTGCACTTCGTCCAGCACCCGGGATTCGATCAGGCGCTCGGGCTGGTCCTTCTCGATGTTTTGCCGGGCATCGAACTCCAGTACGCCGTTGTTGCTCGATTCGGTCAGCACCAGAATCTTGCCCTTGCTGCCGATCTTGGCCAGTTCCTTGCGCAGCATCTCGGTGGCTGCCGTCATGCGGCATTGGTAGAGCTGGTCGAGCAAGTGCTTGTCCTGCTGCTGTGGTGTGGGGCGGCCCGCCGCCTTGTCTGCTGCACTGGGTTGGCGCACAGGCCCATCCTGGTAGAAGGACAGCTGCGCGCGCAGCTCGGACATGGTCGTGTAGGCGCTGATATCGCATTCGCCGCCCTGCACCTGCTTCTTCAATAGCGGCAGCATGTTTTCGTAGAGACGGTCCTGCAATGCGGTGGACAGGTAGAAATCGAAGCCATACAGGTCATAGCCGCGCGGAACGCCGCCGCCGGTGTAGAGGTTGCCTGCATTGTCGTAGGTCGTCAGCCGGTGACGAGTGATGTCCTTCAGCCATTGGCGTTCAGCCGCTGTGGCCTTGGCGCCCAGACGGGTGATGGTTTTGCGATGGGCATCGATGTTTTGAACATAGCGCAGCGACTCCTGGTCCACCATCTGGGCGAACTCGGCATTCACCATGCCACTCGCAAAGATCAGGCCGAGCTTGACATCCTGGATCCCATATTCTTTGAACATCTGGCGAACCGTGATGGCCATGCGTTCCAGATCCGCCTTGGGGATGCCATGCAGATAGGGTTCATCGGCGATGAAAACCGTGGCTACCTGGGCCTGGTAGCGCTGGATCACAGCCATGTAGGGCCGCAGAATCTTGCGAGCCTGTGCGTCGGAGGGGATCACCCGCAGCTTGTTGACTGCGAGTGGCGCCATGGCCTTTTTTTGCCAGCTGGCGGGGCCGCCAGCATCGTCCGTGGCGCGGTAGCGGGTGCGCACCTGGCTTAGCGGCTTGCGACCGTTGAGGATTGGCCCCAGATCCAGATCCAGCCTGGTGGCCGATCCTTTGACGGCCTGCAGGTTCTTCTCCAGCGCTTTGGGGCTGTGCACATTGATATGGGCGGTAGCCACCTTGCCGACAAATTCCGGGTGCACGCCGGGCGGCGCGAACAGGGCAATCTGGGCATGGCTCTGCGCCCCCCACAGGAGGGCGCTGCAGGCGAGGGCCTGGCAAACAATGCGGCGCAGCAAGGTATCAGCTCACATGCTTGCCAACAATGCCAGCGATCTCGAACATGCTGATCTGGTCCTTGCCAAACAGCGGCTGCAGTTTGGCGTCGGCATTGATGGCGCGCTTGTCCTTGGCGTCCTGCAGGCCGTTGGCCTTGATGTAGTCCCACAGCTTTTTGATCACCTCGGGGCGCGAGGTGGCCTCGCTGCCGATCACGGCCGCCAGCGCGGGGCTGGGGGTCAGGGTCGCGGCAACCTTGCGGGGCGTTTTAGCGGCGGACTTGGTGGCTGTCTTGGTAGCGGTTTTGGCCGCCGTCTTCGTGGCCTTGGCAGCGGTCTTGCTCGCGGTCTTCGTGGCGGTCTTGGTTGCCGTCTTGGCGGCCGCGCCCTTGCGGGGCGGGAACTTGCTGTCGCGTGGCTCGAATTCGAAGTTCACCTTGCCGGCCTCCTTGTCCCAGGCCAGGAAGGCCTTGAAGCTGCGGCGCGTGCGGTTGGAGACGAACTTGTCGAGCAGGTCGGTCTTGCCGGTCGCCAGCAGCTTGGCCATCTGGTCGCGCTCGATCGGTTGCTGCAGGATGATCTGGCCGCTCTTGAAGTCGCAGCTGGGCGTGGGCTGCTGGGCCGTGGGCACGGCCTTGCTGCAGACATAGTTGGCGCCGTGCTCGAACACCGGCGCGCCGCACTTGGGGCAGGCGCCCAGAGTGTTCTGGCTGCCAAAGTCCACCAGCTCGCCCGATTCCTCGTCGGACTTGTTGTCCTCAAACAGGAACTCGAACTTGAAGTTGTTGTTGTCCTCGTCGCGCACGATGGCCACTTCGGCGGCAAAGGGCCAGCCGGCCTTGGAGCGGAAGCCGTCGAGTGGGCCCAGCTTACGGTCGCGCAGCAGCTGGTCGGCCTCGGCGGTCTCGAAGGTGCGGCCCGCAGGCGATTTGGTGAACGAGAAGCCGCAGCCCTCGCCGTTGCCGCCCACGCCGGTGCAGGCGTAGCGGCGGTAGTTTTCCTTGACCACGCCGCCGCAGTTGGGGCAGGGCGCGGACAGGGTGGCGTAGTCACCCGGGATGGTGTCGCGGTCGTATTCCTTGGCCTTTTTCACCAGGCGCTCGGTCATGGACTGGATCTCGGCCATGAAGGCTTCGCGCGAGAGCTGGCCCTTTTCCATTTGCGCCAGCTTGTATTCCCACTCGCCGGTCAGGTCGGCGCGCGAGAGCTCTTCCACCTGCAGGCCGCGCAGCAAGGTCATCAGCTGGAAGGCCTTGGCCGTGGGGATCAGCTCGCGGCCTTCGCGCAGCATGTATTTCTCGGTCAGCAGGCCTTCAATGATGGCCGCGCGCGTTGCAGGCGTGCCCAGGCCTTTTTCCTGCATGGCTTCGCGCAGCTCGTCGTCGTCGATCTGCTTGCCGGCGCTCTCCATCGCGCCCAGCAGGGTTGCTTCCGAGTAGCGGGCAGGCGGCTTGGTCTTCAGGCCCTTGGGGTCGACCGGGTCGGCCACCGGCTTCTCGCCAGGCTGCACCGGCACCAGGTTCTGGCCCTTGTCGCCTTCCTTGGCGTCTTCCACTTCGTGGGCCGCTTCCTTGCCGTAGATGGCCAGCCAACCGGGCTTGACCAGCACCTTGCCTTCGGTCTTGAAGTGGTGCTCCTCGACCTGGCTGATACGGGTGGTGACCTGGTACTCGGCGCTGGGGAAGAACACCGCCATGAAGCGCCGCACCACCAAGGTGTAGAGCTTGTGCTCGGCCTCACTCAGCGCGCCGGGCGCCTGCGTGGTCGGGATGATGGCAAAGTGATCCGACACCTTGCTGTTGTCAAAAATGCGCTTGTTGGCACGGATGTAGTTGGCGCCAATGGCCTGCTGCGCAAACGGCGCGAGCTGCTGCATATTGCTGTGGGCCAGCATCTCGAAGGTCTGGCGGGCCACCGGCAGGTAGTCCTCGGGCAGCGCGCGCGAATCGGTACGCGGGTAGGTGAGTGCCTTGTGGCGCTCGTACAGCGCCTGGGCCAGCGCCAAGGTGGTCTTGGCCGAGAAGCCGAACTTGCTGTTGGCCTCGCGCTGCAGGCTAGTCAGGTCAAACAGCAGCGGCGATGCCTGCGTGGTGGGCTTGGACTCTTCGGTCACCGTGGCGGGCTTGCTGCGCACGGCGTCGGCAATGGCCTGCGCCTCTTGCTGGGTCCAGACGCGGTCGGCCTTGGCCTCGGCGTCGTCGGTTTTCTTCCAGCCCGGGTTGAACCACTTGGCCGGGTAGGCGCCCGCCTGGGCGTTGAATTCGGCGTGGATTTCCCAGTAGTTGCGGCTGACGAACTTGCGGATCTTTTCTTCGCGCTCGACCACCAGCGACAGGGTGGGCGTCTGCACGCGGCCCACCGTGGTCAGGAAGAAGCCGCCATCGCGCGAGTTGAACGCGGTCATCGCCCGCGTGCCGTTGATGCCCACCAGCCAGTCGGCTTCGGAGCGGCTGCGGGCGGCATCGGCCAGGCCCAGCATCTGGTTGTCCGAGCGCAGCTTGTTGAAGCCGTCGCGGATGGCTTGCGGCGTCATCGACTGCAGCCACAGGCGCTGGATCGGCTTGCCCAGGCCGCCCTTGGCGCCACCGGCGTATTGCTCGATCAGGCGGAAGATGAGCTCACCTTCGCGGCCCGCGTCACAGGCGTTGATCAGCGCGGTGACATCCTTGCGCTTGGCCAGCTTGACGACGGCGTTCAGGCGCGTCTTGGTCTTGTCGACGGGCTTGAGCTCAAAGTAAGGCGGGATGACCGGCAGATGGGCAAAGCTCCACTTGCCGCGTTTGACATCAAATTCTTCGGGGGCCTGGATCTCCACAAGGTGACCCACCGCGCTCGTCACGATGAAGGTATCGGCTTCAAAGTAGTCGTCGTGTTTGGCAAATTGGCCTGCCACCGGCGTCAGTGCACGAACAATGTCTTGTGCAACTGACGGCTTTTCTGCAATGACCAGGGTCTTGGACATGGGTTCACTCTCATCAAACTGGGGTCTGCCAACACTGTGGGTTGCTGGCTCTCTGAGCACGCTCTTACAATGCACGCTTTACGCGCATGTGCGCGGGCGCCTGCATGTGTACGTGTGCGCACATGCGCATGTGCTTATTTTTAAAGTAGCAGAAAAAATCCCATGCCGAACCATGTTCCCCATTTTTCAACAGGTCGTCGTATCCAGGTACGGCGTTCGGGCGTGCACGGCAGGGGCGTTTTTGCGTTGCAGGATATAGCAGAAGGCGAAGTCATTGTCGAATATGCGGGCAAGGTCATCAGCTACGAAGAAAGCCAGCGCCGCCACCCGCACGACCCGGACCACCCCAACCACACCTTCTTTTTCCAGATCGATGGCGACCGCGTCATCGACGGTGGTGACGGCGGCAACTCGGCCCGCTGGATCAACCACAGCTGCGACCCGAACTGCTTTGCCGAAGAGGTGGATGACCGCATCTTCATCAGCGCGCTGCGCAATATCAGCGCCGGCGAGGAGCTGGGTTATGACTACGGCCTGATCATCGAAGAGCGCTACACCGCCAAGCTCAAGGCCGACTACGCCTGCCACTGCGGCGCGGCCGAATGCCGGGGCACAATGCTGGCGCCCAAGCGCGGCTGGAAGCCCAAGGTACCCGCCTCGGATTTGCCCGAGCCGGTGCTGCCCAAAAAGCGCAAGGCCAAGGCGGCAGCTGCCGATGGCGCAAAGCCCGCCAAGCCTGCCAAAGCGGAAAAGAACAAGGCCAAGGCCGCAGACAAGGCCCTGGGCAAGGAAAAGGCCAAGGACAAGAAAAAGAGCGACAAGAAAGCCAAGGCCGACAAGAAGACCAAGGGCCAGAAGGCGGCCAAGGCGGACAAGGCGAACGCATGAGCGAGGCACAGAACACGCCCATCCGCTGGCCGGCAGAAGCGATCTGGGAAGCGGTGGAGCCGCAGTTGCCAGGCTTCACGATCGAAGTGCTGCCCAGCATCGACTCGACCAATACCGAGCTGATGCGCCGCGCCCGGGCCGGCCGGCAGGAGCCCATCTTGCTGGTGGCCGAGCAGCAGACCGCAGGGCGTGGCCGCATGGGCAAGCCCTGGCGCAGCGAGGTCGGTGATTCGCTGCTGATGTCGCTGGGCCTGCCACTGGCGCCGGCCGACTGGTCGGGCCTGTCGCTGGCCGTTGGTGTGTCGGTGGCGCAAAGCCTGCAGCCGCAGCTGCCTGAGGCGGGCTCCAGCACCCCGACGATCGGCCTCAAATGGCCCAATGACCTCTGGCTGACGGGCGACCACAAGCTGGCCGGCATCCTGGTGGAGACCGCCAGCTTTGTCTCGGCCCGCACGCATGCGGGCGATGGCCAGCAGCAGGCCGAGCGCTATGTGGTGATTGGCATCGGCATCAATGTACGGGCCCCGCAGGCCGAGGGTCTGTCGACCATTCCTGGCAGCTTACAGATGCTCGACAGCCGCTGGGACGCGCCGCAGGCGCTGCAGGCCGTGGTGCCGCCGCTGGTGGCCGCCATCCAGGCCTTTGCGCAGCAGGGCTTTGCGCCGCTGCAGGCAGCCTATGCGGCGCGTGATGCGCTGGCGGGCCGCGAGGTCGGCCTGAGCGATGGCACGGCCGGCCTGGCGCTGGGCGTGGCTGCCGATGGCGCCTTGCGCGTGCAGACGGCCGCTGGCGTGGTCGATGTGACCAGCTCGGAAGTCAGCGTGCGGCCCAAGGCGGGCGCGGCCTGAGCGCGCCGCAGGATCAGAGAACTATCAGACAGGAGCGGAGATGATTCGTTTTGCCATCGTGCTGCTGCTACTGGCCAATGCCGGCTACTACGCCTTCTCGCAAGGCATGCTGCGCAGCCTGGGCTGGGGCCCGGAAGACCCCTCCGAGCCCGAGCGGGTGCAGCAGCAGGTCAAGCCCGATGCGCTGCGCATTCTGACGCCGCAAGAGGCCAAGCAGGCCCAGGAGCAAGCACGCACGGTGACGGCTGAGCCCGCCCCGGCGCCAGCACCGGTGGCCGCCCCCGTTGCCGAGCCGGCCGCTGTGGCGGCTGCGGAGCCAGCTGCCGACAGCGCAGACAAAACGACGGCTGCCGAGGCCGACAAACTGGCGGCCAAGCCCGCTGACAAGCCGGCAGAGAAACCCGAAAAGCCCGAGAAAAAAGAATGCCTGATCGCCGGCAGCTTTGATGCCAAACAGGTCGAAGCGCTGCGCCTGCAACTGGCCAAGCTGCCCGAAGGCAGCTGGCGCCTGGACAGCAGCACCAGCGCCGGCCGCTGGATGGTCTATGTCGGCAAGTTCAGCAGCCAGGAAGCGCTGGACACGCGCCGTGATGAGCTGCGTGCGCTGGATATCAGTACCGACCGCGCCCGCATCGCCAGCCTGGAGCCGGGCATCTCGCTGGGCCGCTTCTCCAGCGAAGAGGCGGCAGAGCGCCATCTGGCCACCATGGGCAAAAAAGGCGTGAGCGGCGCCAAGGTGGTGGTCGAGCGCCCCGAGGCCGTCAGCTACACGCTGCGCCTGCCCAAGCTGGATGCAGCTACCAAGAAGCGCGTACAGAGCTGGCATGTGATGGATGGCAAGGAGCTGCGCAGCTGCTCCTGAGCCGGGCTTTACAGCCCAGGCGGTTCAGATCTGCGGCTGGGGTGCCAAGGTGGTCGGAAAGCACACGCTGAACACCACGCCGCGCTGGGCCTGGCGCGGGTGCGCATCTTCCAGGCCCACGCTGGCGCCATGCTGGCGCGCGATTTCCTGCACGATGGGCAGGCCCAGGCCTGAGCCATCCACCTCGCTGCCCAGCACGCGGTAGAAGGGCTGAAAAATACGTTCGCGCTCTTCTTCGGGGATGCCGGGGCCGGAGTTCTCCACCTGCAGCACGATCACATGGCCAAAGGGGTCGGCCATCAGGCGCACATTGATGATGCCCGGCGCGCTGGCGCTGGACGGTGTGTAGTTGATCGCGTTGTCCAGCAGGTTGCGCACCAGCTCGCCCAGCAAGGTGGCATTGCCGTTGACCCAGACCTCGCGCTCATCGGCCTGCATGCCGTCGTAGCCCATGTCGATGTGCTTGGCCAGCGCGCGGTCAATACCGTCATGCATGGCATCCAGCACAATCTCGGCCAGGTTGCAGGGCGTGCGCTGCAGCAGCGCGCTGGGCCCTTCGGCGCGAGCCAAAGACAGTAGCTGGTTGACGGTGTGGGTGGCGCGCATGCTCGAGCGGCCAATCTGCTGCAGGGACAGCTTGAGGTCGTCCTCCTTGGCATCGGCGCGCTGGGCCATCTCGGCCTGCATGCGCAGGCCCGCCAGCGGGGTTTTGAGCTGGTGCGCGGCATCGGCGAGAAAGCGTTTCTGCGTGGCCAGCGAATCGTTGAGGCGCTCGAGCAAGCCATTGACCGAATCGACCAGGGGCACCACTTCCAGCGGCACATCCTTGTGGTGGATCGGCGAGAGGTCTTCGGACTTGCGCGCGCGGATGCGCTCTTCCAGAAGATGCAGTGGCTTGATGCCACGCGCCAGTGCCAGCCAGACCAGCAGCACCGCCAGCGGCAGGATGACGAACTGCGGCAGCATGACGCCCTTGATGATTTCAGTCGCCAGCACGCTGCGCTTTTCGCGTGTCTCTGCGACCTGGATCAGCGCCAGATTGGGCTCGGGCAGCGACAGCTGCACCCAGATCCAGGCGATGCGCACATCCATGCCGCGCAGCTCGCCATCGCGCAGCTGTACCGTGCCAACGGTGCGTTCCAGATCCTTGGAGGGCATGGGCAGCGCCGATTCGCCCGAGAGAAACATGCCCGCCGGCGTGGTGACCTGGTAGTACACCGTGTCGGCATCGTCGGCACGCAGGATCTCGCTGGCCGGCTGGGGCAGGTTGAAATAGGTTTTGCCGCCTTGCACGCCCACCAGCTGCGCCAGCGCATGGGCGTTGTACTCCAGCGCGCGGTCAAAGGGCTTGTTGGCCAGGTCCTGGGCCACCAGCCAGGTCAATGCCAGCGATACCGGCCACAAAAGCAGCAGCGGCGTGAGCATCCAGTCAAGGATCTCTCCGAACAAAGATCGCTGCTCACTGCGAAACAGGGCCAAGGCTGTCCTTGTGTGAATGGGCCGGGGGCGGCCATCGCCCCGCTGTCGCCGGATGGGTGGTGATCAGTGGGCTGCAGGCGGGTGGATCTTCTCCAGGCAATAACCCAGGCCGCGCACCGTGGCAATGCGGATGGGGCCCTTTTCTATCTTTTTGCGCAGGCGGTGGATATAGACCTCGATCGCATTGGTGCTGACCTCTTCGCCCCATTCGCAGAGGCGCTCGACCAGCTGGTCCTTGCTGACCAGGCGGCCCGATCGCTGCAGCAGCACTTCCAGCAGGCCCAGCTCGCGGGCGGACAGCTCCAGCATGCGGCCGTCGAAGGTGGCGACGCGGCCGGCCTGGTCGTAGGCCAGCGGGCCATGCTGGATCAGGCTGGTGCTCATGCCCACGCCGCGGCGGGTAAGGGCCCGCACGCGGGCTTCGAGCTCGGACAGCGCAAAGGGCTTGGCCATGTAGTCGTCGGCGCCCAGGTCCAGGCCTTGGACCCGGTCATCCACGCTCTCGGCTGCGGTCAGGATCAGCACCGGGATGGCCGAGCCCCGGGCGCGCAGCTTTTTCAGCACCTCCAGCCCATGCATGCGGGGCAGGCCCAGGTCCAGGATCAGCAGGTCAAACGCGTTGTTCGCCATCAACGCGGCATCGGCTTCGGTGCCGCTGGAGACATGGTCGACCACGGCGCCAGAGTTGCGGAGACTGCGCAGCAGGCCATCGGCCAGCACTTGGTCGTCTTCGGCAATCAGTATTCGCATGCGGTCTCCTATCGATGTTGTAGTCGTGATTTGGATGCTGCCAATGATTCTAGGCCAGTCCATGGCGTTGGTGGCCACTCCACGGAAGCTCTGCAGAGTCAAATCAGGCGTGGCTAGGCATTCATGCGCCGCAATCGCCGCCTGCATTTTTTGTTGCAGAGACGTAAAACCGGCCAAACCTTCATCCATCTGAGGTATGCGTCACGTAGGATAACGCCTCGTCTTGACCAGGACTTGCAGGCACCAGGCCTGCGGCTGGTGGCGAATTTTGAACAGCAGGTGGTGATGAAAGCAGGGTCCAAGGTACAGGTAAGGTGGCAGGCGTCGCAGCGGCAGCGCCGTTTAGTCATGGTGACGGCCTTGTTGGTCTTGACGGCCTTGTACCTGCAGTGGCACCACGTCATTGCCATGCCAGGGCATGTCGATGCGCTGCAGTCTGCACCGCGCTCGGCGCCGCCTGCCAACCTGCCGCATTACCAGGCCAGCATTGATGCCAAGGTGGTCAGCGGCATTGCCGACAACCTCTCGGGCCTGGCCTACAACCCGGAGACCAAGACCCTGTTTGCGGTGACCAACCGCCCGCCCCAGATTGCCGAGCTGAGCACCGATGGCCGCCTGCTGCGCCTGGCGCCCTTGCTGGGGGCCGATGACACCGAAGGCATTGCCCATATCCAGGGCGACTGGTTTGCGATTGCCGATGAGCGCAGCAACCGCATCCACTGGGTGCAGTTTGGCAAGGGCGTGACCGAGGTGTCGCTGGAAAACAGCCCTTACATCCAACTGGGCGATATCCATATCAAGAACTTCGCACTGGAAGGCCTGGGTTGGGATGCCAAGCGCCAGCAATTGCTGGCCGTGACCGAGAAATGGCCGATGCAGGTGCTGGTGATGGATGCCCCGTTGTCCAAGCTCAAACCCGGCCGGGTCGATATGAAAGTCTCGACCTGGGAGGTGCCGGCGGTGGAGGACATGCCCAGCACCGACCTGGCCGCCATCGAGGTGGACCCGCGCAGTGGCAACCTGCTGCTGCTGGGCGAAGAGGCATCGGTGCTCTACGAATACAGCCGTGCCGGTGACCTGCTCAGCGTGATGCCGCTGTGGGCCGATATGGCCGGGCTGGCCGACCGGGTGCCACAGCCAGAAGGCCTGGCCGTGGACAACAGCGGCAATATCTACATCGTCTCCGAGCCCAACCTGTTCTACAAGTTCGAGCGCAAGCGCGGCTGAGCAGGCCCAAGCGCTGCCCATTGAGCGCTCAGCTGTCGGCCCCGTACACCTCCAGCCCAAGCTTGACCACGGTGGCGACCTGCTCGCCCACTTCGGCGCGGAACTCCTCCTCCGCCTGGGTAACGGCGCGCTCAAAGGCTTGCAGCCACAGCAGACCAGTCTCGGTAAAGCGCACGGTGCGGGCGCGGGCATCGCGCGGGTCGCGCTCACGGGTCACCAGGTTCCAGGCCTCGCACTGGTCCACCAGCTGGGCCATCGCCTGCTTGCTCATGCCGGCGCGTGCGGCCAGGTCCACCAGGCGGTCGCCGGCCAGCGACAGGTGGCGCGTGATATGGATATGGGCGGCACTGACCTGGTCGCGTTCGGCCAGGTGCGACAGCGCCAGCGGCACGGCCTCGTCCTGGGCCATCAGCTGCAGCACCCGGGCATCAAAGCGGCGCATTGCGTGGCCCAGCAGGCGGCCCATATGGGTCAGGCGCCAGCTGTCATCGGGCAAATGGGGCAGAAGAATGGGCATGGCGAACGGGCCGGCAGGGGCTGAAAAAGGGCGAAGTCGCTATTGTGCATATAGTCAATCAAACTGACTAAAAAAATGCTTCTATAAAATATACCCATCCCATAAACTACTGTTCAAGCATCCAGGCTGTATATGCAAACAGCTGGATCCCCAGATCGAAGACATGACCATCAAACGCAAGGAGAAATCCATGAACGCCACCGCAACCAAGCCCGAAGCCAACAGCGAAAAAGCCAAGGCGCTGGCCGCCGCACTGGCCCAGATCGAAAAGCAGTTTGGCAAGGGCACCATCATGAAGCTCGGCGAAGGCGAGGCCGTCTCGGACATCCAGGTGGTGTCGACCGGCTCGCTGGGCCTGGACATTGCGCTGGGCGTCGGTGGTCTGCCACGCGGCCGCGTCATCGAGATCTACGGTCCTGAATCCTCGGGCAAAACCACCTTGACCCTGCAGGTGATTGCCGAAATGCAAAAGCTGGGCGGCACCTGCGCCTTTATCGATGCCGAGCACGCGCTGGACACCAGCTATGCCCAAAAGCTGGGCGTAAACCTGGGCGATATCCTGATCAGCCAGCCCGACACCGGTGAGCAGGCGCTCGAAATCGTTGACAGCCTGGTGCGCTCCGGCGCGGTGGACCTGATTGTTGTTGACTCGGTCGCGGCCCTGACCCCCAAGGCCGAAATCGAAGGCGAAATGGGTGACCAACTGCCCGGTCTGCAAGCCCGTCTGATGAGCCAGGCACTGCGCAAGCTCACCGCCACGATCAAGAAGACCAACTGCATGGTCATCTTCATCAACCAGATCCGCATGAAGATCGGCGTGATGTTCGGCAGCCCTGAAACCACCACCGGCGGTAATGCGCTGAAGTTCTACGCCTCGGTGCGCCTCGATATCCGCCGTACCGGTACCATCAAGCGCGGTGACGAGGCCATTGGTAACGAAACCAAGGTCAAGGTGGTCAAGAACAAGGTATCGCCTCCGTTCAAGACGGCCGAGTTCGACATTCTGTTTGGCGAAGGCATCTCGCGCGAAGGCGAAATCCTGGACATGGGCGTCAATGCCCGCATCATCGAGAAAAGCGGTGCCTGGTACGCCTACAACGGCGAGAAGATCGGCCAGGGCCGTGACAACTCGCGTGAGTTCCTGCGTGAGAACCCCGACCTCGCCATCGAGATCGAGAACAAGGTGCGCGAGAGCCTGAACATCAGCCTGCGCCCTGCGGAAGACGGCGTGGTGGACGGCCCGGCCGCCACCGGCACCGAAGGCTGATCGCTGCTGAAGTCTGAACGCTGAGATAGCTGCTTGTGCACAGATGCTGTGCGCAAGCAGCTATTTGTTTTATAGCAATGAGGACGCATGTCTTTTAGCAAACTCTCCCTCAAAGGCCGTGCGCTGCGCTACCTGGCGCAGCGCGAGCATTCGCGCGCTGAGCTGCAGGGCAAGCTTGGCCCCCATGTGGAAGAGGGCGAGGACCTGGCAGCCATCCTTGACGAGCTCGAAGCCAAGGGCTTTCTGAGTGCCGAGCGCTTTGTCGACAGCGTCATCCACACCAAGGCCGCCCGCTACGGTGCCAACCGCGTGCTGCAGGAGCTGCGCCACAAGGGCGTGGATGCCGAGCTGATCGCAGATGCCCGCGAGCGCCTGCGCAGCACCGAGCTGCAGCGCGCCCGCGAGGTCTGGCAACGCCGTTTTGGCAGCCCGCCGGACAGCCCGCAAGAGCGCGCCAGGCAGATGCGCTTTCTGGCCAGCCGGGGTTTTGGCGGTGATGTGGTGCGCAAGGTGCTGCGGGGCGGGGACGAGGATTAGCGCCTGCAAAGCCCTGGCCCCGCCGCTTGGGCAAGGCCTGGGCGACAATGGCGGCCATGAGTACCGCTGAACAGCCCAACAACCCCCTCCATGGCCTGACCCTGGAGAGCATTTTGAACGAGCTGGTCGCGTACTTTGGCTGGGAAGAGCTGGGCGAGCGCATACCGATACGCTGCTTTTTCCTGGACCCGAGCATCGGCTCCAGCCTGCGTTTTTTGCGCAAAACGCCCTGGGCGCGCGAGAAGGTCGAGGGTCTCTACCTGTTCATGCTGCGCGAGAAACGGCGCAACGGCGGCTGAACCGCATGCGCCCGCTGCGGCGCCATTGTCACGGCTGTGCAGCGCTGTCCTACCCGCAGCTGTGCTGCTAGAAGCTAGTCTAGACGTCTGTTTCGCTTGACGCAGGAGACCGACGATGACCGCGAAAAATACCGTATGCCTCTGGTACCAGGGCGATGCGCTGGATGCCGCGCAGTTTTATGCCCAGACCTTCCCCGATAGCTCGGTAGGCGCCGTGCACCGCGCGCCGGGCGACTACCCCGATGGCAAGCAGGGCGATGTGCTGGTGGTGGCATTCAATGTGGCCGGCATTGCCTGCATTGGGCTCAACGGCGGGCCGCATTTTCAGCACAACGAATCTTTTTCCTTCCAGATCGCTACCGATGACCAGGCCGAGACCGACCGCCTCTGGAACGCCATCGTCGGCCATGGTGGGCAGGAAAGTGCCTGTGGCTGGTGCAAGGACCGCTGGGGCATCTCCTGGCAGATCACCCCGCGCATGCTGACCGCTGCCATGTCCGACCCCGACCACGCTGCGGCCAAGCGCGTGTTCGAGGCGATGATGGGCATGACAAAGATCGATATCGCCACGCTGGAAGCGGCGCGCAAGGGCTGAACGCTTCAGCCCTGCGTCGTTTTATTTGCTGCGGGTACACCACCAGCAGATCAGCGAGCCGGCCGTCACCAGCGCCACCCCTTGCCAAAAGCTCCAGGATGGCTGCACCTGCAGCCAGACCGTGCCGACCAGCGCGGACAGCACGGGGGTGAAGTAGGAACCCACGGCCATCACCGTCAGGTTGCCGGCGCGCAGGCCATGGTCCCAGCAGCTATAGCCCAGGGCGGTGAGGCCGCTGAGCATGCACAGCTGCACGATGGCCGCCCAGGACAGGTGCAGCGCAGGCTCATTGCTGAGCGCGTACTTGACCCAGAGCACGGCGCCCACGGCCCAGAGAAAGGCCGGCAGCGCATTGGCGCCATGGGCATAGCGCTTGGCAATGACCGAATAGCAAGGCCAGAGCCAGGCGGCCGAGAACGCCAGGCCATAGGCGAGCGGGTTGCTTTGCACATTGGCCCAGAGGCTGGCGATGGACAGCGCGCTGTCCCCCTTGAGCACCAGCACAATGCCGGCCATGGCCAGCAAGACGCCCGGTACCAGGCCGGCGCGAAAGCGCTGCAGCCCCAAGGCGGTCGCCAGCACAATCGTCAGGCTGGGCCAGAGGTAGTTGATCATCCCCAGCTCCAGGGTCTGGCTGCGGTTGCTGGCAAAGCCCAGCGACAGCGACAGCGCGATCTCATAGAGCACAAACAGCAGGCCGCAGCCCCAGAGGTAGGCCGGGTGCATGGCGCGCAACTGGGCCAGGCGCGGCCGGCCAAAACGCAGGGTGACCAGCAAGGCCCCTAAGCTAAACACCGCCGCCGCGCCGCCAATGGGGCCCAGGTGCTCGGCCACGCTGCGGAACAGGCCCACCGAGGTGGACCAGCACAGCACGGCCGACAGGCCAATCAGGGTGGCGCGTTGCGAAGGGGCCTGGGGAGCGGGGATGGGAGAGGAAGACATGGACGCGGACGGGTGCAGAGACAGGTGCGGAAGGCGCCTTGCATCCTAGCCGGAAAAGCGCAGCCCTGCAGGCAGACGGCCAGCGCGCCGCAGCCACACCTGGCGGCCAGGCTGGCTGGCGCGGTATGGCTGGCGAGAAATGACGGGATCAGGGCTTAGGCAATATGGCTGCCAAAGACCAGGGCGGCAGCGATGGTCGCCACCACGGTCAGCACGGCAAATGCGATCAGGCCGCGCAGCTCCAGGCGCTTTTCGGCCTCTTGCTCGGCGGTGGTGGGGATATGGTTGGGGCGGGTGTAGTCCATGGGCAACTCGGAAAAAACGCGGGCAACCTGCCCACTATAGTGCGGCGCGCGCTTTTGGCCAGGGCGCGCCGCCTAGGTGTTTGTATGTGTATACAAGGGCTGGCGATGCCGCCCTGCGTAAGCAGCTCTTAGCCCGCCAGCTTTTTGCCGTCTGCCGGCCCTGGGCTGCGGGTGGTCCACCAGCAGACCAGCGAGCCCAGCGTGACCAGCAGCACGCCTTGCCAAAAGCTCCAGGACGGCTGCACCTGCAGCCAGAGCGTGCCGACCAGCGCCGACAGCACGGGGGTGAAGTAGGAGCCCACGGCCATCACCGTGAGGTTGCCGGCGCGCAGGCCATGGTCCCAGCAGCTGTAGCCCAAAGCAGTAAGGCCGCTGAGCAGGCCCAGCTGCAGCAACGCTGGCAGGGTAAAACGCAGCGGTGGCTCAGGGCTGAGCGCGTACTTGATCCAGAGCACAGCGGCCACCGCCCAGAGAAAAGCCGGCAGCGCATTGGCGCCCTGGGTGTAGCGCTTGGACACCACCGAGTAGCAGGGCCAGAGGCAGGCCGCGCACAGCGCCAGCGCATAGGCCAGCGGGTTGCTTTGCACATTGGCCCAGAGGCTGGCCAGGGACAGCGCATTGTCGCCCTTGACCACCAGCACAATGCCCGCTATCGACAGCAGCACCCCCGGCACCAGGCCGGCGCGAAAGCGCTGCAGGCCCAGCACCGTGGCCATCACCAGGGTCAGGCTGGGCCAGAGGTAGTTGATCATGCCCAGCTCCAGGGTCTGGCCCCGGTGGCTGGCCCAGCCCATCGACAGCGAAAACGCGATCTCGTTGAGCACAAACAGCAGGCCGCAGCCCAGCAGATAGGCCGGGTGCATGGCCTTGAGCTGTGCGGCGCGCGGCAGGCCAAAGCGCCAGGTGACGAGAAAGGCGCTGAGCGAGAACACACAGGCGGCCCCGCCTATCGCCCCCAGGTGCTCCGCAACACTGCGGAATAGGCTCACCAGTACAGACCAGCAGAGCACGGCAGAAAGCCCAATCAGCGTGGCGCGCTGGCTGGGCACAAGAGGAGGGGTGGACATGGGAGGAAGGGGGATGCAGACGAGGGCGGCTCGCATCCTAGCGGCTATTGCTCAGCCTTGATCGGCCTAAGGGCTTGGCACTGCAAAACACTCGGATATGGCGCCAGTGGCGGCTTTGCAGCGGCCCGGCTTTCAGCTGCCTGGCCGGCGCATTTACCCGGGTTGATCAGTAACCGCGCACCCGGTCAAAGCAGTTGTCCAGCGCCTGGCCGGCCTGCCACTGCGCCATCGACAAGGCCACCTGGCGCGCCTTGGCGCGGCGGCTGGCGCTGGCGGCGATGTGGGGTGTGAGGATGATGCGCGGATGCGTCCACAGCGGCGAATCGGCTGGCAAGGGTTCGGGCTCGGTGACATCCAGCAGCGCGCCGGCCAGCTGGCCGCTGTCCAGTGCGGTCACCAGATCGGCGCTGTTGAGCTGGGTGCCCCGGCCGGCATTGACCAGCTGGGCGCCGGTGGGCAACTGGGCAAACAGCGCGGCATTGAGGATGCCCCGGGTTGCCGGCGTATCGGGCAGCAGGCAGATGAGCACCTGGCTGCTGCGCAAGAACTCGCTCAGCTCATCCTGGCCGCAGTAGCTGGTCACGCCCTCGATCTGCTTGCGTGTTTGCGACCAGCCTTGCACCGGGTAGCCGACGGCGCGCAGCATCTGCGCGGCAGCAGCGCCCAGGGTGCCCAGGCCCAGAATGCCCACGCGCAGCTCGCTGGCCACATAGGGCGGGTTGAACTCGATCCACTGCTGCTGGCGGTGCTGGGCCAGTGCGCGCGGCATGTTTTTCTGCAGCATCAAGGTGGCCATCAGGCAGAACTCGGCCATGCGCTGCTGCGATTCGCCCGTCACCATGCGCACGATGGGCAAGTTGGCTGGCAGGTCGCGGTCGGCCAGGATGTGGTCCACGCCGGCGGCCGAGCTGAAGATGGCCTTGAGCTGCGGAAAACGGGCCAGCGCACCGGTATCAGGCTCCCAGACCATCGCAAAATCCACTAGACTGAGATCGGCAGGTGGCGTGTTCCAGTCATGCACCACCACATGGGGCGCAAATTCGGCAAACAGCGCCGTCCATTCCGGAATGGCGGCGCTGCCGCCGCTTTTGATGATGAGGTGCAGGGGAGTGCTGGAAGCCATGGCGTGGGAGGCGTTGAAGTGCGAAAAGGCGGAAGCGGACAGGGCCGGGCTTAGAACGTGTTTGCGATCTCTACGCAGCCGCGTTGGAGTGCAATCGGGATGAGTTCGAAGGGCTGGTTCGCAGCTTGCACCGGGGTGCAAGCAAGAGCCAGCGCGAAGAAATCGCCCGATTTCACTCCAACCCTTCGGGACAGTGGCTTTGCGGGCGGTCTGCGGCGTTGCAGCGCTTTGCGCACTGCGCCTTGCATCCCATCCCGCAAAGACACTGTCGCGGCGCGAGGAGATCGTAAACACGTTCTTACATCGAGCGGGTGCGGTCCCCGGTGGAGATCGCATGCATCGGGTGGCGCAAGGTCGGGTCAAAGGGGTTGATCTGCGCGCTCAAGGTCTTGGCTTCGCGCAGCAGCATGTCGCGCACGATGGGCAAGCGCTCGTCGCTCAGGCGCGCGGTGTGGGTGCCAATGGACAGCGCAGCCACCACTTGGCCATTGCGGTCAAACACCGGCACGGCCAGGCCGGCCATGCCTTCGAGCAGGCCAGAGTTCTTGGCGGTGTAGCCCTGGCGATGCGCCTTGTCGATCTCGGTGCGCATGTAGACCTCGTCATAGACGTTGTAGTGCTGCATGCGCGGCAGGTTGAAGCGCAGCACTTCTTCGCGCTCGGCCTCGGGCAGGTTGGCCAGGATGACCAGCGAGCCCTGGCCCACGCCCAGCGCCACACGCCCGCCGATATCGCCGGTAAAGGTGCGGATGGGGAACTGGCCTTCGATGCGGTCCAGGCAGACCGCGTCAAAGCCCGAGCGCACCATCAGGATCACCGTGTCATTGAGGCTGGCGCAGAGGCGCAGCAGCACCGGGCGCGCCAGGCTACGCAGGTCGCTCACCGCACCGGCCTGGGCGGCCAGCGAGAACAGATCCAGGCTCAGCCGGTAGAGCTTGTGCACCTGGTCCTGCTCCACCATGCCCTCCTGGATCAGGCCCTGCAGCAGGCGGTGGGTGGTGGCCTGGGTCAGACCGATTTCCTTGGCCAGATGGGTCACGCGCACGCCTTCGGTCTGGTGCGCGGCCAGCGCGCGCATCACCAAAAAGCTGCGGTGCAGGGTGCCGCGCTGGTGGCTGTTGTCCTCAGAGGTGTCTGTGCTCATGGTTTTCCGGAATAAATTTTCAGCGTCTCTGATTTTTATTCCATTTATCGGAATAAATCAAATTTATCTTCCATTATCAGTGTTTACACCGTGTGTGGATTCAAACCACATTCCGAAAATAGACAAATAGTTGCAAATGTCGTTCATCCCAGCGATATGGCTGACGGGCCCCGCAACCACGTGCCACCGAGGTGATTTCCATGAGTTTTCTGCGTCTCCACAACGTCTCCAAACAGTACGGCCCCAACCGGGTGGTCAGCCAGTTCAACCTGGATGTGCAAAAGGGCGAGTTCGTCTCCTTGCTCGGCCCCTCGGGCTGCGGCAAGACCACAAGCTTGCAGATGATTGCCGGCTTTGTGGATGTGACCGAAGGCCGCATCGAGCTGGACGGCAAGGACATCACCCGCGCCAAGGCCAATGAGCGCGGCCTGGGCATCGTGTTCCAGACCTATGCGCTGTTCCCGCACATGACCGTGCGCGAGAACGTCGAGTTCGGCCTGGAGATGCGCAAGGTGGTGCAGCCCGAGCGCAGCGAGCGTGCCAGCGAAGCGCTGGCCCTGGTGCACCTGGGCCCCTATGCCGACCGCTACCCGCGCGAACTGTCAGGCGGCCAGCGCCAGCGCGTGGCCCTGGCCCGGGCGCTGGTCATCAAGCCACCGGTGCTGCTGCTCGATGAACCCCTGTCCAACCTGGATGCCAAGTTGCGCGAGGAGATGCAGTTCGAGCTGCGCGAGATCCAGCGCAAGGTGGGCACGACCACCATCATGGTGACCCATGACCAGAGCGAAGCCATGTCGATCAGCGACCGCGTGGTAGTGATGGAAGCCGGCCGCATCACCCAGGTGGACACGCCACACACGGTGTACGAGCACCCGCACAACGCCTTTATCTCCACCTTTGTCGGCAAGGCCAACCTGCTGCAGGCCACCGTGCATGCCCAGGGCGACCAGTGGCTGGCGCATGTGGGCGATGTGCAGATGGCGGTGCAGGATGTGCCGGCCGCAGCAGCCAGCCACGGCACGCGTTTGCTGCTGGGCCTGCGCCCCGAGAAAATCCAGCTGTCGGCCACGTCGGCTGGCCGCACCCAGGGTACCGTGCGCGAGCGCTTCTTCCTGGGCAACCTCTGGCTCTACACCGTGGAATGCCCGCTGGGCAGCATCACCGTGACGGCGGCCAATGATGGCGAGGCGCCCCACCAGGTGGGCAGCCAGGTGGGTATCGACTGGTCCGACCGCAATGTGCGCTTGATCGCCGGTGACGGGGTGGCCGCATGAGCGAGCGCCGCACCTGGGCCCCCTGGGCCATGAGCGCTCCGGCGCTGCTGCTGTTTGCGGTGATGCTGGCGGTGCCGCTGCTGCTGACCACCATCCTGTCCTTCAATGCCTACAACGTGGACACCGGTCCGGTCGCGGGCAGCTTCACGATCGAGCACTATGTGCACATCGTCACCGACAGCTACTACTACGAGATCTTCTGGCGCACCCTGTGGATCTCGGGCCTGGTCACCCTGATCTGCATCGCCATCGGTGCGCCCGAGGCCTACATCCTGAGCAAGATGCGCGCGCCCTGGCGCTCCATCTTCCTGCTGATCATCCTGGCGCCGCTGCTGATTTCGGTGGTGGTGCGGGCCTTTGGCTGGAGCATGCTGCTGGGCCCCGAAGGCCTGATCAACGACATCTTCCGCCTGGTGGGCATCGGCCCGGTCAAGCTGCTCTACAACGAGACGGCCATCGTCATCGCGCTGGTGCATGTGATGCTGCCCTTCATGGTGATCCCCGTCTGGACCTCGCTGCAAAAGCTCGATCCTTCGGTCGAGAGCGCCTCGCTGTCGCTGGGTGCCTCGCACTTCACCACCTTGCGCCGCGTGGTGTTTCCGCAGGTGCTGCCCGGCATTCTCTCGGGCAGCCTGATCGTGTTTGGCCTTGCTGCCAGCTCGTTTGCGATTCCCGGCCTGCTGGGCGGGCGCCGGGTCAAGATGGTTGCCACGCTGATCTATGACGAGTACCTGCACGAGCTGAACTGGCCGCTGGGCGCTGCCATCGCCTTTGTGCTGCTGGCCGCCAACCTGGTGATCATGCTGGGCTGGAACCGCATGGTTGAAGGCCGCTACAAGAAGACCCTGGGCTGAGAGGCGAGGTAACTGACATGCAAAAAAACGGACCCATTGCCCTCATCTTCAACGCGCTGGTCATCATCTTCATGCTGGCGCCGCTGGTCATCGTCTGCCTGGTGGCCTTCACCCCGGCCGAGACCTTGACCCTGCCGACCACCAGCTTCTCGCTGCGCTGGTTCGAGCAGGTGCTGCACCATGCCGATTTTGTCCAGTCGTTCTGGAACAGCCTGGGCCTGGCGGTGGCGGCTGCCTCCATCTCGACCGCGCTGGCCGTGCCTGCCGCCATTGCGCTGGTGCGCTATGAGATCCCCGGCCGTGGCGCGCTGCAGGCGCTGTTCCTGTCGCCGCTGATCATTCCTCACCTGGTGCTGGGCGTGGCCATGCTGCGCATGTTCTCGCTGGTGGGTGGCCAGGGCAGCTTTGGCTGGTTGATCTTTGCCCATGCGCTGGTGGTGATGCCCTACACCATGCGCCTGGTGATGGCCGCGCTGATCGGCTTTGACCGCAGCGCCGAGCAGGCCGCCTACTCGCTGGGCGCCAGCAATGCCAAGGTGTTCAAGCGCATCACCTTGCCGATGATCCTGCCCGGCATCACCGGCGGCTGGCTGCTGGCCTTCATCAACAGCTTTGACGAGCTGACCATGTCGATCTTTGTGGTCTCGCCCAGCACGGTGACCTTGCCGGTGCGCATGTACATGTATGCCACCGAGTCGCTGGACCCGATGATGGCAGCGGTGTCGGCGCTGATCGTGTTCATCACCCTGGGGCTGATGCTCTTGCTCGACAAGGTCTATGGCCTGGACCGCATCCTGATCGGCAAGCACTGATGGCACACGCAATCCCTCTTTTGCCGGCCGGCCAGCTGCAGCGCCTCAAAGAGCAGGGCCGCCCGCCGCTGCAGTTTGTGCTCAACGGCCAGCCGGCCCAGGCGCTGCAGGGCGACACGGTGCTGACCGCGGTGCTGACCCAGTCGGCCCAGCTGCGCAGCCACGAGTTTGCCCATAGCCCCCGCGCCGGCTTTTGCATGATGGGCGCCTGCCAGGACTGCTGGGTCACTCTGGGCGGCGAGCAGGCCGGCCGCAAGCTGCGCGCCTGCTCCACCTTGCTGCAGCCGGGCATGCAGATCTGTACCAGTGCAGAGGCCGTGGCCGCTGCCAATGCCACCCAGGTGCAACCATGATCGGCAGCGATTTCTACCTGGACGACCCCCGGCCCGCCGATGGCCCGCCCGTCATCGTGGGCGCCGGGCCTGCCGGCATCCGCGCCGCGCAAACCCTGCTGGCCCATGGCCTGCGTCCGGTCATCATTGACGAGGCACCTAAGGCCGGTGGCCAGATCTACCGCCGTCAGCCCGATGGCTTCAGCCGCACGCCCAAGGACCTGTATGGCTTTGAGGCCGGCCGCGCCAGCGACCTGCACCAGACCTTTGACCGCCTGCGCCCGCAGCTGGACTACCGGCCCGAGACCCTGGTCTGGAACGCCCAGGGCCATAGCCTGGACCTGCTGCACACGGCGCAGCGCACGGCAGACAGCCTGCGCTGGCGCGATCTGATCGTCGCCACCGGTGCTACCGACCGGGTGCTGCCTTTGCCGGGCTGGACCCTGCCCGGTGTCTACACCCTGGGCGGCGCCCAGGTGGCCCTCAAGTACCAGGGCTGTGCGATTGGCGACGCGGTGGTATTTGCCGGCACCGGCCCCTTGCTCTACCTGGTGGCTTACCAATATGCCAAGGCCGGTGGCCGGGTGTTGGCGGTGCTGGACACGGCACCGGCCGTGCAGCGCTACAAGGCTGCACCGGCCATGCTGGCCCAGCCAGCGGTCACCGCCAAGGGAGTGTACTTTTTGAGTTGGCTGATGTTCCACGATGTGCCGGTGCACCACGGCGTGCAGCTGCTGCGCGCCGAAGGCGTCGACCGCGTGCAGGCCCTGGTGTGGAAGGATGCACAGGGCGCCGAGCAGCGCACCGCCTGCAGCGCCATCGGCCTGGGCTATGCGCTGCGGCCCGAAACGCAGCTGGCCGACCTGCTGGGCTGCGAGTTCGCCTTTGCACCGCTGCACCGCTGCTATGTGCCGCAGATCGATGCCGACCGGCGCAGCAGCGTGCCCGGTGTCTACCTGGCAGGCGATGGCGCCGGCATCATGGGCGCCGATGCGGCCGAGATGTCCGGCGAGCTGGCGGCACTGGCTTTGCTGCAAGACCGGGGCATCCAGACCGATGCCGCGCGCCAGGCCAAGCTGCGCCAGCAGTTGGACAAGACGCAGCAGTTCCGCCAGGCGCTGGAGGTGGCGTTTCCCTTTCCCGAGGACTGGGCGGCGCGTGCACCCGATGAGCTGGTGGTCTGCCGCTGCGAAAACATCACAGCTGGCGAGCTGCGCGCCACTGCCGCGACCCAGCCCCAGGGCGATATCAACCGCATCAAGGCGCTGTGCCGGGTGGGCATGGGCCGTTGCCAGGGCCGCATGTGCGGTGTGGCCGCGACCGAGATCCTGGCTGATACCTTGCAGGTGCCGGTGGCGCAGATAGGCCGCATCCGGGGCCAGGCGCCCATCAAGCCCCTGCCGCTGGACATGACCGTGCTGCCGCAGGACCAGGAGGCCTCCCATGGTTAAGCAACTGGCCACCGAAGTAGTGGTGATCGGCGGCGGCATCATGGGCGCCAGCACGGCGCTGTTCCTGCGCAAGCGTGGCATCCAGGTGGTGGTGTTGGAGCGCGATCTCTGCGGCTCCCGCTCCAGCGGCGTCAACTTTGGCGGCGTGCGCCGCCAGGGCCGTTCCTTGGCGATGCTGCCGCTGTCGCAGCGCGCTCACCAGCATTGGGGGCGGCTGACCGAGCTGATCGGCACCGAGGCCGAGTATGAGCGCTCGGGCCACTTCAAGATCGCCCGCTCGGAGGCGGACATGGAGTCTCTGGTGCGCTATGCCGAGAAGACGCGCGACTGCGGCCTGGACCTGCAGCTGCTCGATGGCGCGGAGCTGCACAAGCGCTTCCCAATAGGCGGTGCCCAGGTGGTGGGCGGCTCCTTCTGCCCCGATGATGGCCAGGCCAATCCGCGCCTGCTGTCGCCGGCCTTTGCCACGGCGGCTGCGCGAGCGGGTGCCCAGGTGTTTGAGCACACGCCGGTACTGGAAGTGGCACACAATGGCCAGCGCTTTGTGGTGCGCACGCCCGAGATGGAGATCCGCGCGAATGTGGTGGTCAACGCCGCAGGCGCCTGGGCCGGCCAGTTTGCCGAGCAGTGCGGTGAGCCGGTGCCCATGCGCATCCGGCCGCCGGCTATGGGCGTGACCGAGCCCTTGCCCTTCTTTTTGCACTGGAGCCTGGGCGTGGAGGGCGGCGGCATTTACTGCCGCCAGGTGCGCCGGGGCAATGTGGTGTTTGGTGGCGGCCCTGGCCTGGTGCTGGACGACACCCGTGCCCGCAACCGCCACACCACCGTCTGGGCGCAGTTGCCGCAGCTGGTGGAGCTGCTGCCCCAGTTGAAGAACGCCCAGCTGATCCGCACCTGGAGCGGCAACGAAGGCGCCTTGCCCGACCACGAACCCATCATCAGCGAAAGCAGCCGCCAGGCCGGCCTCTACCATGCCTTTGGTTTTGCCGGCGGTGGCTTCCAGCTCGGGCCGGGCGTGGGCGATGTGATGGCCGAGCTGATCGCCCAGGGCCGCAGCAGCACGCCGATTGATGCTTTCCGTATAGACCGATTTACCGACCCCGCATGTTCAACCTGAAAGGAATCCACATGTCTTCTTGGACGACGACCCTCAAAACCCCTGTGCGCGCCATCGCCCTGATGGCCTCTGTGGTGGCTGCGGCCAGCGCGGTGCAGGCGCAGACCAAAACCATTTATATCGGCATGAATGGCGGCAACATGGAGCGCACCTACTCGCAGTTCGTGTTCCCCGCGTTCGAGAAGGCCAACAACGTCAAGGTGGTGGTGGTGCCGGGCACCTCGACCGACATCCTGGCCAAGGCCCAGGCCTCCAAGGACAAGGCCCAGATGCAGGTCATGACCCTGGATGACGGCGTGATGTACCGCGCCATCAGCATGGGCCTGTGTGAAAAGCTCAAGCCCGCTGCCGGCTACAGCGAGATTCCGGACATCGCCAAGATCAAGGACAGCGCGATCGGCCTGTCGATGGGCCTGACCGGCCTGGCCTACAACACCAAGATGTTTGCGGAAAAGGGCTGGGCCGCGCCCACCTCTTGGAACGACCTGGCCGACCCCAAGCTCAAGGGCAAGGTGGTTGTGCAGTCGATGCCGGCATCGTCCTTTGGCCTGCATGCCTTCCTGATGTTCAACCGCTTGAAGGGCGGCAACGAGAAGAATGTGGACCCGGCCTTCAAGGCCTGGCCGACGACGATTGGCCCGAACGTGGTGGAGTACATCCCCAATTCGTCCAAGGTGGTGGAGATGATGCAGGCCGGTGATGCGGCCATCTTCCCCTACACCCTGACGCAGGCCGAGCTGATGAAGTCCAAGGGCATCCCCATGGAATATGTGGCGCCCAAGGAAGGCGCTGTCGTGCTGATGACCGCCATGTGCGTGCTCAACAACAACCCCGAGTCCGATCTGGCGCAAAAGCTGGTGGAGTACCTGGTGAGCCCAGAAGCCCAGGCGCTGGCGATGGAAAACGGCAGCTACAACCCCGTGAACCCCAAGACCAAGCTGCAAGGCAAGCCCGCCGAAGAGCAGAACAAGATGAATGCCATCTTGAAGAACGCCGTGGCGGTGGATTGGGATGTGGTCAATGCCGACCGCCCCGAGTGGAACAAGCGTTGGAACCGCACGGTGGAGCGCTGATCACTGGCAGGTGCCTGGCGGCATAGCGCCAAGCATCTGGTGGGACCGATAGCAAAACTGCCAACGCATGCCCTTCACCGGGTCGGCGTTGGCAGCTTTTTATTTTGCGCCCTGGCCCAGTTGCTGGCCGTTGACGGTCTGGCCGTAGAGCGAGAAATCGCTGTCGTGGAAGCGCTTGCGCGTGTCTGCAATATTGCCGGTAAAGCGCGGGTCCTGCGGGCGCTCGTGGCTGTTGATGTAGGTCGCCACATCCCAGGCATCCTGGTCGCTGAGCGTATTGCCCTTGCCCAGCGGCATATTGGCCTTGATAAAGCCGGTGGCCTTGTCCACCTCATGCATGCCGGCGCCCCAGTTGTAGGACTGCTTGCCCCAAAGGGGCGGGAAGACCTGCACATCGCCGCTGCGCTGGCCCTGGCCGTCATCGCCATGGCAGAGCGCGCACTGGGCGTTGAACACCTTCTGGCCGCGCGCATAGTCGGGCACCTGGGCGGGTTTAGCCACCTTGGGGTAGCTGGCGCCGGGCAGCTTCTCTCCGACCGGTGCGCCCTTGGCCATCCAGTAGGCATAGGCCTCCAGTGCTACCAGCACCTCATCGCCATGGGGTGGTGCCTTGCCGTTCATGCTGTACATGAAGCAGCCGCGTAGCCGCTCGGAGAAGGTGTCCACGCTCTTGGTCTTGCTGCGGTAGGCGGGGTATTGCGTGTAGGCACCCCAGAGTGGTGCGGAGTGGGCGGCACGCCCTGCATCCAGGTGGCAGTTGACGCAGTTGAGCGTATTGCCGACAAAGGCCTTGGCCTGTGTGCTAGTGTGCAGAAAGATCTGCTCGCCCCGGCGGATCACATCGCCCATCGGGCCTTCGGGAATCGCATCGGCAGCGGGTGGGGCAAAGGCGGCAGTGCTGGCTGCAGCAGGCGCTTTGGCTGCGCTGGTGGCGGGCGTGGCAGCTGCTGGGGCTGGTTGGGCTGTATCCGCTGCAGCAGTAGCGGATACGGGGTTGAGGCTGGCGGGTGCTGTTGCTGGTTTTTGTGCGGTCTGGGCGGGCGCTGCAGCGGGCCGCTCGCTGGCCAGCTCGCCCATGCTCTTGTTCACCTGCATGCCAAAGCTGATGGCGGCCATCAGCACGATGGCGACGACGACCACCACAAAGATTTTGAGGTACTGCCACTCGCTGTGCTGGACGCGGGCCTGCTCCTCGGGCGTTTCGACATGGTTGGGGCGCTGGTAATCCATGCTGTTCTCCGCTCAAGGCTTGGCGGCGCCCGAGGCGCCGGCGTAGTACTGGGCGATGGCGTTGACATCATCGCTGCTGAGCTTTTTGGCAATGCCTTCCATCAGGCCCAGCGGCCCGGGCGGGCGGCTGCCTTTTTTCCAGGCATCGATCTGCTCTTGCATATAGCTGGCGCTGAGCTTGGCAATGGCGGGAAAATGCTCTCCCACCCCCGCCCCACCCGGCCCGTGGCAGCTGGCGCAGGCGGGTATGCCGTCTTGCATGCGGCCCCGCTCCACCAGCCAGGCGCCTTTGTCTTTGGCATCGGCCTGGCCCGAAGTGGCGGCAATGCCCGATGGCAGGCTGGCAAAGTAAGCGGCAACATCGGCGCGCTGCTGCGGCGTCAAACCCTTGGCAATGGGCGCCATGATGGGGTTGCCACGCGAGCCATCGGCAAAGGCATCCAGCTGGCTAGTCAGATAGCTGGCGCCCTGGCCGGCCAGTGGCGGGAAGGCGGCCATGCCCTGGCCTTTGGCGCCATGGCAACTGGCGCAGGAGGCCACGGTGGGAGGCAAGCCGTTGTTGGCGATCTGCTCGCCTTGCTGGGGGTTGGCAGTTTGGGCCTGGGCTGCGGCGCAGAGCAGCAGCGCCCAAGACCAGGCAGCGCCAAGCCGGCGCAAAGGGCGTGTGTGGGGGTGTCTCATCGTGTTATGGCTGTAGTTTGGCCCCATGGTAGGCAGGGAATGCCTGGGGCGGTGTCGGCCAATGTCGATGGTGTTGCCCACCTTGCGCGCATGAAAAAAGCCGCTGGCGAGCGGCTTTTCTGGGGGCGGGTAGTGGCTGAGCTTAGATATTCAGCATCAGCTTGAGGTTTTGCACCGCAGCGCCGCTGGCGCCCTTGCCCAGGTTGTCCAGGCGGGCGATGACCACGGCCTGGCGCAGCTGCTCGTTGCCGAACACGCGGATTTCCAGCTTGTTGGTGCCTGCCAGGGTATCGGCGGCCAGCTTGTTGTCGTCGGTGGGCGGCAGCACTTGCACCCATTGTTCGTCCTGGTTGGTCTTGGCGTAGTGGGCGGCCAGGGCGTTGTGCAGGTCGCTCAGCAGTGGCTTGCCGGGGAGCTCATCCAGGTGCAGCGGCAGCTGCACCAGCATGCCCTGGGCAAAATTGCCGACGGCGGGGATGAAGACCGGGCGACGGGTCAGGCCGGTGTACTTCAGGATTTCGGGGATGTGCTTGTGGGTCAGGCCCAGTGCATAGGCCTCATAAGGCGCGGCACCGCCGGCCTCGTAGGCTTCCATCATCTGGCGGCCGCCACCGGAGTAGCCGGACACCGACGGCAGTGCCAGCGCGGCATCGGCGGGGACCAGGCCGGCATCGATCAGCGGGCGCAGGATGGCGATGGCGCCAGTGGCATAGCAGCCGGGGTTGGAGACACGCTTGGCTGCTTGCACGGCGGCTTTCTGGCCGGCGCTCAGCTCGGGGAAGCCATAGACCCATTGGTCGTTGACGCGGTGGGCGGTGGAGGCATCGATGATGCGAATAGTGCGGCCGGTTTCCTGCTCGATGGCATCGACCATGGCCGTGGTGTCCTTGGCGGCATCGTCGTGCAGGCAGAGGATGACCAGATCCACGCCAGCGATCAGCGCGCGCTTGGCCTCCGGGTCCTTGCGCAGTTCGGGCGCAATGCTTACCAACTCAATGCCGGGCATATCCACCAGGCGTTCGCGAATTTGCAAACCGGTGGTGCCAGCTTCGCCGTCGATAAACACTTTTGCCATTGCCATCACTCCTGCTGTGCGTTGGCGCCTGCTGGGCAGCGGGCGCGTGGGTTCGGGAAAGTGCTTATTGTCATACAAAGCGGCGCGATGCGTGCAGGAGGATGGCAAATTTGCAGTCCGGTCTGACAAGGGCTTGCGCGATGCGCCGGATAGGCCGCTTTTGGACCTGCGATAGCCGGGTGCTGGCCCAAAGCGCAGTGCGCACTAGCGCAAAAATGTGTCAGCACTGGGCGGTTGTGCCAAAAATCCTGCACTGCTCGGGTATTTATCGACATCTTTTGAGCCCGCTGCCGACAGGCATTGAGCGCTTCGGCTGACAGACCCGCTGCACGGAGATGACTGCCCAACATGGCTGGTTAGCTATACAAATAATAGCTATATGCATTCCGGGGACCGCCAAACCCCGGACGGCGGTTGGGACTCCTGCGGGCGCTGCCTCGCATGGCGCAGTGCAGCATGGTAAATTCGCGGACTGCCAGGCCTTCTGCCTTGTTTGCGAATTCTTTGTTCTGCGCGCTCGGCCGCCGGGTTTTTTCCCATTTTGTTTTACTGAGAGACATCATGAAAATTCATGAATACCAAGGCAAGGAAATCTTGCGTCAGTTCGGCGTGCCCGTTCCGCGCGGTATCCCCGCCTTCACTGTGCAAGAAGCAGTGGAAGCAGCACAGAAGCTGGGCGGCCCCGTGTGGGTGGTGAAGGCCCAGATTCACGCAGGTGGCCGCGGTAAGGGCGGTGGCGTGAAGGTTGCCAAGACCATCGACGACGTGAAGGCGCTGTCCGAGCAAATCCTCGGCATGCAACTGGTGACCCACCAAACCGGCCCTGAAGGCCAGAAGGTGCGCCGCCTGTACATCGAAGACGGTGCGGACATCCAGCAAGAATACTACCTGTCTGCCGTGACCGACCGTGGCACGCAGAAGGTGGCCTTTATCGCTTCGAGCGAAGGCGGCATGGACATCGAGGAAGTTGCGCACAGCACGCCTGAAAAGATCATCACCGTGCTGGTCGACCCCATTGCTGGCTTCACGCAAGCCAATGGCGACGAGCTGGCCAAGGGCATCGGCATGCCTGCTGATTCGGTGGCCCAGTTCATCGACATCTGCCAAAAGCTGTACAAGTGCTACATGGACACGGACGCATCGCTGGTTGAAATCAACCCGCTGAACCGTGACTCCAAGGGCAACGTGATTGCACTGGACGCCAAGTTCAACTTCGACCCCAACGCGCTGTTCCGTCATCCAGAACTGGTGGCCTTCCGCGATCTGGACGAAGAAGATCCTGCTGAAGTGGAAGCTTCGAAGTTCGACCTGGCCTACATCAGCCTGGACGGCAACATCGGCTGCCTGGTGAACGGCGCTGGCCTGGCCATGGCCACCATGGACACCATCAAGCTGTTCGGCGGCGAGCCTGCCAACTTCCTGGACGTGGGCGGCGGTGCCACCCCCGAGAAGGTCACCGAAGCCTTCAAGATCATGCTCAAGAACCCCAAGGTCAAGGGCATTCTGGTCAACATCTTCGGCGGCATCATGAAGTGCGACACCATCGCTACCGGCGTGATCACCGCTTGCAAGGCGGTGAACCTGAGCGTGCCACTGGTCGTTCGCATGAAGGGTACCAACGAAGAGCTGGGCAAGAAGATGCTGGCCGAATCGGGCCTGCCCATCATCTCGGCCGACACCATGGCCGAAGCCGCCACCAAGATCGTTGCCGCAGTGAAGTAAGCCCTGGAGAACACACATGTCTATCTATATCAATAAAGACACCAAAGTCATTACCCAAGGCATCACGGGCAAGACCGGCCAGTTCCACACTGAAAAGTGCCAGGAATACGCGAACGGCAAGAACTGCTTCGTCGCTGGCGTGAACCCCAAGAAGGCTGGCGAAAAGATTTTCGACATCCCAATCTACGGTTCGGTCAAGGACGCTGCCAAGGACACCGGTGCTACCGTGTCCGTGATCTATGTGCCACCTGCAGGCGCTGCTGCTGCCATCTGGGAAGCGGTGGAAGCCGATCTGGACCTGGCCATCTGCATCACTGAAGGCATCCCAGTGCGCGACATGCTGGAAGTGCGCAACAAGATGAAGGCCAAGGAAGCGGCTGGCGGCAAGAAGACCTTGCTGCTGGGCCCTAACTGCCCCGGTCTGATCACCCCCGGTGAAATCAAGATCGGCATCATGCCCGGTCACATCCACAAGCCAGGCCGTATCGGCGTGGTGAGCCGTTCCGGCACCCTGACCTATGAAGCTGTGGCACAGCTGACCGAACTGGGCATTGGCCAGTCTTCGGCTGTCGGTATCGGTGGTGACCCCATCAACGGTCTGAAGCACATCGACGTGATGAAGGCGTTCAACGACGACCCGAACACCGACGCTGTGATCATGATCGGCGAAATCGGCGGTCCAGACGAAGCGGAAGCCGCTCTCTGGTGCAAGGCCAACATGAAGAAGCCTGTGGTGGGCTTCATCGCTGGTGTGACTGCCCCTCCCGGCAAGCGCATGGGCCACGCTGGCGCGCTGATCTCCGGCGGCGCCGACACGGCAGATGCCAAGCTGGCCATCATGGAAGAGTGCGGTTTCACCATCACCCGCAACCCATCCGAAATGGGCCGCCTGCTGCAAGGCCTGCTGAAGTAAGCAAAATTACGCATGCCAGGGGCTGCCTGCCCCGCTAAACTGCGTACTCCATAAAAAGAAGACGCCAGATCGTTCAGGTCTGGCGTCTTTATTCATAAAACGGAGCGCAATATGGATTACGTCAATCATCCCGACTTCTGGATCGGGCTGGTCAAGATCATCTGGATCAACATCATTCTCTCGGGCGACAACGCCGTTGTCATTGCGCTTGCAGCGCGCTCCCTGCCCCCTGAACAACAAAGAAAAGCCATCATGTTCGGCTCCGGCGCCGCCGTGGTGCTGCGTATCTTGCTGACCGTGGTTGCGGCCAAGCTGCTGGAGCTGTCCTTCCTGCAGATCGTCGGCGGTTGCCTGCTGCTGTGGATCGGCCTGCAATTGCTCACCAGCCACGACGAAGAAGAAGGCGCTGGCAAGGGCACCGGCACGATGATGGCCGCCATCCGCACCATCCTGATCGCCGACCTGGTGATGAGCCTGGATAACGTGATTGCCGTGGCGGCTGCTGCCGGCGGCAATATGCTGCTGCTGATCCTGGGCCTGGCGATTTCGATCCCGCTGGTGGTCTTTGGCTCCACCTTGATGATCAAGCTGATGGAACGCTTCCCGGTCATCGTGATCCTGGGCGCCGGCCTCATCGGCTGGGTCGGTGGCGAGACCATCATGAACGACAAGCTGCTGCACGGCTTTGTCGCAGCCAACCCTTCCTTGCACTACCTGGCAGCCGCTGCGGGCGCCGCCCTGGTGGTGGGCCTGGGGCTGTGGCTGCAAAAGCGCAATACAGCGCCTGCGCACTGACCGGCTGACTCCCTTATCCAAGCATAAAGCGCCTTCGGGCGCTTTTTGCATTTCTGCGCTGGACTGTATCGATTCACTAGGCCAAAAGATGGAAAAAATGCCTTGTCGCTGTTATTGCATTGATAAGAGTCAGTAATGGTCAGAAATCAAGGGTAAACCCGTAACCAAAATACGGGAGGACCCAACACATCGTGATCCTTTGTTAACAGCGCATCCAAAGCATCATTTGTTTAGCCTATGTGCCTATAATCGTGTCGAGGTTATCAATATGCCAAGATTCATAGTTTCGTTAGATGGGGTGGTGATCCAGGACTACGTGCTGACCGAGTCCAGGGCCACCCTGGGGCGCCGTTCCACCAATGACATCGTGCTGACCGATATGGCGGTCAGCGGCGAGCATGTGGCGTTCAGCTATGAGAAGAAGATCGGCATCGTCGTCGTTGAAGACCTGGGCAGCACCAATGGCACCAAGGTCAACGGCCTCAAGGTGCGCCGCCAGGTGCTGCAAAGCGGCGACCTGCTGGACATCGGCAAATGCCGCATTCGCTTTCTGATGAACTCGCTGGTGCCCGAGAGCCACTACATGCATGCCAGCGAAGCCGGCAGCCTAACGGCCAAGCCCGCGCATGCGGACCACAGCGAAGAAAGCCATACGCTGCCTGCAGACTTCCCTTCAATTGAAGATCAGCCCTACACCCCCAGCGCCTACCTGCGCGCCGTCAGCGGTGCGAGCGAAGACATCATCCTGTCCAAAGTCGTCACTACTGTGGGCCGCCCTGGTATCGCCGTGGCTGCGTTGACCAAGCGCGGCAAGGGCTATGTCGCCACCAAGGTCGATGGTTCGGCTGATGTAGTGCTCAACGGCCAGGCGCTGAATGGCGTGGCGTTGTCGATGCACAAGGGGGATCGGATTGAGCTGGCGGGGATGGCTTATGAGTTTTGGGGGTAGGCACCCAGCACTGCGCCATGCATGCACGGACCAGACGCAGCGGCACCTTCGGGTGCTGTTTTTGTTTCATTGACCCCATCGACGGGGTCTGTAGGTGGCTGAAGGTGACAAAAATGGCAAGATCACAAGTTTGCTGACATTTATGAACGTCTTCAACAATAAGTTAACAAAACACCGCATTTTTGTCAGCGCAGGCCGCGCCCTGCAGGCGCCCAGAAGTTGGCACAGCACTTGCTGTTTACACCACACGCCAAGTCAGTTCGACAAGGCTACCTAATCACTGGTTACATAGAGAGGATTCAACATGCTGCGTACTATGCAAAAGGGTTTCACCCTGATCGAACTGATGATCGTTGTGGCGATTATCGGTATTTTGGCTGCTATCGCTCTGCCTGCTTACCAAGACTACACGGCTCGTTCGCAGATGTCTGAAGCCATGACTTTGGCTAGCGGTCAAAAGGGTGCAGTGTCCGAATACTGGGCTAACAATGGTGCTTTCCCGGCTAGTAATGCAGCAGCTGGTATTGCTAATGCGACCGATATTAAGGGAAAGTATGTGAATAAGGTCGAGCTGGGTAACGCAACCGGAATTATTGAGGCGACAATGCAGTCTACTGGCGTCGCCTCTGGCATCGCTGGCAAGACTTTGCGTCTGAGCCCTATTACCAATGCCGGGTCTATGGATTGGAAGTGCAAGATGGGCGCCACCCCCGCCGCAGGTAAATATTACCCTACTGCTTGCCGTAACTAATATCTAATAAGCCTGCTGTAGCAGTCTAAATTCTTTGCCCGCTTTAAGCGGGCAATTTTATTTTGTATAAGAATTAATGCGGTTCGTGTTTGCAAAAGGAGTGCCGCACACGTGTATTTGAAAAAAAACTTACTTAGTGCATTGCTTATTTTGGTATTGCTACTGTGCTTGGTCGTCTATTGGCCTGGCCTAGCCGGAGGTTTTCTTTTTGATGATGATCCTAATCTTTCCCCTCTGGGTGCACAGGGTGGAATTATAGATTGGGGTAGCTTTCGCAGCTTTGTGTTCAATGGTTTTTCAGGGCCGCTGGGGCGGCCCATTGCTTTAGGTAGTTTTGTCTTGGACGGCCAGAATTGGCCCACAGCAGCCAGGCCTTTTAAGCTAACGAATCTGTGGATCCATATCTTGACAGGTGTTGCTCTTGGATGGGCAACACTTAATCTGCTTCGTGTATGGGGTGTTGAAGAAGGAAAATCTCGATGGGGCGCGCTGCTGAATATGGCCATGTGGCTGCTGCATCCCTATATGGTATCGACTACATTGTACGTGGTGCAGCGTATGGCGCAACTGGCGGCCATGTTTATGTTCGCTGGCTTGGCAGGCTATTTGCATGGGCGAATAGTGCTAGCGCAAGGCAGGGTGAAGACAGGCTATCTCTGGATGTCAGGGTCTTTAATCCTTGGTACGCTCTTGGCCGCATTCAGTAAAGAAAATGGGTTGCTTTTACCGCTGTTGGTAGTCACCGTTGAATTTTGTCAACCAAGACTGGATAGTTCCCTAGCCTTCAAAAGAGTCAGTTTAATATGGCAAGTTTGTTTTCTCTGGTTGCCGTCTCTCGCCGTGTGTGGCGCTCTGCTTCGAGAAATAAATTTTGATCCTAATGCATGGCCTACTCGTTTGTTTAATCAACAACAGCGTCTTTTGACAGAGCCGCGCATTATTTGGGAATACCTCTACCATCTCTATGTTCCGCGGATTGAAGGGCGCGGTCTGTTTCAGGATGGTTATGTAATTTCCACCGGCTGGTTGCACCCAGCTAGCACTTGGGTCAGTGTGGTGGCACTGCTCGTGGTGATTACGGGTGCCATTTGGGTTAGGCACAAGCGGCCATGCGGGCCTTACATTGCTTTGGCTGTATTATTTTTCTTTGCTGCACATTTGATGGAGTCCAGCGTTATAGGGCTGGAGCTTTATTTTGAACACAGAAATTATGTTGCAGCAGCATTTTTGTTCCTACCGCTGGCTATGGCGTTGTTATGGTTGGTACAAACCAAAAGTCGTGCTGCAGGAGGCGCGGCCATCGCAATGGTGCTTGTCTTACTGACCGGCATGACGTGGGAACGTGCGAAATTGTGGAGCAACACAGAGGCTCTGCAAGATTACTGGGCGGTTGCCACTCCCAATTCACCACGTGCACAGCATCACTTGGCGATGCGTCTGCTCCAGCGCGGTGAGGTGTCTGAGGCTGTCGCGTTTCTCGATAAGAGCATGGCCCAATTGCCAAATAGTTCCTTGTTGTCGATCCAATGGTTGCTTACACGGGTGCAAACTGGCTTGGCAACCGAGGCTGACTTTAAGCGTATCCGACAGCTACTGCCTCGGCAGAGCTTTGACGCACAGGCTGTACTGGGGATGCGTGTAATGGCGGAATATCTCAGTGACTCGGGTAGCATGGTTTACAAGGAGAATGCCTTGGCAGTGTTGGACGATATGGGTTCCATGCCACGCTATCAGCATGTGTCCGTGTTTCAGCGTTTGCTGCCCTACTTGCGGGGCATGCTGCTGCTGGGGCTGGGAAAGATCGACGAGGCTACCGAGCAGTTCGAGCTGGCCATACAGCTCTATGGCGATACTGAAGCTGCGCTGTCCATGATGTCTGCCGTGGCAAATGCGGGGTACCCGCAGCACGGCCTGCGGCTGTTGCAGTCAGCCAAAGAGGTCTATCAGCGCCAGACGGGTCAAGTGCTGAAGCGACCACGAGCCGTCTATGATATGGAGTTCCAGCGGCTAGAAGCCATGCTGCGTGAAGACATCGGTGCCTAGAAACAGGACCATGTTAAGGGAGGAGTTAGAAATCAATGAACTTATCTATCGTATTACCGGCAAAAAATGAGTCTGCGGCTATTGGAAATACGGTCAGAGGGATCGTCAATCTCTACCCGGAAGCTGAAGTCATTGTGGTCAATGATGGCTCTACAGATAGTACTGCAGAGGTAGCAATGGCTGCTGGAGCAAAGGTGGTGCAGCACATATACAGCAAAGGCAATGGAGCCTCTATCAAGACTGGCGCGCGCGCTGCTACTGGTCAAATAATTGTCTTTCTGGATGCAGATGGGCAGCACAACCCAGCCGATATTGAATATCTTCTGCAAAAAATTGGAGAAGGCTACGATATGGTTGTGGGTGCCCGGCAGAAAGGCTCGCAAGCTAGTTTGGGGCGAGGGATTGCAAATAGTGCCTACAACCGTCTCGCTAGTTGGATGACCGGACACAAAGTCGCAGATCTTACGTCAGGATTCAGAGCTGTGAAGGCTGAGAAATTCCGTGAGTTTCTGTACTTGCTGCCAAATGGATTTTCTTACCCTACTACAAGCACCATGGCATTTTTTCGGGCGGGCTATTCGGTTGCCTATGTTCCGATTCATGCCGCCAAGCGAATAGGAAAAAGCCATATCAATGTATTGCGCGACGGGGCAAGATTTTTTCTGATTATTTTTAAAATAGGAACTTTGTTTTCTCCATTAAAAATATTTGCGCCTGTGGCTTTAGCTATGTTCGTGCTCGCGTCGACATGGTACGGGTGGACATGGTGGAGCTATGGTCGTTTCACTAATATGAGTGCATTGCTATACACAGGAAGTGTAATGGTGTTTTTGATGGGGCTGATCTCAGAGCAGATTACAGCACTCATGTACAAAGGTATGGATAAGTAGGGCTACGGTATGCAGGTAGAAGCTCGTATTTTGGTGACGGTGGGTACCAAGGCTCAATTCATTAAAATGGCCCCAGTGCTCAAAGCCTTTGATCAAGCAGGAGTAGTCTATGATTTGGTTTACACAGGGCAGCACAGTGAGACCTTTAGTTTGCTGGAGCGTACATTCGGTGTCCGAACACCTGATCAAGTCCTAGTCCCTAATATCGAAGTTACGACCAAACAAGGAATGCTGAGCTGGAGCATAAAGTTTTGGCGTGCTGTATGGTCATCTATCTCTGCCGGTCTTTGGAGAAAATACCAATATGGGCTGGTGCACGGCGATACTATTTCCGCAATTTACTGCGCGATTGCCATGCGTCTATCGGGTATGTCGGTTGTTCATATTGAAGCAGGGCTGCGTTCAAAAAGCTTATTTGATCCCTTCCCAGAAGAAATCATCCGGCGATTGATCTCGAAAATTGCATCGGTTCATTTTGCACCGGACAATCTGTCGGTTGCGAACATGAAGAATGCTCGAGGAGACGTTATTCACACCCATGGAAACACCATGAGGGATGCCCTCAGAATGGCATTGGGGGAAAAGGCAGATGGAGACATTGAATGTGGGCAGGGGAAGTATGCTTTGGTTTCCATGCATCGAAATGAAAATCTATCCAATGCAAAAGCCTTTGATTCCCTTATGAAGATGGTGATTGAAACTGCGCAGACCAGTCAAGTTAAATTTGTACTGCACCCGGCTACTCGCTCACGCTTGGAGAAATCGAAATGGTTGCCTCTGTTGAAGAAAAATCTAAATATCGAATTGCTTCAACGTATGGATTATCCAGATTTCGTTGAGCTGATAATGGGTTGCAGCTTCTTGATGACAGATGGAGGTAGCAATCAAGAGGAAGCAGCAATGCTCGGTGTGCCTACTATAATTTTACGAAAAAATACGGAGCGTATGGATGGGATTGGTGATAATGTAGTTCTTTCTGATTTGAGTTCAGAAGCGGTGGGGGAATTTGTTCAAAAGCATTGCGGGAAAAAATGGACAATACGAGCTATTGAGAAAAGTTCACCTTCCATCGTGATTTCCCAGTGGTTGGCCAAACGCGTTAACTAAAGCCATAAGTTACGGTGTTGATGAAATTGCTCTGATTTTTGGCTCTATCCGTTTTATCAGAGCTTCCCAGTCATCAATCTGTATGGTTGTCAAATGTTTATTTTTTCCATAAAAATCCAATCTCCGAGAAATTGCCAAATCTAGCGATTTCGCATCTCCAGCAGGAAATAAAGCTTCTGGTACTTCGGAAAAAAGACTAGCCATTTCGCCTACATCAGAAACTACTACATCCAGATTACAGGCCAGCATCTCATAGGCCTTTTGTGGAAAACAATAGCGACCGAATGGTGTATCTGGAATAGAGATAATGCCAATATCGAGCGCTCGAAATAAATCGGGAACTTTTACATGATCTAGCATGCCTAGATAATGAACCCGCGCTCCCGATGGGGGGGGGAGGGATGGGTTGAAAGGACCAGCTAAGACAAGATGCAATTGTGGGTAGCGAATGCTAAGCGTTTGCCATGCAGCATAAAGTGGTTCTATGCCTTTATCCGAAGTTAAACCCCCTGCGGTACCAATTAACTTGGCATCTAGAGGCAGCCCTAGCATCGAACGCGCATGTTCTTTCTGGCCTGGATGAAACAGCTGCAAGTTGACACTGCTTGGCATGGAAACAACAGCACCGCGAGCTGCATAATCAGTTAAAACTTTTTCCCGTAAAGGCTCGCTTGTTGTGATTACCAGATTTGCCTTTTGCGTGGTCCTACGTAAGGCTCGCACGAAACCGGGAATCTTCGCTTGACCAAACCCTTCAAAGTTGTCGTACAGATCAATAACATAAGGGACCTGAAGACGTCTTGCGAGCCAGCCAGTCATGGCCACATGCGGTATATCAGAGGCGCCTATAATGACATCAGGTCTATATGTCTGCAGCTCTCGCAATAGCCTACTGGGGTAAGCAAGCATTGCTAGCGTGGCCGCAATATTCCGTCCTATAGGGTAGGAGGACCATGACAATCTACCAGGCGCCGCATCATGTTGCCATACATGGTCAACTGTATGGTCTGTAGAGGAGGTAGATACAGCATGATAGTCAAGACAAAAAGCTTGTACCTCATGCCCGATCTTTGCAAGCTGATATGGAATCTCGTAGAGGCGCGCATAACGGTCGAGAATGACGTCTTTGCTCATATAGCGTCGTTTACATAAAAAGACGATTCTCATTTTTACTAATGAAATTGATGTCAGTCTGAGCGCCAAATTCGACGTTAGGTGCGACGGATTGTGCTAAGTGAGTCCAAAATCTTTTGAGCAGAGGCAAGTGCTGCACCTATTACCTGATCCATGTTGTAGTAGCGATACTCAGCGAGCCGACCGACAAAAGTTACTTTGGACTCCTTCTCCGCCAGTTCGCAATAGCGCTTGAAAAGCGCTTCGTTGGTATCGCTAGGAATGGGGTAGTAGGGATCACCTTCGGCTTCGGGATACTCCCGCACAATAGACGTTCCCGTGTGCTCTTGTCCCGTCAAGTGCTTGAACTCCGTGATGCGCGTGTAGGCATGGTCATTCGGGTAATTGACTGTGCCCGCCTGTTGGAACTGCTGTACATCAGCCAAGTGCTGGTGTTCAAAGCGTAAAGAACGGTAGGGCAATGGGCCATAGCAGTGCTTGAAGTAAGCATCAATAGGGCCGGTATAGACAATGTGATCGTATCGACCCAAGTCTGTCAGTTCCGAAAAATCAATACCTAACTGAACATTGATGTTGGGATGGTCGAGCATTCGCTCAAACATCTTTGTATAGCCGTGCAAGGGCATGGCCTGGAAGGTGTCCGTGAAATAACGGTCATCCGTATTGGTGCGCACAGGAATGCGCGCCGCTACCCCTGCTTTGAGTTGAGATGGATCTAGACCCCATTGCTTACGTGTGTAGTGAAGGAAGAACTTTTCGTACAGATCACGTCCGACGCTGTTTAGTACAACATCTTCACTAGTGCAGATTGGGTGTCGAGGCTCCCTCACGCTTTCGAAAAAAGCCGACGCACCAGTCTCGTCTAAGTCCAGCCCGTACAACTGGTTGAGCGTATCTCGGTTGATTGGAAAAGGGTAGTGTCGTCCTGCTACCACGCCCAGAACGCGATGTTCATATGAACGCCATTCCGTAAAGCGAGAGAGGAATTGGCACACCTTGTCGCTGTTAGTATGAAAAATATGTGGGCCATAACGGTGAATGAGAACGCCGTTAGCATCGACCTCGTCATAAGCATTGCCTGCAATATGAGGGCGTTTATCGATCAGATGAACCATGTGTCCGGCATCGGCCAGCCCGCGCGCAATGGTGCTGCCGGCGAAGCCGGCGCCGGTGATGAGAGATATCTTGTTCATCTAATTCTCCAAAAATCGTGACGTTTGCCTTTAATACCACTTATTCCATCAATAAAGCCTGCAATAAATGCATGGACTTGTGCTAACTTGCGAGGCTCTTTTAGAAGCACCGCAATCAAGCGAATGAATGATCCTGGAATAGTTTGAGTGAAGAGCTTCATGCCGTAATAGGTGCGTGCAATTAACAAGCGATTGCGAGTGTCGTAATATCGCTTCCAAGGTGGAAGTGACAAAAATACTATCTCATGCCCTAATATTTTGAAAATAGTTGGATATGATTTGGGGTGTTCAATTCGGCTTTTTCCGGAAATGAAAATCGCTGCACCAGCATTTTGAGCGCGAATGCAATATTCGACATCGTCGGCTGCAATAAAAAAACCAGCATCTGGTAAGCCAATGCGGTTCACTAAGTCACGGTGAATCAGAAAACCTAAAAATGGAAGAGATCGCACTTTGGCATATGTTGGCACCTCATCAGCTCTGCTGATCTGCCCTAGTGGCGGGTCAAGCAAGTCTGTCAGCCATGACGTATCACTGCTATTTACAGCTAGTGATCCATAAATATTGTGCGGGTTATCTACCGTGCACATTAACTCTTCCAATGCATTCGGATGTGGTTTGGCATCATCATCCATCATCCAGATCCATTCGGATCCATTGTTGATGGCATGTTTGAGCCCTGCAGCGAAGCCGCCTGCGCCACCGGTATTTTCACCCAGCGCGAGCAACTCTCCATTGGGAAGGTTTGCTGGCAGCCATTTTCTCACCCATTCCAGAGTGCCATCAGTAGAGAAGTTATCAACGACAATCACGTGATTAATGGGGCATGTTTGCTCTGTTAGTGCTAATAGACACTTTTCTAAAAGTTTTTGACGATTGTAGCTAACAACAACAGTAGTGATTTTCAATGCGGGCATGGCATTTTTCAATAATATTTGGGGCGGATTAGTTTTTTTAACTTGTAGCCAAATAAGTATTTGAGAGCTGGAATTCTAGCAGGGTGCGCTTTGTGAGTGATATGGCCGTAACGCAAAACGAAAAAAAACATAGATAGAGAGAAATAGCTATTCAGCCAAGTTTTCCATATTTTTAACGCATTGATTGTAAAATCTTGATGCTTCCCTGGTATTGCCGCTAGCGCGGTAAACGTATTTTTATCTTTGACAATACCCTCTGCTTTAGCGCCATGGGTGTTTTTTCTAAATCGAAATGTTGCTGAAGATTGGTGCTGCCTCCAATCAACCAAAATCTCATCTATATAGTTAATGCCATTCCGATTTGCTGCGAGAAATGCGATTAACCAATCAATGTAAGATGCGGTACTAAGATTTTCAGTGATCTGAAGCAGATTGCTCCGGAAAATCATGGCGTGACCAGAGATCGAAGTGCAGAATATCAAATTTCTAGGATCTTTGCCTGAAACCATTTTCGATACTGTGTCAGAGTACTTTTTTCCTAAAGGGGTATTGGTATCGTCGATAAACCTGTTGTTGCAATAAGCCAGATCGGCATCACCAATGGATTCTACAAGGCGCCGAGTTTTGTTTGAATGCCATATATCATCTTGATCGCTAGGCGAGATGAAGTCACCTTTGCACTGCATGAAGACGCGGATGAAGTTTCCAACATAACCACGATTGACATCGCGGACTAGTAGGCGGATACGACTGTCTTTTGCAGCATAGGCTTGCAGAATACCCCATGTGCCGTCAGTAGAGCAATCATCAGATATCACAATTTCCAGATTTTGATAATCCTGTGCCAGCAATGAATCCATCTGCTGTTCTAGAAACCTTTCTCCATTATAAGTTGCTAATGCGATGGAGATGAGCGGGTGTTTTAGTATATCAATCATGTTTTTCGATCGGGTTGCTGGTGCTTGCGCAATAGTTTTCGATGCGGAAACATCATCCATTCGATAAGCAACGGGGGCATGCTTTTTAGAGGAAATCGCTTGAAGCTACTGTCGGGTGGGATACTGTCGGGGGATATGGCAAGTATTTGCTTTATTATTTTGTGCCAATAAATAGGTGCCTGTGGGAATTGAGTGTGTGCCATTTCCCAAAGTCTGTCTGTGAATGCTTTATTTATTTTCGGGGTAAGTTGTTCTGCTGTTTTAATATTGTTATATGCATGGAGCAATACTTCGGTTAATTTTTGATTAATGAGTAGGTAGTCTTGGCTTGTCGAGAGGCGTGGAGCATTGTGGTGAACCCACGCCCCTACAGGATGCTTGAAATGATGAACTCGAAGCTTGGCGCCCAAGCAAAATGGATTCAGTGCAAACTCCAAGTCATCACCTATTATTAAATTAGGATTCCAAGGGAATTTAACCCTTTTTTCTCGAAGCCACAAGAATGAATGCGATAGACTGAAAATATTAGGGTCAAGAATAGATTCAACGAAGTCAGATGAGTCTTTTGGGGCTTGCTGACGAAAAATCTGGTTGGATTCCGTCACCCAATTTATGCAGCCTTGGGAAACATCTGTACTATAGAGGTCTGCTTCCAGCAATTGATCGAGGGCTGCAGGCAAAAGATAGTCGTCATCATCCAAAAATCTGAGGTATTTTCCGCATGCACGGTGCATACCTGCATTGCGAGCAGTGCAGGCATTTGCTGTTTCAATAGGATGCCATGACACTCTTGGTTGCTTACGAAAAAATTCGGCCGCCTGTTTCCACTTCTCATCATATCCATTGGGGACGATGATGACTTCCACATCTTCGGATGGTGCCGATGCCAATGCCGATTGGACTGACCGAGTAAGCAGGTGTGCTCGGTTGTGGGTAGGAATTACTACCGATAGCAATGGGGTTGAGCTCATGGTTTATTAAAAATATTGAAGCGGTGCCATATCTTTTTTGCGGTAAATCACCGTATGCACCAATTTTGAGAAAGGTAAATAACCTACTTGCTCTAGGTAAATGGCGATTTCACTGTTGCTTAGCGAATAATATGTTTCCCCAAGCTGTTCAATTAGAATATGGTCAGGGCGATATTTGGTCCAATCATTTGATTGAAGCACTTTTAGATCCATGCCCTCGACATCTATGCTCATAAAGTCGATGTGCTGTTTATCGGGGCAGTGCGTATCCAATATTGCCTTTAGCGTATCGGCGCGTACTTTGACGGTTTTGATAAATCCAGAATTGTCAGATATATCTTTTTTGCGACGTTGGGCCGTATCTGGGTCAGCGCTGTTCAAGCCTGGTTCGCCAAAAATGTGAAATTCAAGTGTCTCGCGTTTATTGGAGACGCACATTTCCAAATTTATGTCGCGAGGTCGAACGGCATTGAAAAGTCTCATAACGCCAGGCTGCGCATCAATGTTGATTCCATTCCATCCCCGTTTGTAGAAGAAGAATGTGTTCGAAAATCGAGATGGATGATGGGCGCCTATATCAATATAGAAGCCTTTCATCTTTCCTGCCTCGATATTAATAATACGTTCCAATATTACGTCTTCGCCTTCTTGTGCGTAAATTGCATTTCTATATCGATTTATCTTATGAAGGATGTAGCGTATGGCAATAACGGTGCCCTCGGGGAGATACTTGGTTATTTTCATGGTATTTGATGATTTTTTTTATTCCATCAATTAATTAGAATTTGGGATTCCTGGACCCGGTTTCATTTATTATTCTAAATATTCCAGTACATGCGCGTAGCGAAGTTTCTCTGTGTGCAATCACTATTATTGTTCTGCTGCTTGAAAGAGTGCGCACAGTTTCATTTACCGCCTCTTCTGTTTTCGAATCCAATGCACTGGTCGCCTCGTCCATCAGTAATACGGGCGGATCACGATACAGCGCACGCGCAATGCCGATGCGCTGGCGTTGTCCTCCAGACAGGCGGATGCCGCGATCACCCACCAGCGTAGAGTACCCTTGGGGTAATTCATCCACCACAAAGTCATGGATCTGTGCGGAGCGGGCAGCTCGCTTGACTGCCTGCATGTCGATGTCATCTGGTGGTACGCCAAATGCAATATTGGCGGCTACGCTCGTATCGCTTAAGTAGATGTTTTGCGGCACATAGCCAATGGCACGCTGCCAGGAATGCACGTTGCTGACGTCTATCCGCTGACCATCCACACTCAGCATGCCCGCTTGCGGTTGAAGCAGACCCAGTAAAATATCCATGAGTGTGCTTTTACCGCTGCCGCTGGCTCCGGCAATGCCTAGGCTAGTATTGGCCGGAATTTTTAGATCAAAGTCATACAAAACGGGTTTTTGGGGAGTCGATGGGTAAGCGTAAAAGATACCGCTCAGGCGTATTTCGTGCTGCGGACGCAGCATTTCGCTGCTTTGCTGTGTGGGCTCGTCGGTCAGCTTTATGTCGTTGTGAATGATGTCCAGCGTAGCGTTGGAGTATTGCAGCTTGGCAAACCCCCGATACATGATTTGCGCTGCGGGTAATAGCCGATATGCAGCAAAGCCATACATTCCAAGTGCGGGCAAAACATGAGCCACGTCGTTGCTCTGCTGAAGTAGGATCAGTGCGATGATAATCAGCCCCGTATAGCCGGCGGCTTCCACGATGTAGAGCGGGGAAGCAGTAATGGTTTCAACCGACGCCATGTGGCGCGAAAATTCTCGCGAATGGCGTGAGTAAGTGCTCAGCCAGGCATCTGCAGTATGGGTGACCTTCACATCTTTTATGCTGGCCAGCGCCTCTGAACAACTTTTGTAGCGTCCCACATCTGCCTCCTGCCGTGCGTTCCCGGTTCGTCGAAGTCGGCCGCGCACCAGCAGATAGATAGTCCCATACAGCAACCCCACAGCTACAACAATGCCGGCGGCCATCCACGGGTCATAAGCCACGATCAGCGCGACCATCGCGAGCATGACAGTGCCATGTGCGATTAACTGTGCCAGAGGCTGCAGCAGGCTGAATGTGAGTTGGTCTGCCTCGGACAAGACGTTTTTGGACAGCTCGGCAGGATTCCGCATCAAAAAGAACTCGTATGGCTGGTGCAGGTAGCGCGACAGCAACCGCGCGCTAAGCGAGTGACGGAGCATGTAGATGAAGCGGTTGATAGTATGCAGCGTGACTGCCTTGAACAGTGACGATGCGATAACCAGCGCCATGGAAGTAAAGCCCAAGGCGATGATGAATGCGTTTGTGCTGGTAAAGCTAAAGTGCTGGTAGATTTTGCTTAGCCAGGCGTTCTCGTGAATTACGTCTGTGCGGGCCAGGACCGTTAAGAACGGCATGATTGAGATCACCCCTACCGTCTCAGCCAGGGCCATTAGTATGACAAGCATGAGCATCAGCACGGTTCTTCTCTGCTCACCTGGTGTGAACAGTGTCCAGATTTTCTGCAGTGTGTTATGCACGGCCGTTTACCTCTTCAACCCCGTAGGACATTGGGTCCAGACAGTCGTCCACGCGTGTCGACAACCAGCTTTGCGTGCTCTAGCACTAGCGCGTAGTTGAAATTGTCGTGATCGGTCGCCAGTACTAGGCAATCGTAGCTGGCGATGTTGCCTGCATCGAGCGCAACGGATTGCAAATCGAAGTGATAGTCACGCTTTCGCGGAAAAACTGGAACATGCGGGTCGCTGTAATCTATTTGCGCGCCTTTGGTCCGCAGCAAATCCAGAATCTCTACCGCAGGGGATTCACGCGTGTCGTCTATGTTCTTTTTGTACGCAAGGCCAAGTACCAGAATGCGGCTGCCATTAATCGCCTTTCCACATTCATTTAGAGCATCAGCAACTTTGCCCACCACCCACTGCGGCATGTAGTGATTGATCTCACCGGCAAGCTCAATAAACCGTGTATTGACTCCGTACTCTCTGGCCTTCCAGGTCAGGTAGAACGGATCGATAGGGATGCAATGGCCGCCTAAGCCTGGACCTGGCTTGTAGGGCACAAAACCGAAGGGCTTGGTGGCGGCCGCATCGATCACTTCGTGGATATTGATGCCCATCTTGTCAGCCACAATCTTCATCTCGTTGACCAGGCCAATGTTCACACTGCGATGGATGTTCTCGAGCAACTTGGTCATTTCTGCTGCCTTGGTGCTGCTGACCGGGACCATGGTCTGAATGGCCAGCTCATACAAGGCCTGACCCAGTTGCAGGCAGGACGCAGTCATGCCGCCAATGACCTTGGGTATGTCTTTGGTGCCATAGTGGGGGTTGCCGGGGTCTTCGCGCTCTGGGGAAAACACCAGGGCGCAGTTGTGGCCGGGGACCAAGCCTTGGGTTTGCAAGCGGGGTGCAAGTATCTCTTCTGTGGTTCCTGGCCAGGTGGTGCTCTCCAGGCTCATCAACTGGCCTTCCTGCATATAAGGAAGCGCCGCTTCTACCGTATTGACGATAAAGCTCAAGTCAGGCTCACGCTGGGCGTTGAGCGGCGTGGGGACGCAGATGATCAACGCGTCGAGTTCCTGGGTTCGGCTGAAATCGGCCGTGGCCTCAAAGCCCTGTGACTGGGCAGCCTGCACCAGCGCTGGTGTCAAGCGCTCAATGTAGCTTTGGCCCTGGTTGAGCAATTGCACTTTGTTCAGATCAATGTCAAAGCCGATCACTTTGATGCCTACTTCGGCAAAGCGCAGGGCCAGCGGCAGCCCGACATAGCCAAGGCCAAAAATACCAACAGTGGCCCGGCCTGAGGCAATGCGCTGCCCCAGCCGGGTCAATGGGTTGGTGTTGTTGTCGATAGTGGTCATGGTGAGAACGCGAAAAATTACGGTGAGCAGCGGCTATGCATCGTAGCCCTGGGGGTTATGGGTTTGCCAGTGCCAGCTGTCTTGGCACATTTGCGCAAGACTGCGTGTTGCTTGCCAATTCAGGAGCTGGTTGGCAAGTGTGGCGTCAGCGCACAGCATTGGCACATCGCCGGGGCGGCGGGCAACAACTTGGAACGGAATGGGGCGACCGCAGGCAGCGCTGAAGGTATTGATCACATCCAGCACTGAGGCACCTTGGCCGGTGCCAAGGTTCAAGGTGAGCAGCGTGCCCTGCGGTTGTTTGCCCAAATATTCAAGGGCAGCGCCGTGCCCCTCTGCCAGGTCCATGACATGGATATAGTCGCGTACGCCAGTGCCATCCGGGGTGGCGTAGTCGTTGCCATAGACCGAGACTTTCTCGCGCATGCCCAAGGCGACCTGGCTGATGTAGGGGACGAGGTTGTTGGGGATGCCACGCGGATTCTCGCCAATCCGTCCGCTTTGATGTGCACCAACAGGGTTGAAATAGCGCAAGCACGCTATGCGCCAATGGGGTTGCGCCAGATGCAGATCTGCCAGGCAGCGTTCAACCATCCATTTGCTGGTGGCATAGGGGCTGAGCGTGAAGCCGCAAGGCGCGGTCTCGCGCAATGGAAGATCCTCGGAGGAAGGGTTTCCATAGACGGTGGCCGTGGATGAAAAAATCAGGGTGCTGACCGAGGCGCGTTCCATGGCCTGTATAACGGACAGCGAGCCGGCGACGTTGTTGTCGTAGTAGCGGGTAGGCTCTGCGACCGATTCGCCAACCGCCTTGAGGCCTGCGAAATGGATCACGGCATCAATGGCCTGGCCGCGTTGGAAAACCTGGTCGAGCAGTGCTGCGTCGCGAACATCGCCTTGCTCAACAATTAGGCTGCGTCCGCTGAGCACCTGCACCCGGTTCAGCGCCTCGGGCGAGCTGTTGCAGAAGTTGTCGATGACGGTGACATCCATTCCGCTTTGCAGCAGATGCAAACATGTATGCGAGCCAATGTAGCCCGCTCCTCCAGTCACAAGCACATGCATGAGGTGCCCTCTCTTTGTTCATTCTTATCGACCGCACATTTTCAGGATGTACGGCGTATTTTTTGAAAATGAGAATAAGATATGAAGCATAGCCTGAATTGCTGCATATCTAAAGATATGAAATGTTAATTATTTCCGGGCTAGCTTTTTATTTTCTCAGTCAGTGTGTGTAAAAATAAAAAAGCCAAAATGAAAATCAATGCAAGAATGGGTGTGTTATATCTGGCGATAGGGAACCCTACGCTGTGAATACCGATGAAGTAGATGAATACAGATGCCAAGAGTACGCTTGTGGCATTGATGGCATTGGATTGCTTGAAGAATTTGAGCAATAAATAAAGGCTAGCCAAGATAGCCAATACCACCCATATCCAGTGCGTATGCCGCATCAAGACATAACTGAAGATAAAGAATTTAGAGCTGAGGTAGGGGCTCTGCAAAGCAGGGTAGGTGAAGAAGCCTTGGTCCGCAGAGGCATCCGACCAAGACAAGAACTCAACAGGTTTTCCCAGTAAGTACCACTGCAGGTACTGTGCGGGTTGATCCACAACACGCTCCCAAATGCCAGACAAGGCACTGCTGACTGATGATGAGAGTTCCTGGATCTTGGGGTCGAACCGGTAGGGATAGCCCAAAGTCGCGGGATCAGCGTTGTACATCATGCCGGGGTAATGGCCATGAACCAGCGTATTGATGGTGAGTGTCGGGTCTGAGGTGATGCCCAGGGTGATGAGATTTCTTAGCATCCAGAGGGCACTGGGCAAGATGAAAGCGCATGCGATGGCTGCATAGTGCTGCCACTGCAGTTGTCGCCTAGAAGCCAGCGCCACATACAGCAAGAGCACCGGTAGAAAGTACTGCGTAGTAGGTCTGACCAAGGTGGCGATGCCAAACAAGAAACCGGCAACAATCAAGGTGCTGCTGTTGCGGTCTTCACTTTTATAGCGGGTGCAAACGTAGACGGCGAGTAATAAGAGAAAGCCGAAAAGGCTTTCAGACAATATATAGGTTTCTACGTTAACCAGCTGGGGTGATATGGCTGTCAGAAAGGTGGGTGCAAGCGGCCAGGCCCCTGGAAGGATTTTGCGTGCAATGCCAAACACCAATAGCAGAGAAAATATCCCTAAAGCTGCCTGAGCCAGGCTTATCTGAAGAATTCCTTTGAGCGAGGGGGATTTTTCAACAAAGGCCAGAAGAAATAGCGGGTAGCCTGGTGAGCGCACAGCATCGGCAGAAGGCCGGTATTCCGGATTGTTGGATCGTGTCCAGAACTCATGGGAATACACACCATTGAAGCGCAGGTTGTATGCGTAGCTGTAGTACTGACCTGCGTCGGCCCGCAAGGGGGCCTCTGCCAAGGTGTTAGTCGCCGTATGGATTCTGAGAAATGCGCCAAGCAGCACGATCAGCACCAGGCAAAAGTTAACAGCCGACTTTCTGTTTTGCAGCATTCGAAATTCAGTGGTGGAAGGGGTGGGGTGTCCAGGCACTTGCACCGTGCTGGTTGTGGAAGCGATCGCCGGTGAGCAGTGATGATGAGGTGTCAGCCGTTACGCAATATATGTGCCCGACTTGCCCCCTTGCTTCTCCAGCAACCGAACACCACCGATGACCATCGCTTTGTCCACCGCCTTGCACATGTCATAAATCGTCAGCAGCGCGATCTGTGTGGCGGTGAGCGCTTCCATCTCGACGCCGGTCGGGCCTACGGTCTCGGTGCGGGTGTGGCAGCGGATGGCTTGCTGCGCCGCAACTATCTCGAACTCCACTGACACTTTCGTCAGCGCAATCGGGTGGCACAGCGGTATCAGCTCACTGGTCTTCTTTGCCGCCATGATGCCGGCTATGCGTGCAATACCCAGTACATCGCCTTTTTTGGCCGTGCCCGCGGCAATGATGTCCAAGGTGGCCGCCTGCATGGTGATGAAGCCCTCCGCGATAGCGATGCGATGGGTGTTAGGCTTGGCGCCTACATCGACCATATGGGCCTGGCCCTGGGCGTCGAAATGGGTGAGTTCAGTCATGGTGCTTTCCGTGTTCAATACGTCACAAGCGGCAATACAGGATGCAACTTGTGCAGTGGTGCTTCATCATACGTGTTGGGGTGAAGGCTTGATGGCAGGGAGTCCGCTCTGTCCTTCCTCTGGCTTGATTCAGATTCAGCATCTGCTGCCGCACGGAATTTTGAATGAATACATGGTTTTTTAAACGCACAGCATGTGCATTGCTGGCCGCCCAAATGGCGGCAGTGGCCACCCTGGCGCCCCTGCAGGCGCGGGCCGACACCAGCTTGCCAGCGATGGGCGAAGGCGCCGAGATGACCACCAGCGAAGAGCGGCGCCTGGGCGATGACATTGCGCGCGAGATCTACCGCGATCCGCAGTTTCTGGATGACGCGATTCTGTATGAGTACGTCAACGGCATCTGGCAGGAGCTGATGCTGGCAGCGCGCCAGCGCGGCACCTTGACGTCAGAACTGCAGGAACGTTTTGCCTGGCAGGTGATGCTGATCCAGGATGCCACCGTGAATGCCTTTGCGCTGCCTGGCGGTTTTATGGGGGTGCAGACCGGTCTGGTGGGCGTGGTCGGTAGCCGCGACGAGCTGGCCTCGGTGTTGGCCCACGAGATGAGCCACATCACCCAACGCCATATTGCACGCATGTTGGCCCGCCAGTCGCGCATGACGCCAGTGATGATTGCCGGCATGATTTTGGGCGCGTTGGCTGCGAGCAAGAACCCGGCTGCGGCACAGGCGCTGATGGTGGGCAGTTCGGCTGCGGCCATCCAGTCGCAACTGAACTTCTCACGCGATATGGAGCGCGAGGCAGACCGTACCGGCATGAGCCTGATGCCACCAGCCGGCTACTCGCAAGCGGGTTTTGTCAGCATGTTCGAGAAACTGCAGCAAGCCAACCGCATGAATGACAACGGCAGTTGGCCTTACTTGCGCACCCACCCGCTGACCACCGAGCGCATTGCCGACATGCAGTCGCGCTTGCCCGCCGGTGCTGCACGCAAACCGCAGGACACGGGCATGGTGGCGCAGATGATGTCGGCCCGGGCGCGCCTGCTGTCCAAACCTGAGCCCCAGGTGCTGCACCAGTGGGTGCAGCTGACCACAGCGGCCGATTTTGCCAACCGCTCATTGGACCAGCAGGCAGGTGTCTGGTATCTGGCAGCCATGTCCCACAACCAGCTGGGGCGCCATGCTGAAGCGCTGGCGGCGTTGGACCAGTTGGATGCCACCGTGCAGGCCCACCCCGATGCGATGCGCCAGGCGCAACTGCTGCGTGCCGATGTCGCACTGCGGAACCGCCAGCCGCAGGATGCGTTGGCGGCGCTGGCCAAGATCCAACCCCTCAAGCCTCCTGCCAGCAAGACCGGCAGCACTTCGGTGACGGTCAGCAATGCGATGACTGGCCTGGTCAACGAGGCAGTGATTACCCAGGGCTCGGACAAGTCGCTGAGCATCCAGGACAGCAGCCGCGATGTGCTGCTGCCGGAGGTCAAGGCCGTGGTGGGCGACGATGCAGGCCAGAGCAGCGATCGGCCCGACCTGGTGCTGGCTGCACAGGCCTTGGCGCAGCTGCCTGCCACGGGTTTGACGGCCTATGACGGGGTCCTGCGCCAGACCAGCAGCCGCCTGCAGACCCTGGTGGTGCAGTGGCCCAAGGATGCGGGGGCTTGGCTTGCGCTGTCGTGGGTGCTGCGCCAGCAGAACCAGCCGCTGCGCTCCATCCGCGCGGAGGCCGAGAGCCGGGCTGCGCAGTATGACTATGCGGCAGCGGTAGACCGCCTGCGCGCCGGGCAGGACATGGCACGCAACAGCCCAAACCGCAATGACTACTACGAGGCCTCGATCATCGACACCCGCTTGCGCGAGATGCAATCACTTGCCAAGGAGCAGGCGGCCCGTAAGTGACTCGATGACCAGGCTGATGACCGAGTAGAGAACCGAGCCGATCAGCGCAGCCCAGAAGCCATGCACCACAAAGCCGCTGCCTGCGATGCCGGAGGCGGCCCAGAACATCAGCGCGTTGATGACAAAGATGAACAGGCCCAAGGTCAGGATGGTGACGGGCAGGGTCAGCACAATCAGCACCGGTCGCACGATGGCATTGCACAGCCCTATCAGCAGCGCTGCAATCAGCGCCGCGCCAAAGCTGCGGATTTCCACACCACTGTAGAGGTAGGCGACACAGAGCAGGGCGACTGCGGAGAGCAGCCATTTGAGCAGGATCTTCATGCGGACATAGCTTACTGCATAATTTCGCGCAGGTCATGTGCAGAAGACAGACGCGCAGGATCCATAAAAAGGGTGAAGGAATGAGGGAAAAATTCAAAGCGGCCGGAATTCATTTTTTGGTGGGACTGGTGCTTCTCAGTGCCGTGTTCTGCCTGATCTACTTTGTCTGGTACCCGGCGCCTTTCTACCAGTTGTCCGGTGGCCAGGATCTGATGGAGTTGATTTTTGGCGTGGACCTGATTCTGGGCCCGCTGCTGACCTGGGTGGTCTTCAACAAGAAAAAGCCGCTGCGCACCAACCTCTTGGATGTTGCCGTGATTGCCTGTGTGCAACTGGCAGCGCTGGGCTATGGCGTCTACACTGTGCTGCAGGCGCGGCCGGTCTTTGTGGGGTTTGAGTACTACCGCTTTCGCGTGGTGCATGCCAATGAGCCCGATCCGCAGGAAGTGCGCAAAGCCAGTGCAGTGATTCCCCATGGTTTGCCATTGTGGGGACCGAAGATGCTGGGGCTGCGCAAGCCGGCAAACAATGAGGAGCAAACCAATTCCACCATGCTGGCATTGGGTGGCATTTCCGAAGCTGCGCAGGCGAATCTATGGGTGCCATATGACACAGTAAAACCCGAGGTGCTTGCGCAGGCGCATTCGGTGCAGCGCCTGATCGATCGCTTCCCAAAGCAGGCTGACAAGATCCGGCAACTGCTGGCCGACCACCAGCTGGCATTGGACAACGCAGTCTATGTGCCGCTCATTGTCAAGGATGCATTCTGGACCGTGGTGCTGGACAAGCACCAGTTGGACAAGCCTTATTACCTCGACATCGACTCGTTCGAGAACTGAAACAACAAAGCGCCCGAAGGCGCTTTGTGTTGGGTGATGGGACTGATGGCTTACGCGCCGTCGAGCACCAAGCTGAAGCAGATACCCAGAATGCCCAGCAGCGAGCCTGCCAGCTTGGCAGGGCGTGGCACAAAGTCGGCCGATGGCGGCTCGGAGATGGCCTTGGGGCGGCGCCAGTCCAGCACTTCGGCCTCGGGGTACTCAGAATGCAGCTGGGCGGTCATTTGCTGAACGCTGACTTCCGAGATATGGGTCGAGACGCGGGCGCGCTGCAGCTGGGTGCTTTGCGGGATCAGGCCCTCAAACAGGTTTTTGGCCCACTTGTTGCGCCACTTTTCGAGGGTGCTGCGATTGCCCCAGCGGCTGGCCCTGCGGGTGATCTTGGGGGCGCAAGCCACCAGCACCCAGTGCTCGTCGTTGATGGTTGCGCACTCGTTCAAGCGCTGCAGGGCAAAGGCGGCATCATCTACAAAGACTATTTTTACGTTCATCCAAGTGGCCTAAGTGGGGCTGGCAGCGTGGGGCTGCCAGCGGTGGTGGTAGAGGGCGGGTATGGGCTTAGTGTACGTTGGCCGCTGGGAGTTCCTTGGCTTTTTTGCTGGCCAGCCATTTGCCCAGCGCCAGCACGATCAGTGCGCCAGCGGCAGCGGCTGCGTAATGCAGGGTCTTGCTCTGGTCGATCTTGAACATCCAGGTCCACTTGTCGGGGTTGGCAAACACGGGGTCAGAGACCAGCATGCCGCCTGCAATCCAGCCCAGCAGCATGCCGCCGGCGGTGATGACCATCGGGAAGCGCTCCATCAGCTTGATGACCAGCTGGCTGCCCCAGACGATGATCGGGATCGAGATCAGCAGGCCCAGGATGATGAGCAGCATGTGGTGCTCGTCACCGGCGTTCTGCGCGGCGCCAGCAATGGCGATCACGTTGTCCACGCTCATCACCAGGTCGGCAACGATGATGGTCTTGATAGCAGCAAACAGGCGGTCGCTGCCTTGGATGTTGCCGTGGTCTTCGTCTTCCGGCACCAGCAGCTTGACGCCGATCCAGAACAGCAAGATGGCGCCGACAAACTTCAGGAAGGGCAGAGCCAGCAGGAACATCGCGAACGCGATCAGGATGACACGCAAGATGATCGCGCCAGCGGTACCAAAGATGATGCCTTTGCGGCGCAGGTCAGGGGGCAGCTTGCGGCAAGCCAGGGCAATCACCACCGCGTTGTCCCCGCCGAGCAGGATGTCGATGATGATGATTTGGCCCAGTGCAATCCAGAAGGGCGCGTGCGTCAGAAAATCCAAGTCCATGTAGGCACCTAATTTTGAAAAGGCGGCCCATGCACCATGCACAGACCAGCCGGTAGGGTGTCGTTACAAGTCAGGGAGGCGACGTTGTTCGGTGTTGGCGCTTTAAAACGGCCAACAGCCGGGGCAGTAGCTTCGAAAGACCTGTGGTGCGGCACCATGGTTTTCAAAGGTCTTGCTCAGATCATGTGGGCCATGAACCTAACGCGCCGGAAGCCGTGAGGCTTCGTACTGACGACGCATTACATGTCTCTGCGCTTGCCGCTGGCAAGGCATCAACGGGAGCTACTCCCCTTCGTCAGCGCGTATTGGAACACAAACAAAGCGCTGTTGAGTGACAAAGACCGGGCCGGGGCACAGAGTATTCCCGCATGTTTGTGTTTGCCCACACCTGTGGATAACAAGCTGTGAACAAGTCATGAGTAAGGGCGCTTGGAGTTTGTGCGGTCGCAGGGCTATCATCCCCGCAGCTATGGAATCCATCCACCTGACCGACCTGGAAGCGGCCATCAACCACTGGCGCCAGCGCGCGCCCAGTGGCCCGGGCGCGTCGTTGTCGCCCCAGGTTGCAGCGTTGGCCGAGGTCTATGCGCAGCTGGTCTACCAGCGCCGGGATGCGGTGGCGGCCCGCGACATGGGGGATGTGGCCATGCAGGCCTGGCTCGCCTGGTGGGAGACCACACCGGATACGCCCTGCATCGCCATCTGCTCCACCAGCCAGGGCGATGAAGTCTGCAAGGGCTGCGGCCGCAGTTTTGACGAGGTGCAGCACTGGCTGGCCTACAGCCCCATGCAAAAGCGGGCGGTGTGGCGGCGCATCAGCCTGCAGGGCACGGCCTGGCGCTTCAACCGCTATGCGGAACGGGCGCGTTCCGCGGGCGGCATCACTTCCAGCGAATAGGTTCTACAAAGACGGTGCCCTTGTCGCTGGACAAGGTCAGCTGGCCTTCCTGGATGGTGGCCTGCAGTTGCATGCTGCGCTCGGCCAGATCGGCCAGCGATTGCGACACCTCGGTTGGCAGGCGAAACACTTCCAGCTTTTCCTGGCGCGCGAGCTTGCCTTCCAGGCCCTTCCACCAGATCTCGGCCGCATGGTTGAAGCAGTAGACCAGCATGTGGTCCGACTTGTTGCAGGCCTTGGTGATCGGCTTTTCTTCGGGCTGGCCCACTTCGATCCAGACGCGCTTGGCACCGGTGAAGTCGGTCAGGTGCACATCGGGGTTGTCCGGGTCGGACAGGCCGGCGCCAAAGCCCAGCGTGCCGTCGCCATTGCACAGGTCCTGCAGCTGGTGGGCGTTCAGCGCCAGCGCCACCAGGCGCACCATCATGCGCTCGTCGGTTTCGCTGGGGTGGCGCGCCAGGGTCAGGTTGTGGTCGGCGTAGTAGTTGTGGTCGATATCGGCAATCGAGAGATTGGCCTTGTAGATCGTGGATTTGATAGCCATGGGGCAGGGTCTGGTGACGAAGCCTGGGCTTCGGGGGTGAATCCGGCGCGTCCGGCAGTCGCTGTGCGGTCTGCCGGACGCTGAGAGGAAAAAGACAAGAGGCCAGGGAACGCCTGGCCTCGGGGGGTCTAAGGGGCTTAAACGCGCTGGGCCAGCTCAGTGGCCTTGCCGATGTAGCTGGCCGGGGTCATGGCCAGCAGGCGTTCCTTGTCGGCCTGCGGGATCTCCAGGCTGTTGATCAGCTGGTGCAGGTCTTCGGCGCGCACGGTCTTGCCACGGGTGACTTCCTTGAGCTTCTCGTAAGCGCCCTGCACGCCATAGCGGCGCATGACGGTCTGGATCGGCTCGGCCAGCACTTCCCAGGCATTGTCCAGGTCTTCGGCCAGGCGCTCTTCGTTCAGCTCCAGCTTGTTCAGGCCGGTCATCAGCGAGGTGTAGGCCAGTGCGGCGTAACCAGTGGCCACGCCGATATTGCGCAGCACGGTCGAGTCGGTCAGGTCACGCTGCCAGCGGCTGATCGGCAGCTTCTCCGACAGGTGGCGCAGCAGTGCATTGGCCAGGCCCAGGTTGCCTTCGGCGTTTTCGAAGTCGATCGGGTTGACCTTGTGCGGCATCGTGGACGAGCCGATTTCGCCGGCCTTCAGGCGCTGCTTGAAGTAGCCCACCGAGACATAGCCCCAGATGTCGCGCGACAGGTCGATCAGGATGGTGTTGGCACGGGCGATGCCGTCGAACAGCTCGGCCATGTAGTCATGCGGCTCGATCTGGATCGAGTAGGGCTGGAAAGTCAGGCCCAGGCCCTGGGGCTCGTGCTTTTCCACCACGTTCTTGCTGAAGCTTTCCCAGTCAAATTCTGGCCAGGCCGACAGGTGGGCGTTGTAGTTGCCCACGGCGCCGTTCATCTTGGCCAGCAGCTTGACGTTGGCAATGCGGTCCATCGCTCCTTGCAGGCGCACGACCACGTTGGCCAGTTCCTTGCCCACGGTCGTGGGGCTGGCGGTCTGGCCGTGGGTGCGGCTGAGCATGGGCACAGCGGCGTACTGGTGCGCCATCTCGCGCAGCTTGAGCACTACGCGGTCCAGGCCCGGCAGGATCACCTGGTCGCGGCCGGCGCGGATCTGCAGCGCATGGCTGGTGTTGTTGATGTCTTCGCTGGTGCAGGCAAAGTGCACGAACTCGGCCGCCTTGAGCAGCTCTGGGCGCGCCTCGAACTTGCTCTTGATCCAGTACTCCACCGCCTTCACGTCGTGGTTGGTGGTCTTTTCGATGTCCTTGATCGCCTGGGCATCGGCTTCGCTGAAGTTGTTCACCAGGCCGTGCAGGTAGCTGCGTGCACCTTCGGACAGCGGCGAGAACTCGGCAAAACCGGCATCGGACAGCGCGATGAACCAGGTGATCTCCACCTGTACACGGCGATGCATGTAGCCAAATTCGCTCATGATCGGGCGCAGGGTGGACAGTTTGGAGGCGTAGCGGCCATCCAGCGGAGAAAGGGCGGTAAGGGAAGACAGGCTCATGGGCCGCTATTGTAGGAGCGGGCCGTTTGCCGCATCGGTAGTCTGGCATTGCCTATTTACAATCAAGGGGCTGCAAATGCCCCGCAAGGCCCGCCTGCCCACCGATGGCGCAAGGGCCCTGCAGGCCGAATAGACGCCACCTGCCTGAGCCTGAAGCTATGAAATTGCTAGGAAGCCTGACCAGTCCCTATGTGCGCAAGGTGCGCGTGGTGCTGGCCGAGAAAAAACTCGATTACCGCCTGGAGACCATGGATGTCTGGGGCGACCGGGCCACGATTGCCGCGGTCAACCCGCTGGGCAAGGTGCCCTGTCTGGTGCTGGACGATGGCTCCGTGCTGGTCGATTCACGGGTAATCGTCGAGTACCTGGATACCTTGTCGCCAGTGGGGCGGCTGATACCGAACCTCGGCCGTGAGCGTGCCGAAGTGCGCAGCTGGGAAGCGCTGGCCGATGGCGTGCTGGATGCCGCCGTGCTGGCGCGCATGGAGCATGCCTTTGCGGGCCGCACCCCTGAGCAGCGCAGCCCCGCCTGGGTGGAGCGCCAGCTGGGCAAGGTCTGGGCGGGCCTGGAGGCCATGAGCAACGGCCTGGGCCAGAAAACCTACTTTGCCGGCAGCGGCGTGCACATCAGCCTGGCCGATATCGCCGTGGGCTGCGCGCTGGCCTGGCTGCGCTTCCGCTTTCCGGAACTGGACTGGGCTGAGCGCTATCCCAACCTGGCGCAGCTGCTGGAGCGGCTGGAAGCCCGCCCCAGCTTTGCGGCGACACCACCCCAGCTTTGAGAACCTGTTCCAAGTCTCGTCGCGCCGCGACACTGTCTTGAACAGGTTCTGAGGCGCACAAAAAAAAGGCCCAGTCGTCTGGACTGGGCCTGGGTATAAAAAAAGTTGCGAAGCGTCCCGAAGTGAATGATAGAGAGGGAGGGAGGAGAAGCACTTCAGGTTTGCAGTCATGCCGAATTGGGCCTGAAAGACTTCGCAACATTAAAAAGGGTACGTAAAAACTGCGTCTATCGCCTTTACATGGTTCACAGAGTAGAGGGGCGGTTTTAAGTTTCCGCCAGTCACCATAAATGTATTGTAAACAAATAAATAATTTGTTTCATTCCGTTATCATTCGTCGAATTAATCGACTTGCATGGCTCGATAGTACATCGTTTTGAATGCTCTTGCACGTAAGTGAATGCTAGCGACCGGTGGAGGCGCAGTATAAACCCTTATGAATTCCCGAGTTCCATCGGTCTTTCTGCAGGACTTATGCAGTCTGTAACACCGTTTTCCACAGCGCCCGCACCGTGTGTTGCTCTTCCAGCAAGGCGGTCTCGGGCACCTGGGTGGGCGCCTCGTTCAGCCTGGCCAAATGTTGCACACGGCGCAAAGCGCGGTAGGCATTCGCCGTCGCCTCGCCCATGCCCTCGGGCAGCAAACCTGCACTTTCGGCACGACGCAACAAGGTGATGTTGCCCAGGTTGGGACGCAATTGGGGATTGCAAGCCGAGTGCAGCAAGATCAGGTACTGCACGGCAAATTCCACATCCATCATGCCGCCCACGCTGTGCTTGACATCGAACAAGCCGGCCGGCACTGCATGGGCGCTGCGCACGCGCTCGCGCATGGTGGCGATCTCGCTGCGCAGCGCTGCGGCGTCGCGCGGGGCGGTGATCACCGCTTCGCGCACCGCGTCAAAACGCGCTGCGAGCTCGGCGCTGCCCATCACAAAGCGGGCACGCGTCATTGCCTGGTGCTCCCAGGTCCAGGCGGTGTTGCTGCCGCGCTGCTGCTGGTAGTTGGCGTAGGACTCAAAGCTGGTGACCAGCAGGCCGGAGTTGCCGTTGGGGCGCAGCGCGGTGTCGATCTCGAACAGGTCGCCTTCGCCGGTCTTGACCGTGAGCCAGCTGATGAGCTTGCGCACAAAGGCGGAATAGACCTCGGGCGCGCGTTCGTCGTCGTCATCGAACACAAAGACGATGTCCAGATCGCTGCCGTAGCCCAGCTCTTTGCCGCCAAGCTTGCCGTAGCCGATGATGCCGAACTGCGGCTCCTCGCGGTGGGCGCTCTTGAGCCGGCCCCAGCACCAGCGCGTGGTCACGCGCAGCACGGCATCGGCCAGTGCCGACAGGTCGTCGGCCACTTGCTCGACGGTGATCTGCTGCTCGATGTCGCGCGCCAGGGTGCGGAAGGTTTCGGCATGTTGTGCGCGGCGCAGCAGGTTCAGCAGGTTCTCGTCATCGTCTTCGGCGGTGGATTGCAGCGCGGCACGGCGCCGCTCCAAGTCGGCCTCAAACTCCTGCGGGTTGAAGCGCTCGTGCATCAGCGCATCGCTGGCCAGCTCGTCGATCACGCCCGGATGCTGCAGCATGTAGCGGGCCGGCCATTTGGCCGCACCCAGCATGTGCATCAGCTTTTCATGCACAGCCGGGCGCTCCTGCAGCATCGCCAGATAGCTTTCGCGGCGCAGCAGCGATTCCATCCAGTCGGCCAAGCGCACGGCGGCGATCTCACTGACCTGGCCCTGGCTCAGCCACTGGGCGGTGCGCTGCAGCAGCAAGACCAGACGCCCCCGGCCGGCATCGCTCAGGTAGCTGTAGCGGGGATTGCGCTGCCACTGCAGCACGCGCTCGCGCACCGCCTCGGGCAGCCTGGGCAGCACGGTCTCCAGCTCGGGCGCGCTGGCAGCGGCCCCCTTGGCGCCGCCGCATTGGCCGCTTTTGCAGGCCTCGTTGCCGCCCAGCAGCTTGTCAAACTCCTGCGCGACCAGCTCGCGGTGCGCATCGAGCTGGTGCAGAAAGCGGCACTCGTCGTCATAGCCCAGGGTCTGCGCCATCCACAGCAGGTCGTCATCGCGCGTGGGCAGCACATGGGTTTGCTGGTCGTCCAGGTACTGGATGCGGTGCTCCACCTTGCGCAAAAAGATATAGGCGTCGGCCAGTGCCTGCGCGGTCTCGGGCGCCATCAGGTTGGCGCGCTCCAGGCGGGGCAGGGCCTCCAGAGTGGCGCGGCAGCGCAGCTCGGGGAACTGGCCGCCCCGCACCACCTGCAGCAGCTGCACGATGAACTCGATCTCGCGGATGCCGCCGCGCGAGAGCTTGACGTCATTCGCGCGCCCGGGGTGGCCCGCGCTGCGCTTGGCCGCATGCTCGCGGATCTGGCGGTGCAGGCTGCGCAGCGAATCAAAGACCGCGTAGTCCAGATAGCGGCGGAACACAAAGGGCAGCACTGCGCCACGCAGCGCCTGCACATTGGGCGTGCGGATATCGGCCAGCGGCGCCACGATGCGGCTCTTGAGCCAGGCAAAGCGCTCCCACTCGCGGCCATGGGTCTGCAGATAGTCCTCCAGCGCAGCCACCGAGATGGCGGCCGGACCGGAGTTGCCATTGGGCCGCAGCATCAGGTCCACGCGGAACACAAAGCCGTGCTCAGTGGTCTCGCCAATCAGCTGGTAGATCAGCTTGATCGCGCGGATGAAGTATTCATGGTTGCTGAGCTTGCCCCGGCCATCGGGCTGGCCCAGGGTCTCGCCCTCTTGCTCGTAGATATAGATCAGGTCGATGTCGCTGGAGACATTGAGCTCGCGTGCACCCAGTTTGCCCATGCCGATCACCCACAGCTGCACCGGGTTGCCATCGGCATCGCGCGGCGCGCCATGGCGGCTGTCCAGCTCGGCCCGCGCAGCGGTGCAGGCGGCATCCAGGGTCAGCTCGGCCAGCTCGGTCACCCCCCGGGTAATGGTCTGCAGATCCGCCTGCTCGTCGCAATCGAGGTGCACCAGGCGCTCCATCACCAGCTGGCGAAGGATGCGCAGTGCAGCGCCCAGCGCATAGCCTTGGGCCTGCAGCGCCGCCAGGGTGGGGGCCATGGTGGCATGGGTAGGAGGGCCGCTGGGCAGCAGATCCAGCAAACCCTCGTAGCGGCGGTGCAGGCGCTGGACAAAGCGCGAATGCTCAGACAGAGGCAGGCTGGCCTGCGGGGGCGTGATATCCGTGTGTGCCATAGCGCTTTATCGACAATGTCCTGCGGCAGACCTGTTCAAATGCTCACATATGCAACGCGAGCGAGGGACTTGCCGCGGGTCATAATTTCGCTTTCCCCTTACTGATTGGACTCGATTGACTGTGCGCGCGCCCCGATTGCTCAAGCTCGCTGCCAAGCTGGTGCAATGGTCGCTGGGCTTATTGCTGGGCTTGGTGCTGCTGATGGCCATGGCCGTGGCGGCGCTGCATTGGTGGATTGTGCCCCGTATCAATGACTTTCGCCCGCAAGTGGAATCTAGGCTATCGGCGGCGCTCGGCGTGCCGGTGCGCATCGACCGCTTACAGGCCGATGGCAACAACGGCCTGGTGCCTGCGATTGCGGTGCAGGGCCTGCGCATCGAGCAGCCGGATGGCTCCCCTGGGTTTACCCTCGATACGATCAAGGTCGCGTTGTCGGTGCCGTCGCTCTTGCGACTGCGGGCCGAGCAAATCGTCATCGATGCACCGCAACTGACAGTGCAGCGCGCCGCCGATGGCAGCGTGCGCGTGGCCGGTGTGCTGGTGGAGACATCGCAGAACCAGGACAGCGGCAGTGCTGCTGACTGGCTGTTCCGCCAGCGCGAAGTGCTGCTGCAAGGCGGCAGCATCATCTGGGATGACCAGCTGCGCGGCCTGCCGCCCGTCACCTTCAGCGATGTGCATCTGCTGCTGCGCAACCCCGGCCTGCGCCATGAATGGCAACTGCGCGTGCGCCCACCCGAAGACTGGGGCGATGCACTGGAGCTGCGCGGCCGCATGCACCAGCCGCTGTGGGCGCTGCACGATGGCAGCTGGAAGCACTGGAGCGGCCAGGTCTACCTGGAGGCGCTCCAGCTCAATGCCGCAGCGATGGCACCCTACCTGCCGCCCGCGATGGGCCTGCAGCAAGGCCAGGGCTCGGCACGCCTTTGGCTGGATGTGACGCGGGGCAAACTGACGAACGGCACGGCCGATGTGGCCTTGCGCGATGTGGGCGTGCGCCGCCAAGCTGCGGCGGCCAGCGATGACAAAACCGCGCAGGGCACGGTGCTGCTGCTGCGCTCGGTGCAGGGCCGCATCGGCGGCGCGGCCGATGACAGCGGCTTTCGGGTGCTGACGGAGAACCTGGCGGTGGAGTCGGCCAATGGCGAGCACTGGCCCGGCGGCAGCGCCCGCATCAACCATGTCTATGCCCAGGGCAAGCAGCCCAGCGAGACCGAGGCCAGCGCCCAGTCGCTCGATATCGCCTCCCTGGCCCAGCTGGCGCGGCTGCTGCCCATCCCCGCCAACGCCCGCCAGTGGCTGCAGAGCAACCGGCCTGCGGGCCTGATCCGCAGTGCATCGGCCCATTGGCGCGGTGATATGGACACCTTGCAGGACTGGCAGGTCAAGGCCGATGTGGGACAGCTGGCCTTTGGCATGCCGGCTGTGGCGCCCAAGGCCAATGCAGCGCGCGACAGCCATGGTGGCCTGGTGCTGGCTGCCGGGCAGCCGCATGTCGGCCTGCGTGGGCTGGATCTGGCCATCGATGCGCGGGCCGGTGGCGGCCAGGCCAAGCTGAGCTTTGCCGATGGCGCGCTCTACCTGCCGTCGGTGTTTGAAGAACCGCAGATCCCCATCACCTCGGCCAGCACCCAGCTGCAGTGGACGGTGCAGGGCGATCGCATCCAGATGCAGTCCGAGCGGCTGGAGTTTGCCAATGCCCATGCGGCCGGCCATGCACGCTGGTCCTGGCAGACGGCCGACCCGCAGAAGACCGCATCGCAATCGCGCTTCCCCGGCATCCTGCAGCTCAAGGGTGTGCTTGACCGTGCCGATGGCACCCAGGTGCACCGCTATCTGCCGCTGCACATTCCGCCCGATGCGCGCCACTATGTGCGCGATGCCATTCTGGCCGGCCAGGCCAGCAATGTGCAGTTCGAAATCGATGGCGATCTGTGGGAAGTGCCTTTCCCCGATTCGCGCCATGGCCTGTTCCGCATTGTCGCGCCGGTGCGCGATGTGCGCTATGCCTATGTGCCCAACTCGCACCTGCACCCCGGCGAAAAGCCCTGGCCCGAGCTCAACCGCCTCTCGGGCGAGCTGGTGTTCGAAGGCAATGGCATGCAGGTCAACAAGGCCAAGGGCATTCTGGATGGCAACACGCGCATCGTGGTGGACCAGACCAGCGCCCAGATTCCCGACTTCCATGACACGCGCGTGCTCGTCAATGCGCAGGCCAACGGGCCGCTGGCCGATATGCTGGCCACCGTGCGCGGCAGTGCGATCAATGCGCTGTCCCAGGAGGCATTGACGCAGACCCAGGCCGATGGTGATGCCCAGTTGCAGCTCAAGCTGGATCTGCCGGTGCATGACATGGCCCAGTCCAAGGTCGATGGCAAGGTCGTGCTGCCGGGCAACCGCATCCAGTTCCATGATGACTCGCCGGTGGTGGAGAAGGTCACCGGCGCCGTGCAGTTCTCCGAGCATGGTTTTGCGCTGCAGGATGTGCAGGGCCAGGCGCTGGGCGGCGCGGTCAAGTTCTCGGGCGGCATGGACGTCAGCGGGCTGCCCGCTGGCGCGGACCATGGGCCCCGGCTCAAGGTGCGGGCCAATGGCGTGGCCACGGCCGATGGCCTGCTGCGCGCCAAGGAGCTGGGCCCGGTGGTGCAGCTGGCGCAACTGGCCCAAGGCCAGGCCGCCTACCAGCTGGACATCAGCATGGGCCAGGGCGTGCCGCTGGTGGAGGTGCGCAGCGATCTGGCCGGCATGGCGCTGGCGCTGCCGCCGCCGCTGAAGAAGGCAGCTGACGAGGTCTGGCCGACCCACTTTGCCAGCACCGTGCCTGAGGGCCCCCGCGCCGCGCTGGTGCGGCAGAACATGCAGCTTGATGTGGGCGGCCGCCTGCAGCTGCGCTATGTGCGCGACATCAGCAACGATGACAAGGTAGCCGACAAGGTGGTCAGCGGCGTGCTGCGCCTGGGCGCTGGCGCGCTGACCTTGCCGGCCAAGGGGGTGATTGCCGAGGTGCAACTGCCCCAGGTCGATGTGCAGGAATGGCAGGCGCTGGCCCAGCGCCTCAAGGCCATGGCACCAGCGCGTGCACCCGTGGCAGAAGGTGCTGCAGCTGCGGCGCCCGCCGAGGACGACCCCTATGCCGCCTTTTTGCCGGACCACTGGGACATCCGCCTGGACACGGTGCAGGTGCGTGGCATGGATATCCACGACCTGCACCTGAGCGGTTCGCGCACGGGGCCGCGCTGGCGCAGCCAGGTCAGCTCCAGCCTGCTCGACGGCCAGCTGGAGTACGAGCAAGAGGCCAAGGGCCCGGGCACCATCCGCGCGCGGCTGAGCCAGCTGCGTGTGGGCCAGGAGGGCTCCGACAGCAAGGCAGCCGCCAGCCAGGATGACGCACTGGGCCAGGAGCCCGGGCAGTTGCCGGCACTGGATGTGGTGGTGGAGGATTTGCGCTGGCGCAAGCACTCGGTGGGCCGGCTGGAGGTACAGGCCGTCAACCAGCGCGAGGCAGACAAATCCTGGTGGCAACTGAAGAACATGGTGCTCTCGAACGATGCCGCCAGCCTGCAGGCCAGCGGCGACTGGGGCGCCAAGCGCAGCAGCAGCGGCGGGCGCCGCACCGAGCTGGAGATGCGCCTGGACCTGAAAGACACTGGCGCCTTGCTGGGCCGCCTGGGCATGGCCGGCGTGGTGCGCCAGGGCAAGGGCTCGGTGCAGGGCAGCATCGGCTGGACGGGCAGCCCCGTGAGCCCCGACTACACCAGCATGGATGGCAAGCTGCACATCGATGTCGGCCAGGGCCAGTTCCTGAAGGTGGAGCCCGGTGCGGCCAAGCTGCTCGGAGTGCTCAACCTGCAGGCCCTGCCGCGCCGTCTGACCCTGGACTTCAAGGACGTGTTCAGCGCCGGCTTTGGCTTTGACTTTGTGCGCGGCGATGTGGGGGTCAGCGATGGCGTGGCCTCGACCACCAATATGCAGATGAAGGGCGTGACCGCCGCCGTGCTGCTCGAAGGCAGTGCCAATCTGCGTGATGAAACCCAGCACCTGCATGTGGTCGTCATCCCCGAGCTGAACACCACTACCATGGCCTTGGTGACCACCGCCATCAACCCGGTGATCGGCATAGGCACCTTCCTGGCGCAGGCCTTGTTCAAGGGCCCGCTGACCAATGCGGTGACCCAGGAGTTCGAGGTCAGCGGCTCCTGGTCCGAGCCCGAGGTCAAGCGCCTCAACCGCCGGCAAGAGGCCGAGCCCAGCGTCGTCGGCACCCCGCATTGAGCGCCCTGGTGCCGCTGCGCTGAGTCACCTTCGATATCCGCGAGTGTCCCTCCTCGCCAGTGGTTGCGGATAATAGCTGCCAGTTTCTCTTGCAGGATGCATCGATGAAAGTAGCCGCACTCCAAATGGTGACCAGCACAGACTGGGAGCACAACCGCGCACAGGCCTGGCAACTGCTGCAGCAGGCGGCGGCCGCTGGTGCGGAACTGGCGGTGCTGCCCGAGTACTTCTGCCTGATGGGCCAGCGCGATACCGACAAGCTGGCGCTGGCCGAGCCGTTTGGCGAAGGCCCCATGCAGCAGTTTCTGGCCGACAGCGCCCGCAGCCTGGGCCTGTGGATCGTGGGCGGCACCCTGCCGCTGCAGGGGCCCGATGCAGAACATGTCTACAACAGCAGCTGCGTCTACAACCCGCAGGGCGACTGCGTGCTGCGCTACGACAAGATGCATTTGTTTTGCTATGCCAACGAGCGCGAGTCCTATGACGAGCACCGGGTCATCGCGCCCGGCAACACGCCAGCGCAGTTTGACCTGCCCAGCCAAGACGGCCAGAGCTGGCGCATTGGTCTGAGCATCTGCTACGACCTGCGCTTTCCCGAGCTCTACCGCCTGCATGCACAGGCCGGCGCGCATCTGATGCTGGTGCCCAGCGCCTTTACCTACACGACGGGCCAGGCGCATTGGGAGCTGCTGCTGCGCGCGCGGGCCGTGGAAAACCTGGCCTATGTGCTGGCCGCAGCCCAAGGCGGCCAGCATGAAAACGGCCGCCGCACCTGGGGCCACAGCATGGCCATCAACCCCTGGGGCGAGGTGATGGCGCTGCAGGCCAGCGAGCCCGGCGTGGTGCTGGCCGATCTGGACTGGGCGCAGATGCAGCGCTGGCGCCAGCAACTGCCGGCCTTGCTGCACCGCGTATGCTGATGGCGCATTGGGCGCAGACCCTGGCGCAGCGCTGGCACCAAAGCTGGCGGCGCTGGTCGCTGTGGTCGGCGCTGGTGCTGCTGGTGGCGGGCACCCTGGTCACCCAGGTCTGGCTGGCCGGGCGCTACGAGATCTCCGAAGTGCAGCAGCGCCTGGACCGCGAGGCCCAAGATGCCGTCAGCGACATCCGCAGCCGCTTCGCCGACAACGTCAACCGCCTGCGCAGCATGCCGCGCTACGACAGCGATGTCATGGCCTGGCAGTCGACGGCGGCGACCATCTTGCGCAACCAGCGCGACCTGGCCCATATCGAGTGGCGCAACCCACAACTGCAGATCGAGGCCAGCGAAGAATCGCCCTACCTGAACCTGCAGTGGTCGGCCATCGACCGCACCGGTATGAACACCGAGAGCCATACCGCCTGCCTGCGCGCCCGCAACACCGGCGCGGCCTCGTATGCGGGCAGCTATTTCCTGTCGCAGGGCAATGGCACGGGGTTGGAGCTGCTGGAGCTGTGTGTGCCTGTGCTCACCGGCGACCATCTACACGGCTTTGCCGTGGCCACCTACATCCTGCAGAACGTGCTGTCGGACCTGGTCAGCGAGAGCCTGCGCCGCAACCATGAGCTGTCCTTCACGGAGACCGATGGCACGCGTCTGGCGATTGTCAGCACGCCCCGGCGCGGCACGCGGGTGTTCACCTCCAACCAGCTGCTCGATCTGCCCGGCGTGGCGCTGATGCTGCGGGTGGACAGCTGGCATGCGGCGCCCAATGTCTTCCCCAATGTGCTCACGGCCCTGGTCACCGGCATGTCGATCGCGCTGATCACCGTGCTGGTGGTGCTGGTGCGCGACAACCGCCGCCGCCTGAAGGCCGAGCGCGATCTGGGTGATGCGCTGGCCTTTCGCAAGGCGATGGAGGACTCGCTGGTGACGGGGCTGCGCGCGCGTGACCTGCATGGCAAGGTCACCTATGTGAACCCGGCGTTTTGCGAGATGGTGGGCTTTTCAGCCGAAGAGATTCTGGACCCGAGCAAGGCCACGCCTTACTGGCCGCCGGAGATGGCACCCGAATACGCGCGCCGCCAGCAGATCCGCCTGTCGGGCCATCTGCCGCCGCCGCGCGAAGGCTATGAGTCCACCTTCATGCACAAGGAAGGCCGGCGCTTTCCAGTGCTGATTTTCGAGGCACCGCTGATCAATGCCGCTGGCATGCACACCGGCTGGATGAGTGCCTTTGTCGACATGAGCGAGCAGCGCCGGGTCGAGGAGCTCTCGCGCGCCTCGCAGGAGCGGCTGCAGGCCACCGCACGCCTGGCAACGGTGGGCGAGATGGCCTCGCTGCTGAGCCATGAGCTCAACCAGCCGCTGGCCGCCATCTCCAGCTATGCGACGGGCATCATGAACCTGCTGCCCGATGGCGCCTCGCCCGACGAGGTGCAGGAGCACCTGCCCGATGTGCGCATGGCCGTGCAGCGCATGGCCTTCCAGGCCGAGCGCGCTGGCAAGGTCATCAAGAGCGTGCATGGCTTTGTGCGCCGGCGCGACCAGTCGCGCGAGTTTGTGCAGGCCTCTGAGCTGATGGACGCGGTATTGCCCTTGGTGCGGCTGCAGGCGCGTAAACTCTATGTCGATGTGGCCACCGAGCTGGCGCCCGGCTTGCCGGCCGTCTTCTGTGACCGGACCATGGTCGAGCAGGTGCTGCTCAACCTCAGCCGCAACGGCATGCAGGCCATGGACTATGGCGGCACGCACCCCCGGGTGCTGCAGATGCTGGTGCGGCTGGCGCCCAGTGACGATGGCCGGGCCTGGGTGGAGTTTGTCGTGGCCGATGTGGGCGAGGGCATCACCGAGGAGGTGGCCGCGCGCCTGTACCAGCCGTTCTTCACCACCAAGGATGAGGGCATGGGCCTGGGCCTGAGCCTGTGCCGCACGGTGGTGGAGCAGCATGGCAGCCATTTGCGCTACCTGCCCAACCAGCCACGCGGAACCATCTTCAGTTTTACCCTGCCAACCTGGCGCAACGATTGAAAGTTCAGAGATGCAGCCGCTAGTGAATGCGACCGTGTATATCGTCGATGATGATGCCGAGGTGCGGGATGCCCTGGCCTGGATGCTGCGCTCGCGCCGCTTGCTGAGCGAGAGCTTTGCCTCGGCCGAGGCCTTTGAAGCCATGCTGCGCAGCCGCCCGCCGCAGGTGGACCCGGCCTGTGCGCTCTTGGATGTGCGCATGCCCGGCATGAGCGGGCTGGCGTTGTTTGACCGCTTGGTCGAGATGGATGTGATCGCCGCCTTGCCGGTGATCTTCCTGACCGGCCATGCCGATGTGCCCACCGCCGTGGCCACGGTCAAGCGCGGGGCCTTTGATTTTTGCGAAAAGCCGTTTTCCGACAATGTGCTGGTTGACCGCATTGAGCATGCGCTGCAGGCATCGAGCGCCTATCTGGAAACCCTGCGCTCGCAGCAAGGCGTGCGCGAGCGCGTGGCCGAACTGACGGACCGCGAGCAAGCCGTCATGCGCCTGGTGATCGATGGCCTGCCCAACAAGCTGATTGCCGATGAGCTGACCATCAGCGTGCGCACGGTCGAGGTGCACCGCGCCCGGGTGTTCGACAAGATGCAGGTCAAATCGGCCGTTGAGCTGGCCAACCTGCTGCGCGATCTTTCCTGAGGCTGCCGCCCAGCGCAGGCCCACAAAAAAGGACGCCAGTCCTTGAACTGGCGCCCTTTATGCATTTCGCCAAGGCAGGTGTTAGCGACCTTGCTGTACTTCACCCACATAGATCTCGACGCGGCGGTTGTGCGCGCGGCCGGCGGGCGTGTCATTGCTGGCAACCGGCTGGCGCGAGCCCATGCCCTGTACCTGGATGCGCGCGCCGTTCACGCCGCGTTGCGTCAGGTAGTTGCGTGCGCTTTCGGCACGGGCCAGCGACAGCGGATCGTTGATGCCGTCGTTGCCGGTGCTGTCGGTGTGACCGATGATGCGCACCTGGGCATTGGGGTTGTTGCGCAGGCCTTCGGCAAAGCGGTCCAGGATGGGCGCGAAGTTGCCCTGGATGTCCGAGCGGTTGGTCTGGAACGAGATGTCGCTGGGGATATCGAGCTTGAGCTGGTTGTCCGGCGTCTGCGTCACCACCACACCGGTGCCCTGGGTGGCCTGCTCCATCTCCTGCTTTTGCTTTTGCATGTGCTGCGACCAGATATAGGTGCCCAGCGCGCCGATGCCCGCACCGATCACCGCGCCCGAACCTGCATGGCCGCCGGCAATCGCGCCCACGGCAGCACCGCCCAGTGCGCCCACACCTGCGCCGGTGGCGGTTTGGCGCTGGGTGTCGGACATGTTGGCGCAACCGCTCAGGATGGCCAGACTGGCAACGGCAGAGACTAGAATTTGTTTACGCATGCTTGAACTCCTCTGATGCAAGGGCCGCCGCTGAAATGGGGCAGGCCGTAGATGCAAATTGTGGGCAGTAGAACTGCCAAATGCCAGAGACAAAGTTCAAAAATGGTAAAAATGACGGCAATGAGCGGCCATGTCCTACGATTTGCGCAAGCTAGTCGCGAGGGGGCTGCTCATCTTTGCTTACGATTTCCCCTTTTTTGCGACCGGCAAACATCGTCCACCAGACGATCGCCACCAGTATGACCAACGCCAATAGCGCTTCCAGCAATATCAGTCCCATCGGTATCCGCTCCTTACGTACGCTGTCGATGGCTGCGATTGTAGGAATTCTGGCCGCCTGCTCCAGCCAAGTCCCTTTGGACCAGCCGTCTTCGCCGACCACCCGCCCGCCGGTATCGGGCAGCATCGAGGTGCTGCCACCCGATGCCAATGAGCCGCTGCCCCCGGCGATCCAGCAGGCCAAGAGCCGCTGGATACCGGTGCACTGGTCGTCGGTGCCCGGGCTGGAGCAGGACAACCTGGCCGATGCCTGGAACGCCTGGATCAAGAGCTGCAGCCGCCCGCCCGCGCCCTTTGCGCAGTTCTGCTCCGAGGTGCGGCGCATGAGCCTGGCATCGACCGAAGAGCAGCGCGCCTGGATGGTGTCGCGCTTTCAGCCCTACCGCGTTGAATCGCTCGACGGCAATCCTGATGGCATGCTGACCAGCTATTTCGAGCCCATGCTCGATGGCACGCGCCAGCCCGGCAATGGCTATTCGATCCCGCTGTACCGCTCGCCGGCCTCGCTGGGATCGCGCAAGCCCTGGTTCAGCCGCCAGCAGATCGAGACCCTGCCGCAGGTGCAGGCCGAGCTGCAGGACAAGGTGATTGCCTGGGTCAACGACCCGGTGGATGCGATGGTGCTGCACATCCAGGGCTCGGGCCGCGTGCGCATCCAGGAGGCCGATGGCTCGGTGCGCCTGATCCGTGTGGCCTATGCCGCCACCAATGACCACCCCTACAAGAGCATTGGCAAGTGGCTGCTGGACCAGGGACTGGTGCGCGATGCCACCTGGCCGGGCATCAAGGCCTGGATTGCTGCCAACCCGACCCGGGTCAACGAGCTGCTCTGGAGCAACCCGCGCTATGTCTTCTTCAAGGAAGAGCCGCTGTCGCCACTGGATGCCGAGTTTGGCCCCAATGGCGCCCAGGGCGTGCCGCTGACGCCTGGCCGCTCGATTGCGGTGGACCGGGGCAGCATTCCCTACGGCACCCCCGTCTGGCTGTCGTCCACCGGCCCCACCGTGCAGCTCAACCGCCTGGTGATGGCGCAGGACACGGGCAGCGCCATCCTGGGTGCCGTGCGCGCCGACTACTTTGCCGGTTGGGGCCATGAGGCGGGCGATTTTGCCGGCAGGGTCAAGCAGCCGCTGCGGCTGTGGGTGCTGTGGCCTCGGGGCGTGGCCAAGCGCTGATTGCAGCGCATGATTTCCAGCCAGGCCAGCCGCGAGGCTGGCCTTTTGCATGGTGGCTACGAACTGCCTTGAACGCTTAAGGGTGCTTAACGCGAAGGTGTGCCCTTGGGGTTGGCCGTCATCGGCAGCGGCAGGGCGCTGCTGGATTTGACCTCGCCCAGCGAGAAGGTGGTGTGCACATCCTTCACATTGGGCAGGCGCAGCAGCACATTGCGGATAAAGCTGGAGAAGCTCTCCAGGTCCTTGGCCACCACCTGCAGCTCAAACGTGCCCGCGCCGCTGATGTAGTGGCAGGAGGTCACCTCGGGCAGCAAGCGGATCGATTCCTCCATGCGCAAGGTGATGTCGGCCGTGTTCTGCGCGGCATCGACACGCACAAAGGCCAGCACGCCCAGGCCGAGCTTGTGGCGGTCCAGGGTCGCGTGGTAGCCGGTGATGTAGCCGGCCTCTTCGAGCGCACGCACCCGGCGCCAGCAGGGCGCGGCCGACAGGCCCACGCGCTGGGCCAGCTCGGCATTCGTCAAACGGGCGTTTTTTTGCAGCTCGTAGAGGATGGCCCAGTCGAATTTGTCAATTTGGTTCATTTATCGCCATTATTGAGCAAGATTCTTTCAAATACTAGGTAAACCCCGGCAAGGAAAAGAATACTTTATTCTCGCTGCCCGTCATACACTGCAGCGATGAAAGCCAGGGTGTTTTGCCGTGGCTGCTGGACTTGGTTCCAGATTCTTATAACGCCCCACAATCCCGGACCTGCCACAAGCGGCCACCGGGTGCTCTCCTTAGGAGACAAGACGATGAATGCCTCATTCCCCGAGTCCGTCCGCAAAGCGCTAGAGACGGTAACGCTGGATGACAACCTGCAATGCAGGTTGCAACACAAGTATGCAGCGGGCGGCGCAGCCGCACGTGGCGTATTTGGCGACGAGCATGTTGGCCAAGGAGGTGTGTGATGAACGCTTCACTGCCTGAGTCGGTTCGCAAAGCGCTGGAAACCGTCACGCTCGACGACAAATACGCACTGGCGCATGGCCGTGCCTTCATGAGCGGGGTGCAAGCCCTTGTTCGCCTGCCCATGCTGCAGCGCCAGCGCGATGCCTTGCAGGGCCTCAACACCGCAGGCTTTATCAGCGGCTACCGCGGCTCGCCACTGGGCGGCTACGACCAGGCGCTGTGGGCGGCCAAGAAGCACCTCAAGGAAAACAACATCGAGTTCCAGCCCGGCGTCAACGAAGAGCTGGGCGCCACGGCGGTCTGGGGCACGCAGCAACTCGACCTGTACCCGCAGAGCAAGAAGTTCGACGGTGTCTTCGGCATCTGGTACGGCAAGGGCCCGGGCGTGGACCGCAGCGTGGACGTGTTCAAGCATGCCAACATGGCGGGCACGGCCAAGCACGGCGGCGTGATCGCGCTGGCCGGCGATGACCACATCAGCAAGTCCTCAACGGCGGCGCACCAGAGCGACCACATCTTCAAGGCCGTGGGTTCGCCGGTGTTCTTCCCCTCCAGCGTGCAGGACATCCTGGACATGGGCCTGCATGCTTTTGCGCTGAGCCGTTTCTCCGGCGTCTGGTCGGGCATGAAGACGATCCAGGCGATCGTGGAGTCCTCGGCCAGCGTCTCGGTGGACCCGGACCGGGTCAACATCATCACTCCCGATGACTTTGTGATGCCGCCCGGCGGCCTGCACATCCGCTGGCCCGATGCGCCGCTGGAGCAGGAAGCGCGCCTGATGGACTACAAGTGGTATGCGGCACTGGCCTATATCCGCGCCAACAAGCTCAACTACAACGTCATCTCCACCGCCAATGACCGCTTTGGCATCATCGCCAGCGGCAAGGCCTTCAATGACACGCGCCAGGCGCTGATCGACCTGGGCCTGGACGACGACACCTGCCGCCAGCTGGGCATCCGCCTGCACAAGGTCAACGTGGTCTGGCCGCTGGAGGCCTCCATCACCCGCGACTTTGCCATGGGCCTGCAGGAGATTCTGGTGGTCGAGGAAAAGCGCCAGATGATCGAGTACCAGCTCAAGGAAGAGCTGTACAACTGGCGCTCGGATGTGCGCCCCCATGTGCTGGGCAAGTTCGACGAGACCGATGGCGACCATTCCGGCGGTGAGTGGTCGGTGCCCAACCCCAGCGACCACTGGTTGCTGCGCCCCAAGGCCGACCTGACCCCGGCGCTGATTGCGCAGGCGCTGGCCAAACGCCTGAAGAAGCTGGGCGTGCCCGACGACATCGTGCGCCGCATGGATGCGCGCCTGCAGGTGATTGCTGCGCGTGAGCAGGGTTTGAAGGACAGCAAGCAGGAGTCGGTGGACCGTCTGCCCTGGTTCTGCAGCGGTTGCCCGCACAACACCAGCACCCGCGTGCCTGAAGGCAGCCGCGCCGTGGCCGGTATTGGCTGCCACTACATGGTCAACTGGATGCCGGACCGCAACACCAGCACCTTCACGCAGATGGGCGGCGAAGGCGTGACCTGGGTCGGCCAGGCGCCGTTCACCACCGACCAGCATATCTTCTCGAACCTGGGCGATGGCACCTACTTCCACAGTGGCCTGCTGGCCATCCGCCAGAGCATTGCCTCGGGTGTGAACATCACCTACAAGGTGCTCTACAACGATGCGGTAGCGATGACTGGTGGCCAGCGCGTGGGCGAGCGCCCCGAGGGCCACTCGGTGCTGCAGATCATGACCAGTCTCCTGTCCGAAGGGGTCAAGAAGCTGGTCATCGTGACCGATGAGCCGGAAAAATACCAGGGCGTGCAACTGGGCGCCGGTGTCACCGTGCACCACCGCGATGAGCTCGACCGCATCCAGCGCGAGTTCCGCGAGATCAAGGGCACAACGGCCATCATCTATGACCAGACCTGCGCGACCGAAAAGCGTCGCCGCCGCAAACGCGGCACGCTGGCCACGCCGGCCAAGACCGTCATCATCAACGAGGCGGTCTGCGAAGGCTGCGGCGACTGCTCGGTGCAGTCCAACTGCCTGTCGGTGGAGCCGGTGGAGACCGATTTTGGCCGCAAGCGCAAGATCAACCAAAGCACCTGCAACAAGGACTTCTCCTGCGTCAAGGGCTTCTGCCCGAGCTTTGTCACCATTGAAGGCGGCCAGCTCAAGAAAGCCAAGAAGGAGAAAAAGGGCGACATGGCGAAGCTGCCGGCCTTGCCCGATCCCGTCCTGCCCGTGGCCACCCAGGCCTGGGGCATCGTGGTGGCGGGTGTGGGCGGCACGGGTGTGATCACCATCGGCTCCTTGCTGGGCATGGCGGCCCACCTGGAGGGCAAGGGTGTGGTCACGCAGGATGCGGCTGGCCTGGCACAAAAGGGCGGCTCGACCTGGAGCCATATCCAGATCGCCAACTCGCCCAACGCCATCTACACCACCAAGGTGGACACGGCCAAGGCCGACCTGGTCATCGGCTGCGACCCCATCGTCGCGGCCAACAAGACCACCTTGGCAGCCATGCAGCAGGGCCGCACCTTTGTGGCGCTCAACACCCATGGCGCGCCCACGGCGGCCTTTGTGCACAACCCGAACTGGCAGTTCCCCGAGGCGGGCTGCGAATCGGCGATCCTGGCGGCCGTGGGCCAAGAGGGCGTGGGCATGTTCGATGCCGAGCACATTGCCACCCAGGCGCTGGGCGACAGCATCTACACCAACCCGCTGATCCTGGGCTATGCCTGGCAAAAGGGCCGGGTGCCGCTGTCCCATGCCGCGCTGATGCGGGCGATGGAGCTGAACGGCGTGCAGGTGGACAACAACAAGGCCGCGTTTGAGTGGGGCCGCCAGTGCGCTGCCCACCTGCCACAGGTGCAGGCCATGTTTGCCGCCCAGCAGGTGATCCAGCTGGTGAAGAAACCTTCCTTGCAGGAGCTGGTGGCCAAGCGCGTGGCTTTCCTGACCGACTACCAGGACAGCGCCTACGCAGCCGACTACCAGGCCTTTGTGGACAAGGTGCATGCGGCCGAGGCCAAGCTGGGCAGCAGCACGCGCCTGTCGCAAGCGGTGGCACGCTATCTGTTCAAACTGATGGCCTACAAGGACGAGTACGAGGTGGCGCGCCTGCACACCACGGCCGAGTTCATCGAGAAGATTGCCAGCATGTTTGAGGGCGACTACAAGATCGTGCACCACCTGGCGCCACCCACCACGGCCAAGCGCAATGACAAGGGTGAGCTGGTCAAGAAGGCCTATGGCGGCTGGATGCGCAAGGCCTTTGGCGTGATGGCGGGGCTCAAGGGCCTGCGCGGCGGTGCGCTTGATATCTTTGGCCGCACCGAAGAGCGCCGCACCGAGCGCGCGCTGATCCAGGAGTACCGCGCTTGCATCGAGGAGCTGCTGCAGGGCCTGAGCGCCGAGCGCCTGGCGCTGGCCGTCGAAATCGCCAGCATCCCCGAAGACATCCGCGGCTACGGCCATGTCAAGGAACGCCACCTGGCCGCTGCCCGTACCAAATGGCAGCAGCTGATGGCACGCTGGCATGCCCCTGCGGATGCGGGTGGTGCGGCATCGGTTGCGCCGCAGCCGGAACCGGCCCAGGTCTAACGCCTAAAGCCCAGCAAAGTGGTCTGCGAAGGCCGTCCAATCCAAGCCGCCTGTGCAAGATGCTAGGCGGCTTTTTTGTCAGCGCGGCTGGCTGGATGGCGTGACAAATTTGTCATATCACGCAGCTTTCGCAGGGCGGTCTCAGCACTTTTGCGCGCAATTACCATCTAAGCAGCGGTATTAGCCATAGTGGCTTCTACCAATGCGCTGGCATGAAAGCTGCTTAATTCCATGAAAACAACCGGAAAAACCAGAGGCATCCAAGGTATTGCCTGGGTGTTCGCAGAGGGGCACGCATACAATGCTTCTCTTTGGGCCTTGGTTTTGGTCAACCAGGCAAGGCCTGCATCCACGTTGGGAGCTTCATTTGTTTATCTCTTCTGCTTTTGCCCAGACCGCACCGGCTGCTGCTGCCTCCGGCGGCATGACCTCCACCCTCACCAGCATGCTGCCTTTGGTGCTGATGTTTGTGGTGCTGTATTTCCTGATGATCCGTCCTCAGATGAAGCGCCAAAAGGAAGCCCGTGCCATGATCGACGCGCTGGTGAAGGGCGACGAAGTGGCAACCAATGGTGGCCTGGTGGGCCGCGTGGTGGGTCTGGACGAACAGTTCCTGCAAGTAGAGTTGGCCCAAGGCGTCGTCGTGCAACTGCAGCGTGGTGCTGTGGTGCAGGTGCTGCCCAAGGGTACGCTGAAGTAATCCATCGTTGAAACAGCAATTGGCGCAGCATGGCTGCGCCTTCTATTTTGCGTAAGGTAAGAGCGCGATCATGAACCGTTATCCGGTCTGGAAGTACGCGATCATTGTGATCGCGCTTCTGGTAGGGGTTGTATACACCCTGCCCAACTTTTTTGGTGAGGCGCCTGCTGTCCAGGTGGCCTCGGTCAAGGCGACTGTCACGGTGGATTCTGCGTTGCAGCAGCGTGTGGAATCGGTGCTGGCCGATGCCGACGTCAAGCCGCTGAGCATCGCGCTGGAAAACGGCTCGATCCGCGCCCGCTTCGACAAGGAAGACGAACAGCTCAAGGCCAAGGGCGTGCTTGAGCGCGCACTGATCCCTGACAGCAACGACCCCTCCTATGTGGTGGCGCTGAACCTGATCTCCCGCTCGCCCGCCTGGCTCACCGCCCTGCATGCCAAGCCCATGTACCTGGGTCTGGACTTGCGCGGTGGCGTGCACTTCACGTTGCAGGTGGACATGCAGGCAGCGCTGACCAAGCGCACCGAAGCGCTGACCAGCGATGTGCGTCTGGCACTGCGCGACAAGAAGATTCGCCATGGCGGTGTGAACCGCGAAGGCCAGTCGCTGGAAGTGCGCCTGCAAGACGAGGCCACGGCCACGACGGTGCGTAACCTGATTGTGGACACCATGCCTGACCTGCAGGCCAACGTGGTCAGCACCGGCGGCGCCTATGTGGTGCGTGCCAACATCAAGCCTGAATCGCTGCGCAGCGTGCAAGAGCAAGCGCTCAAGCAGAACATCACCACCTTGCACAACCGTATCAATGAGCTGGGCGTTGCCGAGCCGGTGATCCAGCAGCAAGGCTCCGACCGCATCGTGGTGCAGCTGCCCGGTGTGCAGGATCCCGCACAGGCCAAGGACATCCTGGGCCGTACCGCGACCCTGGAAGTGCGCATGGTCGACGATAGCTCGGACGCGCGTGCCGCCGAAATGGGCGCTGGCCCCGTGCCTTTTGGCTCTGAAAAGTACAGCGACCCGCATGGCCAGTCCATCGTCGTGAAAAAGCAGGTCATCCTGACCGGCGAGAACTTGAACGATGCCCAACCCGGCTTTGACAGCCAGACCCATGAGGCCACCGTCAACCTGACCCTGGACGGCAAGGGCGCGAATATTTTCAAGGACGTGACGCGCGAGAACATTGGCAAGCGCATGGCCATCCTGCTGTTTGAAAAGGGCAAGGGCCAGGTCGTGACCGCACCGGTGATCCGCTCCGAAATCGGTGGCGGCCGCGTGCAGATCTCGGGCAGCATGACGACCAAGGAAGCCAGCGATACCTCGCTGCTGCTGCGCGCCGGCTCGCTGGCTGCGCCGATGGAGATCATCGAGGAATACACGATCGGCCCGAGCATGGGTAAAGAGAACGTGGAAGCCGGTATCAAGAGCATCGTGGGTGGTTTCATCGCGATCGCCGTCTTCATGTGCATCTACTACATGATCTTTGGCGTGGTCTCGACCATTGCGCTGGGCGTGAACGTCTTGCTGCTGCTGGCCATTCTGTCGATGCTGCAGGCCACCCTGACCCTGCCGGGCATTGCCGCTATGGCGCTGGCCATCGGTGTGGCCATTGACTCGAACGTGCTGATCAATGAACGGGTGCGCGAGGAATTGCGCGCCGGTGCGTCGCCGCAGGCGGCTATCCATGCCGGTTATGAACATGCCTGGCACACCATTCTGGACTCCAACGTCACTACCCTGATCGTGGGCCTGGCGCTGCTGGCCTTTGGCTCCGGCCCGGTGCGCGGCTTTGCCGTGGTGCACTGCATCGGCATTCTGACCAGCATGTTCTCGGCCGTGTTCTTCTCGCGTGGCCTGGTCAACCTCTGGTATGGCCGCCGCAAGAAGCTCAAGAGCGTGTCGATCGGCCAGGTCTGGAAGCCCGAGGGCGAAGACGTGCGCTCCGTGGCATCTGCTAAACGTTAAGGAGGAAGACCATGGAATTCTTCCGTATCAAAAAAGACATCCCTTTCATGAAATACGCGTTGGTGCTCAACGCGATTTCGGTCATCACTTTCGTGCTGGCGGTGTTCTTCCTGACCACCCGTGGCCTGCACCTGTCGGTGGAATTCACCGGCGGTACCGTCATGCAGGTGGCCTACGAGCAGCCCGCTGACGTGGGGAAGATCCGCGAACAGGTCGCCTCGCTTGGTTACCAGGACATCCTGGTGCAGAACGTGGGCAGCGCCGACCGCGTGATGATTCGCCTGCCTATCGAAAAAGGCGTGACCACGGCCCAGCAGGGCGAGAAGGTCATGGGCGTGCTCAAGGCAGCCGACCCGGGGGTGACCTTGCTGCGCAGCGAGTTCGTCGGCCCCTCGGTGGGTGAGGAACTGGTGCACGGCGGCCTGATGGCGCTGGGCGCCGTGGTGCTGGGCATCGTGATCTACCTGGCGATGCGCTTTGAGTGGAAGTTCGGTGTGGCTGCGGCCGTCGCCAACTTGCATGACGTGGTGATCATCCTGGGCTTCTTCGCCTTCTTCCAGTGGGAGTTCTCGCTGGCCGTGCTCGCCGGTGTGTTGGCGGTGCTGGGGTACTCGGTCAATGAATCGGTGGTGATTTTTGACCGGATCCGCGAGGCATTCCGCAAGTTCCGCAAGCTCAGCACGCCTGAAGTGATTGACCACGCCATCACCTCGACGATGAGCCGTACCATCATCACCCACGCGTCGACCGAAGCGATGGTGCTGTCGATGTTTCTTTTTGGCGGTGCCAGCTTGCATTACTTTGCGTTGGCGCTGACCATTGGTATTCTTTTTGGTATCTACTCCTCGGTGTTCGTGGCTGCGGCCATCGCCATGTGGCTGGGTGTCAAGCGAGAAGACTTGGTCAAGGTCAGCCAAAAGGACCTCGACCCGAACGACCCCAATGCCGGGGCTACGGTATAAAGCAAGACCGATAAAGGGATGGGATTTCTGTGGCTGTTGCACCTTCGCACCATCGCACCTGGCAAAAAAAGCTCGCCCGTGAAGCGCGGCTGAGATTTGTCGGTGGCTTGTGCGTGGGTCTGCCTGGGGTGGCGGCGCGCCTGCGTGCTGAGCTGCTCCAGATCATGGCGCGGCCCAGCACCGATCCCGCCCGCTCGCATGTGGCGCTGTCCGCCGCCATTGCCGAGTTTGACAGCCGCCAGCAAGCCTGGCTGGACAGCGCCAACAAGCTGCTGCGCCAAAGCCTGCTGGCAGGCGAGCCGGCTCCCGAGCCGATAGCCGCACCTCCCACCATCACCAGCTTTGAGCTGGTCAGCAACGAAGCCATCGAAGGCCGCATCATCGCATCGCGCCTGGCTGCCTTGCTGCTGGAACTGGTAGCGCTGGAGCTGGACAGCGTGCGCCGCGTGACCCAATTCCTGGAAGACCAGGAGCTGGGCCCCGCCGATGCGCTGCGCCCCGAGACCTGGTGCCTGCGCCTGATCGAGGCCTGGGAAGCCGCCGGCCTCAGCCGCAAGACCCTGGACCTGCTCTGGACGCCGATGCTCGAAGCGCTGGCGCCCCTGGGCATCAGCGGCTACACCGCCGTGGGGCGCTTCTATGACGAACAAGGCGCAGCGACTGAAGACGAGCTGCGCAGCTACCGCATCAAACGCACTGAAAGCGAACGCCATGCGCCGGCCGCTGCAGCTGTGGCTGCTGCCGCCGCGCATCCGATGGGTGGCATGGCCGCTGCCCAAGCCGCAGCTGCTGCGGCTGGCGCCGCCTCGGGAGCTGCCAGCATGCCCTCGGGCTTGATGCCGGCCGGCGGTGCAGCCCCCGGCTTGCTGGCCATGGGCGCCGCCCGCCAGAAGAACCAGGGCGTGCTGGCGCAGCTGCGTGGCTTTTTGCAGAACGTGGCCGGTGGCCGCTCTAATGGCGGTCCGACATCGGTGCGTGCCTCCCTCGGCGAGGCCGGTGGCTATGTGATCTCGCCAGCGCTGCAGCATGCGCTGGTGTCGCCGCCTACGGCGATCCAGTCGGCCTGGTTCCATACCGCGCCGGCCGATGACGATTATGACGCCGTCCAGGTGGTGGCGCCGGTGGCGCTGGCGGTGCGCCAGCAGTCCTCGGCACTCAAGAGCGTGGCCTCGTCCGACGAGGAAAAGGCGATCATCGAGATCATCGCCTTGATGTTCCAGAGCATCCTGAACGAAGACCGCATCCCGGCCGGTATCCGCATCTGGTTTGCGCGCCTGCAGGTGCCGGTGCTGCGCGTGGCGCTGGCCGAGCCCGCCTTCTTCAACGACACGGAACACCCGGCACGCCAGCTGATCGACCGCATGGGTGCCTGCGTGCTGGGCTTTGAGGCCGCTGCACTCAATGGCACCACCTTGGAAGCCGAGGTCAAGCGGGTGGTGCAGGTCATCGAGCAGTACCCGGACACCGGCAGCCGCGTGTTCCAGCTGGTGCTCAAGGAATTCCAGAAATTCCTCGAAAAGAACCTGACTGGCCAGACCGCCACCGCGCGCGAGCTGGTCAGCCTGGCCCAGCAGATCGAGCAAAAGGAAACGCTGGCCATCCAGTACACCATCCAGCTGCGCGACATGCTGCTGGAGATGCCGGTGGACAGCGATGTGCGGGAGTTCCTGTTCAAGCAGTGGTCCGATGTGCTGGCGATGTCGGCCATCCGCTTTGGCGCCGAGCACGAGAACACGCAAAAATTCAAGAAGGCTGCGCTGGACCTGGTCTGGTCGGCATCTGCCAAGCCCAGCAAGGAAGAGCGCGCCCGGGTGATCCGCCAGCTGCCGCTTTTGCAAACCGTGCTGCGCCAGGGCCTGACCTTATCCAATATGGTGGGCGAGCGCCAGGACGAGATGATCAAAAGCCTGATGGACATCGTGGCCGAGGCCTTCCTGGCCAAGACCAATGAGATCCCGCAGGAGCGCATCATTGCGCTGGCAGAGCGCCTGGCCCACCTCGAAGACGCGCTCGACGAGGTCGTAACCGAGGAATACCCGCTCAGCGCCGAGAGCATCGAGCTGATGCTGGGCATCGATACCAGCAGCATCCAGGTGATTGCCGACGATGGTGCGCTGGTGCAGCCCGAGGTGCTGGAGTGGGCGAAGAACCTGTCGCTGGGCAACTGGTTCCTGCTGGACCACAATGCCAGCCTGCTGCAGGTGCAGTATGTCTGGCACAGCCAGCACAAGCAGCTGCAGCTGTTTGCGGCGCTGAGCGGCTCCTGCTTCCTCTTCCAGATGCGGCGCATGGGGCACTACCTGCAAGCCGGCCTGCTGCTGCCGCGCGATGCCGAAGGCATCACCGCCCGCGCCGCGCGCGATGCGCTGGCCAAGATCGAGGCCAACCCCGAGCGGCTGCTGCAGTAATCGGCTGCGGGCCTAGCCTGCCGCCAGGCGCTGAAACAAGCCGCCCGGGAGGCGCGCCACCTGACCTTTGAGCTCCAGCTCTAGCAGTTGAATCTGCAGACTGGCGATATCGATGCCGGTGCGGCTGCACAGGCTGTCCAGATCCACCGGGTCAAAACCAAGCGCCTGCAGCAAGCCCGGGTCTTCTGTGCTGGCACCGCTCGCCGCTGCGCCACGCGAATCCTTGGGCTTGGATGCTGTGGATGTGGATGTGGGTGTGGGGGTGGTAGCCATACCCAACGCCGGCAGCTCTTCCAGAATATCTTCCACCGACTCCACCAGCTTGGCGCCTTGTCGGATCAGCGCATGGCAGCCCTTGCTTTGCGGCGCATGGATCGAGCCGGGAATCGCGAAGACCTCGCGCCCCTGTTCGCTGGCCAGCCGGGCGGTGACCAGGGAGCCCGAAGCAGTAGCAGCCTCGACCACCAAGGTGCCGCTGGCCAGACCGGCAATCAGGCGGTTGCGTTTAGGAAAGTTCTGCGCCAGCGGCGGGGTGCCCAGGTGGTACTCGCTGACGATCCAGCCCTGCTCGGCAATCTGCCCGGCCAGCTGGTGGTTGGCGCGGGGGTAGACCCGGTCGATGCCGGTGCCGATCACGGCAATCGTGGCGGGCTCTTGGCCGGTGACGGCCTCCAGCGCGCCGGCATGGGCAGCTGCATCAATGCCCAACGCCATGCCCGAGACAACGGTGACGCCCTGGCGCACCAGGGTCTGGGCAAATGCCCGGGCATTGAGGGCGCCCTGGGGCGTGGGGTTGCGGCTGCCGACCATCGCCAGTGCCTTGCGCGGCCAGACCAGGCCTTGCGCGCCAAACCAGCGGCTGTGGCCGGTGATGTAGAGCAGCACCGGCGGATCAGCGGTTTCAAGCAGGGATGGGGGGTAGTCGGCATCACCCAGGGTGAGCACATGCCGTTGCAAGGGCGCGGGGGCGGTGGTCAGCCAGGTCCAGGTTGCTGTCTGCAGCGCTTGCAGCTCGGGGCTGGGGGCGTGCAGCGCCTGGGCCTGCGCGGGGGTGATGCAGGTCTCCAACGCGGCGCTGCTCTGGGCCAGCACCTCCGCCGGCAAGCCAAAGCGCGCCAGCAAGCGCCGGATGGCGGTATTGCCCAGGCCGGGCGTGGCGCTCAAGCGTAACCAGTCGTGCAACTCTTGTTCAGTCATGGGCAAGAGCCGCTTTCCCGGTCAAGCCTGTCAGGGGCGGTAGTCGGGCGAGATCAGGGAGTCACCCACCTTCACGCCTTCCTTAGCTTCCAGAATCAGTGCGTAGGACACCTTGTCGAAGCTGCGGAAGACCATGGCCAGGCCATTGGCCTCATTGGGCAGCTTGATGACGGTCTGGTCGCTGTCGGTCTTGTCCTTGATGCGCGCGCCGCGTGTCATCAGGCGGAAGACATGGCCGAGCTCTACGCCGTCGGCCTGGCCGCGGTTGATGGCGATCACGTTGTTGCGCGATGCATAGGCCACGCTGTTGCTGCCATAGATGGACACGACACTGCCTTGCAGGTGCTCATCGGGCGCATGCGGCACATAGCTGGTGACGTTGACGCGTGGCATCGGCAGCAGCTTGTCACCAATGCGGATTTCTTCCTTCACCGAGGTAATGTCCAGCGATGCCGGCACCGGATCGGTGTGGGCATTGCCCTTGACGTCGAGCGTTGTCTCTTGGCGCTCGCCAGCCATCAGCTGCACCTTGCCCAGGTACTGGGCTTCGTAGCCCAGCACGGCATTGGTCTCGGGGTCGACCATGGGCACCGCATTGCGGAACACGCGGTAGTACTGGCGCTCCTGGCCCATTTCCAGCGACTGGTCGGCCGAACGGCCATAAACGCGGTCGCCAGGCGACAGCAGCGCGCGCTCCTGCGCGGCACCAACCAGACGCGGGGCCTTTTCGCTCTCGCCAGCGCCCAGCACTTCGGGCTCGACCAGGAAGGCCTCGATCAAACGCTGGTTGACGGCGGGCAGGGCGGTGCCGGACAGGCTTTCGCTGCGCACGCGCGGCGAGATGCGGATGACTTCGTCCTCCCCCGAGCGCGAGGTAACCAGGCGCGCCATGCCATTGCGGCGCTCCAGGTACAGGGTCTGGCCGGGGTAGATCAGGTGGGGGTTGGCGATGGACTGCAGGTTCATGCCCCACAGTGCGGGCCAGCGCCAGGGCTGCTGCAGGTAGACGCGGGAGATGTCCCAGAGCGTGTCACCGCGCTTGACGACATAGGTATCGGGTGCATTGGCGACCAGGTCGGCCTCGGGGATGCCCTGCGCCGCCACTTGCTGGGCGGTGCTGCGCTGCTGCGCGGTGACCGGCAACTGCGCTGCCGGGGTGGCGGCCCAGGCACTCATGCCTGCGCAGGCCATGCAGGCGACTGCAACGGCGCTGCTGCGCAGCTGGTGGAACAGGGGCGTGGTGGATGCTCGCATGGCCGGGTGACTCCCTCTCAGTCGCTGTCAGGCCATAGTGGGCCTGCTGTCAATGTTTGTAATTGCCTCTGATTCTCGGGCCAAGCCCTTGATCGATCAATGATTATTGCAAGCCATCTGGGCATTGAAGCGCAAAAGTGGCGAAAATAACGACATTCAAGAGCGAAAACTATGTCTATCCTCCCGATTCTCTGCTACCCCGATCCCCGTCTGCACAAGGTCGCCAAGCCCGTGGCCGTGGTCGATGACCGCATCCGTACCCTGGTCCAGGACATGCTGGCCACCATGTACGACGCCAGCGGTATCGGCCTGGCAGCCACGCAGATCGACGTGCATGAGCGCGTGGTGGTGATCGACGTCTCCGAAGAGCGCAACGAGCCCATGACCATCATCAACCCGGAAATCCTCTGGGCCAGCGATGAAAAGCAGGTGGGTGACGAAGGCTGCCTGTCCGTGCCCGGCATTTATGACGGTGTCGAGCGTTCGGTGGCGGTCAAGATCAAGGCACTCGACGAGAACGGCAACAGCCGCGAGATCGACGCCGAAGGCCTGCTGGCCATCTGCATCCAGCATGAAATGGACCACCTGCTGGGCAAGGTGTTTGTCGAATACCTGTCGCCACTCAAGCGCAACCGCATCAAGTCCAAGCTGGTCAAGCAGCAAAAGCGCGAACTGGCCGACGCCAAGGGCTGATATGGGCACGACGCGATCTTCACGGAGCTGGCTGCCTGGCCGCGCGTGGGGCGCGATGGCGCTGTTCGTACTGTGCACAGCCCTGGCTGGCTGTGCCTATCCCACCCAGTTCAAGCCCGGCACCCCGCAGCAGGAGGTGCTGAGCAAGCTGGGCCCTGCCAATACCGTCAAAAAGCTTGACGATGGAGGTGAGCGCTGGCTTTACACCACCCAGCCGATGGGGCGCGAGGCCTACCAGCTGCGCTTTGCTGCCGATGGCCAGCTGCAGACGACCACCCAGGTGCTGAGTGCCGAGAACTTTGGTGCCATCCCGCTGGGCCAGTTCAGGCAGCAGCAGCTGTTGCAGGATTTTGGCCCGCCGATGGAAATCACCTCGGTCTGGAGCTTCAAGGGACAGGTCTGGACCTACCGATTCTGGGACAATGGCATCAAGCGATTCGCGCATGTGCATATCGATCCGCAAGGTGTGGTGCAAAAGCTGATGTTCATCGATGAACCTTTGCCCGAGCCCCGCCAGCGAGACTGATGTCCCCGCTGCGCGCCCCTGATCGCAGCTTGCCCCCTATCCTCAAAAGACATGAAAGTAGTTTTTGCCGGCACGCCGGAATTTGCCCGTGTGGCCCTGGAGCAGTTGCTGGCCGCCGGTCACGAAGTGCCGCTGGTACTGACCCAGCCCGACCGGCCCGCCGGCCGTGGCATGAAGCTGCAAGCCTCCCCCGTCAAACAATGCGCGCTGGCGCACGGCATTGCCGTCAGCCAGCCGCTCAGCCTGCGCCTGGATGGCAAATACCCCGAAGACGCCGCCGCAGCACGTGAAGCGCTACTGGCCGCCCAACCGGATGTGATGGTGGTAGCGGCCTATGGCCTGATCCTGCCGCAATGGGTGCTGGATTTGCCCGCCAAGGGCTGCCTCAACATCCACGCCAGCCTGCTGCCACGCTGGCGCGGTGCGGCCCCCATCCACCGTGCCATCGAAGCGGGCGATGCCCAGACCGGCGTCACCATCATGCAGATGGATGCGGGCCTGGATACCGGCGACATGTGCCTGGTGGAAGCGCTGGACATTGCCGCCCAGGACACCACCGCTAGCCTGCACGACAAGCTGGCACCGCTGGGCGGCCGCATGCTGGTGCAGGCGCTGGCCTTGAGCGCCGAGGGCCGCTTGCAGCGCGAGCCGCAACCGGCAGAAGGCATCACCTACGCGCACAAGATCGAAAAGGCCGAAAGCGCCATCGACTGGGCGCTGAGCGCCGAGCAGATTGACCGCCGCGTGCGCGCCTTCAACCCCTTCCCGGCTGCGTCGACCCGCGTCGGTGATGAAGTGGTCAAGATTTGGGCAGCGCAGCCCGAGCGGCATTCGCCCGCCGATGCCGTCCCCGGCCAGGTGCTGGCGGCCGATGGCCAGGGCATTGTGGTGGCCTGCGGCGAAGCTGCCTTGCGCATCAGCGAGCTGCAGCGGCCCGGTGGCAAGCGCTTGAAGGCGGCAGATTTTCTGCGCGGCCATGCGCTGCAACCCGGCCAGGTGTTGGGTGACGACAGGCTCCCCGTGGCGGCTCCATGAGCCTGCACCACCGGCGCCGCGCCATCGATCACCCCAGTTTCCGTGCCGGCGTGGTCGACATGTCCGGCACGGCCGTGGGCATTGCGGCCTGGGCGCTGGTGACCGGCGTGGCCATGGTCAAAGCGGGTATTTCCGCCCCCATGGCCATCTTCATGTCGCTGGTGGTCTATGCCGGCAGCGCCCAACTGGCCGTGCTGCCGCTGATGGCCATGGGCTCGCCGATGTGGGTGGTCTGGTTCACCGCCGCCTGCGTGAACCTGCGCTTTGTCATTCTGTCGAGCATGTGGCGCAGCTATTTTGCGCACCTGCCGCTCTGGCACCGGCTCTGCATTGGCTATTTCAGCGGTGATGTGATCTTTGTCGCCTTCATGCGCCGCTACACCGCGCCGGTGGCCAAGCCCCAGCAGGTCTACTACTTCTGGGGTGCCTCGTCGCTCAACTTCATCACCTGGCAGGGCTTTTCGATTGCCGGCATCTTGCTGGCCAATGTGGTGCCGCTGGAGTGGGGCCTGGGCTTTGCCGGCGTGCTGGCGCTGCTGGGCGTGCTGTACTCGATGCTGATCGACCGCGCCACCAAGGTGGCGGCGCTGGTGGCGGCGACGGCGGCGATTGCGGCCTATGGCATTCCGCTCAAGCTCAATATCCTGGTGGCGATTGCCTGCGCAGTGACCATCGGCCTCCTGGTCGAGGCGGTGGACCAGCGCGGCCGCAAGCCCAAGATCGTGGTCGTAGCCAAGAACAAACCCCTGCCATCGCCCGGGCCCGAGCAGCCCGACGATGGCACCACGGCCGTGCCCGTGCGTGAGGAGCATGTGCGATGAGCCAGGACGACTGGGATCTGCTCTACCAGCTGACAGCCATTGTGGGCCTGACCATCATCACCGTGGTCACCCGTGCGTTCTTCATGATTCCGAAGAACGAGCTGCCCTTGCCCGACTGGCTCAAGCGTGGCCTCAAATACGCCCCGCTGGCCGCCTTGATGGCCGTCATTGCGCCCGAGCTCCTGATGGTCAAGGGCGAGCTGACCAAGACCCTGCTCGATGCCCGCATTCCGGCAGTGATCTGCGCGACCATTTATTACTTCAAGAAGCGCGGCATCCTGGGCACGATTGTGGTCGGCATGGCGGTCTACCTGCCTTTGCATATCGGCCTGGGTTGGTAAACCTTCAGAGAGACGCCGGCGCGACCGCCCGCTTGGGAGAGGCTGGACAGGCCTCTACAATGGCGGCCATGCGCAGGCCCCTGCATGGCGCGCGCCCCGGTTTCTAGACTCTTTGGTATCCATTCCCATGAACATCCTTCGTTTCTCCGACCTGTGTGCCCAAGGCAAGGTGCAAGGCCAACGCGTTTTTATCCGCTCCGATCTGAATGTGCCGCTCAACGACGCGGGCGAAATCACCGAAGACACGCGCGTGCGTGCCTCGGTGCCGGCCATCGAGATGGCCCTGAAGGCCGGCGCTGCCGTGATGGTGACCAGCCACCTGGGCCGCCCCGCCGAGGGCGCCTTCAAGCCCGAGGACTCGCTCGCCCCCGTCGCCCAGCGCCTGGGCCAGCTGCTGGGCCGCGAAGTGCCACTGGTCGCTGACTGGGTCGATGGCGTCAACGTGGCACCCGGCCAGGTCGTGATGCTGGAGAACTGCCGCACCAATGTTGGCGAGAAGAAAAACCTGCCCGCGCTGGCACAAAAGCTGGCCCAGCTCTGCGACATCTATGTGAACGACGCCTTTGGCACGGCCCACCGCGCCGAAGGCACGACCTATGGCATCGCCGAGTACGCCAAGATCGCCTGCGCCGGCCCGCTGCTGTCGGCCGAGATCGATGCCATCACCAAGGCCCTGGCAGCGCCGGCGCGTCCGCTGGTGGCCATCGTTGCAGGCTCCAAGGTGTCGACCAAGCTGACCATTCTGCAGTCGCTGTCCAGCAAGGTAGACCAGCTGATCGTTGGCGGCGGTATTGCCAACACCTTCATGCTGGCTGCAGGCCTGAACATCGGCAAGTCGCTGGCCGAGGCCGACCTGGTGGGCGATGCCAAGGCGGTGATCGATGCCATGGCCGCACGCGGCGCCAATGTGCCTATTCCTACCGATGTCGTCGTCGCCAAGACCTTTGCGGCCGATGCTGTGGCCACCATCAAGCCGGCCACCGAGGTGGCCGATGATGACCTGATCCTGGATATCGGCCCAGAGACGGCCGCGCGCCTGGCCGAGCAGCTCAAGAAGGCTGGCACCATCGTCTGGAATGGCCCGGTGGGCGTGTTCGAGTTTGATGCCTTTGCCCACGGCACCGAAACCCTGGCCAAGGCCATTGCCCAGTCGCCCGCCTTCAGCATTGCCGGCGGTGGCGACACCTTGGCGGCCATTGCCAAGTACGGCATCGAAGACAAGATTGGTTATATCTCCACTGGCGGCGGTGCTTTCTTGGAGGTATTGGAAGGCAAGACCTTGCCAGCCTTCGAGATTCTGCAAAAACGCGCGGCGGGCTGATTTATTTCAGCCGACAAGGGCTGGTTCCAAAGTGTGAGCAAAAACAACAAAATGCGCGGCTCTGCTCGCACTTTGGATCGTTTCACTTGTCTTGATACCACCACATCTACAACAATGGATGCAAGCCTGGGCGGGTGTTGGCCCGTCGGCTATCTAATTCCGAGGAGGGAAACATGGCTTTGAAAAAGACCATCGGAGCGGCGGCGCTGGCAGGCGCCGTCCTCGCGTTGACGGGTTGCGCGGTAGAGGCGCCCGTTCCATACGGCGCCAACTATGCGCAACCAACCCAGATGAAGGTGCGCGCTGCGGGCCACTGGGACCTGATGGCCAGCGACGTGGTGGCAGACACCCTGGCGACGCTGGAGCGCAATGGTCTCAACGCCAAGACGCCTTTGTATGTGGCCCTGCCACAGAACGCCAGTGCCTTTGACAGCGTGTTCCACGACCTCGTCGTGACCAAGCTGGTGCAGCACGGCGCATCGGTCTACAACACCCCCGGCCAGCAGCTTGAAGTGAGCTACGACGCCAAGATCGTGCACCACAACCTGCAGCAAGCAGGCAACTGGGCCTATGAAGGCGACAACGGCCAGGTCATCGCTGGCGTGAGCCCGACCATCGGCACCGACTACCAGGCCGCCACCATCGCGGGCGCCCCGGCTTACTCCGAAGTGCTGCTGACCACCACGGTGCTGCGCCAGGGTCAGTACGTCGCGCGCAAGTCCAATGTTTACTATGTTGACAACGCCACCGTCGGCCAGTTCGCCAAGACCGAAGCCTACCGCGCCGTCAACATGAAGGTGGTGAACAAATGATGCTGCGTTTGACCACCCTTGCCGCTGTGGCCTCGGCCGCTGTGCTGGCTGGTTGCGCCAGCTGGACCGAGCCTGCCCAGCCCGTGAGCACCGTGCGCAGCGAGCCCACCTACCAGGCCGCTGACGCCAGCGTCTTCCTGGCCAACAGCCAGGATGCGATCAACAAGCTGACCGCCTCGGTCGCTCCCCAATCGACCGGTACCGGCCCCGTGCTGGTGGCCACCGTGGTCAATGTGAACAACATGGGCGCCTCGTCGCCTCTGGGCCGCACCCTGTCCGAGATCTATGCCAACCAGATGGCCGCCCGTGGCTTCCACGTCAAGGAAGTCAAGCTGCGCACCGATCTGTATGTGCGCGAAGGCACCGGCGAGCTGCTGCTGTCCCGCGAAATGCGCGACATCGCCCGCAGCCAGAACGCCTCCATGGTGCTGGTCGGCACCTTCTCGCCTGCTGCCAACTTCACCTACGTCAGCCTCAAGCTGGTGCGGACCGAAGACAGCCGCATCCTGTCGGGCTATGACTATGCCTTGCCCAACGACCGCGATGTGACCCGTCTGCTGAACGCGCCTCGCTGATCAAGCACCGGGCCCCGCCCGGTTGGAACACAGAACGCACTCCCCTTGGGCAGTGCGTTTTTTTATGGCCTAATCGGCCAGCGTTGACAGCCTCCACAGCGGGCTGGCAGAATCCAGCCTCCCTCCTGGCGCGACATTCGATCCGGTTGGCCTGCGTGTTTCCCAGACCCGCTGCCGGCTTCAGGTTTTCCAGTCCCGATCTGCGCGCCTCCGTGCTTCTTGCACACATCCCCGCCAACCGCGCGTTGGCACAGCTTTGATGGATCAGGTACCGAGCCTTGCTGTTCGGCGCCACGGCATCCGTCTGTCTTTTTCCTATCCCTTTCTCACTCTCTCACGTCTGGAGCTTCGAATGATGATTCGTCTGTCCAAGTCCGCCATGGTGTTGGCCATGGCTTTCTTCGCCACCTTGGTGGCTTTTGGCAATATCACCGACTACGCCACCAACTTTGCCTTTGTGCACCATGTGTTCCTGATGGACACCACCTTTCCCGGCAACGGCATCATGTACCGCGCCATTGAAGCGGAATGGGTCCACCACCTGGGCTATGCCGGCATCATTGCGCTGGAGGCGCTGACGGCTGTGCTGTGCTGGATCGGCGGCAGCAAGCTCTTGCGGGCTCGCCATGCCGATGCCGCCGGCTTTCGCGCTGCCAAAAAATGGGCGATTGCGGGTCTGACCCTGGGCTTTCTCACCTGGCAGGTGGGCTTTATGTCGGTGGGCGGTGAGTGGTTTGGCATGTGGATGTCCAAAGCGTGGAATGGCGTGCCCGATGCCTTCCGCTTCTTCATCACCTTGCTGCTGGTGCTGGTCTACCTGACGATGGACAACGACAGCCTGGCAGCGCCCGCGCAAGCTGCGAACCGCTGATAGCAGCAACCCAGGACCGCCTCGTGCAGGCTCAGCCGCGTGCCCGGCTGGGCCAGAGCACCGAGGCGATGGCCAGCACCATCAAGGCCACCGCCGTCCAGTCCTGCCAGTGCAGGATCTCACCCAGCCACCAGGCGCCGCTGAAGACGCCCAGCACGGGGATCAGCATCACACTCAAGGTGGAGGCCAGCGGCGGCAGGGTGCGCACCAGAAAGAACCAGGCCACCTGGGCAAAGCCGATCACCAGCACGGCATTGAACAGGATGGTGCCCCAGGCGACCGGATCGGGCGCATGCCAGCGCGGGCGCTCCAGCAGCGTGGCCAGCAGGCACAGGCAGAGGGTGGTCATCACCGTCATCCAGAAGGCCAGGGTCAAGGTGGCGGCCGGGATGCGCGTGCGGCGCAGCAGCTGGGTGCCCAGCGCCCAGCTGGCGGCGGCCAGCAGCATCATCGCCACGCCGGTGGGTTTGCCGCCGAGCTTGTCCATCTCGTTCCACAGCAAGAGCAAGACGCCGCCTGCGGCAGCGGCCACGCCCAGCCAGGCGCGTGCTGGCAGCCGGTCGCTGAAGAACAGTGCCCCCAGAGCTGCTGAAAAAATAGGCATGGTATAGCCCAGGATGGCCGCGCGGCCGCTGGGCAGCAGCGGAATCGCCACGATGATCAGCGTGTGCCACATCACCATGTTGAAAAAGCCCAGCACCAGCAGCGGGCCCCAGTAGCGGCGCTCCAGCCGGAAGGGCACCTTCAGCACCACCAGGCCCAGCGCCAGCAAGGGCAGGCCGATCAGCATCGACAGCGCGCGAAAGCTCAGCGGCGGAAAGTGCTGCACCCCCGTCTTCATCACCGGCCAGTTCAGCCCCCAGACCAGGGTCAGCAGGCACAGGATCACCAGTTGTTGTCGTGTCAGGCTAGGCATGGGTTGCGATTGTGCCCGCAATCCCCGTGCGACGCAGTCAGCCGTGCGCAGCCTTGGCAGTGCTAGCTTTTACAATAGCGCCCATGCCTTTCATCGACCAGCTGCGCGCCGCAGCCACCCAAAACAACTCCATGCTGTGCGTGGGCCTGGATCCGGAACCCAGCCGTTTTCCCGCCACGATGCGCGGCGATGCCAGCAAGATCTATGATTTTTGCGCGGCCATCGTCGATGCCACCCATGACCTGGTCAACAGCTTCAAGCCTCAAATCGCCTATTTCGCGGCGCACCGCGCTGAGGACCAGCTGGAAAAGCTGATGGCCCATATGCGCCGCGTGGCCCCCCAGGTACCGGTGATTCTCGACGCCAAGCGCGGCGACATCGGCTCGACCGCCGAGCAGTACGCCAAGGAGGCCTTTGAGCGCTATGGTGCCGATGCGGTGACCTTGTCGCCCTTCATGGGCTTTGACTCCATCACGCCCTATCTGCAGTACGAAGGCAAGGGCGCCTTCCTGCTGTGCCGCACCTCCAACCCCGGTGGTGACGACCTGCAGGCCCAGACCCTGGCCGATGTGCCCGGCCAGCCGCAAATGTTCGAGCATGTGGCGCGCCTGGCCCAAGGCCCCTGGAACACCAATGGCCAACTGGGTCTGGTCGTCGGCGCTACCCGCCCGCAAGAGATCGAGCGCGTGCGCGCCGTGGCGCCGCACCTGCCGCTGTTGATTCCCGGCGTCGGTGCGCAGGGCGGTGATGCGGTTGCCACCGTCAAGGCAGCCCGCATCGGCGGCGGCCCGATCATCATCAACTCCTCGCGCGCCATTCTGTATGCGAGCAGCGGCGAGGACTTTGCCAGCGCGGCGCGTGCCGCTGCGATCAAGACCCGCGATCTGCTGAACGCGGTGGACTGAACTGCCTCCGCACCAAGGACGACAGGGTCCGCGCTGCATGCTGGCACGGACCCTGCTTCTTTTTCCGGGATGCTGCGCAGGGCCTCTGGGGTCGATACACAATGCGCCCTGCAGCTTTTCCTCTGACGACGCCTCCACCGCCATAAGGATTCCCGATGCCTCCTATGCTTTTCTCTCGCCCCCGCCGGGCGGCAACCCTCGGTCTGCTGGCATGGGCAGCCAGCATGGCGGCAGGCGCGCAAGCGGCTGCGGACTACCCGAACAAGCCCATCACCCTGGTGATTGCCTACCCACCCGGCGGCAGCACTGATGCGGTGGGCCGCATGGTGGGCACCGAGCTGGCGCAGCGGCTCAAGCAACCAGTGGTGATTGAGAACCTCGGTGGTGCCGGTGGCGCCATCGGCGCGCAGAAGGTGGCCCGGGCGCCGGCCGACGGCTACACCCTGCTGCTGGCGGCCAACAACGAGGTGGCGATTGCGCCGCTGATCAACAAGGCCATCAAGTACCGCGTGTTCGAGGATTTCACGCCGATCAGCCTGGTGGCGACGCAGCCCATGGTGCTGGTGGCCTCGCAGGCCAGCGGCGTCAAGAACACGCAGGAGTTCCTCAGCCTGCTGCGGCAGAACCCCGGCAAGTACAGCTACGGCAGCTCGGGCGTGGGCACGGCCCTGCACATTGCTGGCGAGATGGTGCAGCAGGCGGGCGATGTGACGATGACCCATGTGCCCTACAAGGGCGTGGCACCGCTGACCAATGACCTGCTGGGCGGCAGCCTGGAGTTTGGGGTGTTTGTGCTGTCCTCGGGCCTGCCGCATATCCGCGCCGGCAAGGTGGTGGCGCTGGGCACGACCGAGGCCAAGCGTTCCACGGTCACGCCTGACATCCCCGCCCTGGCCGAAACTTCGGCATTTGCCAAGGTCGATATCAACAGCTGGTTTGCGCTGATGGGCCCGGCCAAGCTGCCCCCGCAGGTGCTTACGGCCTTGCGTGCGGCCATCGATGACACCCTGCAGTCACCGAGCTTTCGCGCCAAGCTCGAAGCCAGTGGCAATGTGATGGCCGCGCCCGGCCAGGACATGGGCGCTTTCCTGAAGGCCCAGGTGGCCAAGTACCAGCAGATCGTCGAGACCGCCAAGATCGAAGACCGCTGAGCGCGGTGTTCTTCGGTAGGGTTTAGCGCCGCGCTGCCTGCAGCCAGCGGCCGCCCCAGACCACGACGACCAGCGCCAGCACGACACACACAGCGCCGGCCCATTGCCAGCCGGTCACCGTCTCGCCCAGCACCAGCATGCCGGTGGTCAGCCCGATGACGGGCACGCAGAGGCTGAAGGGCGCCACGCGGTTGGCGGAGTAGCGCTGGATCAGTTGGGTCCACAGCCCGTAGCCGACGATGGTGGCCACCCAGCCTAGGTAGGCGATGGATGCCCAGGCCAGCCAGGGGATCTGCTGCCAGGTGGCTGCATGCAGCCACTTGCCCACGCTGCCCTCGTCCAACCAGGCGCTCAGCCCGATAAAGGGCAGGATGGGCATCAGGCTGCTCCAGGCGATAAAGCCCACCGGGTTGTAGCTGGCATTTTCCTTTTGCGCCAGGCGCACCACCACGTTGGAGCAGGCCCAGGACGTGGCCGCGCACAGCACCAGCAGCAGGCCCGCCAAGGTGGTGCCACCGGCGCCATTGCTGCGCAACTCATTGATCAGCAGGCAGGCCAGGCCCAGCGCCGCAATGCCCATGCCGGCCACCAGCGGGCGGCCGGGCCGCTCGCGCAGCAGCACCCAGGTCCAGACGGCCGTGAGAAACACCTGGGTCTGCAGCATCACGCTGGCCAGCGACGCCGTCATGCCCACCTTGAGCGCGGTGAACAAGAAGCCGAACTGGCCCACGCCCTGCAGCAGGCCAAACAGTACCACCCAGCGCCAGTGCACGCGCGGCGGCTTGATGAACAGCACCAGCGGAAAGGCGGCGCAGAGGTAGCGCAGGGCGCCCAGCTCAAACGGGGTCAGGCTTTGCAGGCCCCATTTCATGATCACAAAGTTGATGCCCCAGACCACCACCACGACCAGCGCCAACGCGAGGTCAGTGGGGCGGAAGGGGACGGGGGAGCTGGAAGCAGACATGGCTGGAGGCGCTGGTGTGCGCAGCGCCGGATGTTATTCAAAGTTTTCCAGCAGTGTGCCAGCAAGCGCGGCTGCGTGCTGGCACTGCGCTATTCAGCGCGAGCACCGCGTGGGCGACAGCGCCTCAGGCTGCACACCCTGGCCGGCCAGCGCCGGGTCCAGCGGCTCATGCAAGGCCAGGTTGCGCGCCAGCAGGCCGTAGCCATAGGCGCTCTGGATGCCGTAGCCGCCCTGCGCGGCCACCCACAGAAACTGCGGCGCCTGGCCATCCCAGCCGATCACCATCTCGCCATCGGCAACAAAGGAGCGCAGGCCCGCCCAGCTGTGGCTGGGGCGGCGGATGTCGAAGTGGCTGGCCTGCATGATGCGGTCAATGCCCTCGGCAATGTCCATCATCTCGGGCTGCACATCATGCGGATGGGTGGCATCGGCATTGGCGGGCGAGCCCAGCAGCTGGCCGGCATCGGGCTTGAAGTACCACTGCTCGCCAATATCGATGACGGCCGGCCAGTGCTGGCCGTCCATGCCGTCGGGCATCGCAAAGGTGAAGGCGCTGCGGCGCTTGGGTGTGAGGCCAATCGCAGCGGCCCCGGCCATCTGGCCCAGCTCATCGGCCCAGGCGCCGGCGGCGTTGACGACATGGAGGGCCTGCAGCGCGCGGCCATCGGCCAGATTGATCTGCCAGTGGCTGGTGCTGGCATCCCAGTGCAGGCTCTGCACCCGGGCATCGTTCCAGAGCTGGCCGCCGCGCCGGCGCATGCCCTTCAAAAAGCCCTGGTGCAGCGCATGCACATCCATATCGCGGGCGCCATCGTCGGTAAAGCCGGCTTCCAGCACCTCGGTGTTCAAGGCGGGCAAGAAGGCTTTCAGTTCGGTCTTGTCCAGCCAGCTGGCGCCGGGCGAATGCTGGCGCGCCTCGTCGTAGGCAGCTTGCAGCGCGGGCAACTGCTCGGGCGTGGCCACATACAGCACGCCCCGGGGGCTGACCAGCGCATGCTCGGCAAAGTCAGCCGGCGGCTGCTCGTAAAACTGGCGGCTGGCCCGGGTAAGCGCTTGCACCTGGGCTGGGCCATAGTGCTCTTCAAACAGCGCTGCCGAGCGGCCGGTGGTGTGGTAGCCGGGCTGGGATTCCTGCTCCAGCACCAGCACCTGGGCGCTGCTGGCCAGGTGCCAGGCGGTGGCGCTGCCGGCCATGCCGGCGCCGATGACGACAAAATCCCAGACGGCCGGGCTGGCAGCTGCAGAAGGGGAGGCTGAAGGGGAACTGTTGGGGGTATCCATGGTCAGCATGGTAAGGTCAGTGACACTTCGCAAAGGGCAAACATGAGACAGAAACAGGCACGCAAGGGTTTTCATTCATGGGCGCTGGGCGCCAGCTGGCTGCTTGCCGTCTGCGCCGCCAGCACTGCGCAAGCACAAACGGCGGCGCCCGCGTTGCCCAAGCCCACGGTGGTGGGCAGCGGCTATCTCAACCCCTGGGCCATTGCGCCCTTGCCCGACAAACGCTTTTTGCTGACCGAACGCGGCGGCAAGCTCTGGCTGCTCGATGCCGATGGCCGCAAGCAGTCCGAACTGCAAGGCGTGCCCAAGGTGGTCGATGCCGGCCAGGGCGGCCTGCTGGATGTGGTGGCCGACAGCCAGTTCGCCAGCAACCGCCGCATCTATTTCTGCTTCAGCGAAGCCGGGCCCCAGGCCGGCACCAACAGCACGGCGCTGGCCACGGCGCGTATCGCGACCGATGAGCGCCAGCTTGAAGAGGTCAAAGTGCTGTTCAGCCAGCGCCCCAAGGCCAAGAGCAATGCCCACTTTGGCTGCCGCATTGCCGAAACGCCCGATGGCAACCTCTTCCTGAGCCTGGGTGACCGCTTCTCCTTGCGCAACGATGCGCAGACCCTGAACAACCACCACGGCAAGCTGGTGCGCATCGCCAAGGATGGCAGCGTGCCCAAGGACAACCCCTATGTGGGCCGCCAGGATGCGCTGCCCGAGATATACAGCTACGGCCACCGCAACAGCCAGGGCCTGGCCGTGGCGGCCGATGGCAGCCTGTGGCAGCACGAGCACGGCCCGCAGGGCGGCGACGAGATCAACCGGCCCCAGCCCGGCAAGAACTATGGCTGGCCGGTGATCACCTATGGCGAGGAATACGGCGGCGGCAAGATCGGCGAAGGCACCCAAAAGGCCGGCATGGAGCAGCCTTTGCACTACTGGGTGCCCAGCATTGCGCCCTCGGGCATGGCCTTTGTCACGAGCGACCGCTATGGCCCGGCCTGGAAAGGCAGCCTGCTGGTCGGTGGCCTCAAGTCGCGCAGCGTTGCCCAGCTGACGGTCAAGGACGGCAAGGTGACGGGCGAGAAGCGGCTCTACGAATCGCTCGGTGAGCGCATCCGCGATGTGCGCCAAGGCGCCGATGGCCTGGTCTACCTGCTGACCGATGGGCCCGATGGCAAGCTGATTCGCCTGGTGCCCTGATCGCCGCGCGGCATCAGAGCTGGATCTTCATGCCCAGATGGCTCGCAACAAAGCCGAGCCGCTGGTAGAAGCGCTGCGCATCTTCGCGCGAGCGGTCGGTCGTCAGCTGCACCACCTGGCAGCCCCGCGCCTTGCATTGCGCCAGCGCCCAGGCAAACAGCTGCTGCCCAGCACCCTGGCCGCGCAATGACGAGGTGATGCGCACCGACTCGATCTGGCCGCGCCAGGCGCCGGTATGTGAGAGCCCGGGGATAAACGACAGCTGCAAGGTTCCCACCACCTGGCCGTTCTGCTCGGCAACGGCCAGCAGCTGGTTGGCATCGGCCTGGATGGCGGCGAAGGCGCTGACATAGCGGCTGTCTGGTGGATCGCTCAGCACCTCGCGCGCGCGGCCCAGGCGGTCGTCGGCAAGCAGGGCGATGATGGCGGGCAGATCGGCCTGCGTGGCCGGGCGGAAGATCAGGTCATCGGGCATGGGTGCGTTCATTTCTCAGGTGGGCATGTCCACATCATCCCAGTCGGCATGGGCAAAGCGCACCAGCCAGTTGAGTGCGCGGTGGCGCTCCAGCACGACGCCAGGCAAGAGGCCATCGGGCGCGGGCTGCTGCTTGATCTGGGCATCGCGGATGCACCAGTGCAGGCGGAAGGTTTCGTCCAGCGCATCGAGCAGCTCGCTGGCGCTGCGCGGCTGCGCCTGGGCCAGCAGGGCCTGGCTGCTGCCGGCGTCCAGAAAGCGGCGCGTCAGCGGGCCCACATCGCAGATGCTGTCAGGGAAGGGCAGCGTCTGCTGCAGGCCCAGCGCCCAGGCAAAAACTGCCACGCATTCATAGCGCCAGCCCATGTTGGCGATCAGTTGGGCCTCAGGCGCTGGCGTTTGCATGAAGGCGCGCTCCTGCGGCGACCAGGCTGCGGCGGCATCGGGCAGGCGCGCGAGGATCTCGTCGCTGCTGAGCGCCTGCTCGCTGGCCAGCGACTCGGCGCGCACGGCGGCCGCCAGCACCGCAACCGCACGCGCGGCGATCTCTTCGGGTGTGCGCAGCTGCAGCTCGGCCTCGGCCAGCACCGGCGGCAGGCTGGCGGGGCTGCGCAAGCCATGGGCTTGCAGTACCGCTTCGCTGCGTGCCTTGCGTGCCAGCGCGTCGGGCAGGCTGGGCAGCGCGGCCTCGGGGTCCGCGGCCTGGCCGGCGGCATTGAGTAGCTCTCGGCCTTGGGTGTCGAAAATGCTGGCGTCGGGCAAAAAGGAAAGGGCATTGGCGCGCTGCGCCCAGGCTAGGTAGGCGGGCCAGGCCGCCTCGCTCACGACCAGGCTGACCTGCTGCTGCACCCGCTCGATATGGCGCATCAGTCCGTAGCGCCGGGCCGTTATCTCGCCATCGCCACGGCTGAGCACATGCTGCACAAAGCCTTCCAGGTGCGGCGCAAGCGCCGGGTCGCTGGCATCGCGCTGGGCCAGCAGCTGGTGTTCAAAATCCAGCGGCGGCAGCACGCACACCGTGGCGTAGGCGTTGACCAGCAGGCCCTCGCTCTGCGGCGCAGCCGGGCTCGAGGCCGGGCTGGCTGCCGCTGGGGCCTTAGTGCTTTTGCCGAGGAGGCGCTCCAACCATGCTTTCATCTCTGAGCCTTTGCGGTGTTTGGGTGGGCTCGATACTACTGCAGGCGGATGACAGCTCAGGACTTGCCCAGGTAGGGCGCCAGGTAGCGTCCGGTATGGCTGGCCGGGTTGGCGGCGACCTGCTCGGGCGTGCCCTGGGCCACCAGCTGCCCGCCACCGGCGCCGCCTTCCGGCCCCATGTCAATGACCCAGTCGGCCGTCTTGATGACGTCCAGGTTGTGCTCGATGACGACAATCGTGTTGCCGGCATCGCGCAACTGGTGCAGCACCTTGAGCAGCAGGTCGATATCGGCAAAGTGCAGGCCGGTGGTCGGCTCATCAAGGATGTAGAGCGTGCGGCCGGTGTCGCGCTTGGAGAGCTCCTGCGCGAGCTTGACGCGCTGGGCCTCGCCGCCCGACAAGGTGGTGGCGCTCTGGCCCAGGCGGATATAGCTCAGGCCCACATCCAGCAGGGTTTGCAGCTTGCGAGCAATGGTGGGCACATCGCGGAAGAAGCTGTGCGCGTCTTCCACTGTCATCTCCAGGATCTGCGCAATATTGCGGCCCTTCCACTGCACCTGCAGGGTTTCGCGGTTGTAGCGCTGGCCGTGGCAGATGTCGCAGGGCACATAGACGTCGGGCAGAAAATGCATCTCCACCTTGACCATGCCATCGCCCTGGCAGGCTTCGCAGCGGCCACCGGCCACGTTGAAGCTGAAACGCCCTGGGCCATAGCCGCGCTCCTTGGCGGTGTTGGTCTCGGCCATCAGCTCGCGGATGGGGGTAAACAGGCCGGTGTAGGTGGCCGGGTTGCTGCGGGGTGTGCGGCCAATGGGGCTTTGGTCCACATTGATGACCTTGTCGAAATAGTCCAGGCCTTCGATCTCCTGGTAGGGCGCGACATCGCCCTGGGCGCGGTTGATCTTGTGGGCCGCTGCGGCGTACAAGGTGTCGTTCACCAACGTGGATTTGCCCGAGCCCGAGACGCCGGTCACGCAGGTGAACAGGCCGACGGGGAAATCGACGGTGACATCGCGCAGGTTGTGGCCGCTGGCGCCCATCAGGCGCAGGCTTTGCACCGCATGCGGGTCCACCGGGACGGGGGCTGTTTCCTGCAGGCTGCGGCCCTTGGCGCTGCTGGTGCTACTGGCTTTGCCGCTGGGCTTTTTCTCCAGCGAGGTGCGCACGGTCGGGAACTGCGAGCCGCTCTTGTCGGCCACGGCCTTGCCTACCGGCGCACCCACGGTGCTGGCGAGCACCGGCAGCCAGGGCGTGCGGCGCGTGGGTACGGCAATCGATTTCTGGCCGCTCAGGTACTGGCCGGTGAGCGATTGCGGGTTGGCGCAGATGTCGGCATAGCGGCCCTGGGCCATGATCTGGCCGCCGTGCACGCCGGCGCCTGGGCCCATGTCGATGATCTGGTCGGCTGCGCGCATCATGTCCTCGTCATGCTCGACGACGATCACGCTGTTGCCGATATCGCGCAGGTGCTGCAAGGTGGCGATCAGGCGGTCGTTGTCGCGCTGGTGCAGGCCGATGGAGGGCTCGTCGAGCACATACATCACACCCGTCAGGCCCGAGCCGATTTGCGAGGCCAGGCGAATGCGCTGCGCCTCGCCGCCCGACAGGGTCTCGGCACTGCGCGCCAGGCTCAGGTAGGTCAGGCCCACATCGTTGAGGAACTGCAGCCGGGTGCTGATTTCATGGATCACGCGCGCGGCAATATCGGCCTTGGCACCTGTCAGCTGCACGCTGCTGAACCAGGCATAGGCCTCGCTCAGGGTGACCTGGCTGATGTCCTGGATCGCACGGGCCTGGTCGCCATCGCCCACGCGCACAAAGCGCGCCTCGCGGCGCAGGCGCGCGCCATGGCAATCCGGGCAGGGCTGCACGCTTTGGTAGCGGGCCAGCTCATCGCGCACGATGCTGGAATCGGTCTCGCGGTAGCGCCGCGTCATGTTCGGCAGAATGCCTTCGAAGGGGTGCTTCTTGGTGACCATCTTGCCGGCGTTCTCGCCGCTGGCCAGCTCGTACTTGAAGGCGATCTCTTCATCACCCGAGCCGTAGAGCACTACTTGGCGCACCGCCTCGGGTAGGCTTTCGAAAGGCTGCTCGATGTCGAACTTGTAGTGGCGGCCCAGGCTTTCGAGCATTGCAAAGTAGTAGCCATTGCGCCGGTCCCAGCCCTTGATGGCGCCGCTGGCCAGGCTGAGCGTGGGGAAGGCCACCACGCGCTCGACATCAAACACCTCATGCAGGCCCAGGCCATCGCAGGACGGGCAGGCGCCCTGGGGCGAGTTGAAGGAGAAAAGGCGCGGCTCCAGCTCGGCCAGCGCATAGCTGCAGACCGGGCAGGAGAACTTGCTGCTGAACAGATGCTCCACGCCCGTATCCATCTCCAGCGCCAGCACCCGGCCATTGCCTTCATTGCCGCCCACGCGCAGCGCGGCCTCAATGCTTTCGGCCAGGCGCTGCTGCAGCCCGGCGCGCACCTTGACCCGGTCGATGACCACGTCGATGTCGTGCTTCTCGTTCTTAGCCAGCGCCGGCAGGGTCTCGTGCTCGTACATCTGGCCATCGACCCGGAAGCGCACATAGCCCAGCGCCTGCATCTGCGCAAACAGCTCGACGAACTCGCCCTTCTTGCCGCGCGCCACCGGCGCCAGGATCATCAGCTTGGTGTCCTCGGGCAGGGCCAGCACGGCATCCACCATCTGGCTGACGGTCTGGGCCGCCAGCGGCAGGTTGTGGTCGGGGCAGAACGGCGTGCCTGCGCGGGCATACAAGAGGCGCAGGTAGTCATGGATTTCGGTGACCGTGCCCACGGTCGAGCGCGGGTTGTGGCTGGTCGCCTTCTGCTCGATCGAGATGGCGGGCGACAGGCCCTCGATCAGGTCGACATCGGGCTTGTCCAGCCGGCCCAGAAACTGGCGCGCATAGGCCGAGAGGCTCTCGACGTAGCGGCGCTGGCCTTCGGCATACAAGGTGTCAAAGGCCAGGCTGGACTTGCCCGAGCCCGACAGCCCGGTGATCACCACCAGCTGGTGGCGGGGGATGTCCAGGTCGATGTTCTTGAGGTTGTGCGTGCGCGCGCCACGGATGGCGATGCGACTGTGTGCCAGCCGCGCGCCCAGGTAGCGGCTGTCGTCCTGGCGCGCCTCGGACACGCCGAGTTCATGGTGCAGGTCGATGGCAGCGGATGGGGCGGTGGGGGTGCGTGGTGGCATGTGGGCGTCAAGATCCAAAACCCCTCATGATAGCCAGCCTGCCCGTTCGTTGTGCAATCTCCCGGGTATCGCTGCACATGCTTTGCGGATAAACCGGGCGCAGCCCCAGGGGAGCGGCCTACAACTTGCGGCCAAAACCGATGTAAGGGCTTGCTGCAGCTTTGCACCTAGCTATGGTTTCTGATGCGCGGGTGGGCGCTGAGATTCCGTCTACCAGCAGGGCTTGCGGCTGCGCTCTACACTTGCCGCTGGCGATCGTCGCCATCCGTCCCTTGTTTGCCTGCGTATCGCCCTTGTCTCTCACTTCTGTTTCTTCTTCCACGGCCATGCTGCCGGCCGAGCGGCGCGCCAGCTTCAGCCTGGCGCTGATCTTTGCATTGCGCATGCTGGGCCTGTTCCTGGTGCTGCCGGTGTTTGCGCTGGAGGCCCACAAATACCCTGGCGGTGATGACCCGGCCCTGGTCGGGCTGGCCATGGGCGTCTATGGCCTGACCCAGGCCGTCTGCCAGCTGCCGCTGGGCATGGCGTCTGACCGCTATGGGCGCAAGAAAGTCATTGTGCTGGGCCTGCTGGTGTTTGCCGCCGGCAGCCTGATCGCCGGCATGGCCGGTAATCTGCATACCTTGTTGCTGGGCCGGGCGCTGCAAGGCGCCGGCGCGGTGTCCGCCGCCGTCACGGCGCTGCTGGCCGACCAGACCCGCGATGTGGTGCGCACCAAGGCCATGGCCCTGGTGGGCGCCAGCATTGGCCTGATGTTTGCGCTGGCGCTGGTGCTTAGCCCGCTGCTGGTGGTGCATATAGGCCTGAGCGGTCTGTTCTTGATGACCTGTGGATTGGCGCTGGGCGGCATTGCCGTGGTGCTATGGGTGGTGCCGCCGGAGCCGCTGGAGCACCGGGGCGGCGCACGCAGTGGCCTACGCGAGGTGTTTCGCCATGCCGACCTGGTGCGCCTCAATGCCGGTGTCTTTGTGCTGCACACGGTGCAGATGTCCATGTGGGTGGCCGTGCCCGCGATGCTGGTGGCCGCAGGCCTGCCCAAGGCTGAGCACTGGCAGGTCTACCTGCCGGCTGTGGTGCTGTCCTTTGTGCTGATGGGCGGGCTGTTTGCACTGGAGCGGCGCGGTTACCTGCGCGGCGCGCTGCTGGGCTCGATCGCGCTGGTGGCCCTGGTACAGATGGCGCTAGGCCTGGTAGCGACCTCGGGCCATGCGCCCACGCTCTGGCTGATGGGCGTGCTGCTGTTTGTCTTTTTCTGCGGTTTCAATGCGCTGGAGGCCACGCAGCCCAGCCTGGTCTCGCGCATGGCGCCAGCATCCTTGCGCGGTGCCGCGCTGGGTAGTTACAACACCTTGCAATCGCTGGGCCTGTTTGCCGGTGGCGCGCTCGGTGGGGTGCTGACCCGCTGGGGCAGCGTGACCGATTTGTTCATCGCCACCAGCGCCTTGGCGCTGCTGTGGCTGGTGCTGACCTGGCCGCTGCAACCGCAGGCCCGCACCGTGGCTGGCGCTGGCGCTGCACAAAAGTAAGCGCTGGCTGGGAATGCGGCAGGCCTGTCAGGCCCCGTTGCAAAATCTGCGGCCACCGGGCGATAAATTCCTGGCCGCTTTGGGGTAGGATACGCCCCTGAATCACAGTGATGGGCGCTTTGAAGGCTGCAATGCCTGCAACACTGCCAACGCATAGTAGGCGCCCATTTTTCAAAGGAAATACCTGAACCATGGCATCCGTCAACAAAGTCATCATCGTCGGCAACCTCGGCCGCGACCCTGAAATCCGCACCTTCCCCTCGGGCGACCAGGTAGCCAACGTCACCATCGCCACCACCGACCGCTGGCGCGACAAGAACAGCGGCGAGAACAAGGAAGCCACCGAGTGGCACCGCGTCGTATTCAATGGCCGTCTGGCTGAAATCGTCGGCCAGTACCTGCGCAAGGGCAGCCAGGTCTATGTGGAAGGCAGCCTGCGCACCCGCAAGTGGACCGACCAGGCCAGCGGCCAGGAGCGCTATGCGACGGAAATCCGCGCTGACTCCATGCAAATGCTGGGCAGCCGCCAAGGCCAGGGCGGCGGTGGCGGCCAGGGCGGTGGTGATGACTACGGCTATGGCGACAGCGGCTACGGCGACCAAGGTGGCGGCGGCGGTGCACCCGCAGGCAACTACCAGCGCCGCGCCCCAGCACCGGCCATGGCCCCAGCAGCCGCACCCCGCCAGGCGCCACCTCCCCGTCCAGCACCGGCGCCAATGCCCGCGCCGGCCCCACGCGCTGCGTCGGGCTTTGACGATATGGACGACGATATTCCGTTCTAAAAAGCACCTGTGCTGATTTGTCAATAAAGGTCCCTGGCGCGTACGCTGCGGACCTTTTTTAATTGCCGTTGACAGGCGCAAAATTTTTGATTTCGCAGCAGCGCCCGTCTGGGGCGTGCCCAGCGCGGTCAATTTGAGGATTGACGCTCGAATATGGAGCTCGGCCACCTGGCGCGCAAACGTCCTGGCCATTAGCTTCTCGCCCAGACGCTTTTAGCAATTCATCTCGGCTTCTACCAGAGACTTTCGGTGGTAGCCGCTCCATCTTTGCCAGATAGTCCGCCCCAACCTCCTACAAGCCTTGACCGCTGAGGTGCGCAAATGCCAGCCCTTTGCGCAGCTTTGCTCCTTTGCGTGGCGGGATGATTTGAATGGCTTCCCGCAGATAACACGCCTTATGGACATCCTGCGTGTCGAATGCCCCATTGCTAGCGTGGAGCCCCTGTAGTCGCGCAGTGCCTCCTCATGCTGGGCTTTCGCAGCATGCAGGTCAATGTGTATAGAAAACCGTAGTTAGCTATGCAGCTGGAGGCTGCGTTGCGCGGAAAGGTGCATGAAACGCAGCTTTTCTATACACGTGGACGGCGATATGTATAAGAATTGGCGTTTTCTATACATGTTGGGTTGACCTCATGGAATCCCTTGCCGCGTTGCAGGCCGAGCGCTTTGACACCGCCCCCATTCTCAAGAAGTTGGCCAGCGCCAGCCGCAAGCTGGCGGAGCTGAAGGGCATTGCTGCGGCCATACCCAATCAAAGCATTCTCATCAACACCTTGGGTTTGCAGGAGGCCAAGGACAGTTCAGAGATTGAGAATATTGTCACCACACACGATGAGCTCTTTAAAGACGATGTGTCCTCTGAAAGCCAGCTGTCTGCCGCCAGCAAAGAGGTGCTGAGTTACCGGCAGGCGTTGTACACGGGCTTTCGGCTGGTGAAAGAGACTGGCTTGCTGACAGCCAACCATCTGATTGGGATGCAGCGTGAGCTGGAACGCAACCAGGCAGGCTTTCGCAAATTGCCCGGCACAGCCTTGAAAGATGGTGCAGGGCGCACGGTGTATACACCGCCGCAGGAGCCGGATGCCATCGTGGCGCTGATGCGTGATTTGGAGCAGGCCATCAACGACCCCGATGCAGTGCCCGTAGACGCGCTCATCAAGATGGCGCTGATCCACCACCAGTTCGAGAGCATTCACCCCTTCTATGACGGCAATGGTCGAACGGGGCGCATTTTGAATGTGCTGTATTTGGTCAAGGAGGGGCTGCTGGACATTCCGGTGCTGTACCTGAGCCGCCATATTGTGCAAACCAAGGCTGAGTATTACCGCCTGCTGCAGGCCGTGCGTGACGATGATGCGTGGGAGGACTGGGTGCTCTACATGCTAGAGGCGGTGGAGCAAACAGCCCAGCAGACGGTGAAGACGGTGATTGCCATTCGGGACGCCTTGTTCGACTACAAGCACCGCATTCGGGAACAGCACAAGTTCTACAGCCAAGACCTCATCAACAGCTTGTTTATGCATCCATACACCAAGATTGAGTTCCTGCAGAACGACCTGCAGGTATCACGGTTGACGGCGACCAAGTATCTGGATGCTCTGACGGAGACAGGCTTTTTGCTAAAGCAGAAGGTGGGGCGCAGCAACTACTACATTAACCACGCGTTGACCGGGATTTTGACGACGCCGTAATTTCGGCGCCGTGCAGAGGCCGGTGCGCCACAGGTCATACCAGCAGCGGGAGAATGTGAGGCTGCAGCGCCCCTGCCCGCCGAGCGTCGGCCCTACCCAGCGCGCAGCCCTTTGTTCCACCTTTCTCGAAAGCGGCCATGACACAGACCACTGACATCGCTTCCCTCATCGCCCCCACTGGCCGCCTGCGCGCGGCCATCAATGTGGGCAATCCCGTGCTGGCGCACAAACGGGCCGATGGCTCGGGCGCAGGCGTTTCCGTTGATCTGGCAACGCGCATGGCGGCCCAGCTGGGGCTGCCGCTGGATCTGCAGCTGTTTGAGGCCGCTGCCCATTCGGTGGATGCGGTGACCCAGGGCCAGGCCGATGTCGGCTTTTTTGCGGTGGACCCGGTGCGTGGCGCGGGCATTGGTTTTTCTGCCCCCTATGTGCTGATCGAGGGCGCCTACATGGTGCGCAGCGATTCGGCGCTGAGCGACAACGCGCAGGTGGATGTGGCCGAGCACGAAGTGGTGGTGGGCCAGGGCAGCGCCTATGACCTCTACCTGAGCCGGGCGCTGAAACACGCCCGCATCCTGCGGGCACCCACCTCGCCGGCGGTGGTCGATGTCTATCTGCAGCCCCTGGGCGATGTGGCTGCAGGCGTCAAGGTACAGCTGGAGGCCGCCGTGGCCAGCCACCCGGGTCTGCGCATGCTGCCTGGGCATTTCATGCTGATCCAGCAGGCCATGGGCCTGCCCAAGGGCCGGTGCGAGGCCGCCATCCAGTGGCTGTCCGCCTTTGTCGAAGAGACCAAGGCCAGCGGCTTTGTGGCCCAGGCGCTGGCACAGCACCAGGTGCAAGGCGCGGTGGTGGCACCGGGATTGCAGCCATGAGCGTGTTTGAGCAGCTGCAGCAGTTGCTGGAAGGCGAGGGCGCCCGCTTTCGGGTGCTGAGCCACTCGGCAGAGGGCAAATCGGACGAGGTGGCGCGCATCCGGGGCACGACGCCGGGCCAGGGTGCCAAGGCCATGCTGTGCAAGACCCGCAATGCCGAGCACTGGGTGCTGGCCGTGCTGCCGGGCGACCAGAAGCTGGACTTTCGCCTGCTGGCGGCCGCGCTGGGCCTGCCCAAGATGACGATGGCCAGCGCGGAAGAAGCGACCGAGCGGACCGGCTGCGTGATCGGCGCCATTCCGCCGTTCAGCCCCGGCCCGCAGGTTGCCCTGGTGGTGGACCCGGACCTGGTGGAGCGGCATGCCGAAATAGCGTTCAATGCCGGCCGGCTGGACCGCTCGATGGTGCTCAATGCGCAGGACTACGTGCGTGTGGCCAAGCCGGCGCTGCACCGCATCTCTGTGGTTGGCTAACGCAAAAATCCAACACTGCCGCTGACTGTGCTCGGCGCGGCAGCCTGCCGCCGCAGCGCCGCTGCACAATAGGCGCCATGTTCATCGCCATCCCTCTGGAAAACAAACCCTCCTGGCAGTCGCCGCCCTGGATGACGGTGCTGTTGATTGCGATCAACTGCCTGGTGTTCTGGGTCTGGCAAGGGGGTGAGGAGAGGGCAGCAGAGCGGGCCTCCAAAACCTATGCGCATACGGCGCTGCCGGCGATCGAGGTGCCGGCCTTTGTGAAGTACCTCGATGCACAAAGCCGCAACCCGGACAGCCGCATCAAGCCGCAGATGGTACGCATGGTGCAGGGCCTGCAAAAAAACCAGGACTACGGCCAGATCTACCTGCTGATGCAGCAGGAAGGGCGCTTTCGCCGCCAGTTGCTGGCTGGCGAGGTGATCCAGGCAGGCGATCCGCTGCATGCCGAATGGCAGGCGGCCCGCGCCCGCTTTGCGCCGCTGGAGCCCAAGCCCTTTACCGCGCGCTGGGCGATGAGCTACGAGGCCGGCGCCGGCCTGCAGCCTGTGCAGGCGCTGACCTCCACCTTTTTGCACGGCAGCACCGGCCATCTGCTGGGCAATATGGTGTTCCTGTTTCTGTTTGGTTTTACGTTGGAGATGGCGCTGGGTGCCGGGCTCTACCTGTGCTTTTACCTGGTCGCCGGTGTCAGCGCCTCGCTGTTTGCCGGCCTGTTCTATGTCGGCTCGGGCAGCTATGGGCTGGGCGCGTCGGGCGCGATTGCCGGGCTGATGGCCATGTATGTGGTGCTCTACCGCATGCGCCGCATCCGCTTTTTCTACATGCTGGCCTTCTACTTCAACTACGCCACCTGGCCCGCGCTGGTGGTGCTGCCGGTGTGGATGGGCTTTGAGCTGGCCCAGCACTTCATGGGGCAGCAGGGCGTGGCCTATATGGCGCACTTTGGCGGCTTGCTGGCCGGCGGCCTGCTGATGGCCTTGTACCTGCAGCTGCGGCGCAAGGAGTCGGTGGTCGAGGTGGCGGCCCGTGACAAGCAGCAGGCCCAGGCCCAGAGCGCCGCACTGGCCGCCGCCGTGCAACGCGCGCAAAAGCACACCGATGCGCTGGCCTTTGAGCTGGCCGCGCCCGCCTGGCGCCAGGCCGCCAAGCTGGCCCCGACCGATGCCGCCATCTTGCGCGCCTGGTTTGAAAGCGCCCGCCATGCGCCGGGCAGCGAGGATTTCCACCGCGCGGCCCGCGCCATCTTCAAGCTGCCAGCCAACACCGACGCGCTGCGCCGACTCCAGCACCACAGCTGGCAAACCTATGTGGACCGCGCCAGGCCCGCCCCGCGCATCAGCGACAACAGTCTGCATGCGCTGGCGCGCAGCTTTGTGCGCCTGGGCGAATGGGACAGTGCCCAAAAGATCTGCCAGCAGCTGGAGAGCGCTGCCGACCACCCCCATTGGCCGGCGACCCTGGCCCTGGTGGCCAATGGCCTGGCCAAGGCCGGCCGGCTGGAAGACGCTCGGCGCTGGCTGCCGGCGCTGCAACGCGCCGCGCCCCAGGAGCCGGTGACGCGCTGGCTCAGCCAGGCCAGCACCTGAATGCGGGTTGAGCGCAGGGGCAGCAGTGGCTAGCGCCCTTGTGCGTCAGCTCCATGTAAAGTTTTGGTGAAGCTATGCCTTATGATCGCTGCCAAGCTGCGCCGGCGGGGGCTGCAGACAGAAAGGCTGGCCATGGGCCCATTGCGTTCTCCACAGCAAGACGACGAGGTTGACAGCACCCAATGGGTGATTGAGCCTTTCTGGCGCAAGCTCAACAGCTTTTTCCTGTTTCCGCTGCAGCGCAAGCCCTTGCTGTATGCGCTGGTGCTGTCGCTCTGCGCCTATATGCTGATGTGGGGTCTGTTGATCGGCTTGGCCGTGGCGGTGGGTCTGCTGCTGGCGATCAGCCGGCATGCGTTCAAGATTGCGGCCTATGCTTCGCATGGCGTGCTCGACAGCAATGACTACGACGACTACCCCTGCGATGCCGACCTCAAGGTGCTGCCCTGGAAGTTCTTCGGCGTGCTGCTGGTGCATGGCTTTCTGATCGGCATGCTCGCCCGGGTCAGCCCGGGGCTGGGCGCACTGGGTGATTTGCTCTCCTCTTTCTTGATCCCCGCCACCTTGATGGTGCTGATCACCAGCGGCAGCCTGCGCGCTGCCATCAACCCCTCCATGCTGCTGAGCACCATGGGCGCCATCGGTCTGCCCTATGGCCTGCTCTGCCTGTTTCTGTTCCTGCTGATGCAGGGCGTGCCGATGGCCTTTTCGCTCTTGGTCACGGTCATGCCTCAGGCGCTGCTGGCGCCCTTGCTGGCCTTTGTGGTGATCTATTTCAACGGGGTGATCGCCGCGATGATCGGCTATGTGATGTACCAGAACCATGCGGACCTGGGCATCACGCCGGACAAGGCACCCCAGGCCGAAGCTGGCGCGCCCGTGGTCGACCCGCAGACCGCGCTGGCCCAGCGCCGCGATGCCCAGGTGGCCCAGCTGGTGCAGAACGGCGACATGAACGCCGCCCTGGCCGAGGCCCGCGAATGGCAGCGCAGCGATCCGGGCAACCTGGCCGACCAGCGCCGCTACCACCGCGTGCTCAAGCTCAGCGACAAGCCCGATGAGCTGGCGCGCCATGCGCAAAGCTATATTGCGCTGCTGCTGCAAAAGCAGCGCAGTACCGATGCGCTGGAGGTTTGGGGCAGTTGCTACAAGCGCGACAAGGGCTTTCGGCTGAACGAGGCCAGCCACACGCTTGCGCTGGCGCAGACGGCCTGGAAGCGCATGCAGCTGCCGCACACGCTGGCCTTGCTGCATGGGTTTGAGAAAAGCTATGCCGGCAGCGATCTGGTGCCCCAGGCGCTGGAGCTGACGGTGCGCGTGCTCAAGCAAGGCGCCAACAAGCCCGACCAGGCTGTGCGCGTGTTCATGCGCATGAAGATCCGCTACCCCGCGCATGCCTGCACGCAGGAGGCCGCCTGGATCTTGCGCGATGAGCTGCCGGGCGCGGCGCAGTCGCCTGCCGCCCCCGCCTGAGGGACTGCTTGTTTTTTAAGCGGCCGTAGAAGGCGCCACGCTGGCGATGATGCCGCCGCCCAGACAGACCTCGCCGTCATACAGCACCGCCGATTGGCCGGGCGTCACCGCCCATTGCGACTCGGGGAAGTCGAGGTGGAAATGCGCGGGCGTTGCATCGGCGCCGATGATGGCGGGCGAATCGGGCTGGCGGTAGCGGGTTTTGGAGCCATAGGTGCCGGCAGCGGGCGGGTGGCCGGCCACCCAGCTGGTGTTGTCGGCATTCAGCGCCTGCGACAGCAGCCAGGGGTGGTCATGGCCTTGCACCACGCGCAGGATGTTCTTGTCCAGCTCCTTGCGGGCCACAAACCAGGGCGCATGCTCGCCGGCGCCACGGGCGGCGCCTTTTTCCTTCACGCCACCAATGCCCAGGCCCGAGCGCTGGCCCAGGGTGTAGAAGGACAGGCCCACATGCTTGCCCAGCTTGCGATTGCGGTCGTCCAGGATCAGGCCCGGTTCCTTGCTGATGTAGCGGTTCAGAAAGTCGCGGAAAGGGCGCTCGCCGATAAAGCAGATACCGGTCGAGTCCTTTTTCTTGGCATTGGGCAGGCCGATTTCTTCGGCAATGCGACGCACTTCAGTCTTTTTCAGCTCACCGACCGGGAACAGCGCCTTGGACAGCTGGGCCTGGTTCAGGCGGTGCAGAAAATAGCTCTGGTCCTTGGCCGGGTCCAGGCCCTTGAGCAGCTCAAACAGCTGGGTGTCGGGGTTCTGGCGCACGCGGGCGTAGTGGCCGGTGGCGATCTTTTCGGCACCCAGGCGCATGGCATGGTCCAAAAAGGCCTTGAACTTGATCTCGGCATTGCACAGCACATCGGGGTTGGGTGTGCGGCCGGCCTGGTATTCGCGCAGAAACTCGGCAAACACCCGGTCCTTGTAGTCGGCGGCAAAGTTGACGTGTTCGATCTCGATGCCCACCACGTCGGCCACGGCTGCGGCATCGACAAAGTCGATGTTGGACGAGCAGTACTCGCTGTCGTCGTCATCTTCCCAGTTCTTCATGAAGATGCCGACGACCTCGTGCCCCTGCTTTTTGAGCAAATACGCGGTGACGGCCGAATCCACGCCGCCACTCAGCCCCACTACGATGCGCTGTTTAACCATGGGCGCAATTATCCGCCTGGCGGCAGGCGCCTGCTTCGCTAGGGCTATGTGGCGTTGTGGCGCGCAACAGGGCTTTTCAGCGCCTATCCGCGCTGAAAAGACCCGTTAGTGGCCGCCAGTCCGGCTTACTGTGGCGTCAGCGCGATGCGTTCGCGCGTAGCCTTTTCCACCGCGCTGCGCGAGTAGGCCAGCGGAAAGTACTGGCCTGCGGCCCAGGTGTTGGCCAGGTCGCGGTAGTGCGGGCTGGCCGGGTTGCCCGATTGGCCGGGGGTGTTGACCACACGCGAGGCATCCCAGTTGCCCACATCCACCACCATGCGGAAGGAGGCGCCCGAGGTCAGCTGGTAGGTATCGACGTTGTAGCTGGTGGCCATGGGCGTCGCCCAAGAGCCGCCGATGCCGCCGACGCCGACATTGAGCTTTTGCTTGGTGGCACTGTCCACCACGCCGGCGAGCGGGTGCACAAAGATCGCCTGGTGCAGGCTGCCCCAGGTCCAGCTCCTGGCATCGGCCCCCAGCTTGGTCTGCAGCCACTGCATCGCCGGGGCGATGGAGGAGAGCAGCACCTGGTCGCGCTCTGCCTCGCTCATCCAGCCCTGCGGGCTCTCCAGCACCGCGATCATGCGGGTGGCGCTGGTTTCTTTGGCAAAGCTGCGCTCGTGGGCGGCCAGCACCTTGTCGGTCAGCGCTTTCTTCAAGGTAGCATTGCTCCAGACCTCATACAGCGCAGCGGCGGCGCTGTCCTTGGCCATCGTGCCGTCCCAGCCCTGCAGCAGCGCCAGGCCCTGGGCGGTCTGTGCATCGCTGCTTTGCAGCGGCGCCAGCAGCTTCAGCAGGCGCTGGGCCGGTACGGCGACGATGTCGGTCTGCCAGGCTTCAGAGTCGGCGACGCTGAGCTTCTTGCCCTCCTTGGCGGCCTTTTCAAACAGGCCATGCAGGCGCTGCGCGCGGGCCGAATCGGACCATTCGTAGCCAATGCCCTTTTGGTAGAGCGGGTGGTTGGGTGGCACATTGTTTTCATTGGCGGTCACCACATAGCCGCGCTGGGGGTTGAACTCCCAGGGCAGCTCGTCGCCATTGCGGTAGCCCGTCCATTCATAGCGGCCATCGCCGGGCACCGGGGTCAGCCCGTCCCAGTTGGGGCGGATGGGGGTGAGCCCGCCGGGGATCCAGCCGATATTGCCGCTGCTGTCGGCATAGACCTGGTTCTCGCCCGGTGCGCCCCAGCGGTTCATCGCGGCGCGGAACTGGTCAAAGTCCTGCGCGCGCATGTAGTCCATCGATCCGAAATAGGGCGCCATGCCCAGGTCCAGCCAGGCGGCGCGCAGCGCATAGGCCTTGTTACCTTCGGCAGCCAGCACCGGGCCGTGGCGGGTGTACCAGTTCTCGACGATGACCGGCTGGGCCGCGCCCTTGACGGCAATGCTTTCCGTCACCCGGGTCATCGGCTCCCAGCGGCCCTGGTACTTGTATTCCTTGCTGTTTTGCGGGTTGGTCTCGTAGACATACAGGTCTTCCTGGTCCATGTAGAAACGCGTCAGGCCAAAGGCGATGCGGCCGTTGTGGCCGATGGAGATGCCGGGCAGGAAGGGCTCGCCAGCGCCGATCACATCCATGCCGGGGGCGGAGATGTGCGAGATATAGCGCAGGCTGGGCGCGCCATGGGCGCGGTGCGGGTCATTGGCCAGAATCGGGCGGCCGGTGGTGGTCATGCCCGGCGCAATCGTCCAGTTGTTGCTGCCGTAGCTGGCCAGGGTGTTGGCATCGGGCTGGTTCAGGGTGGATTCGGACAGCGCCAGCAACTGCTCGGGGGTCATGTCCAGCACGGACACCTTGACGTTCTCCTTGGTGAAGCGCGGGCTGGCAGTGGCCAGCGCATAGGCGCGCTTGAGCTCCTTGCCGGGCAGACCACAGACATCCAGCCCCTCGGGGATCTGCGGCTTCACATCGGGCACCAGCTCGCGGCGCAGCCAGTCCACCCGGGCGCCGTTCTGCTTGCCTTCGCAAAAGGCCTGGGCGCGGTCCACCTCGCCGGTAAAGTTCAGGGTCAGGCCATGGTGGCGGATGCGCACCGTGTCTTCTGCCGCCCAAGGGCTGGGCTGGTAGCCCAGCAGCTTGAACTCTTCAGGCAGCAGGCGGGGGTCGGCCTGGGTCTGGGCGACAAAGGCATTCACCCCGGCCACAAAGGCCTCGGCCACGCGTTTGGAGTCCGAGCCATAGGCCAGCCACTCGCGGTACATGTCGCCCCGGAACAGCACGGCGCGTGCCGCCTTGTCGCTCTCCACCCAGGCCGGGCCAAAGTCCTGGGCCATCTGGCCCAGGCCGCGCTTGCGCCACAGGTCCATCTGCCAGAGCCGGTCGCGTGCGGCCATATAGCCCTGCACCACAAAGGCGTCATAGGTGGTGCCGGCGTAGATATGCGGCACGCCCCACTGGTCGATCAGCACCTCGGCGGGCTTTTCCAGCCCGGCAATTTTGGCGCTGTGCTGGCTGCTGGGCGCGGTGCCCAGGGAGCTGCATCCGGCTGCCAGCAGTGCAGCGGCCAGTGGCAAGGCCAGGCGGTTGGCAAAACGGAAGGGGGCGCGTTGTGGCATGGTCTGTCTCCTCGTTATGGTGAGCAGACCATGCCATGCCTGCCAGCGGCGCGCAATCGCGTTGGCGCCAAGCGGTGACCAAGGCGTTTGCGCAAACCGCGCGCCGCCCAAAAACAAAGCCCATGGTGCTGGGCCATGGGCTTGGGGTTTACTCCAGCGGTCTCACACCGTCGGGCTGCACCAGCACGGAGGCATCGGTGTAGATCAGGTTCAGCGCAAAGCGCTGGCCGGCCAGGTAGTCATCCAGCGACTGCAGTACCAGCGGGCTGCGCATCTGGTGGGCCTCGGCGCGCATCTCGTCGGCGGTCATCCAGACGGTACGGCGTATGCCTTCGTCGAGCGGCTGGTTTTCGTAGAACGCACCCACGGTGCCGGTAAAGGCAAAGCGCATATAGGTGGTGTCCGCGCCGCTCTTGGTGCGTACAAAGCGGTTCATGTAGATGCCCAGCAGGGCCGAGGGCTTGAAGTCGAAGGCCGTCTCTTCGAGCACCTCGCGCACACAGGCCTGGATGGGGGATTCGCCAGGGTCCAGATGGCCCGCCGGATTGTTCAGGCGGATGCCGTCCGAGGTGTCTTCCTCTACCAGCAAAAATCGGCCATCTCGCTCAATGACGGCGGCCACGGTGACGTTGGGTTTCCAGCGGTGGGGCATGCGGCATTATGTGCCAAGTCTCTGAAATCATAAAAAGAACCTTGAGGGCTTGTCATGCTGTTGCAATCACCACCACAGGCAAAGCTCTGCAGTACGATAGCAGCATGCAAGCAACCGCCCCCACCCCAGCCATTCCCGCACAGTCCGTCTATGCCGAGCGCCGCGCCCAGGTCGCGCGCCAGCTGGGCGAGGGCGGGATCGCCATCATTCCCACCGCGCCCGAGCACCCGCGCAACCGCGACAGCGACTTTTTGTACCGCCACGACAGCTATTTCTACTACCTCACCGGCTTCACCGAGCCCAACGCCAGCCTGGTGATCAGCGCCGATGGCAAGACCACCTTGTTCTGTGCGCCCAAGGACCTGGCGCGCGAAATCTGGGACGGCTACCGCCTGGGCCCCGAGGCCGCAGTGGCGGCCTTGGGTGTGACCGAAGCCTATTCGGTGGCCGAGCAGGCCGCCCGCATGCCCAAGATGCTGGAGAACCGCAGCGTGGTGTGGTACCCGTTTGCGATCCACCAGGGGCTGGAGGGCACGGTGGCCCAATGGCTCAACGGCGTGCGCGCCCGCACCCGCTATGGCGCGCTGGTGCCTGAGCAGCAGCGCGACCTGTGCACCGTGCTCGACGAGATGCGCTTGTTCAAGGACGCGCATGAGGTGCCCATCCTGCGCCGCGCCGGCGCCATCAGCGCCCGTGCCCATATCCTGGCGATGCAGCGCTCGGCACGCATGATCCATGCCGGCCAGGATGTGCGCGAATACCACCTGGATGCCGAGCTGCTGCAGGCCTTCCGCGAATACGGCTCGCAGTACCCCGCCTATGGCTCGATCGTCGCCGCCGGTGCCAATGCCTGCGTGCTGCACTACCGCGCCGATGCCGCGCCCATCCGCAGTGGTGAGCTGGTGCTGATCGATGCCGGTTGCGAGCTCGATGGCTATGCCAGCGACATCACCCGCACCTTCCCGGCCAACGGCAAGTTCACCGGCCCGCAGCGCGATCTATACGACCTGGTGCTGGCCAGCCAGGATGCGGCCATTGCCCTGGCGCGGCCCGGCAAGCGCTTCAACAACATGCATGACGCCACCGTGGCCGTGCTGGCGCAGGGCATGCTCGATCTGGGCCTGCTCGACAAGAACAAGGTCGGCGGCGTGCAGGATGTCATCGACAACCGCAGCTACTTCCAGTTCTACATGCACCGCACTGGCCACTGGATGGGCATGGACGTGCATGACTGCGGCAGCTACATCGAGCCCAGCGAGGTCGGCCACATCAGCGAGCGGCGCGATCCGCTCTCGGGCGAGCTGATCCTCAACCGCCCCAGCCGCATCCTGCGCCCCGGCATGCTGACCACCATCGAGCCGGGCATCTATGTGCGTCCGGCCGACGGCGTGCCCGAAGCCTTCCACAACATCGGCATCCGCATTGAAGACGATGCGCTGATCACCGACGACGGCTGCGAGCTGCTCACGCGCGGCGTGCCTGTGAAGGCCGACGAGATCGAAGCACTGATGCGCGATGGCGCGCCCCGGCCTGCCGATCTGGTCTGATCTGACCCGCTCTCAACCAACACCTGCCGGGCCTGGCGCCTTGCAGGTGTTTTTTATGGGCCGCGCCATTGTGCAAACGCACATCGAATGAAACCGCGCTGTAACTCGCAGTGGCTGTTTCTCGTGTCAGAATGGAACTGAATTACATCGGGTCGGTATCTGGTGACAGGGCCGGCCCCACTTTTGAGACAAAGACACAGGGACCTGTCCATGATTTCCCCCAAGATCCGCCGCGCCACCAAGATTGTTGCCACCCTGGGCCCCGCCTCCAGCGAGCCGGCCCTGCTCGAAGAGATGATCCGCGCAGGGGTCAATGTGGTGCGACTGAACTTCAGCCACGGCAAGGCGCAGGACCATGTGGACCGCGCCCGCATGGTGCGCGAGGCCGCGCAGCGCGCCGGCCGCGAAGTGGCGATCATGGCGGACCTGCAAGGCCCCAAGATCCGCGTCGGCAAGTTTGCCGAAGGCAAGGTGATGCTGGAGCCGGGCGCCAAGTTTGTGCTCGATGCCTCGCGCCAGGAGCCCGGTGACCTGCAGGGCGTGGGCCTGGACTACAAGGAACTGCCGCGTGACGTGAAGCCCGGCGATATTTTGTTGCTGAATGACGGCCTGATCGTGCTCACCGTCGATGGCGTGCGCGGCGACGCAGTGCACACCACCGTCAAGCTGGGAGGCGAGCTGTCCAACAACAAGGGCATCAACAAAAAGGGCGGCGGCCTGACCGCGCCGGCGCTCACTGCCAAGGACATGGAAGACATCAAGACCGCGATGAGCTTCCAGGCCGACTATGTGGCCGTCAGCTTTCCCAAGACCGCCACCGACATGGAAATGGCGCGCCAGCTGTGCATGGTGGCAGCGGCCGAGTACCGCCACCGCCCCGGCCTGATCGCCAAGATCGAGCGTGCCGAGGCCATTCCGCACCTGGAAGACATCCTGCGCGTGTCCGACGGCATCATGGTCGCGCGTGGCGACCTGGCCGTAGAAGTGGGCCATGCGGCGGTGCCGGCCCTGCAAAAGAAGATGATCCGCATGGCGCGCGAGATGGACAAGGTCGTCATCACCGCCACGCAGATGATGGAGAGCATGATCACCAACCCCGTGCCCACCCGCGCTGAGGTGAGCGACGTGGCCAATGCCGTGCTGGACGGCACCGATGCGGTGATGCTGAGCGCCGAGACCGCCGCTGGCAAGTTCCCGCTGGAGACGGTGCTGGAGATGGTCGATATCTGCGCCCAGGCCGAGGCCTCGGCCGACTGGGATGTGGACACCGACTTTGTCGGCAAGACCTTCCAGCGCATCGACCAGAGCATTGCGCTGGGCGCTCTGTTTACCGCCACCCACCTGGGCGCCAAGGCCCTGGTCGCCATGACGGACAGCGGCTCGACCGCGCTGTGGATGAGCCGCCACCGCACCCAGATCCCCATCTACGCACTGACCCCCAAGGTGGCCACCCAGCGCAAGATGGCGCTGTACCGCAATGTGCGCCCCCTGCTGATGGACACCAGCGCCGACCGCGATACCGCGCTGGCCCAGGCCGAGGTGCATCTGAAGGCCCGCGACATCGTGCAAAGCGGCGATATCTATGCGATCACCTGTGGCGAACCGATGGGCTCGCCCGGCGGCACCAATATGATGAAGATCAGCCGCGTGGTCTAACGCGCAACTGTCTTCAAGCAACACACCAGGGCGCTCGCAAGCGCCCTTTTTTTGCGTCTCTAGATCCGTCCAGTTTTGTGCGGATTTGCAACTGCGGCCATACTATGCCGCTCAGCGCGGCCTGCCCGCACGTCCGTGTGGATCAAGGGACTGCGCTGAATCCATTCGAAGCCAGGCTTTCTTGCCCCCGGAGACAGGGGCAAACCGGTGGTTCACCAGACTGGCCTTCGATCACCTAGCCAAGCTGCTGCGATAAAAATTCACAACACGCACGCACATAGCAGCCCAGCCAAGCCCTTGTTGTTTAGCAGCACAGCGCCGCTGTGCCTGCATGTTTTTTGGAAGAGGGAATCTATGTCGCAACGACTAGTACGCCGTTCGGTGTTGGGGTTGGCCTTGGGCCTGTGTTTGGGCGCAGTGACTGGTGTGGCAACACCAGCATTTGCACAGACGGCGGCCGCCAAGGCCAGCAAGCTGGATGCCCGTGCGGTAGCCGTGGGCTACAGCGAATTGGTCTATGCCAACTACAGCGACAGCCTCGCATCGGCACGCGACATGCAAAAGGCCATTGCCGCCTTGCTCGCCGCCCCCTCCAAAGACACACTGGCAGCGGCCCGCAAAAGCTGGATCGACGCACGTGAGTTCTACGGCCAGACGGAAGCCTTCCGCTTCTACGGCGGCCCGATCGATGACGAGAACGGCCCCGAAGGCCAGATCAATGCCTGGCCGATGGACGAGTCCTATGTGGACTATGTCGAGGGCAAGCCCAACGCCGGCTTCATCAACGACCCCAAGTTCAAGATCACCAAGGCGAACCTGGCCAAGCAAAACGAGCGCGGTGGCGAGGAAAACATTGCCACCGGCTGGCATGCGATCGAGTTTCTGCTTTGGGGCCAGGACCTGTCCGAAACCGGCCCGGGCGACCGCTCGTTTGAAGACTATGTGGACGGCAAGCGCCCCCATGCCGACCGCCGCCGCCTCTACCTGAAGGTGGTGACCGAGCTGCTGATCGACGACCTGGCCAGCGTCAGCAAGGCCTGGGCACCGGGCCAGAAGAACTACCGCGCCCAGTTCGACAAGGGCGGTGTGGAATCGGTGCGCAAGATCATCGTCGGCCTGGGCTCGCTCTCGCGCGGCGAACTGGCGGGCGAGCGCATGGAAGTGCCGCTGAACTCGCAGGACCAGGAAGACGAGCATTCCTGCTTCTCCGACAACACCCACCGCGACATGGTCGCCAATGCCACCGGCATCCAGAACGTCTGGCTGGGCCAGTACAAGCGCCGTGATGGCTCGACCCTGAAGGTGGCCTCGCTGGCCGACCTGGTGGCTGCCAAGAACGCCGAATTGTCGGGCAAGACCAGCGCGCAGATCGACAGCACGGTCAAGGCGACCGAGGGCATCCAGGCTCCGTTCGACCGCGAAATCATTGGCGGTGCCGACGCACCCGGCCGCAAGCGCATCCAGGCGGCGGTGGACAGCGCCACCGAGCAGTCCAAGCTGCTGGTGCAGGCGGCCAATGCCATCGGCATCACCAAGCTGACTCTGGTCCAGCCCTGACGAAGGACCGTTGCTGCACTATGTCTGTGAAGATGAATGACAAGATGCCCGGTGGCCGCGCGCAGCGGCTGGCATGGGCAGCAGCGGGTCTGTGCGCGGCCACCGCCCTGGCGGTGGCCCTGCGCCCGGAGGCCAGCGTGGCGCAGACCAGCGCCCCCGCCGAGGCCCCCGCGCAAGACCCCAGCGAGCTGACCGGCGGCGACACCACGGTGTTTGCCACTGGCAAGAACGCGTTCTCGTTTCCTTTTGCCTCTCTGGCCGATGAAGAGCGCACGCGCTTTGTCATTGGCAACTCCTTTTTCAAGCGCAACTGGGTGGAGGCACCGGCCTCGACCCGGGCGCGCGATGGCCTGGGTCCGCATTTCATTGCGCGCAGCTGCGGCGGTTGCCACATCATGGATGGGCGCGGTGAGCCGCCAGAGTTCCACCGCACCTTGGGCCCTGATCCGGATCCCACCGTGGCGCTGCTGATCCGCCTGTCGGTGCCCGGCAAGGCCGACCCGCATGTAGGCGTGGTGCCCGAGCCGACCTATGGCGACCAGTTCAACAATGCGGCGGTGCAGGGCGTCAAGCCCGAGGGCATCGTGCGCATCCATGGCACGCCCATCAAGGGCCGCTTTGCCGATGGCACGGCCTACGAACTCATCCAGCCCCGCTACGAGCTGACCGACCTGGGCTACGGCCCGATGGCCAAGGATGTGATGCTGGGCCCGCGCATTGCGCCCCAGGTGGTGGGCGTAGGCCTGATCGAAGCGATTGCCGAAGCCGACATCCTCGCCAATGTGCAGGAGCAGGCGGCGCTGGCCGGCCCCATCAAGGGCCAGGTCAACCGCGTCTGGGATGCCTACGGCCAGCGTGAGGCGATTGGCCGCTTTGGCTGGAAGGCCAACTCGCCCAGCGTGGCGCACCAGACGGCCAACGCCTTCTCGGGCGACATGGGCATCACCTCGCGCATCTTCCCGAACGAGAACTGCAGCCCGGCGCAAAAGGACTGCCTGGCCGCACCCCATGGCGGCGGCCTGGACAAATCCACCGCCGGCCGCACGGCAGCCCAGGCGCGTGCCGATGCGCCCGAGATCGATGACAAGACGCTCGACGACGTGATCTTCTACCAGGCCACCTTGGCGCCTGCGGCCCGCCGCAACATCAATGATTCGGCCGTCAAGCTGGGCCAGCGCCTGTTTGCCCAGGCGCAGTGCGCCGTCTGCCACAAGCCCAGCTATGTGACCGGCCCCGGCCCCTTCCCCCGGCTGACGGCCAAGAACATTGCCGGCCAAAAGATCTGGCCCTACACCGATCTGCTGCTGCATGACATGGGCCCGGCGCTGGCCGATGGCCGGCCGGACTTTCTGGCCAACGGCCAGCAGTGGCGCACGCCGCCGCTGTGGGGCATTGGCCTGATCCAGGATGTGAACGGCCACCAGCGCCTGCTGCACGATGGCCGTGCGCGGGGCGTGCTGGAGGCGATTCTCTGGCATGGCGGTGAGGCCGAGCAGGCCAAGCAGCAGGTGCTGAACATGGATGCCTCCGAGCGCGAGGCCTTGGTCAAGTTTGTGGAGTCTCTATGACGCAAGTCGGTATCAAGCCTTGGCCTGCCAAGGCCGCGCAATCGCTGGGCAGGGCCTGCACCCTGCTGGCCCTGGCCGCCACGGGCGGTGTTGCCCCGTTGGCACAGGCGGCGGACACCCCCATGCCTTACTACACGGCCGCCCAGGCGCTGCAAAGCCTGTATGGCCAGCATCTGCCCGCCCGTGCGGCGGCGTTCACCCAGGCCGCCAGCGCGCAGGACCAGGCCTTGGCCAGCTTCTGCGCCGGGCCGGCCGCTGCCGCCAAAACAGCGGCGACAGAGCTGCGCGGCCAGTGGCAGCGCAGCCATACCGCCTGGCTGCAGCTGTCCACGCCCAGCGTGGGGCCCTTGGTGGAGCGCCGCTCGCTGCGGCAGATTGATTTCACGCCCATCCGTACAGCGCTGATCACCCGCGCCGTCAAAAAAGGTCCGCAGACCGCTGCCGACATGGAGCTGGTGGGCACGCCCGCCAAGGGCTTTGGCGCGCTGGACTGGTTGCTGAGCCAGGGCCTGCAACCGGCCAGCCCCGAATGCGCGTTTGCAGTGCAGGTGGCCAAGGCCATCAGCGCCGAAGCCCTAAGCCTGCAGGCCGCGCTGGAGCCCCTGCGCAGCAAGACCTGGAGTGTCGAAGGTTCTGAGAGCGAGCCCGAGGATGTGGCCAGCCCCGGCGCCAAGGAGACAGGCGCGGCCATTGAGGAATGGGTCAACCAGTGGCTCGGCGGCCTGGAGCGCCTGCGCTGGGCGCAGATGGAAAAGCCGGTCAAGGTGGTCGAGGGCAGCAACAAGGCCCCCGCCTTTGCCCGCATAGCGATGGCCGACAACTGGCGCGAGTGGCAGACCCAGTGGCAGGCCCTGCATGCCCAGGCTTTGCTGACCCCGGCGCAGCGCCAGCAGCCGCCCGTGCCCGGCAAGGACCTGATCTCGATCGAAGCACTGCTGCTCAGCAAGGGCCATATCGCCCTGGCCCAGCGCTGGCGCGAGGCCATTGGCGTGGTCGATGCCGCCATGCCGGCCCCCGGCACAGTGCCTGCCAAGGCGGGCGCGCAGGCCAACAGCGAGATTCTGGCGCTCGCCACCAAGCTCAAGGGCATCACCGCGCTGTACCAGGCCGAGGTGGCGCCGGCACTCGATATTCCGCTGGGCTTTAGCGACAGCGATGGCGACTGAGGACAGACTGTGACCGCGTTATCCACATCCCTGCCCCGGCGCGCGCTGCTGCGCGGGCTGGGTGCATCGGCCATGGGCGCGCTGGGCCTGGCTGAACTATCGTTTGCCAAAGAGGCGGGCAGCACGGCTGGGGTGACCCGGCTGGCAGCGGTCTGGCGCGATGGCCCCAGCGCGATGGCGCAGGACTGGGCCGGCGTGCTTGAAGTGCTGCCCCAAGCCGGTGGCGGCCATGCCTGGCGCATTGCAGCGCGCACCCCGCTGCCCACACGCGGCCATGGTGTGCAAACCCTGCCGGATGGCCAGCTGGTCTTTGCCGCGCGCCGGCCCGGCGATTGGCTGCTGCGCTGGCAGCCCCAGACAGACGCGCTGCAATGGGCCTGGATGCAGGAGGACCGCTGCTTCAACGGCCATGTGGCGCTGGCGGCGCCGGCCACTGCGCGGGCTCAATCTGGCGCAGGCCGCAGCGGCATTCTCTTCACCACCGAAACCGATCTGGAAGATAGCCAGGGCTGTATTGGCCTGCGCGATGCCGTCAGCCTGGAGAAGCTGGCCGAATGGCGCAGCCATGGCATGGACCCGCATGAGCTGCTGGTGCTGCCCGCTGCGCTGGGCAAGCTGCCTGCCGGCACCCTGGTGGTTGCCAACGGCGGCATCCCCACGCAAAGCGAGACCGGCCGCAGCAAAAAATGGCTGGACAGCATGGACCCATCCTTGGTCGCGCTGCACCCGGCTGATGGGCGACTGCTGGGCCAGTGGAAGCTGCCCGACCCGCGCCTGTCGATCCGGCATCTGGCCTGGGATGCCGCGCGCCAGCGCCTGGGCATTGCGCTGCAGGCCGAGCATGACGATGCACGGCGTGACAGCGCGCCCATCTTCGCCGTCTGGGATGGCCAGCGCCTGCAGCTGGCGCAAGACCAGCCACCGCTGGCCGGTTATGGCGGCAGTGTGGAATGCGCGCCGCTGGCACAAGGTGGTTTTGTGGTCAGCTGCCCCAAGTCCGACTGCATGGCCTGGTTTGACGCCCAGGCGCGCTACCTGGGCAGCAGCCCCCAGGGTGATGTCTGCCCGGTGGCCCGCGATGGCGCGCGGCTATGGGCTGGCGGCGGCCACGGGGTGGCCGAGCGGACCAGCCGCAGCAGCGACCAGGCGGTGACTGCACTGGATACGGTGACCGGGCTGATGTTTGACAACCACTGGCGCCTGGTCGGTTAAGCCTTCTGGTTGTTAGAGCCGGTAACACGACCCAGCAAACCGAAGGTTTGCGGTTGAGACTGGGCGCCCCCGACTAGGCGTCAAGCCGCAGGCAGTACAGGCGTACGACAAGGCTTGGCAACGACGTATCAAGGGTTGTGTTAGCGGCTCTTAGTCCGCAGCTTGGCTGCGGCGGCGTGCCCCGCCCATGTCGATGGCCAAGCCAGCCGTCCAGCACAGCCAGGCCGTCCACAAGGTGTGGCTCATGTAGTGGGCGCCGCGCATCTGCTGGCCCAGGCCGAGCAGCAGGCCCACGGCCAAGGCGACCGCCAGCCACCAGCGCGCGGCGCGTGGTGTGTCGCGGGCCAGCGCAAAATAGCCGCCGACAAAGGAAAAGCCCGCCGCCGCATGGCCGGCCGGAAAGCAGCGGCCAGCGCCGCCGTCATGCACGCCCCAGCGCCAGTGCGACACATACTCGGCCACGCCGCCAAAGATCGACAGGTCCCAGGGGCAGCTGGTGGCGCTGCTGCGCTTGAGGATGGCCACCACCGCGAGAGAGGCCAGAATGCTGACCAGCAGCTGCACCCGGCGGGCGGTGGGCAGCTTGCGCAGCAGGCCAAAGGGCAGCCAGACGCCCAGGCTCAGCGCCAGCACGATCACCCAGCCCAGGTTGCGCATGCCCTGGTGCATATAGGTGACCAGAAAATGGTCGTCGCGCAGCGCAAAGCCCTGGGCCGTGCCCCAGAGGTGGGCCAGCGCCAGGTCCTGGCCGGAGGCATCCCAGAGCGCAATCAGCAAAAAACTGAGCACGGTGGCCAGCAGCCAGCGGGGGTTGTAGAGAGCGGGGCGGGGATCGGTCAGCGGGACCGGCGGGCAGGAAGGCATCTGCCGATGCTGCGGCGGCCGGCTTAAGGGCTTCTTAATGTCCCAGGCCCCTGGCGCAGGCCATAGGCGCGCAGGCCCAAGTCATGCACAATGCCAGCCATGCGCATACTCATGGTGGAAGACGATGCCGGCATTGCCGAAGGCCTGAAGGCCAATCTGCAGCAGCGCGGCCATGCGGTGGACTGGTGCCCGACACTGGCCGAGGCTTGGCGCGCCCTGACGGCCGAGGGCTTTGACGTGGTGCTGCTGGACCTGGGCCTGCCCGATGGCGATGGCTCGCGCCTGTTGCAGCAGCTGCGCAATGCGCCGCCGCCTACGGGGCTGCGCAAAAGCCTGCCTGACCCGGCCACGCCGGTCATCGTGCTGACGGCCCGCGACGGCGTGCATGACCGCATCGAAAACCTGGACCTGGGCGCCGACGACTACCTCTCCAAACCCTTTGATGCCGAAGAGCTGCAGGCCCGGCTGCGTGCGCTCATGCGCCGCGCGGCAGGCCGCGCCAATCCGTTGATCCACTACCGCGACCTGGTGCTGGACCCGGCCTTGCACCAGGTGCGGCTGAGTGACGAGGGCGTCGAGCTCTCGCCCCGGGCCTACACCATCTTGCTGATCCTGCTGCAGGCCCATGGCCGGGTGCTGTCGCGCCAGCAGCTCGAAGAAAAGCTCTACAGCTTTGACGCCTCGGTCGAGAGCAATGCGGTGGAGGTGCATATCCACCACCTGCGCAAAAAGCTGGGTGCCGACTACATCCTGACCATGCGCGGCGTGGGCTATTTCATGCCCCAGGACCAGGCATCGTGAACCTGGCGGCCAAGCCCCAGCGCCTGCCCCAGCTGCGCACCCGGCTGCTGGTCTGGATTCTGGCGGCGCTGGTCATCGTCTGGGCCAGCTTTGTCTACTGGGCCTACCAAACCGGTATTGAGGAAGCCGATGAGCTGACCGACGGGCACCTGGCCGGCGTCGCCGCGCTGGTGCTCAATATTCCTTACAGCGCGCAGATTCCGGCGGGCCTGCCGACCGAGCGGGTGCCGCTGCCCGGGCTGCATGCGCATGACTACCAGCAGTCGATGAGCCTGCAGGTCTGGAGCGCCGAGGGCGACCTGGTGCTCAATGTCGGCAGCGCGCCGCGCCTGCATTTTGCCGATGGGCGCAGTGGCTTTTTTGATGCCCAGCTGGGCCCCAAGCACGAGGTCTGGCGCACCTTCACCCAGTGGAACACCGAGCACACGCGCAAGGTGGCCGTGCTGGTCAACCTGCAGGAGCGTGATGACCTGGCCGATGACATTGCCGGACAGATGATTCTGCCGGGGCTGTGGTTGCTGCCGGTGGTCACCCTGGTGCTGGGTTTCACGATACGCGCCGGCCTCAAACCCCTGACCCAGCTGTCGCGCGATGTGGAGCAGCTCGAACCCGAGCAGGGCCAGCGCCTGTCCACCGGCCACAACTGGCAGGAGTTCCGGGCGGTGACCCTGGCCTTCAACAGCCTGCTGGACCGCAATGACGAGGCCATGGAGCGCGAGCGGACCTTGGCCAACCAGGTGGCGCATGAGCTGCGCACACCGCTGGCCTCCATCAGCCTGCATGCGCAGTCTTTGCAAGGTGGGCTGGACCCCGCCCAGCAGGCCCAGGCGGTGCAGCGTCTGCATGCCGATGCGCTGCGCGCCGGCCATGTGCTCAACCAGATTCTGGCCTTGGCCCGCAGCAACCGCGTGGCCTTGACCCAGCAGGCCGCGCCAGTCGATCTGGCGCAGCTGGCGCGCAATGTGGGGGCCGAATACGCCCAGGCCGCCTGGCGCCGGGGCGGCAGTGTGGCGGTGGAGATGCCCGAGCAGCTGTGGGTCAAAGGCCACGCCGTGCTGCTGGAGGTGGCCCTGCGCAACCTGGTCGAGAACGCACTGCGCCACACCCCCGAGGGCACGCAGATCGAGGTGCAGGGCGGTATCGACGGCGGGCAGTGCTGGCTGCAGGTCTGTGACGATGGCGGCCGCCTGAAGGAGAAGGCAGCGCCCGAGCCGGTGGACAGTCTGCAGCTGGGCCACCAGATTGTGCAGCGCATCATGGCTTTGCACGGGGGCGATTTTGGGCAGCCGGAGGCGCTGGCGCCCTATACCACTTGCTACCGCCTCAGTATGCCTCTCGCCCAGATGGCCTGAGCTTGCTAAAATAGGCAGTTACCAAGCGGTTACCATGCCGCAAATATGAATCCAGGGTGTTGCAGCAACCGCTGCAACACTCTTTCTTTGCATTAGAACGGACCCGACCACCATGCCTTTGATCTCGATGCGCGAAATGCTCGACCATGCTGCCGAAAATGGCTACGGCATCCCTGCCTTTAACGTCAACAACCTGGAACAAGTCCAGGCGGTGATGGCGGCGGCGGACGAAGTGGGCGCGCCCGTGATCCTGCAGGCCAGCGCTGGCGCCCGCAAGTATGCCGGTGAGCCCTTCATCAAGCACCTGATCCAGGCCGCTGCCGAGATGTACCCCCACATCCCGCTGGTGATGCACCAGGACCACGGCACCACCCCCGAGATCTGCCAGGGCGCACTGAACCTGGGCTTTGGCTCGGTGATGATGGACGGCTCGCTGATGAGCGATGGCAAGACCCCTTCGTCCTTCGACTACAACGTCGATGTGACCCAGAAGGTCGTCGCGATGGCCCACCAGATCGGTGCCACCGTGGAAGGCGAGCTGGGCTGCCTGGGCAACCTGGAAACCGGTGAAGCCGGCGAAGAAGACGGCATTGGCGCCGAAGGCAAGCTGGACCACAGCCAGATGCTGACCGACCCCGAAGAAGCAGCCGTGTTTGTCAAGGCTACGCAACTGGACGCGCTGGCCATCGCCATCGGCACCAGCCATGGCGCCTACAAGTTCAGCCGCAAGCCCACGGGCGACATCCTGGCGATTTCGCGCGTCAAGGAAATCCATGCCCGCATCCCCAACACCCACCTGGTGATGCATGGTTCCTCGTCGGTGCCCCAAGAGCTGCTGGCCATCATCAACCAGTACGGCGGCAAGATGAAGGAAACCTACGGCGTGCCCGTCGAAGAGATCCAGGAAGCCATCAAGTACGGCGTGCGCAAGATCAACATCGACACCGACATCCGCCTGGCGATGACCGGCGCGGTGCGCAAGTTCCTGGCCGAGAACCCCGACAAGTTCGACGCCCGCGAATGGCTCAAGCCCGCCCGTGAAGCCGCCAAGCAAGTCTGCAAGGCCCGCTACATCGAGTTTGGCTGCGAAGGCCAGGGCGGCAAGATCAAGGGCTACAACCTGGAGCAGATGGCCAAGAAGTACAGCGCCGGCGACCTGGCCCAGCTGGTCAAGTAAATCTGCCTGCCATTGCCAGTGCCCTAGGGGACCCTCTGCAAAACTCCATGCCGTGGTCTGAACGCGGTCTCGGGCGATCCGCTGCGTTGTCTTCCTTGTCAATAGCTACGGCTATTGACTGCAAAAGACGCCTTGCGCCTCATCCCGATCCGCGTCCATCCCGCTTGGCGAGGGTTTTGCAGAGCATCCCTAGGCGCTGGCCTCCAAAGCCTGCAACGCTTGCGCATTGCAGGCTTTTGCTTTGCGCCTACGCGATGCAGCGATAACCGCACACGCGCACTGCGGCCCGTGTTTTTGCACAATGCCATGCATCGCAAACATAGGAGCGCAAAGCATGCAGACAAGCCATTCCTGGGACCTGGATCTGGTGGTGATTGGTGGCGGATCGGGGGGCGTACGGGCCGCCCGCATGGCGGCAGCGCGGGGCGCCAAGGTGGCGGTGGTGGAGTCCAAGGCCATGGGCGGTACCTGCGTCAATGTGGGTTGCATCCCCAAAAAGCTCTACAGCTATGCCGCCGGCTATGCCGAGGCCTTTGCAGAGGCGCGTGGCTATGGCTGGCAAATGCCCGAGGCGATTGCGCTGGACTGGCAGGCGCTGAAGGCGGCGCGCGCGCAGGAGATCTCCCGCCTCAATGGCATCTACGAAGGCCTGATGCGCAACGCCAAGGTGGAGCGCATTGCAGGCCATGGCCGGCTGACGGATGCCCACACCGTGGTCGTTTCTGCCGATGGTGCCGATGTGCGCACCTTGACCGCTGCCCACATCCTGATCGCCACCGGCGGCACGCCGGTACACCCCGAGCTGCCCGGCAGCGAGCATGTGATCGTCTCCGACGACATGTTTGACCTGGCCCAGTTGCCGCGCCGTCTGGTGGTCGTGGGTGGCGGCTATATCGGCTGCGAAATGGCCAGCATCTTCCACGGCTTGGGCGTGGAGGTGAGCCTACTGCACCGGGGCGACCAGATTCTGCGCGGCTTTGACGACGAGGTGCGCAGCTTTGTCGCCGAGGAAATCCGCAAGAGCGGCGTGGACCTGCGCCTGAAGACCGAAGTGAAGGCCATCCACTGCGATGCCGCCAGCGGCGAGCGCACACTGACCTTGGCCGATGGCACGGAGCTGAAGGCCGACCAGGTGCTGTATGCCACCGGCCGCAAGGCCAATGTGGCCGGCCTGGGGCTGGAGGCGCTGGGCATTGCGCTGGACAAGAGTGGCGCCATCGTCGTCGATGCGCAGCTGGCCACTGCCCAGCCGAGCGTGCATGCGCTGGGCGATGTGGTGGGGCGCATGGAACTGACCCCGGTGGCGCTGGCCGAGGCCATGGCCTGGGTGGACCATATTTGGGGGCCCGAGGCGGGCAAGGCCGCGCGGGTGATGGACTACGACAACATCCCGACGGCAGTCTTTACCCATCCGCAGATCGGCACCGTGGGCCTGACCGAAGCCCAGGCCCGCGAGCGCCATGGGGCGGTGCGCATCTACCGCAGCGATTTCAAGCCGCTGCGCCACACCCTGTCGGGCCGCAGCGAGCGCTGCCTGGTCAAGCTGGTGGTCGACGACGCCAGCGACAAGGTGCTGGGCCTGCATGTGGTGGGCGCCGATGCGGCCGAGATCACCCAGGGCTTTGCGGTGGCCCTGAAAGCCGGTGCCACCAAGGCGCTGTTTGACCAGACGATTGGCATCCATCCCACGATGGCCGAAGAGCTGGTCACCTTGCGCGAAGTAAGCCGCACGTAAGCTTCAGATCGCGGCAGTTGCTGCTTTGCAACATCTTATAAATTCTCTCTATAAAGGCCGCGTGTCTCGGGCATGATACGCGCTCTTTACAGAGGAGATACATATGAAGGAGTGGGTGTATCCGCGGGAGCGGACCCTGGGCGCCATCACCCTGGTTCTGGGTCTGTTGGCATGGTTGCTGATCTTGTTGCTGTCCCTGGGCACGGTGCTGATCTACCTGCTCATCGGTTTCATTTTTTATCTCTTTGCGCAGTCGGCACTGATCGCCTGGCTGCGTGGCACGGCCGTGCGCCTGTCCGACGAGCAGTTCCCTGAGCTCTATCTGCAGTACCTGCAATGCTGCAAAAAGCTGGAACTGGTCGACCCGCCAGAGGCCTATCTGCTGCAAGGCGACGGGATGATGAATGCCTTTGCCACCCGCTTTCTGGGCCGCAACTTCGTCATCGTGCTGAGCGACACGGTGGACGCGATGCGCGCCATGCCCGACGGCATCAACTTCTACTTCGGCCATGAGCTGGGCCACATCAAGCAAGGCCATCTGACCGGCCACTTCTGGCGCATGCCGGTGCTGTGGCTGCCGCTGATTGGCGCGGCCTACGCCCGCGCCCAGGAATACACCTGCGACCTGCACGGCCGCGCCTGCTGCGAAGGCTCGGAATCGGCCGGCCGCGCGCTGTCGGTGCTGGCTGCGGGCGGCCAGAAGTGGAAGACCATCAACCTGGTGCAGTATGCGCGCCAGACCATGGCCAACCGGGGCTTCTTCCCCGATCTGCATGAGCTGCTGGGCGGCTACCCCTGGCTGACCAAGCGCGTGGCGCGCATGATCAGCCCCGGTATCAAGATGCCGGGCCGCAACCCCTTCTCCTACCTGTTTGCGCTGTTTGTGCCCTATGGCGGCCGGGCCGGTGGTGGTGCAGTGGGCCTGCTGATGGTGATCGCGATCATCGGTATCGCAGCCGCAGTGGCCATCCCGGCGCTCAAGGGCGGAGCCGGCGGCGGCGCCTTCAGCCAGATGCTGATGCAAGGCATGCAGTCGCAGAAGGGCAAGGACGCTTTCGAGAAGGAATGGACGCAGGCCGAGCCCGTGCGCCAGGCACTGTCGCGCTACTACCAGACCTATGAGGAAGTGCCTGACTCGCTGGCCGATGCTGGTGTGTCGCCCGAGCAGGAGGGCCGGCTGATGTATGACAGCGACGACATGTCGCTGACTGCACTGACCATCCATGGCCAGTTGGAGATGCAGCCCATGCAGGGTGAGGGCGGCAAGGTGATCTGGCATTGCAGCGCTGATGGCGCGGCGCAACAGTATCTGCCGGCCAGCTGCCAGAGCAAGTGAAGCATTTAGATACATTCACTGCCAAAGTCTCCTGATTCGGCCCGGCGGCCTCGGACAGAATCCGCTACGGCCTAGAACAGAATCCGCGAGCGCCTTGCTATGATGCAGGGCTTGGCGGTGTGGCACAGGCCACGCGCTGTCTGTTGGCCGCCGCTACTGTTTTCAGGATCCGCCTTATGTCTTTTTCCGCTGCCCGTTCTCTGTCCTGGCTGGGGTGCGCCGCCGCAGCCGTGGTGCTGAGCGCCTGCGCGCCACTGCCTTCGCATGTGGAGCCGGTGGGCCGCACCCTGGTGTCCCTGGACCAGAACAGCGACCTGCGCTGGAGCTACTGGGGCACGGACAGCGAGGTGCTGGATGTGCTGCCCGAAGACCTGGCCAAGGACAAGCCGCTGCAGGCCCGGCTCTGGCAGATGCGCACCAAGCTGGGCGAGCTGGTCGGCGTGATGTCGCTGCGCTCCAGCGTTGATGACCTGAACAACCGCAACACCGTCTGGACCCAAGACTGCCCCAAGCAAAAGGGCGTGCTGGTTGAACGCACCCAGGGCCTGAACATCGGCCGCGTGGACTGCCTGCGCATCAAGCGCACCGCCAACAGCAGCGATTGGCTGGCGCAGAACGATGCGGCGATGGCCTCGCGTCTGGAGGCCGCCGGTGTCTACTTTGCGCGCCCGGTGGCCTATGTGTCCTACCAGTTCAGCACCAGCAATGGCGGCTATGTCGAAGCGCAGGTGCTGGTGGACCAGCGCCTGGTGCGCCCGCCCATCCGCAGCAGTGTGGATTTTCTGGCCGCAGGCCGCTCGCTGGACCGTTGGGCCCAGGACCTGGCCCGCTCCATGCGTGAGAGCACCGGTTACTTCAACGGCGTGCTGACCGTGCCGCCTTTCCCCTACGAGATCGACCAGCAGCCCTACTACGAGACCAAGCAGGACGACTCCGATACGCTGTTTGGCAAGGAAAAGCCCAACCCCAAGGCCGCTGAGGAAAAAGCCGCGTCGGTGGTCGCACCGACCGGGGCAGCTCCGGCAGCGGCCCCAGCCGCCAAGCGCTGATCGCTTCCCCCGCACTGCAGCAGCCATGACCACGGTCATGGCTTTTTTTTGCCTTTTTACGGGTATATCCAGACTTGGAATGGGCTCAGAATTTGCACAATAGTGCGAGATCGAACAACATGGCTCAACAGCAGGCTGTGCGCACAGGGCGCCGGCACTGGCTGTATGACCGACAGGAGACTTGTGCATGACCGAACGCCCATGGCTGGCCGCTTACCCACCAGAGATTCCCGAGGACATTGACCCTGAGCGCATTCCGACCTTGGTGCAGCTGCTCAACCAGGCCTTCATCCAGTACGCCGACCGCACGGCGCTGCACTTCATGGGCGCGCGCTTCAGCTACCGCCAGCTCGATGACTACAGCGTGGCCCTGGCCGCCTACCTGCAGACCCTACCGCTCGCCAAGGGCGACCGCGTGGCGCTGATGATGCCCAATGTGCCGCAGTATGCGGTGGCCGTCGCCGCCGTGCTGCGCGCCGGGCTGGTCGTGGTCAATGTGAACCCGCTCTACACCGCCTCGGAGCTGGACCACCAGCTCAAGGACAGCGGTGCCAAGGTGATGATCGTGCTGGAGAACTTTGGCGCCACCGTGCAGAACTGCCCGGCCCACCGCCAGCTCGACCAGATCATCGTCTGCAGCATGGGCGATTGCCTGGGCCTGATCAAGGGCAGCATCGTCAACTATGTGGTGCGCCACAGCAAGAAGCTGGTGGCGCCTTTTACATTGGAGCGCAGCATCCGCTACCCCGATGCGATCAGCCAGGGCGAGCGCCATAGCTTCTCGCCGGTCGATGTGGGCCCCGACGACATGGCGGCGCTGCAGTACACCGGCGGCACCACCGGCGTGGCCAAGGGCGCGGTGCTGCTGCACCGCAACCTGGGCGCCAATGTGCTGCAGGTGCAGGCCTGGTACGGGCCGGCGCTCAAGACCATTCCGCAGGGCGAGCAGCCGCTGTGCGTCTGCGCGCTGCCGCTCTACCATATCTTCGCGTTCACGGTCTGTTTTCTGCTGTCCATGCGCCTGGGCCACCATGTTCTGCTGATCCCCAATCCGCGCGACATGAAGGCGGTGCTGGGCGAGCTGGGCAAGTACGAGTTCCACACCTTGCCAGCGGTCAACACCTTGTTCAACGGCCTGATGAGCCACCCCGATTTCGACAAGGTGAACTGGAAGAACCTGCGCGTGGTCGTGGGCGGCGGCGCTGCCGTGCAGTCGTCCGTGGCCGAGCGCTGGCTGCAGCGCACCGGCCAACCCATCGTCGAAGGCTATGGCCTCTCGGAAACCAGCCCGGTGGCCAGCTGCAACTTTGTCGGCACCGGCCAGAAGGCATCGGGCTCCATCGGCTACCCGATGCCGGGCACCGACATGGCCATCCTCGACGATGCCGGTGAGCCGGTGGCACAGGGCGAGCGCGGCGAGGTCTGCATACGCGGCCCGCAGGTAATGGCCGGCTACTGGCAGCGCCCGGACGAAACCGCCAAGACCATGACCGAGGATGGCTTCTTCCGCTCGGGCGACATCGGCATCATGGAGCCCGATGGCATGTTCCGCATCGTGGACCGCAAGAAGGACATGGTGTTGGTGAGCGGCTTCAACGTCTACCCCAATGAGGTGGAAGACGTGGCCGCGTCCTTCCCCGGCGTGGCCGAATGTGCGGTGGTCGGCGTGCCCGACGAGAAGACCGGCGAGGCGATCAAGCTGGTGGTCGTGCGCAAGTCGGCCGATGTGACCGAAGCGCAACTGCGCGCCCATTGCGCCGAGCACCTGACTGGCTACAAGCGGCCCAAGTACATCGAGTTCCGCGACAACCTGCCCAAGACCCCGGTGGGCAAGATCCTGCGGCGCGAGCTGCGCGACGAAACCACCAAGGCCTAAGAACCTGTTGAACTGGTTCTAAGCCGCCAGTCCCTCACCGCCAACCCACCCGACAAAGCGGAGATTGCAGCGACAATCTCCGCTTCTGCCTTGTTGCGTTCTGCTGCAAGTCGAAGCTAATTCCTTGTTTATTAAGGATATGGCTCAGATGGTGTGCTGCAGTATGTTGCACCAAGGCGCATGCAATTGTCATTCTTATGAGGGCATGATGAGGGCGTGAATATAATCTCCGCCATGCCAAAGAGAGCCAAGGAACTGAGCGCAGCAGCCGTATCAAAACTGCGTGAACCCGGTCGCTATGCAGTGGGCGGTGTGGAAGGCTTGCAACTGAGAATCACTGAGGCCGGCAGCCGCCTGTGGATCTACCGGAGTGTGATCGATGGCAAGCGCCGTGACATCGGTCTGGGGTATTACGAAGACGTGACGCTCAGCCAGGCACGAGATGAAGCGCGGGAGAAGCGCCGCTCGGTACGCCTCGGGTTGGATCTGGGGCTGGCGCCCGTGGGGCAGCGCAAGACACTGGCGGCAGAAGGAGAAAGCGCAGGGCATTCTTTTGAGGCGGTGGCAATCGAGTTTCTCGATTCCAAAAAGGATGGCTGGCGCAACGAGAAGCACAAGACCCAATGGGTTAGAACACTGGAGACCTACGCATTTCCTGTGATCGGTCAGATGGACGTTGCGGACATTGAGCTCGCCCATGTGCTGGATATTCTGCGGCCCATCTGGCTGACCAAAACTGAAACCGCTACCCGCCTTCGCGGACGCATTGAGTCCGTCATCGGATACGCCATCGCGCACGAGTGGCGCGAAAAAGGCAACCCTGCCCAGTGGCGCGGTCTGCTGGACAAAGTGCTGCCAGAGCCGTCAAAGGTGAAGAAGACGGAGCACCACAAATCGATGCCGGCAGCAGAGACTCCGGCATTCATGGCCGCGCTGGACGGTATGGAAGGAGGGGCCGCCCGCGCACTCCAGCTGTTGATTCTCACCGCCACGCGATCGGGTGAGGCGAGGGGTGCGCGATGGTCAGAGTTTGATATGGAAGAAAGGATTTGGACGATACCGGCGGAACGCATGAAGGCGGGGGTAGAGCACCGCGTCCCGCTGAGCGATCAGGCGTTGAGCATCCTGCAGGGGGTGCCGCGCCTGGAGTCAGTCGATATGCTGTTTCCAGATCGGTCTGGCAGAAAGCCGATTTCAGATTTGGCCCTGAGCAAGATCATGCGCAAGCAGCAGTTGGAGTTTGTGCCTCATGGTTTCCGGTCAACCTTCCGCGATTGGGCAGGGGACCATACCGAATACGCTCGGGAGCTGCTGGAGGCATCATTGGCCCACACCCTGGAGTCCAAGGTGGAGGCGGCGTATCGGCGCAAGGATGCGCTTGAGCGGCGCCGCCCCCTTATGCAGGATTGGGCAAACTTCATTTCTCAGCGGTAGGGGCTGCCCATTCGCCTCGCTGCCATGATTCAAGTTCCGAGCGGCGCCATGCAACTGTGTGTGGCCCAATCTTGACTGGCTTGGGGGCAATTCCTGCTTTGATCCACCGCCACCATGTGGTGCGGTGTACTGGGGCGACTGTGGAGAGGACTTGCTTTTCTCTCACGAAGATTTCTGTAGCCATATTCATTTCTCCAAAAAGTTGCCCCGCACATTGGCGGGGCTGTTTTGTTCTTGGGGCTCTTTCCAGCGGTCGCGTTTGTCGCCTCGCTGGCGCGCACGCCGGCTTGCAGTGGTTGCGTCATTCATGCTCTTCCCCTGTATGCAGCCAAGGCCTTGCGCAGCTCAAGGTGCTCGCCGTGGCCGCGGATGTTCATGCGGATGTCCAGTGGCGTCATCCAAAGCCATTCGCCAGAAGGATCAATCTGCACCTTGGCTGCTGGCGCTCCACGCGCAACGCGGGCGGTATTGAACTCGAGGAACTTCCAGTGCCGTTGCGCGCTGGGCTGCTCCACCTTTTTCACCGGTCGAGGTGGCAGGGCTGGGGGCCGTGCAGCTGCGCGCATGTCGAGCTGTGCGCCACGCTTGTAGAAACGGTCGAAAACTGCGCCGTCATCCCGGTCAAGCCACCAGACCTCAGCACCATTGACATGGTGAAGGCCTGTGGGGCCTACGTAGGTGACGATGCCGGGGCCTTTAGAGCTGTCCGTGGCTACGTCACCGACTTCAAGGGGTCGGACTTCCATGGGGTTCCTCTTTCGATTGGGCTGGCGCTGGGAGATAGCGCATGCACCAGGTGGGGTGATAGATACCGGTGTTCTCGTTGCCATCCATGCGGACGCGGAGGCGAGCGCCAGCTGAGCCAACGACGGTGCCTTGCTTTACATCCTGGTGCCCGGTGTATTCCACGCGGGCGCCACGGCGTGCCGGCACCTCGTAGTAACTGCGGATGTAGCGCAGGCTCATTGGCCGCCTTTCAGAGGCTCTCGCTCAGGTGGGAAAGGGGCGGCTGAGAGCATGGCCAGAACTTGCTGCTCTGTGTAGAGCGCCGTCCAGCATGCGTTTACAGGGTTGGAAAACCAGAGGTGCCCGTTTGTCGTGGTCTGCTTGGCATCCAGTTCGGATTGAAGCGTCCAGGCGACAGGATCCACTGGCACCAGGCGCCGCCCATCCGGCGCAGCCTGCCGCGCTGATAGCTGGGCATACCGGGTTGCATCCAGCTTGCCTGTTCCGTCTTGCAGCAGATGGCCGTTTGCAAGAATGTCGCAGACAACGGTGCGCTCCGGGTCGCGCATAGTGCTTTGGGCTGCCTGCAAGGCGTCGCAGCGGCGCTTGTAAAAGTCTTTCTCGGCCTCTAGCTCTGCGATGCGGGCAGCTTGTGCCTCTGTCTCGGCGTGCAGGCGGCGTAGCTCTCTGCCTCCAACTAACATATCGCCGTGGGTGGTCTTGAAGGGTGCATTGATGAGCCATGCAGCTACTCGCAGCGCTTCGGGCTGTGCTTCTGTCTTGTCGTCAGTCATGGTGCTTCCTTGGGGGCGGTCTCGCGTGGTCGCGTATCAATGTCGGCTCGGCACCATGGGCAGTAGTTGAACGGCGCCCATTCGCGGCCTTTGACGATGGCAAGCTGTTGTCGCCGCGCTTTCGACTCCATGTCGATAAGGTGCTGCAACCTCACCATCCCGGTATGGACGGCGTGTGTCGCGGCTTCGCAGAGTTGCAGGGTTGCGCCCTTGGCGCGCCGGCATTTTTCGGGCATCTCAATCCTCCTTCTTGGCCTGGGCTGCCTTGCCCGCCCAGTAGCCGGCTCGAAAGGCCACGCTACTGGCAGCGGCCCAGTACATGATCCCGTGCTGCTTGGTTTGGCGGGCCAGCCCCAAAGTGATAGCGACCAGGTCAGCTTCGCGCTCACGCGCCCACCGGGCCTTCATTTGTTCCTCGGTCTCGCTCATTGGTTGCTGTCCTTCTGTGGTTGGGCCTGGGCGGGCTGGCCCTCCCTCTGTTGGGCGCGCTGGTCGTTGCGGAGGGCCGCACGCGCTTCCCATGCCTCCCACGGATCCGCCGAATCGTCAGAATCGTCGTCGGCTGCAACCATGGCATCGCAGCAGGCCGCGCACCAGCGGTAGCGCATGAAGTCACCGAATTTGGCGGCCATGCTGCGCACGCGCTCGCCCTTCTGAATCTCCTGCTCACAGTGAGAGCACGGGCCAGCCTTGCGGGCGGTCACCATCTTGTTGGACAACACCGTGTCTCCCGGTTCCCCGAAGTCACCCTCGAAAGGGTCGAAGTCAAGGATTGCTTGTTCTTTGGTTTGGGTGCTCATGCTGCACCATCCTTTCCAGATGAGGCATTGCCGCCTTCCTGGGCTGCAGCCATGGCGGCGTCGAGCGCAATGTCAAGGTCGTGGCCATCAGCATCAAACTCAATGTCCAAGGTCTTCTTGCCCTTGGTTGCTTCAAGGCGAGATACCCATTCACGAACGCAGTTTTCGCGCAAGTAGTCATAGCGCGCAGCCTTCTTGATCGTCTCCGCATCCAGCGCATCAGCGGGCTGGGCCTGGGGTGCTGTGTAGAGCTGGTGGATGCCGGGCGGCAGTTCGCCATAGCGCAACTCAAGTTCAACTGTCTTTTTCCCTGCCTCGTCTTGGCCGACGCGCGCTTCCGCCACCGGCTCGGCCTGCACCTCTGCCAGGTCACCTGCCGAGGAATCCTCGGTAGCTGGAAGGGCTGGGGTGGCGGCAAGGGCGGCGCGCTCGAAGCAATGCGCACGCGGGTTGGAGCGGCCACCTCCGCAAGACCCTGTAAATGCTTCTTCAGCACCACATACGCCGCAAGGCATCACCTCTGCGGGCGCTGCCTGTGCTGCCACTGCCTGGTCGCCTCGCATCCGCAAGCATTCGTCGCGGATCATCAAGCCGGCCGCATGCGAGTCAGCGGAATGCGGCCACTCAGCAACCACTGCGATCAGCACCGGGTCAATGTCCTGGCGCTTGATACGGCAAATCGAGGTATTCAGGGCGTTTGCTTCTTCTAGCGCCACCTTGCGGGATGGCATTGGGTGCACATCATCAGCGCCTGTAACGTGCACACACCAGAGCGGTGCAGCCCCCTCGGCAGTCTTGAGGGGAGCGGAAGAGTTGTTTTCAGCCATGTTGGGCCTCCAATTTCAGGATTTGGGTGTTGATGCGGCGGCCTATCCAGCGCGCCACGGGTACTGCCCAGCTATTGCCTAGCGCTTTGTAGCGAGGGCCATCTGGACATTGGTCGGCTGGCTTGCCGCGCCAGGGGATCGCGGTGTAGCCATCTGGAAAGCCTTGGAGGCGTTCGCACTCGACGGGGGTTAGGCGACGAACCTGGCTGGCGGTCAGCAGTGCTGGTGCAGGGCTGCATGCATCGAGGCAAGGGCTGCGTTCCTCGAAAATCTTTCCAGCGTTGTTGCTGGCAGTGTTATGCAGCTTGGTGGTGTAGGCGATAAAGTGACCAGCTGCAGCTCCCTCAGGCCGTCCTCCTGCGCCGCCTGTGAAGCTGTCGCGGCAGATGGCGCCAACAACATGGGGGATAACTGGCACCAAATATTCGTCTTTACTATCCCCCGACATCGCACCATGGCTGGCTTTGCTCCCGCCTCCGCTTCTGAGGGTAGGCATGATGTCCACATGGGCTACGCACACCGCATTCTCTTGCCCTTGGTTTATTCCGAGGGTATGCGCCATGTCGCGCAGCGTGTCCGGGTCTTGTGAGCCGTGTACAACAAGCATGGAGTGCCCATGGTTGCTATCCTGTCCACTTGCACCTTGCAGCCTGCCGTAGCTCGCATCAAGAGTTGCAGTTACAGGCTGCAGGTATCCACTGCAAGCCTCGTCTGTCCCTGGGAAACCGCCAGCTCCAGTGCGGCTTGCAAGCGTTCCGGCAGTTTCTTCCCCCGTTTCTCGGCTCGGCGCAGAATCCCGGCGCATGCCGTCCCACTCAAAAAGAACCGACGCGGGATCAAACCCCGGTCTAGCACTTGCGACAACAAACACACGTCGGCGGCGTTGGGCCACTCCGAAATATTGGGCGTCCATGGTCCGCCATGCGATTGCTCTTTGGGGTCCAAACACACAACCAGCGAGCCCCCAGCTTGCATTGTGCTGCCCGGCTTTTTTGTCCCACTTCCAGAACTTGCTTGATTTTCCGGCTGCTGGCCTGGGCTCTGGTGGCTCCAGTGGGCCATTTTCGCCGGCAAGCCCAGCCAAAAAGCACCCGAATGCGTTATCGGCGGTGGTGAGAACTCCGGGCACGTTTTCCCAGAAGATGGATGCGGCGGGCTTTCCGGCGCGGGTTCTAGAAAAGTCAATTGCATTTGCAAGCTCCACGAATTTAAGGGTTAGATTTCCGCGCTCGTCCTCCAAAGACTTGCGCAGGCCGGCCACGCTGAAACCCTGGCAGGGCGTGCCGCCGGCCAGGACATCAGGGGCTGAGACTTCGCCGATAAGGACGCGGCGGGCAATGGTGGTCATGTCGCCCAGGTTGGGGACGGTTGGATGGTGATGAGCCAGCGCGGCAGCTGGGAACGGCTCAATCTCAGCCAGCCAAGCTGCGCGCCATCCCAATGGGTGCCACGCAACACTTGCCGCCTCGATGCCGCTGCAGACTGAGCCAAATTCGATGGGGTCCATGGCGTAGAAAGAAATGAGCCCGCCTCGATTGCTCAGGGCGGGCTGTGAATAGGGGCCCACTGGGGGCGGTGGTTAGCCAGGGCGTCTTTTTTGTTCCGGGGGAATCCCGGATCAAGTACGGGCGTCTAGCTTGTCCTTGATGGCGTCGGCGCGCTTGTTGTACTCAAGCTGACCCATCATGTCGGTCATGGCGTCGCGCAACTCACGGCGCGTGCACATCTTTTGCATCTGGTTCGCCAAGTTCAGGGCGGTCATGACAACGCCGTGTTGCTCATTTGTCATCGACCATGAGCCAGTGTCGATGCCGACCTCTCGCACTTCTCTCATTACAAGACGGCCAGCGTGAAGATCATTCCATCCTTCATTGAAATGGTTGTCGTTCAGAATAAGCGCAAAATTTATGCGCCCCATAACTGAATTCCAAATATCACGATCTGCAGTCCCATCCAGAAACGTATTTGCGCCCTGGGTTGGGGCCAGCATCATCCAAGTCTCTTCTTCCGCGCTGAAGCGCATGTTGACTGGCATCTGGATGTGCCCAGTCCCACGGCGCGGAGGCTTTGCACGCCTGGCGGCGCGGCGCTGTTCCCGGTTCATCATCACTTCCATGGCTATCTCCGGTATGCCAGCTCTGTACCTTCGTACTTGCCGAACACAGTGGCGTTGCAGATTGGCGCCTTATCGCTCAGCGCGCTGATGCAGCGCTGGATCTTGATGTGCTTGGGCATGATGACTTCTGCCTCAGCCGCCAGCGATACGCCTCCGCGGTTAGGATTGATCTTCAAGTTCTGATGCTCTGCTGGCACGCGAGGAAAGCGCGCCATTCTTTTCTGAGCGGTCCTGTCCGAGATGCCCAGCTCCTTAGCCACTTGCTTTGCAGTGAATCCCTGCGCTCGCATGGCCATCAGGCGCTTCTCCATCTCCGGGGTGAGTTCGATGCGTGGTTTTCTCATAGAAAAACCGCCACTTGGGCGGTCCTGAGTTGGTTAGCTGATCTGCAGCCGGTCACGGCGCACAAGTTCGGCGCCGGCCACCGGCTCACCTTCCTTAATCGCCTTCTTTATCTTCGTGAGACTTGGCGTTGCCGGCTTGGGATCGTTGCAAAGTGAAGCTGGGAACTCAGCGCCTGGCTGCAGAATCACGGACTCATCTCGATCCAGGTAGAGCTTTGCGCCAAAAATGCCAAACTCATGCTTGATCTCCAAGATGCCAGTGGCTTTCATGTTGTCGGCCACATAGCCTTTGAAGCGCTCCAGGCGCTTCTCGCGGGCTTCCAGCTTCTTGGTCATCTCTTTGAGCATGGCCTTGGCGCCTTCAAGCGTCGCTTCTTCCTCCTTGGCATAGGCCACGCAGGCCAGAGCCTTGTTCTCAAACAGCGAGCGATTGGCCGAATAGTTCTCGGTGATCTCTCCCGTTTCAGGGTCCGTTTGATTGACGGATTCGCGGACCTGTTGCGCCAGGTCGAATAGCGTTACGGCTGTCATGGCGCACTCCGATCAATATGGGATATCGTCGTCTGGCGAGTTGAATCCGCCATTTGCAGGATGGCCGGCAGGCGGCTCGGAATAGTCATTGCTGGAGTGGCTGGCTTGAGCAACTGGGCGGTTCTTCAAAGGCCGGTCTGCGATGCTGGACATGATGGATGCCAGCTTCTTTGGCTGTGTGGCGCGGTCCATGATCTCGGCCGCAGTGAATTCAGTGGCGGCCTCAAACGGCGCCGTCAGCTCCAGTCGCCATCCGGTTTCACCAGTCTTCCGGCCTTCGCGCATCTTTTCGTATTCGGTTTTTTGCAGCACCAAGCCGATAGGGCGGTTCACCAGTTCGGGAAATACCTCGGCCTGTTCTTTATACGACTGCTTTGTGGTGTAGTCGAATCGATCAACCTCAGCCTTCGCCACAGTGACGCCTTTGACCTTCATGCAAGCCATGATCGCATTGATGGTCTTGAAGCCCATCAGATGTTCGCCCTGGGCGCTCATGGTCCAAATGTCGAAGCGGGTTGTCTGCTTCGAATCGGACTCAAAGGTAAAGCCTACGCCGTGCGTTCCTTTGTTGGCGCTCACCAGCTTCTCGGCTCGGATGAACTTGCCTTTGTATTTTCCGGTTTCAGCCAGGTAGCTGCTGAAGTTCTCTGCCTCGCGGGCAGCGGTTGCGTCAATGGTGTACATGGTTAATTTCCTTGCTTGGGTGCTCTTGGAGATGAAAAAACCGCCTTGTTAGGCGGTTGCTGTGATACCGTAGAACGCGCATATCTGCTTGTCCACTTCGGCGAGGTCGTTGGGGATGTGCTGATCAGCAAACATCTCCATGGGAGATTTGCAGCAGTCCTGTCCGTTGGACTGCGTGGCAAAGAGGTACTGGCCGTTGATGACCTCGGTGCGCAGAACGATGGTGAAGTAGCCTTCCGGCACGATCATGGTGTCCACCATCTTGCCTACCGTCTTCATGCGGATCTGGCCCGACTCATCGGTTTGCGTGTGCGTGAGGATGTACACGCGGCGATGGTCTGCCAGTCGGCCGGCTGTCTGGAAAACCTCCCATGCGTTCTTAGCGATGTCGGTGAACTTGTCATAGCCTCGTTCCGCGCTCCGACTGATCAGCTCGTTGATCAGAACCGCTTGGTAGTCATCGATGACAACAACGTCCTGCGTGCTGCCCTGCAAGACCTTCAAGATGGTTTCGGGCTTGTCTGTGCGGACCACGTTGCCCTGTGGCGTGGCTTTGGTGCATGGGGTCCAGCCGCTGGCCCGGAAGGGTAGGGGCTTATTGATGCACTGAATCAGCAGGGTCGAGGCTGGATCGAGATGGCGGAGGCTGGTGGATTTGCCGCTGCCTGAGTTGCCGAGAATCATGGTTGCGATGGACATGGCTTTTCCTTGGGGATGCTTGGTTTGTTGAGGGGGCATGTTTTAAACAGGAGCTGGGCAGTTGCTGCCACTCGTGTATGTGATGGTTCCATGGAGGGGCGGCGGCTTCATCGGACGGAAATGCACATCCAGTCCAGCCAGGTGCTTAAGCTCCTGCGAGCTGTTGGCTATCCCTTGTCGCAGCACCAGGGCCAGGGCTTCCATGCGGCCAGGCAATTGCTTCTTGCGGGTGCTCGTTTGCATAGTGCGTCCTTAAAAAATCGCGCCCGCACGTACAGCGGCCGCACAAAAAGAGAGCGCCGTTATGGCGCTCCAGAGGAATGCGTGATGCAGAAGGTTCACGGCTTGTGGTCTTTCCTGAGTTGAATTGATTGCAGCCGACGGAATTTCTCAAAGGTCTTGCGGATGTCGGTTGCGACGGCCGGCACGTAGCGGCTCTTCTTCTGGCCTCGCTCGGGGCACAGTGCTCGGGTTGGCATGGTCAGCATGGGGGTGGTGGTCATAGCTGCAAAACCCTCACTTTCATTGGACTGCCGTCGTCTTGGGATAGAACGAAGCTCCAGGCCTGCCAGTCGTCGGCGAACAGGCCTTCGTGCTTGGTGTCGTTGATCGAGATGGAATAGCGTTTCATTTGGCCTCCCGGGATTTTTGAATGGCTGCAGCAGCGCGGACGATGGCACGGTTCGGGTCGAAGTCGGCGGCCAGAGTAACCTCGTCATCGTGGTCCCAAGTGATGCAGTCCCAGCCTCCACCCTCTACCGGCACAAGGCCCAGGCATAGCTTGACCTGCAATCTGCGGTTATCGCCGTCGTCGTTCAGCGGGTTCCAAGGCTCATAGTTGGCTAGGTGCCCTCGGAACAGCTCTATACGCTCTGGATAATCTTGGCCACGCTCCCAGGTGATTGCAATTCCTGCCGCCTTGGCCGCTAGATCAAGAAGTTCGCGGTCGTTCATCTCACACCTCCTTGTGTTTGGCGAGAGCGGCGCGCCAGTCAGCTACAGCCTTGATTGCTTCCGCTGTGGCTTCTGAGGCGTGCTGAGGATGCCCAAACAGGGCTAGAAGCCTGGATGCCTCTCTCACCGTGTTTGCGAGCACCTTGATTGGGTCTTCTTCGCCTTCGCGCATGGAACCGATTGACTCTTCGGACCTGTAGTCGTCAGACTTGTAGGAAATAACTGCTTTTGCAGCCAGAAGTTTTGGGTCTGGCTTCTGCTGGCTCTTTGCGTATTCACTCGTCATCTTCAATCCCCTCGATCTTGAATTCCCATGCGCTCAGCTGGCCGGAAGTTGGCAGGATCAGGGCATGGAAGGCTGTAGTCGATGTGCAGGTGAGCGGCTCAAAGTCTTCGTCACCTGGGCGCTTTGCGTAGATTTGCTGGCCGTCTGCCAGGGCTCGGAGGTAGGGGGCGTTGATGTGCTCTTGGAGCATGGCGATTACTCCTCGGCCTGGTCGCAGGCCCTTCGCAGCTCGTCGCCGCCGCCAGGGGTGAGCTGGTCGAACTTGCTAGCCTCGGCCAGGACCTTCGCGATCAGGGCATAAATCTTGCCTTGCAGGCACTCGACTTCTTCCTGCGCGCTGGGCGATGGCTGGAGGCGCCAGGGTTGACGCCGTGGCAGCCGACGGTCAAAGGCATCTTGGGCTTCTGCCAAGCGTTCCATGTTGGACAGATCGCTCATAGAGCCTCCTCATATGGGCGGCAGACATCCTCCAGGTGCTGGATCAGCTTCTTGGAAGTCTTGACCATCAGCATTTCGCGCTTGATGAACTTCTGCGCACGCTTGTACACCTTGAGCCAGTCTTTGTTCTGCCGAACACCAAAGGCGCCCTGGGCAGCAAGGCCCGCTCTCATGCTGTCGCGCAGCTTGTCCCGCCACTCGACACGACTCAGTGCATCCTTGGGGGTCTTGATGTCCGTCGTCATGACATCTCCTTTCGGGCCCAGGCGCCTGGGCGGCCAATCTGCTCCGATACCATGCGCAGGGTTTCTTCCTGCGCATACTCAACCATCCCGCAATCCATGAGGTGCTGGATGCGCTCCAGCCCCTCCATTGATCCAGGCCCCTTTACGCAGGAGTAGCCGCGCTTCTCAAGCTCTGCTACCAGATCCTCAGAGTCAAACTCATCGAGTTCTGCGTCATCGACCCATACGCTCACATAAGGCATGGCAACTCCAGATGTAAAAAACCGCCCGAAGGCGGCAAATCCAGCGTGGTAGTGCTGGAGTGTGTTTTTGAATAGATTGGCCAGGGTTGGCTACATCTATGAATAGGTGATGGTGGCCGGTGCTGATCTCCGGCTTGTTGCCAGCTTCTCACGGGATTAACCGCTGGCTTTCAGTTCGTCTCAGCGCCTCAGCGCGTACCCGCCCAACACTTAGCGCATCAGCCTGCGCATTCACCATCGAGGGCAGAGACTGCCGCGAATTTGTCCGGCTGAACCGGAGTCCATCAGGGCCGCCGCCACTGCACTTCTCAATCTCTGCTCTCGATGGCCCTCTTTCGAAGAGTACCCAAAGCATCAAATCATCTGAAATGATGCTCTTGGGGTGCTTATGAGGTTGCTGGTGGGAAGGGGTCACGACTGCGCCGCTCGATGGGGTCCACCGCCCCGAGGGACTTGGCAATCAGCTCAACCAAATGCCTCGTAGAAGAGTTGTCGGTGTACCCATAACACGAACGCACGGTAGCGACTTGAGCGACCTTGTGGCCCTCGTGCTGCACCATTACGTGTCGATCTCCAAAGAAATCGCTTTCGATCCAAATCTTGGTCGGCAGGATCTTCACGACTCGGACTGTTGGGACTTCCATCATCATCCTTCCGCGCCTGAGCGCATAAATTGAAAACGCCCTGAGTAGGGCGCTTGGGGGTTAGAGATAGCCCAGGACTGCACCCAAAGGCGCCAAGAACACACCGACCACCCGAGCGATGAGCAAGCCGGTGAACACATCAAAGCCGGTGTTGATGATCTTCACGATGTTCCAAATCCAGCCCACGACGCCAGCAATGGCCAAGATGGATAGCACCAGGGTCACGGCGCCTTGAACTGAGGTAAAGCCCTTCTGAAATTTCATGCTCACTCCTTGATAAAGCAAAAGGCGCCTCGGTTGAAGCGCCTTGTGGTTTCCCTCTGATGTCGCCCAGAGGGGAGCGCCGATCGCTCGGGCAACAAAAAACCCGCACTAGGCGGGTTTCAGTGAGTGGGAGAGGCTTAAGCAGCCTTCTTCATTTCTTCAATTCGTTCATCAGCTTCCCTGGCCTCTGCTTCGTGGTGCTGTATCACCTCTTTGAGTCCCAGAGGGACGAAGCGCTGCAAAATGTCGCGCATCAGTGGCTGGTAGCCAACGCCGTGATGAGCGGCGATGAGCTTGTAGGCCTCGATCAGGTCCTTTGGCAATCGAATGGAGATGGCTTGCATCCCCAGCGTGTCGTTTAACGCAGTCAGGTGCTCACTGCTTGCCACCTGTGCGAACTCGGCATCGGCGCCGAGCTTTCGGTTTTCCCAATTTGCATCAGTGTTGGCGATTTTGGTCATTTCACTCTCCTGTTAACCATGTTTTGCGTATATCGCAATTTCAGCATCATTTGGCTCAAAGCATGACTTCAGGTAGACCTTAGCCCCCTTCTGTATATACGCCACTTTGAGCAATCTATCTTGGTTTGATCTTGCCAAGAACCACAACGTTGGAGGGTCTGTTTTATGGTCCTCACGGGTGTCCATCAACAGGTTTCCCGAGAGGTTCTCGAAGCACTGCTCTACCTCTCGGCGGGTCACACCGTGCTTCTCTGCCAGCTTCTTGAGCACGGCCGCTGAGATGATCAAATTTCTCATGAGGGATGAATTATGAACCAAAAACTAGATGTTTGTATATACATGATGCTATACCCAATCTATAGCAGTGTCTATAGATCCTTGAACACCTAAGCGCACGCTTAGAGCGCGCTTAGGTGTTCTAGCTTCATGTCCCGGCCTAAAGCTACTGCTTGCCTCCACCCCCGGCCTGGTAAGAGACGCAGACCTTGGCGGCTGCTCAGCTACGGGATTCCTTCGCTGCTCTCGTCATTGGCTTGATCGCCTGGTGCAACTAGCTGCGCTCCACTGGAGCTAGACCTTCCTCTTGCATCGAGTCGGTCGCGTTCGTTGCTGCGATGGGTGAATATTAGTCCGACTGATATTCAAAGTCAACAGTGGGACTAATATTTCGTTCAATTATTTTTTCTTATAGCGCTTCGAGACGGCAGGAGGCCGCTCTGCACAAGGTGCAAATGTGGCTTGCGCAAACGTGGATTGCGGCAGTGTCAAATTGCGGTTGCATCAGCCTATAGACTGTGTAACACTGTATGCGCATACAGTACTTCAATCATGAGCACAGAACAAAAAAAGCTACTTGGAAGCAGGCTCAAAGCAGCAAGGACAGAGGCCGATGTGTCTCAAGACTTTGCGGCCGAGACTCTGGGTGTGACGCGGCAGTCAGTGTCCGCGTGGGAAAGGGGTGCCAGCAGCCCTTCAGCGATTCAGCTAGGTCAGCTAGCTGCGATGTATTGCATTTGCGCCCACAAGCTCTTGTTTGGCGAGCCGTTCCAACAGGTACGGCTGAGCGGCATCTTGAGCGGAGAGCGACTCGACTCAAAAAGTTAAAAGGGGAAAAACATGACGGAGCAAGAAATCCTGGCCAAGATCCAATCGCACGATCTACCGCTGCCCAGGCCGAGAGATGTGGGTGCCTTCTATGCAGCCTGGCTAGCGACTGTCTATGACGCCTTGACGCCCGAGCAGCAGGCGCAGGCAATTACGCTGGGTGGCGTCGTCAACTACCGCAGCACTTACCTCGTCCCCGTCCTGAAAGTTTCCGACATTGACGGCTGGCTGTCTCAGTGTGGGAAGAGCGTAGGCCCGCTGACTTCTGACGGATCGCTTGCATGAAAAAACCGCCCGGAGGCGGTTTGTAGATGGCCGATCGCTCTGGTGCAAATCGTCATTCGGCACTAAGCAGTGCAAAAAATACCAACAAGACTCTGTAGAAGCAAGAGAGCGCGTAAGCGAACAGCGTAGCCCAAGCAGGGATGATGTAGGTGTAAAGCAACTCGGGTAGCGCGTCGAAAGAGGTGGCCATCAAACAGATGGAACCAATGCATAAAGTAAAGTTTGATAACAGCGCTGCTTTGAAATAACCTAACAATATCTTCCAAATCTCCGGCTTGGACTTTAGCCATGTATATTTGGGAGATCTGAAACTTAGCAGCATTGCTTTTGCTGTGCCTAGAAACCCCATTAATATTGCGGATACGCTAATTGCAGAGTTTAATATTGCTTCAAGCTTGGTGGCTTGAATTTTGAATTCAAAATACCAGGCAAAAAATCCTGTAGTCAATGAGAAAATTACAGGGAAATACTTCTCTGTGATTAACTTATTGCTCATTATTTTATATCCAGTCTTTCATTGTCTGCTCTAGCAGACCGTATAGTTGAATGGGATCATATCTTTTCCCAGTGGTTCTGTCAATGCTATTTGCCTTATATACAGAGAATTTTCTGGATTCCAGGAGGTCTATTGTTTCGACTTGCTCCTCTTCAGAATGTTTGGCTGTAACAAAAAGACTGTCATTATCACCGGATCGACTTTTTATTTTCTCGACAAGTCGCTCAACCCAGCTCCTATCTAATTTATTCTTTTTTATTCTGGCATCCACAGATACGCTGAATTTGTAGGAAGTGCCATGAGCATCAACGCTTTGTTTCAAAGCTCCCTCAATGCCCGTCCCCTGTAAGAGCGCTACATCGGCCATAGTCACACCATCTATACAAGCCTCGACCTCTGTCACGATCTGCTTGTGGCCGTACTTGGCAGCGGCATCGTTGGTGAGCACGGGAATAAATGAATAAGCCTGAGGTGTATTCGCTTCGCTTATAGATAAATACTCTTTGATGCGAGATGCTCTCACTCCGTAATGGTTATATTGGATAACTAATTTTGAATTTTTTGGCAAGTAGAGTATTGATGTTTCTTCAGATAAAATCTGATCGTCATCCAGATCAAGGTCTTTTACGGCCTCGGCAGTGGTTGATACTCCTGGCCAGTTGTCGTCCTGAAATTTGCAGAATCTAACCAGCCAGTAGTCATCACCATTGGTAAATTGTTTTTTCTGAACATCATCGATGCGGATTCTTTGGCCGCCGCAATCTAGAATTCTGTCTTCTAATGGCTTTGCTGCGATTGCTTGCAAAACATCTTCAAGCGGTTTTGCTTGTTTTGCTTGGTTAACGAGATAGCAGTAAACTTTGATGGTCTTCAACCCGGGCTCCTAGTGTTTTTGATGTGTTTACTTAAATCTGATTGCTTCGTCTGAAACGTTTATGCAAGAGGCTGATAAGTTCTATTGGTGCTTAGACTTGCCCAATGCCTGCTAAAAAAAGCCCTCCGAAGAGGGCTTGCACTTCACTGCGACTGAGGCTCCTTGGTTTTTCGGGGCGCGCGCTTTCGTGCTGCCGATTTGGCAGGCGGGGGAGCAGGAGAAGCTGATGGAATGGGAGCGTGAGGGAAAGGATTTGCGGCAGACTTCTGCGGCCGGGCCACCCCGTGCAAGCGGTTGGCCAGCTGTAACAAATCGTCCTTCGATTCATTGGGCAGATCCCGATACATGAGTACCAGTTGCATCTCAAGCTTTGACAGACTGGTTAGGTCCGCCGGCCCAGCCGAATCGTCACCGCCAGCCGTTGCAACTGCTTCACCAATAACCTTAGCCTCGCTCGCGAGGGTCAAGCTGAAATCATCGATCTGGCAACCGAAGATCTTCGCAAACTTGGCTGCTGCTGGAGCGTTTAGCGGGATACCTCCGTTGAGGTACTGACTCACCGCGCTCTGGTTGATGTCAAGCAGCACGCCCAGGGCAAGTTGCCCACTCGGCAGCCCATCTTTTTTGCGCGCAGCCTTCCATTGCTCAAAGATTGCTTTTAGTCGCCGAGCATCGGCATGCTGCTCAGGGGAGAGGGGGAGGGCTGGCATGGGGGCGAGAGTATAAGTAACGCTGATTAAAATCAAACAGTCGGACTGTTGACTTATGAATTAGTCGGACTGATAATGAGGTATGCACAACCTCAAACCTATTCGACAGCTTCTTGGAGTGACGCAACGAGCTATGGCCGAAGGGCTGGGCTGCACCCAGGGCAACATCGGCAACTACGAAAAAGGGCAAACCCTTCCGCCCGATGCTGCTAGGAACCTGATCGCCTTCTCGGCAACCCTCGGCCTGGTCATTTCATACGACCACATTTACGGCGGGGCGTTGCTTCCCAAGCGCAAGGAGGTGGCCCATGGATAAGTCCACCGCCCGCATGGTCGCGGCAATCAACCGGACCGCGCGCAGGATGAGAGAAGAGCGAGATAGGCGTCCAGCACCTGCTCCTGAGTCTCTATCACCGCCAGCGGCGTATCCGCATGACCCTCTTCCCTCAACGCGTTCCGATCTATCGCTAGGCCTGTCGCCACCTGAGCAGCCTGCACTGGGGTAAGTGTCGTGATTAGTTGGGTGACCACCAAGCTCAAGGCTTGCAACTGCCCCTCTATGCCGGCCATGGAAATACCGCTCATGTCTGCCCTCCTTGAGGCTCTGGTTACTGGTTGTGTCGGAACTACCAGCATAGCTCAAGGCAGGGCAGGCACCTCTCTCTAGAAATTTTGTAGTCGTCGTTTTCATGTTCTCAGTATCTGAAAACGCCAAACCGACCGCCAGCCTTAAATAAACCGCATTTCAAGGGATCGTAAAAATGACCTGCCACCTCTCACAAACCGATTGGCGCGACGTTGTTTACAACACCGTCCGCAGTACCGCTGGTGGCGTTGTTGACGCTGCGCGGTTCCTCACCGAGCGCCGTGGTCGCTCGATCCACCCCGAAACCCTGCGCGCCCGTCTGCGTGGCGTGGATGGCGAGTGGATCAACCTGGAAATGCTGGAGTTGTTGACCGAGTGGATGCAGGAGAAGACCGGCGCTGCGCCCATGGACTGGCTTAAGGCCTTGAGCAACCGCTTTGGCATGGTCGCCATGGAACTGCCTCCGGCTCCAGAGGGTGGCTGGTCTTGTGAGGTCAGCGCTATCAAGACAAAGCTGCTGCAGCTCAACGTCGAAGGCGGATCGCTCACGGCGCTGGGGATGAAGGTCACTGATGACCTGTCTATTAGTCCGCGTGAAGCCGAGGAAATGTCTGCCCAGATCATGGCTGAGGTCGAGCTGCTGCTGCGCTTGCGCCGCAATATCTGCCGCGCTGCAGGTCTGGAGGCTGGTCAATGAACGCCTTCACCCGCCCAGCCAAATCCATCGCCTCCGGGCTCACCAAGCCCCGAATCCTCAAGACAGTAGACCGCAACCCTCGCTACCACGGCTACTACATCGAAAGCGGGGCTCAGGCCCAGGCATCAAGTCTCAAGACCCAACGAATTCTGAAAGGAGCCCTGCGATGAACAACGCCCGAGCAAGCGACCCAATTACCAGCGTCATCGCAGGCGAGCGCGCAGCTCTGTTTGCGGGCAATCACTGCGACCGCATTTTGGCCGCGCTGGCCGATGATCTGAACCCGCCCGGCTGGGGCGGCATGACGGCCGGCGAGATGGCACAGGCCACCGGCATGTCTGTAGAGCAGGTCTGCCGCCGTCTGCCTGAGCTGCAGGCACGCGGCCAAGTGCAAGTTGTGCAGTTCGAAGGCGAAGACCTGCTGCGCAATGGCTATCGCGTCTGGGAGGCTGTATGAGCATCAAGCTCATGACGGCAGTATTTGACCGCTACCCCAACGGTGGCGGCGAAATGCTGCTCGCGCTGGCCCTGGCCGATCACGCAAGCGACGATGGAACCAAGGTCTACCCAAGCATCAAGGCTCTGGCTGAGAAGACTCGCCAATCTGAGCGCACCGTTCAATATCAGCTGCGCCGCATGCAAGAGACTGGCTGGCTGATCTTGGTTGGCGCTGGTAATGGGGGGCGCAGCATGACCTCTGAGTACCGCATTTCTCCCATTTGGATAAAGGGTGCAGAAATTGCACCGTTTCAAAAGGGTGCAACTGACGACACAAAGGGTGCAAGTGACAACACTAAAGGGTGCAATCTGACGCATGAAAGGGTGCAACCCATTGCACCCGCAAATAACCGTCAAGAACCATCAGAGAACCATCAAGTAACCGTCATTGATGGCGCGAGCGCCAAAAAGCCAAAGGCGAACCGCTCGACTGTCCTGCCTGCCGACTTCATGCCAAACGAAACGGCTGAGGCAATGGCCCTCGAGATGGGCCTGAACCTGGGCGACCAGCAAGCCGCATTTGAGGACCACCACGCCGCGAAGGGCTCGACCTTCATCGACTGGCAAGCGGCGTTCCGCACCTGGTTGCGCAACGCCACCCGTTTTGGCCGCTCGACCCAAGCCACTGGCGCGCCACAGCGCAGCGGCGAAACCGGCTACCAGCGCTCGATGCGCGAGCGGGCCCAAGAGGTCGTACCGTCCATTGCCCGGCAAGCTCCAGAAGCTTCGCCTACCGATTTTTTCAAGAACCAAGCCATTGAGGTCGCGGCTCGGCGCATTGAGCAGCCACAGAAACGAATTGGAGGCGGAGCATGAGCTTGCCGGCAGCATGGATCGACAAGATCTTCACCAAACTGACCCTGGCCTACGGCCGTGACTTCCTGGGCCGCTGGGAGGGCATCGACCTGAACGCTGTGAAGTCCGACTGGGCGCACGAGTTGGCTGGGTTTGAGCGCTTCCCCGAGGGCATTGCTCACGCGCTGACCCATCTGGACCCTGCCAAGCCACCGACGGTGTTCCAGTTCCGCGACCTGGCACGCAAGAGCCCCCGCGCTGAGGACAAGCAACTGCCGGCGCCGGCCGCATCACCTGCCGTGGTTGCCGAGCAGCTAAAGCGCCTGGCGCCAATGCTCAAGCGCCTTGAGCCCCGCGCAGACAAGGCATGGGCCCACACGATCCTGAGCCGCGTTCGTGCCGGCGAGAAGCTGAACCCGACAACAGTTCGATTTGCCCGCGAGGCAGTGGGCGACAAGCAATTGCTGGAGGCGCAATGATCCAAAAGAACCAGTTCTACACGCTTCCAAGCGGGGCAATAGTGAAGGTCAACAGCAAGGCAGAGGGATGCCCAGATTGGAACTGCAGCTACCAGGACAAAGGGCGCCAGGGTGTGCAGGTCAGCCTGAGTGAGGCTTTCATCAGCAAGTTTGCGGAGGTGTGGGGATGACAGATCGTGAATTGTTGGAGGCGGCTGCCAAGTCCATGGGGTTCAAGGATTTCAGCTTCACGGATATGCGGGGATGGGGTGAGGCCCGGTACGGGCTAAGTGAGGGCATCTGCGCTGATGAGTTGGACGACTATTGGAATCCTCTGGTGGATGGCAATGCAGCATTGAATCTGGCTGTTGTGCACGGAATGGAAGTCAGCTTCCACCATGGTCTGGGCCAGGCCCTTGCCGTGGTTCCTGGCCACTCCAGAGGTCGTGGTGAGTATTGGCAAGCAGGCAAGCCAATGGAGGCCACCCGCCGCGCCATTGTCCGCGCAGCCGCCGCCATCCAGCAAGCCAAGGAGGCCCAGTGACATGTGCAACCTGCAAACACTGGCAGCTAAAGGACTCGTCCGGCCAAGCAACACCGATGGCAAAGCACCACATGGCGCCATGCGAGTTTGGCCCATCGTGGCGGTTCATGCCACCACACCAAACATGCAACAGCCACCAGGCTGCACCGGTAAATGTGATCAAGGCCAGGGATGCCTGGCTCAACAAGAAGGGGTGAGGGGATGAGCATCAAAGAATTCGTGGCCAATCTGGATTTAGACCAGCTTTCCCATTGCGCAGAAGAAGTCGAGACGCGGCTCCGCACCTTGAAAGAGGGCGAAAAGGTTCGCCTTTGGCATGTTGATGTCGAGCGTACCTTTTGCTTTGCGTCTCCTGAGCCTAAAGAGGTAATCGAGTGGCTGCAATCGTTCCTGGCTCACCGGCATGCATCAGGAGAGCTCGACCGAATCAATGTTTATCCAATGTCCGCCTATCCATGCGAGGTTGCTGGCTGGGTGAAGGGAAATGAAAAGCCGGAGGACGTATGAAGCCAAAACTGATCAAGAGCAACGGCATCTGGCACTGCGCCCTGGTGTCGGCACTGCGCGGGTTTGTGGGCCTGGGCTACACGCCGGCCGATGCATACCAAGACTGGCTGACTGGTGGTGCGCGATGACTGAGCGCATCAGCCTCTCCCTATGGGAGCCCATCCAAGCGCATAAGGCCCTCATGCATGCGTGGGGCTTCGTCAAGCCGTGGATTCTGTCCGGCCACCGACTCACCCTGGAGATTCGGCCCGAGAAGCGCAACGATGCGCAGAATCGCCGGCTGTGGGCGATGCTCTCCGACATCTCCGCCCAGGTGGATTGGCACGGCCACCGCCTGACTACTGAGGAGTGGAAGGATGTTTTCAGCGCCGCGCTCAAGCGCACCAAGGTGGTGCCAGGCCTGGATGGCGGATTTGTCGTCTGCGGCCAGTCCACCTCAAAGATGACCAAGGCCGAGATGGCAGAGCTGCAGACCCTGATGGAGGCTTTCGGGGCTGAGCGGGGCGTTCGGTTCAAGGCGGTGGAGGTCGAGGCATGAAGGATGTTGCATTCTTCACAATGCTCTGCGGCTTCGTTCTGGCTGCGCTGGGGCTACCAGGCTGGGGCTGGTTTCTGTTTGTGGCATTCATGTTTGGGGTGATGGCATGACCTTCCGCCGCACCCGTTGCAAGCACTGCAAACAGAAGCTAGAGCCCGGGCAGCGCCTGCTGCACCCAGGCTGCATTGATGAATTCGCCGTAGAAGAAGCTGCGCGCATTGAACGAAAGAAGGCCAAGGAGGCTCTGGCCGCTGCCAAGGTTGAGCGTGCTGAGATGAAGCGGAGGAAGGAGAAGTCACTGACTCTCTCGCAGAGAAAGGCCCGCGCTCAAGTGCAAGTAAACGCATATGTGCGCCTGCGTGACGCTGACCTTCCCTGCATCTCTTGTGGACGCTTCCATCAAGGCCAATGGCACGCGGGGCATTACCGCAGCCGCGGTGCTGCAAGCAACTTGGCCCTTGACCCCCGAAACATCCATAAGCAATGCCAACCCTGTAACAACCACCTGCATGGCAACGCGATTGCATACAGGGCCGGACTGATTGAGCGATATGGCGTGGAGTATGTGGAGGCGCTTGAGTCGGACAACGATTCCCGCCACTTGACCGCAGAAGAAGTAGACGCCATCCGAGACGAATACAGAGCAAAGACGAAAGAACTGAAAGGTAGACCATGAGCATCACAGCAGAGCGTTACACAGCAGCAATGCATTCCAGCGACCTTTCGGACGAAGCCCACAAGATCGGCCAGGTGGACCTGATCAAGGCAAGCGGCATGAGTAAGGCCAGTGTTGCATCCCACTACCTGCGGATCATCACCAAGCCCAGCCGGTCGGACATTGAGCGCATGCATGCCGAGCTGGTCCACGAGGCCATGACCAAGAAGGTGGCATCGCCCCACGATTCGGCGGCAGAGGCTATGGCCTGGCTGATCGACCAGAAGTGCAAGCCCTGCAATGGCACCGGCCTCAAGGTCAAGGAAGCCAAGACCTACACCTGCTCCAAGTGCAAGGGCACCATGCTGGCCCGCGAGCCCGGCAGCAAGGACGCCCAGTTGCTGATCGATCACGTCATGGACTGCAAGCGGACCCACAGCCACAACATGAATAAGCTGTTGCGCCCCCATTGAATATGTGGTAATCTCGGCAGCGTTGAGAGGTTCTTGTTATTGAACCAGCGGGCAACGGTTTGTTGTCTGCCCTCAACCATGAATCACTTGCCGGGCTGTTGTGGCTCGGCAAGGCCTTAGATGGCGGAGCGTTTCCGCTTCTAGGGATGTGTTCTAGGCGTAGCGCGCAGTTGTGATGCGTGACGCCGTAGCCCCTGTAGTAGCTGCCTAGCAGTGAGTCGAAGCAGGGGAAAGCCGGGGATCACTACCGGCGCGCCTAGAAGACGATCAACACCCAGCCTCGCCAAGTGCGGGGCTTTTTCATGTCAGCTGCAGCAAGCGCGGCCCGCACCCGAGCGGTATGAACGTGCGGCATCTCCTACTGAGAGCTTCCCAGTGCTTGAAGAAGCGAACAGCAACCCCAGCCCATGAGGGTTGTCTGATGGGGTACGAATACCAAGGCCAGCCAAGTGCTGGCTTTTCTTTTTTAGCGAGGCCTTATGAACGAATATGCACCGCATCAACAACGAGTGGTAGACGAGAAGCGAGAGCTGGATGAGAAGCTTCAGAAACTGACCGCGTTTATCAACTCCGAGAAGTTCGCGGAAATCGTCAAAGACGAGGATGAGCGAGGCCGACTTGTTTGCCAAGAGGATGTGATGAAAGACTACAGCGCTATCTTGGATGAGCGCATCGCCGCATTCTGACCAGCTTCGGAGGTCCCATGAGCCTAAGACGAAAGATAGCCCTGTGGCTGTGCCCTGAGTTGTGGCATGAGACCAATGAGTCGTGGAGGTTCCGCGTCTACATCGAAGACTACCAGCGTTGGCTTGGCGCGTTTCCAGAAGTCGCGCAGGTGCTAAAGAGTCTTCGCGCAACGGTTCTTGGCGGTGAGCCAATCAACGCTGGCACACCTGTAGGAGATGAGGTTTGCCCCGTTGGCGGACTGCGCACTCAGTTGCTCAAGATGCAGCAGATGCACCCAGCCATACACGTAGGCGAGCGAATCATCCCGGCGGCAGACAACAAGGAAGTATTGGGAGCGGCAGCGGCCCATGTCGCCAGCTATCCGGAGATGGCCAAGGCTGTAGCTTCGCTGCACCCAACCACTGATGACAGCGATTCCATTTGGAAGGCTGAGGTGCTGGAGCAGTTGAAGGCCATCAGCCAGGCGGTTACCAGTGCCGCCGAGAACGGCAACGCCATGAGGGTTGCCAACACCCGCTAACCAGTTACCGCAGGGCAGGCTCTCCGCACACGCGACCTACACACTTGGAGCCTAGCCCCTGCGACCCATTCGCCACAGGACACGAGATGAACCGCACTCAACACCCATCGAACAATGCAGTGCTTGGAGCCCCCAAAGGATGGGCTCAAGGCGCGCTGCCATGTAATGCGCTGCCAATCACTCGGACTGAGTGCGACGGTCATCCTGCGGTGGTTTCGTTCTGGAAGCCAACTGCGGAGGAGCTGCAGGCGCTAAATGAAGGGCGGCCCGTAGCTCTGTGGGTGGTAGGCGAGACCATGCCGCCTGTCGCGTTGATGGTTGACCAGTGAGTCTGAAGACACTCAAACCCAGGCTACCCGTCCTCTCCACTTCCATGAAGGTGCTGGACACGAAGGCGGGAGCAACTGAGCGCATACGCGGCAGCCGCTGGATGAAGATCCGGGAGCGCACTCTTACTGCAGGTGCCTACACCTGTGTGGACTGTGGCAGGGTGCACGCCTCGAACGAGGTGGACCACGACACGCCACTAGAGCAGGGTGGCAGCAATGACCAATCGAACCTGGTGGTGCGATGCACAGACTGCCACAAGGCCAAGACGAAGCGAGAGGCGCAGGAGCGGTATCGGGTTGGCTGAATCGGGTGCGACTCGCCAGAGGGCTGTGGTCGATCCCCAGAGGAATCGGCGGGCCGGGGGGCGTCCGAAGTCGGGAAGGGCCTTGCCCCCGAAACCGACCTGTTCCGCATGCGCAGACTATTTCCCCCATGGAGGATTTGTTAATGGCTTTAACAGGCAAAAAGCGACTGTTCGCCAATGCCGTTTTGGCTGGCAAGTCGAATAAAGAAGCGGCAATCGCCGCTGGGTACAGTCCAGCTACTGCATCAGCAGCCGGTTCACGGCTTGTTAAGGATGCCGAGGTGGCGGAGCACCTTCAAAAGCACAAGAAGGCGAAGGAAACGGGCGAGGCCCCGCCGGCTGACCGTCCATCGTTTGACCTCAGCCAGGCGATGGCGCATAAAGACCCTCGCGCCTTTCTGCTGGCGGCAATGAACGATGTTGAACTGGAGCCAAAGCTGCGCATCGATGCTGCCAAGGCGCTGATGCCCTTTGAGTTCGCCAAGATGGGTGAGACCGGCAAGAAAGATGCAAAGCAGGCTGCTGCTGAGAAGGCTGGAACAGGTAGATTTGGCTTGCGGGCGGTGAAGTAATGGAATGGACCACGAGCCTCCCGGACTGGGAGGAGCGCATCATTGCGCGTCGGTCCATGGTGCCCGTTGAGCCTTTGTTTCCAGAGGTGGCAGCCGATGCAATGGATGTCTTCGGCGCCCTTCGGATGGTGGACGCTGACGGTAGCCCTCTGATGGGCGAAGCTTGCTTGCCTTGGGTGAATGAGTTGGTGGCGGCGCTGTTTGGCTCCTATGACCCGGAGCGTAGGCGCCGCCTGATCACCAACTATTTCCTGATGGTGAGCAAGAAAAACGGCAAATCGATGATCGCTGCGGGCGTGATGCTCACAGCGCTCATTCTCAACACTCGGGCGGCGGGTGAGTTCATCATTCTGGCGCCGACCAAGGAAGCGGCAGACAACGCGTATAAGCCCATTCGGGAGATGATCCTGGCTGATGACGAGTTGTCAGCCCGGTTTCACGAGCAGCAGCACATCAAGACAGTCACCGACCGGCTGAACAACGCCACCTTGAAAGTGGTGGCGGCTGACAGCGCGACGGTCACCGGCAAGAAGGCCATTGGCGTGTTCATCGACGAGCTGCATGAGTTCGGCAAGAGCGCCAAGGCGACATCGATGCTGACGGAGGCGACAGGCGGCATCACCTCGCGCCCGGAAGGCTTCGTCTTCTACTGCACCACACAATCGGAGAACCCGCCAGCTGGCGTGTTCTTGGACAAGCTCAACTACGCCCGCAAGGTGCGAGACGGTAAGGTGGTGGATCGCCGGTTTCTGCCTGTGATCTATGAATTCCCAGATCACATGCTGGAGGCTAAGGCTTACGAAGATCTCGATAACGCATACATTACCAACCCAAATTGGAATGTGTCAGTGGATGCTGAGGTCATCGCCCAGAAGATCCAGGAAGCAGAGGAGGCTGGCGAGCATGCAGTCCGGGACATACGGGCTAAGCACCTGAATGTCCAGGTCGGCATGAATATGTCCGCCCAGCGGTGGACGGGTGCTGACTACTGGGAGCAAAACGGCGACAAGCGCGTAACGCTGGACCACATCATTGCCAGTTCAGAGGTAATCACCATCGGCATCGATGGTGGCGGGCTGGATGACTTGCTCGGGCTGGGGATCGAGGGCCGTGAGGCAGGGCGAGAAAGCTGCCTGCTGTGGAATAGGGCCTGGGTCCATCCCATCGGTATCGAGCGGCGCAAGTCCGAGGCATCGAAGTACCACGGTTTCGTTAGTGATGGCGACCTGGTCATTGTCGAGAGGCCACGCCAGGACGTTGAGGAACTGGCCGCCCTGTGTAAGAAGGTCTACGACGCTGGGTTGCTGGCCAAGATTGGCCTGGATCCGGAGCGCACCCACAAGGTGGTGTTCAAAGCGCTGATTGATGCAGGCATCCCAGAGGATCTGATCATCGGTATTTCTCAGGGCTGGAAGCTGACCGGTGCGATTGCGGTGGCCGAGCTGGCCTTGAAGGACGGTCAGTTGACACACGCCGACTCGCCAATGATGGCTTGGTCGGTGGGCAATGCAAAGGTAGTGCCTTCCGGAAACGCTGTGCTGATCACCAAGCAGGCCAGCGGCACGGCCAAGATTGACCCGCTGATGGCCTCGCTCAACGCGATCACGCTGATGGCGACCAACCCTGAAGCAAAGCGCAAATCGGTCTACGAGCGGCGCGGCATCAGGTACTTATAGGGTACGACTCAATGAAAATATTCGATATGTTCCGGCGCAAGCCGGAGGCACAGTCGCGCCCGCAGTCCAGTGCTCAGGGGTTCACCTTTACGGGGCTGGATGACCCGGCGTTTCTGGAATTCATTCGCATGGGCCAAACAGGTGCGCAGGGCAACATGCTGCGCAACACCGCAGCACTGCGTTGCCTGACCCTCCTGTGCAACGGACTGGGCATGCTGCCCTTGAGCCTCTACCGCGAGGGGAGTGACAAGCAAAAGGCGACCGATCACCCGGCTCACAAGTTGGTGCGGGTCAAACCCAACCCTTACCAGACGCCGATGGAGTTCAAGAGCCAGATGGAGCTGCTGCTGGAGACGGAAGGCAACGCCTATGCGCGCATTATCCGATCCGGCAGTCGCCCGATACATCTGATCCCCTTCGAGAAGGGGCGGGTCATTGGCAAGCTTGGGTCAGGTTGGCGGATGCAGTATCAATGCACCACCGAGAACGGCGGCCAGATCACCCTGGACCAAGACGAGATGCTCCACATCCGTGATTTGTCGCTGGATGGTATCGAGGGCCTATCCCGCCGAAAGCTGGCATCTGAGGTGTTCGACCTGGCGGCCGGCGCGCAGCGCGCAGCTTCCAACGTCTTCCGCACGGGCGTCATGGCTGGCGGGGCGATTGAAGTGGATGGTGAGTTATCAGACCCCGCTTACAAACGCATGAAGCAATCTGTAGACGAAGACTACACGGGAGCTGAGAACGTCAACAAGTGGATGATTCTGGAAGAGGGGGCGAAGGCCAAGACCTTCGCATCGACGGCCAGGGATGGCCAGCATATTGAGAATCGCAACCATCAAATTGAGGAAGTCGCCCGCCTATATGGCGTGCCTCGGCCACTCCTGATGATGGATGACACCAGTTGGGGCTCCGGCATTGAGCAGCTGGGCATTTTCTTCGTGCAGTACACGCTGGCCAGCCGCATGCAGGCTTGGGAAGAAGCCCTGGCCCGGTCGCTGTTGACCGACCGAGAGCGGGAAACCCTGTTCTTCAAGTTCAACGTGCGTGCTCTGTTGCGCGGCACTCTTAAAGACCAAGCGGACTACTTCGCCAAGGCCCTGGGCGCTGGCGGGCACCAGCCATGGCACAGCGCAGACGAAGTGCGGGAGCTGCTGGACTACCCAGCGACTGACCTGCCACATGCAACGCAGCTCGGACAGCCGTCTGGAAAGAAAGAAAGCAATGAGCCTACGAAAACTACCTGAGCTGAACGCTGGGGCGCGCGGTCGCATCCAGTCGTTTGTGTCGCCCAGTGCGATGTCGCGTTGGACGCCTGGCATACAGGCAGCCGCTGGCGACTCGCCTGACAACGTGATCAGCATTTTGGATGTGATCGGCGAGGACTGGTGGACCGGGGAGGGTGTCACAGCCAACCGGATCGCTGGTGCCTTGCGCGCAATTGGCGACCGTGATGTGGTTGTGAACGTGAACAGTCCTGGCGGCGACATGTTCGATGGCGTGGCCATCTACAACCAGCTGCGCATGCACCCGGGCCGCGTCACCGTGAACATTCTGGGCATGGCCGCTAGCGCCGCCTCGGTAATCGCGATGGCTGGTGATGAGATCCGCATTGGCAGGCCTTCGTTTCTGATGATCCATAACTGCTGGTGCTTGGCCGCTGGCAACCGCCACGACTTTGCTGCGCTCAGTGAGCAGATGGCGCCGTTTGACGCAGCTATGGCCGATGTCTACCAGGAGCGCACGGGGGTGGATCTCAAACGTATCACTTCCTTGATGGACAAGGAAAGCTGGATCGGTGGCTCCGTCGCTGTTGCTGACGGCTGGGCTGACGCCCTATTGGAGGATTCGGCGATCAAGCAGGGCTCCGATACACAGGCTTCGGCGGTACGCCGCATCGAAGCAGCATTGCGCGCAAGCGGCATGCCTCGTAGCGAAGCACAGCGCGTTCTATCTGAATTCAAGTCCGGCCTGAGCGATTCGGCTGGCAATGGCGGCCTGAGTGACTCGGCAGCAAAACCAGTAGCAGCGGCTTCGCTGCAAAACCTACTCAACGCCATGAAAGGCTAAATATGACCGACATCAACAAGACCATTGAAGACCTGGGTCGCTCCTTTGAAGAGTTCAAGAGCACCCACACGCAAGAGCTGAACGCTCTGAAGGCTGGCAACAGCACTTCCGACTTCCAGGCCAAGCAGGAAAAGATCAACGCCGACATCGACCGCCTGCAAAAGGAAGTTGAAGACGCACACACCAAGATCGCCTCTGCCCAAATGGGCGCAGGCACCAAGGCGCTGCGTGACAAGGAGTACACCGACTCCTTCAACGCCCACATGCGCAAGGGTGATGTGCAGGCTGCCCTGAACAAAGGCACGGCTGACGAAGGCGGTTACCTCACTCCCGTCGAATGGGACCGCACCATCACCGACAAGCTGCGCGACGAATCGCCCATGCGCCAACTGGCCCAGGTGCAGGTCACCAGCAAGGCTGGCTGGAAGAAGCTGTTCAACATGGGCGGCACTGGCTCCGGCTGGGTGGGCGAAACTTCCGCCCGTCCTGAAACGGCCACTCCCGTGCTGGCTGAGCTGGGCTTTGGCCATGGCGAGATCTACGCCAATCCAGCCGCCACCCAGCAGATTCTGGACGACGCCGAGATCAACATCGAGGCGTGGCTGGCATCTGAGGTGCAAGCCGAGTTCGCCGAGCAAGAAGGCGTTGCGTTCATCTCCGGCGACGGCGTGAACAAGCCTGCTGGCATCCTGACGTACGTCACGGGCGGCACCAACGCAGCCAAACACCCGTTTGGTGCG